>JAZTWC010000019.1:0-3304 GCA_045635665.1 Acutalibacteraceae bacterium
GCATCCACAAATATTGTAAAGGTTATCAAAGCTTTTATGAATGAGGAGGCAGGAAAATAATGTGCGATTGTAATTGTCATAAGGACTATACCTTAGACACACTTGTGCCTATGATTGGTGTAGTTACTGATATCCGTCAGGAAACACCTGATGTTAAGACTTTCAGAGTTAATGCTCCCGAGGGTGGCAAACTCTTCGAGCATAAACCCGGTCAGTGTGCTATGGTTTCTGTACCTGGTGTAGGTGAGGCTATGTTCTCAATCACATCTTCACCCACAAACAAGGAATATCAGGAATTCAGCATCAAAAAGTGCGGCGTGCTTACAGATTATCTCCACGAATTACAGGTTGGCGATGAAATCACAGTAAGAGGCCCCTACGGTAACAACTTCCCCGTTGACACTGAGCTTAAGGGCAAAGATCTTCTCTTTGTTGCCGGCGGTATCGGTCTCGCTCCTCTTCGTAGTGTTATCAACTATGTTCTTGATAACCGTGATGATTACGGCAAGGTAGATATTCTTTACGGTTCACGTTCAGCTGACGATCTTGTTCAGCTTAAGGAAATCCAGGAAGTATGGATGAAAGCTAAGGACGTAAACGTATACCTGACCATCGACAGACCTCAGGAAGGCTGGGACGGTCATGTTGGTTTCGTACCCGCATACCTCAAAGAACTTGAACTCTCAGCTGACAAAACTGTACTCGTATGCGGTCCGCCGATTATGATTAAGTTTGTATTGGCAGCTCTCACAGAGATGGGCTATTCAAAGACTCAGGCGTACACAACACTTGAGCTTCGTATGAAATGCGGTATCGGCAAATGTGGTCGTTGCAACATCGGTTCAAAGTATGTTTGTAAAGACGGCCCCGTTTTCCGCTGTGACGAAGTTGATGAACTTCCCGACGAGTATTAAGAAAGGACGAATAATAACATGAGTAACTTGGTTAATGTATATTTTTTCGGCAAAAAGTATGAAGTACCCGGCAGCCTTACCATTATGACAGCTATGGAGTATGCTGGTTACACCCTTAACAGAGGTTGCGGTTGCCGTCACGGCTTCTGCGGTGCTTGTGCCACAATTTACAGAATAAAGGGAGATAACACACTCAAGACTTGTCTTGCTTGCCAGAAGCAGGTTGAAGACGGTATGTATGTTGCTTCAATTCCCTTCTTCCCCACAGATAAGAGAACTTACGATATCGGCGAAATCAAACCCACACAGCAGATTATGATGGAGCACTATCCTGAAATCTACAGCTGTATCGGTTGTAACGCCTGCACAAAGGCTTGTACTCAGGACCTCAACGTAATGCAGTATATCGCTTACGCTCAGAGAGGTGAGTATGAGAAGTGTGCAGAGGAATCATTTGACTGTGTAGCTTGCGGCTGCTGCAGCGTAAGATGTCCCGCTGAAATTTCACATCCTATGGTTGGTCTTCTTGCAAGACGTCTCGTAGGTAAATACATCGCTCCCGAAACAGAGCATCTTTGCTCAAGAGTTGAAGAAATCAACAAGGGTGCATATGACGAGCTCATCGAACAGGTTATGGCTAAGCCCATCACCGAAATGAAAGAGCTTTACAACACAAGAGAGATCGAGAAATAAGGAGGTGCCGAAATGTTTACTGAAAATATGCTTGAATCAATTAAAAAGGTAGAAGCTACCCGTGAAGAAAGAATGAAGACCGAACCCAGACGTATGACAGCTGAGGAAAAGGAAAATCTTCTTAAAAATTATCATCCCGACTACAGAGAAGACGGCTTCAGTGAAATCAAGGTCGGCCCCAACAAGGGTCAGAAGGCTCCTAAGGAACTCGCAGATCTCCTTCACTCAAACTCAAGACTTCTCACAGATAAGGTTGACCTTTCAAAGGTTGACTATGAAACAGATGTACTCGTAATTGGTGGCGGCGGTGCAGGCTCAAGTGCTGCAATCGAAGCTAATGAAGCAGGCGCTGACGTAATGATCGTTACAAAGCTTCGTATCGGTGACGCTAACACAATGATGGCTGAAGGTGGTATTCAGGCAGCTGATAAGCCCAACGATTCACCTGTACAGCACTATCTTGACGCTTTCGGCGGCGGTCACTTCGCAGCTAGACCCGAGCTTCTCAGAAGACTTGTTATGGAAGCTCCTGATGCTATCAAATGGCTTAACGATCTCGGTGTTATGTTCGACAAGCAGGAAGACGGCACAATGGTTACAACCCACGGTGGCGGTACTTCAAGAAAAAGAATGCACGCTTGTAAGGACTACTCAGGTGCTGAAATCATGAGAAACCTTCGTGACGAAGTTCTCAACAGAAAGATCCCTGTAATCGAGTTCACAAGTGCTGTTGAGCTTATCAAAGACGATAAGGGTCAGGTAGCAGGTGCTGTTCTTCTTAATATGGAAACAGGCGACTACCTTGTTGCTAAGGCTAAGACCGTTGTTATCGCTACAGGCGGTGCAGGCAGACTTCACTATCAGAACTTCCCCACATCAAACCACTACGGTGCTACAGCTGACGGTCTTGTACTCGGCTACAGAGCAGGTGCACCTCTCCTTTATCAGGATACTATCCAGTACCACCCCACAGGTGTTGCTTACCCCTCACAGATTTTCGGTGCTCTCGTAACTGAAAAAGTACGTTCACTCGGTGCAATGCTTGTAAATAAAGACGGTGAAGCCTATGCTCATCCTCTTGAGACACGTGACGTTTCAGCTTCAGCTATTATCCGTGAATGTGCTAATGGCAAGGGTGTTGATACTCCTCTTGGCAGCGGTGTATGGCTTGATACTCCCATGATTGAAATCCTCGGCGGTGAGGGTACAATCGAAAAGAGAATCCCTGCTATGATGAGAATGTATCTCAACTACGGTATCGATATGAGAAAGCAGCCCATCCTTGTTTATCCCACTCTTCACTATCAGAACGGTGGTCTTGAAATCGGTGGCGAAGGCTTCACAAAGACAATTCCCAACCTTCTTGTTGCAGGTGAGGCTGTTGGCGGTATCCATGGCAGAAACCGTCTTATGGGTAACTCACTTCTTGATATCATCGTATTCGGTAGAAATGCTGGTAAGGCTGCAGCTAAAAAGGCTAAGGAAATCGAACTCGGCGCAATGAACATCGACCACGTTGCTGCTTATGCTGCTGAGCTTGAAGCTGCTGACCTTGCAACAGGTATGGTATCACCCTTACTTCTTCCCAAGTATGCAAGACACGAAAGAGAGGAAAACAAATAATGCGTGAGATTAATGTTGACGTAATTATTGATACTATTGAAAAGCTTTGCATCGATGCAAACTGCCACTTACCC
>JAZTWC010000020.1:0-15298 GCA_045635665.1 Acutalibacteraceae bacterium
GTTTCCTACAGTTCCAATGTTCATTGTTCCTGTGTACTTGTTGCCATTACCGTCAATTGTAAGGTTATTGCTAAGTGTAACATTTTCATTTACATCAGCAAGAAGTGTGATTGTATCGCCTGCATTTGCAGCTGCGATAGCTTTTGCGAGATTTTCATACTCTGTGTTGCCGATTTTAGCAACATTGGTTTCCCCTGTAGCAAATGTACTTACAGGTACAACTGAAAGAGCCATGATGAGCACAAGAGCTACACTTAAGAAACGTTTGAAATTGTTTCTCATTTTGTTCATCTTCCTTTCTAAAGATAAATTATTACGGGGTGATTTTTTTCGCTGATTACCCTCCCCTTTTTGATAATCAGTGTTAAAGCTTTTCAGTTTCCCTCACAGAAAACTGAAACCCTGAGATAACGGTAACTCTCAAGGCACTTTTATGTTTAAGATTATAACATTTTATTAACACTGTGTCAACAATTCTAGTGCCAAAACGGAAGTTTAGTTACTTTAAACAAAATTAGTAAGTTTTTTTGTTGGTATTTTTTTAACATTTTTAAGCATCTGTCATTATTTTAGACATTTTCCGGTTTTTGTCTATGTTGTGATAAATTAATTGTTAACGGCATTTCACATAGATTTAACATAAGGTTTTTGCGGTATTTTCACATCTTAAATCAGGCCTTAGTTACAGCAAAATGAGTGGATGCACTACGGTGCATCCACTCATCGATACCAATATCAAACTTTGCTGTTTTTCTTTGTCATCTTCTTCACAACAATACTCATAATCACCACAAAAACAGGGATAGGTATAATATAAAGCAGGCTGTAGGGATTTGAAAGGTCGCCTTTGTTTGCAAGAAATGAGAACAGCACATTAAAGGGCAGCATACCTAAGTTTGAAGCAATAAAGAACTTCCAGAAGTTAACGTTCATTGCACCATAAATTACACTCATAAGATCTGAGGGTACAACACCTGATGCCTTGACAACATACACAACCATAAACTCATTCTGACCTGCAAACTCGTCAAGCTTTTTGATTTTCGGAAAACGAGCCTTGAGAGTATCAAGGAGATCTTTGCCGGCAAACTTGCCGAAGAAATAAGGCAAAATAACGCTGAGTGCAACTGCTATTGCATTGACAAGAATAGCTGTCCACACACTATCAAAAAGCAGACCCGATATTGCAAGTATAATTGCCGGTGGGAATATGAGTGCGAATGATTTGATAACGGTAAAAGCGATGATTATCAGTGCCACTGTCACCGTACCGCCTGATATGTAAGTCGAAAGAGATGCTGCATTTTCGACACTGATGTCAAACTTGTTCATTACGATAAGCATTACAGCCACCATTGCAATCATAAAGACCAATGCCGCAATCTGTAAAGCTTTGATAACCTTGTCATAATTTTTCTTTTCCATATTTTCCCTCCTGATATTGATAGTTATATTTTACTACTAAAACTTTACAATTGCAATATAAAATATGCAAATATTAAAATGAAAGTACAGCCCATCTGAGCTGTACTTTTTTGCTTTATATGTTAGTAAATGCCCTCGCCGGGCGGGCGTGACTTTTCCTTGCGCGAAAAAGTAACCAAAATGCGCAGATTATTTTCTGCCTGTTGAGCCGAAGCCGCCTGCTCCTCTTACGGTATCGTCAAGCTCGTCACTGAAAATAAAGTTAGCAGTGATAAAGGGTGCAATAATCATCTGAGCTATACGCTCTCCAGCTTCAACGATCTGCGCCTCTTTGCCGTGATTGTGAAGAGCGACCATAACCTCACCTCTGTAGTCAGCATCGACAACACCGACTTTATTAGCAGGTGCAAGACCTTTCTTACAAGCAAGGCCGCTTCTTGCATAAATAAAGCCTGCATAACCCTCGGGAATTTCAAATGCAAGTCCAGTAGGGATAAACTTAGTCTCATTCGGCTCGATAGTTACAGCTTCATCAATTGCCGCGTACATATCTGCGCCTGCCGCCCACTCACTGCCGTATATAGGCATCTGAGCATTGTCACGTAGTTTCTTTATTCTAAGATCAAATTTCATTTCTGTCACCCTCCCAAAGTGTGATTTCGCCTGACTCTTCGGTTTTTCTAAGGTCGATAATCCGCTGATTTTCCGAGCCTTTGAAGCGAAGCTTAAGGTTTTTGAACTCCTCGACAAATTTACCGTCAACGAGGATATCTATATTTTTAAGCATTTTTTCCGTGATACTCTTATCACAAAGTCTGCCACTGAGCAGATCTTTATCATAGGTATACCCCGTATAACACCAGATATTTTTGTCGGGATATGCCTTTTTTATTTCTTCGAGTACATCAGCTAAAACTACCTGATTTCTGGGTTCAAAGGGCTCACCGCCTAAGAGTGAGAAACCTTTTATATAGTCAGGCTTCATAGCTGTCAGTATCTTATCGAGACTTTCGGAAGTGAACTCCTCACCGTAAGAAAAGTCCCAGGCTTCTTCATTGAAACAGCCTTTACATCTGTGAGTACAGCCGCTGACAAACAGCGACACGCGTACACCGGGGCCGTTTGCCACGTCAAAGGGCTTGATAGTTGCATAGTTCACTTCTTTCACCTCATTTCTGTAATCTCGCACCGCAGGTGCATATCGAATTTGCCAAAGGCAAATATATCGAGTCCTCAGACATATCGAGTTGCCATGGGCAACATATCGAGGACACGGCAAGCCGTGTCCCTGCAATATTAAAACCTTTATATATCGCTCGCTGCGAGGCATTCTTTTTCCTATCGCGGAAAAAGAATCAAAAACGCGATGCTATTACAAGTGCAGCACTCTTGCCTTAATTTCCTTAGTCTTGCCGACATTCCAGAAGTTTTCGCCAAGGTATCCGCAAGTTCTTCTTGTAACATTCATCTTTCTCTGATCTTTGTTACCACAGTTGGGACATTCCCATTCAAGGTTTTCATTGATAGTGATTTCACCGTCAAAACCGCATTCGTGACAGTAGTCACTCTTGGTGTTGAACTCAGCATACTGAATATTGTCATAGATAAACTTAACAAGCTCTTCGAGAGCCTCAAGGTTGTGTCTCATATTGGGAATTTCTACATAAGAGATAGCACCGCCTGATGAGATAACCTGGAACTGGCTTTCAAAAGTGAACTTCTGGAAAGCATCGATATCTTCTCTTACATCAACGTGATATGAGTTGGTATAGTAACCCTTGTCAGTTACATCTTCAATTGTACCGAAGCGTTCCTTATCTATTCTTGCAAAACGGTAACACAGTGACTCAGCGGGGGTACCGTAAAGACCGAAGCCGAGGCCTGTTTCTTTCTTCCATTTTTCACAGTGAGCTCTGAGAGTATTCATAACCTTAAGAGCAAATTCTGTACCTACAGGGTCAGTATGGCTGACGCCCTTAATAAGCTTGGTAGCCTCATAAAGACCGATATAACCAAGTGAGATTGTTGAGTATCCGTCGTGGAGATACTTTTCAATAGTCTCACCCTTCTTAAGTCTCGCGATAGCGCCGTACTGCCAATGAACAGGGCTTGTATCTGAGATAACATTATGAAGGGCCTGATGACGGCACATAAGAGCTTCAAAGCAAAGCTGTAATCTTTCTTCAAGAAGTGACCAGAATTTCTCTTCATCGCCTCTTGCGATAATGCCAATCTGAGGCAGGTTGAGGGATACAACACCCTGATTGAATCTGCCCTCAAACTTATACTCACCGTTTTCGTCTTTCCAGGGTGAAAGGAATGAACGGCAACCCATTGGTGAGAATACATTGCCCTCATAGTTTTCGCGCATTTTTTTAGCTGAGATATAGTCGGGGTAAAGTCTCTTAGCTGAGCATTTAACAGCGAGTTTTGTGATATAGTCATACTCGCCGCCCTTAAGACAGTTATGTTCATCGAGTACATATACAAGCTTCGGGAAAGCGGGAGTTACATAAACGCCCTTTTCATTCTTGATGCCCTGATAGCGCTGACGGAGAATCTCCTCAATAATCATGGCATTTTCTTTGATGTACTCGTCATCCTTTTTAAGGTTGAGGAAAATTGTTACGAAAGGTGACTGACCGTTAGTTGTCATAAGTGTGTTGATCTGGTACTGGATAGTCTGTACACCTGAGCGAAGCTCATCACCTAAACGGTCATCGACAATCTTGTTGATCTGCTCTTCTGTAAACTCAGCACCGAACTCTTCACTGATATGCTTATAGAACTTGTCTCTGCTCTTGCGAAGATACTTACCGAGGTGGCTGATATCTACACTCTGACCGCCGTACTGGCTTGAAGCAACAGATGCGATAATCTGAGTTGTTACATTACACGCAACCTGGAAGCTCTTGGGGCTTTCGATAAGCTTAGCATTCATAACAGTGCCGTTGTCGAGCATATCGCCGATATTGATAAGACAGCAGTTGAAGATAGGCTGCAGGAAGTAGTCTGCATCGTGGAAGTGGATTGTACCCTCATCGTGAGCCTTGGAAATATACTCGGGCAGAAGAAGTCGACGGGTAAGGTCCTTTGATACTTCACCTGCAATAAGGGCACGCTGAGTTGCGGCCATAACGGCATCTTTATTTGAGTTTTCTTCCATTACATCTTTGTTGGAGTTTTTGATAAGGCTGAGGATTGAATCGTCTGTAGTATTCGCCTTTCTTACCATAGCTCTGTTGTAACGGTAAATAATATAAGCTTTTGCAAGAGCATACTTACCGATTTCCATAAGTTTGAACTCAACCATATCCTGAATATCTTCAACAAGGATACGGCTTTTTTGCTTGTTTGATATGTAATCAGCAATAGCATCAATCTGTTGGTGGGTAGCTTTTTCGTTTTCTTCTACGGCATCATTTGCCTTTGTAAGGGCAATAACTATCTTACTTCTGTCATACTGTACCACTGAGCCGTCTCGCTTAATTACGTTCATTCTTCATCTTCCTTCCGATTAAATTTATATAGCAGTTCGGTATAATGATACCACATATATAGTGGTCTTGTCAAGATAAGTTATCTAAATATTGTGCTTTTTACCGTTTTAGTAGAAAGTAACAAAAAGATGATAATAGGGCATTATTTTATAGTCAAGGTGGCAAACCAACACTTTAACGCGCAAAAAAAGAGCAGGTATTATCCTGCCCTTTAGTTATGTAATTTAACAATTATACATTGTAATCAAATGTGTAGTATAAGTTACTCTCGCCCTCAAGAGTTGCATCAATTTTGATAAAGCTGATTTTACCTTCACCTGAGCCCTTTACAGGCATTTCAATGTTGTAGTATTCGAGTCTGCCTTGATCATCTACCTTAGCAGTAATTGTAGCACCAGGATACTGAATTTCTGCTCTTAAGATGGCTGCAGGATCTAAGTAAAGAGCATCGATATCAAGTGTATAAGCTACATAATAATGCTGGAAATTATCTGTATATACAGGTTCACCGTATTTATTAAGTTTAACAGCATATGTATCATATCCATCATAGAAGGTTGCTTCTTCTGCAAGTACAAACTTATACTCTGTTGAGCCATCTTCATTTACTGTCTTTTCGGCAGTTGTAAGACCTGCAGGATAAATTAATGTACTCTGAACAGTATACAGATATGAGTACTCAGAAAAATATTCTTCGTCCACGTAATCAATTATGTTTTCATCAATGATTTCCTGAGCCATTTTCTTAACTAAAAATCCGCCTGAGCAATCAACGAGATTTACAATTGTTTCAAACTTTTCAGTAACATAAAGGTCAGGGTGATAACCATAAATGTAATCGTTGATAAGGTTGTTGAACTCTTCGCAGAGAGCCTCAGCTTCTTCATCACCGGCAAGAGTTGCCTGTGTACCGTCAGGAATAAAGCTTGTATCTTCAATTTCAGCAGGCTCTTCTACAGCATAATCACCTAATTTGAAAATCATATAGATATATTCTATGATAGTCTCTCTGATCAGTGCAATTCTCTCTAAAAGATCCCAATAGAAAGCATCCCATTTGTCAAAAATAGTAACAATGTTTTCCTCTCTGTTCACTGCATCGTAGTAACCCTCATAGTAACCGTCCCAATAACCTTCTGAGTAATCGTCGCCACTTTCATAATCATAATAGCCGTCCCAGAAGCCATCGTTGTAGCCTTCGTCATAACCCTCATCATAACCTTCGTCATATCCGTCCCAGTAATCATCTGAGTAACCGTCATCAGTTTCAGGCTCTGTAGTTGTTTCTTCATTGCCATCGGTTGTGGGTTCCTCTGTCGGAGCTTCGGTTGTAGATTCTTCAGCTACCTCGGTTGTTGTTTCTTCAGTTACCTCAGTTGTTGTCTCTTCAACCACAGTTGTTGTGACTTCAGTTGTGGTTTCAGAGTCATATGCAGCAACTGAAACAGAACTGAAAAGCATTACAATTACAAGTATAACACTTGTCACAAACATAAGTTTCTTGTTTTTCATAATAAATTCTCCTTTTAAATATGATTTTATCATTAACGCCTTTCGGCTTATGATACATTACAACGGCCTTCTAAGTGCACATTAAACAAAATTCCAAGTCAATGTTGTGTAAAAATATCTAAATTTCCAACTATATTTGTATAATAACAATTTAAATAACAAATGTCAAGTAGATATTTGATTTTAGGAATATCAATTTAAGATACAGCTCCCTCTACATCCGTACCAAAAAAATCTCATTAACCACTTTAACTCTTCTATTAATTGTGCTATAATACTGTATAGTATATTTTCAGGAGGTTTTCCTATGTTCAATGCAGAAAAAGTAACAGCTGAAGTTATTCAGTGGATAAGAGATTGGTTTGAGGCCAACGGCAAAGGCTGTAATGCAGTACTCGGCATCTCAGGCGGCAAAGACTCAAGTATTGTCGCTGCTCTTTGTGTTGAAGCTCTCGGCAAAGATAAGGTTTACGGCATACTTATGCCCAACGGAGTGCAGAGTGATATCGACGACTCACTTGCCCTCGTCAATCATCTTGACATCAAATACTACATCTGCAACATAAAAGAAAGCTATGATGCCACTGTGAAAGCACTTAACGACAGCGGTATAGAAATCAGTGAGCAGACAAAAATCAATCTGGCTCCGCGACTTCGTATGACTACTGTTTACGCTTTCTCTCAAAGTCTTAACGGCAGAGTTGCCAACACCTGCAATCTCTCTGAGGACTGGGTAGGTTACTCCACCCGTTACGGTGATGCTGCAGGCGACTTTTCTCCCCTTGCAGGTCTGACTGTACAAGAAGTAAAAGAGGTCGGCAAATATCTCAATTTACCCATTGACCTTGTTGATAAAACTCCCTCTGACGGACTTTGCGGCTCAACAGATGAAGATAAGTTAGGCTTTACCTATGTGGTGCTCGACAAATACATCCGCACCGGAATATGTGAGGATGAAGCAACTAAAAATCGAATCGATTACCTCAACAAGCTCAATGCTTTTAAGCTCAAGCCAATTCCCGGTTACTTCCCTGATAAGAGCCTGCTTTGATATTAATATCTTTCGTCGGTACCCTACCGTGGTACCGACTTTGATTTTTTAAATTTACAGAACAAATGTTCTTGACAAACAGATGTTTTTGTTATAATATAGTATAAAGACATATTTGAGAAGGATTGATTGTATGTTCGTTAAAGTTAACAGCGTCGGTATGTTTGGTATGAACAGTTACGAGGTAGGCGTTGAGGCATCTATCGATAACGGTCTGCCACGATTTGATATGGTGGGACTCCCCGACACAGCCGTCAGCGAATCGCGAGACCGCGTACGCTCAGCCATGAAAAACAATGGTTTCCTATTTCCCGTATGCAGAATTACTGTTAATCTGACACCTGCCGATACGAAAAAAGAGGGCCCCGTATACGACCTGCCCGTATGTGTAGCTTTGCTCAAAGCCACAGGTCAGCTCAACTGTAACACAGACAATAGTGTTTTTGTCGGTGAACTGTCTCTCAGCGGTGAAGTGAGAAAAATCACTGGTGCTTTACCAATGGTAATCAAGGCAAAAGAGGCAGGATATAAAGAGATTTATCTGCCAATGGACAATGCCCCCGAAAGCTCTGTTGTCAAAGGCATTGATATTTATGGTGTAAGAAGCATTATGGAACTTCACGGTCATCTTACAGGCAGATGCCCCATTAAAAAAGTTTCAGCTGAAGACTATGCAACCACTGATGACAGCTTAGATGAGCTTCTCGATTTTGCTGACGTAAAAGGTCAGTATCAGGTTAAAAGAGCTCTTGAGATTGCAGCTGCAGGTGGTCATAATGCGCTTATGATCGGCCCTCCAGGCTCAGGTAAAAGTATGCTTGCTAAACGTATACCATCGATTTTACCCGATATGACATTCCAGGAAAGCCTCGATGTTACCAAGATATATTCAATCGCAGGTGCATTACCTGAAAAGGTATCACTCATCACAAAAAGACCCTTCCGTTCACCACATCACACTATCTCAGCAGCAGCACTTTCAGGTGGTGGCAGAATACCTAAGCCGGGTGAACTCAGCCTTTCTCATCACGGTGTGCTCTTCCTTGATGAGCTCCCCGAATTTCCGAGAATATCAATGGAAGCAATGCGTCAACCTATTGAAGATGGCGTCATCACCTTATCCCGTGTATCAGGCTCACTGACCTATCCTTGTGAGGTTATGCTGGTATGTGCTATGAATCCATGTCCTTGCGGCTACTATGGTCACCCTACAAGAGAGTGTACCTGCTCACAAGGTCAGCCACAAAAATATCTCTCCAAGGTCAGCGGACCTCTTCTCGACAGACTGGACATACATATAGAAGTACCTCAGGTAGATTTCCAAAAACTCTCAGCTGAAGAAAAAGGTGAGTCATCAGCCGAAATAAAAAAGAGAGTCAATGCCGCCAGAGCTATACAGACCAAGCGTTTCGCTGGTACAAGTGTCACTTGCAACGCAAAAATGAGTCCCTCTATGACAAGAGAATATTGCAAACTTGACGAAACAAGTAAAAAGCTTCTTGAGACCTGCTTTGAAAGTATGGGACTTTCAGCGAGAGCTTACGATAAAATTCTGCGAATTGCCAGAACAATAGCAGACTTAGACGGCAGTGATAATATCGAGCTTCAGCACGTAACCGAAGCAGTGCAGTACAGGTCATTGGACAGAAAGTTCTGGAAATAAAGTCAGCCGCCGCACCCCTCTGCATCTCATTAAAAATACACAAGCCCCCATCCTTGAGGATGGGGGCTATACCATTATCAGACGATAATCAGTCGATGCCTATAAATGCAGGTGACAGCGCAATAAGGAACTGAGCCGTATAGTAAGTGATAATGTTGATTGTAAAGTTTCTCGGATTGTTCTTTTCAGGTTTACCGAAATACATATGTGAAAGCACCATATCCGAAATTGCAAAGAATGCACAACCAAGGGCAAACACAAGAGCAAACTTATATCCCATCAATCTGAAAATTCTGATGGAAAGCGCTGTAGTGTAACCGAGCATCAGACCGTAACCGCATACATATGCTCTGAACTTACCGAAGTTCTGCTTTGTGGGTTTCTCTGTAACAAGATTGAACAATGCAAAGAATAAACCGATTGCCAAAGGCATCAAACGATGCTTAAGGGGTAAGTCAACCTCTTTGAACATAGCCCAGATATAGAAGACATGTCCGAGGCCAAAACAGCAGAAACCGACTTTTGTGTATTCGTCATGATCTTCTTTGTACATCCATTTCTGATCAAGGAAAATATCACCCATAAGACCAAGAATACCGCCTATCATAACCAGAACACCAAAGTAATAGTGTTCGGGATTAGCTATGATTGCAAAAGCGCAAGTAAGAAGATAGCACACACTTACAAAACTTTTTACAAAAAGACCTTTTACATTTCTTTGCTTACGGCACATAATAATATAAACCAAAAGCAAAATCGCACCTGCGATACATGATAAGTACATTAACATAATTTTCTCCTCCATAATATATTTATATCAAACCAATTTTTAGATAATTATCCGTTTCTTCAAGTCTGATTTATAAAGTCCGTGAGGAAAATTATTCTCCGATTTCGATACCGCGTTCTTTTCTGAGTGTAGCAAGTTCGTCGAATACCTTCTGCTTCTTAGCACCTGTAAGGTCATAGAAGAAAAGAGGTACTGCACAAAGAAGAAGGCTGATACCAGGTACGATAGTAACAAGTGAGAACATAGCGAAGTTCTGAGTTGATGACATAGCATTGATAGCATCAACAACCTGCTGACCTGAACCAACGTTGAGGTTGTTAACATCGATATTAACTATCATATACATTACGATAATCATTACAGTAGCAAAAGCATTACCGATTTTGTTTACAAAACTCTGACAAGCTGAGCCGAGACCTGTATTTCTGAAGCCTGTTTTCCACTCCATAAAGTCGAGACAGTCGCAAACCATAGCAAATGAAACGTTATTGATAACACCGAGGGGGATACTTGAAATAAGCATAAAGGGGATACATATAAGCAGATTCTTTGTTGTCCAGCCGATAACGAGAGTGAAACAGCTAGCTACAAAGCCGGCAATACATGATACAATCATAATGGTTTTGTACTCGTACTTTTTATAAAGTTTGGGCAGGAAGAGCATAGCTCCGAACATACCTACAGCTGCACAGACCTGAATTACAAGAGCAACAGTTGAGATATTTGAGTTGTACTGGGCAACAGTCTCAGGTTTTGAGCCGATATAGAAGCCTGAATAACGGGCAACATGAGGAGCTGCGGCCTGAAGCATATATCTGCCGAATGAGAGCATACCTGAAATTACTACAAGTACAAGGGGTTTGCAAGAGAAAATTCTATTGAGTGCTGAGGGCTCACCGGGTGCTCTCTTTGTAGCATTAGGCATTTCAATTCTTTCTTTTACACCGAAAGATGCTCTTACAAACAAGGGCATACCGATAAGCGACATTGAGATTGCCATAATAGCGTACTTGACAATGTTGGCTTTTTCTACGTCCATGTCAGCTACTATAAAACCAACGATGATGGGAAGAGCTACAGTTACAGCTGAACCGATACCACCAACTGTCTTTGCGTAAGAGATGATGTTACCTCTCTCTTTTGGGTTGGGAGTCATAACGTTGGGCATACTCCAGAAAGGCACGTCACTGGCTGTATAAATCATACCCCAGGCAACATATACAACAGATACGAAAACATAAATTGCTGTGGTTTTGTTTTTAGTATCAAAGCCGGGATTAACAAACATAAGAATTGTGAGAATTGCAATAGGCACTGCAGTCCACAAGGGATAAGGCTTCATTCTGCCCTTTTTGGTGGTATGGCGGTCCATAATCATACCCATCATCGGGTCATTGATAGCATCCCATACTCTGGCGAGAAGCATAAGCAAAATAACGAACATTGCATTAAGAGTCAGAACGTTCATATAATAGTCTGTAACATAACTTGACATACAGCTATAAACCAAGCCCTGACCCAAAGCCGCTACAGCATAGGTAGTGACTTCTTTCTTAGGTACATATTTCTTTTCTTGCATACTTTTAAACCTCCATATAACATAATATGCATTTTTACACTCTATTTTAACATAATCCGATAAAATTTACCACATTGTTGCAATAATATTAAAATGAATTATCTGTAGAATTTTCGCACCATAATTTGTTGCTTTTGACGAAAGTATACTGTACCCGTTGCAATCCACACTTAAATATTATATTATGTATATATCTATATGAAAGGTAATAAAAATTATGAAGACAGTATGCAAATACTTTAAAGACACTTTCGCTTGGAATACTGACAGCAAGACGCCAGAAGAGTTCACTATCATCAGAAACAAAGTCAGACTTTCCATCATCACAGACAGACTTCTCAGAGTCGAAATCGATAAAAAAGGTGCTTACACAGACGAGCCTACACAGAGTATTATCTGCCGCAACTTTGCAACTCCTCAGTTCAAGGTGGTCGAAGACGGCGATATCCTCATTATCATCACAACAAAGACTATCTTCAAGTACGATACCAAAAATCAGAAGATGCTCGGCATCTCTGTAAGAGGCGGTAAAAACCTCACTGAGTTCAAATCAGGCAACCTTAAGGGTACATACCGCACTCTCGATATGACTACAGGCCCCATCGAACTCGGCGACGGTATTATGTCAAAAAACGGCGTTGCTGTTTATGATGATACCAAGAGTCTTATCCTCAATCCCGACGGTACCATCGGCGAAAGAGCTAAGACAGTTAAGGACGAATACTACTTCGCTTACGGCAACGATTACAGAGGATGTCTTAAAGATTTCTTCTCACTTTCAGGTCAGGTACCCCTTGTGCCCCGTTACTCACTGGGTAACTGGTGGAGCCGTTACAAGGCATATACTCAGCAGGAGTATATGGACCTTATGGAAAAATTCGTCGAGAAAGATATTCCCATCACAGTTGCAACAATCGATATGGACTGGCACTGGGTTGACGTTAAACAGCGTTTTGGTAAGAGCGGCGGCAAACCTACTATCAAACCTCACTCACCTGACTTCATTTTACAGGGTGACGGCTGGACAGGTTACAGCTGGAACACTGAGCTTTTCCCTGACTACAAAGGCTTCCTAAAGTGGCTTCACGATAAAAACTTCAAGGTTACAGTCAACCTTCACCCCGCTCAGGGCGTACGTTTCTTTGAAGATATGTATGAAGATTTTGCTAAGCGTATGGGCGTTGACCCTGCAACAAGACAGAAGATTCCCTTCGACATCACAGATCCCGACTATGTTGATGCTTACTTCAATATTCTTCATAAACCCTATGAAGATCAGGGTGTAGACTTCTGGTGGATTGACTGGCAGCAGGGCAAAAACACTAAGATTAAAAACCTTGACCCCCTCTGGGCACTCAACCACTATCATACCCTGGCTAACGACAAAGGTAACAACAGACCTCTTATCCTCTCACGTTATGCTGAAATAGGCTCACACAGATACCCCCTCGGTTTCTCAGGTGACACAAAAATCTGTTGGGAAGCTCTCGACTTCCAGCCTTACTTCACATCAACAGCTACCAACGTAGGTTACACTTGGTGGAGCCATGACATCGGCGGTCATATGGGCGGCTCAAAGGATGACGAGCTCTATACAAGATGGATACAGTACGGTCTTTACTCCCCCATTATGAGACTTCACTCAACAAGCAACGAGTTTATGGGCAAAGAGCCTTGGAAGCACAGCTATGAAGCTGAGACAATAGCAGTTGACGTTCTTCGTCAGCGCCACGCTATGATTCCCTATCTTTACTCAATGAACTACCGCACACATAAACATTCACTCGCTCTCGTTGAGCCTATGTACTACCCCTACCCCGACAAGGCTGAAGCTTACGAAGTTCCCAATCAGTTCTTCTTCGGCTCAGAGCTTATGGTTGCTCCCATAACAAAGAAGAGAGCAAAAGAGACCAATCTCGCACCTGTTGAAGTATGGCTTCCCAAGGGCAGATGGACCGATATTTATACCGGCGCAATCTATGAGGGCGAAAAGAAAGTCAAGATGTACCGCGGACTCGAAAGCATACCCGTACTGGCAAAAGAGGGCGCAATCATTCCTCTTTCAAGCGATGACAGAAACAACGACTGCTCCAACCCCAAGGATATGACAATCCGCATCTTCAGAGGTACCAACACCTTTGAGCTTTATGAAGACGACGGTGAAAGCAACGAGTTCAAAAACGGCAACTATGCTATCACCAAGTTCAGAGTACGCGAGGCAGTACGCGATATAAACTTTGAGATTAAACCCGCCGAGGGCAATTGCTCAACACTTCCTGCAAGAAGAAACTATACTCTCGTATTTGAAGATATCACATCAGCTGAAAACATCAGCGTTACATCAAAGGGCAAGGAAGTTAAGTTCGATGTTGCTTATAAGTGTGGCAAGACAATCATCACTCTCAAGGGTATCACACCTAAGCAGGGCGTTGAAATTAACCTCACAGACATCGAAGCAAGACATAACAGATGCAAGAAAGAGCAGATTGTCGACCTTGTAACCAAGTATCAGCTCGGCGTTAATATGAAGCTTCTCAAGTTCAATTCATTCGTCAAAGATATTTACAGCAAGCCACTCCCCGACTGCGAAGACTACTTCAGAGGACCTATCGCTGAAGTTATGGAGCAGAAGTAAGACCAATTCGGAATTATGAATTCGGAATGCGGAATTGCGGGCAAGTCAGATTTAACTCGTAATTTTCTCCCGCAAAAATAGTCAGATATGATTAGACCCCCGACACAAAAGTGTCGGGGGTTGGTTTGTTATTATATTAAATTTTATTTTTAAACCAAACCAAACTCGAACCAATACCAATTTTCTTCAATTTTTTTATAATTTGAATCACCAATATCCCTACAAAATGTTATCCCATAATCTGCATATTCCGAATCCGATTTAGCTCTGAACTTAAAATTTATACTTTCAGAGTTTATTGAATTATTAACTTCTGGGCTTAGCTTGGAAATTACAAGATTAACTTCTTCAGCAGAAACTTTTGACATTTCGGCAAAACAACTAAGAATCAACTCTTGAGCAGATTCATCAAACAAATTATCTATTGAAATAATTTCATTATCGATGCTCGACAACAGAGCACCATTTTCTCTGTCATAAGATACAATAACCGAGTTACCTCTACAAATCAGCATCAATTCAGCTGTTCTTTCGAAAATATCCTTATCAGTATAAAAAGCTTCAATAATCTGATTATCTACAACCTCGGTTATTTTATTTTCTGTTGTCAAAATATTTTCTTCAGTTTGTTTTAACTTATCAATATTTGTCATTAAAATAATTGAAACCGATAAAACCAGACAAATTATCACTATGATACTAACTTTTTTCATGTTTTCCTCCTGCTTGTTGTGTTAAGGCAAAATCCAAAACAACATATCGAACTATCTTATAAATCGCTCGCCGCGGGGCATTGTTTTTCCTTGCGCGGAAAAACAATCAAAAACGCGCTGATTTTATTACACTTCAGTTTCGAAGCACACCCAACCGCCTTTGGTGTGTCTCGCTCTGATTTTAAATCCATACTTAGCAAAAGCATCAATAACGTCCTGCTCTCTTGTGTCGATGATGCCCGATGTGATAAACACACCGCCATCTTTCATAAACTTGGCAACATCAGCACAGAACATAATGATAACATCAGCCACAATATTAGCCACAACAACATCAAACTTGCCCTCAACCTTATCGGTGAGGTTACCCTGAAATACAGTGTATCTGGGCTCGTGAAGATTGTTCACTTCACCGTTTTCCTTTGCAGTT
>JAZTWC010000021.1:0-61516 GCA_045635665.1 Acutalibacteraceae bacterium
AAGATCGTTTTCCATGCTTTCCTGGTCAGTTGACGTAAGCTGTGTAACAGCGATAAGCAGAGGTCTGGTGCCGTCGGGTCTTGTAAGGCCTTCAAGTGCAGCCTCCATCATGCGCTTTGTACCTGAAGCGTGAAGGTTACAGATATCTACATCAAGTCTCGAGAGAACTGACATTGACTTTTTAACGGTGTTGGGGATATCGTGAAGCTTAAGGTCAAGGAAAATCTTATGACCTCTTGCTTTGATTTCTTTTACAATAGAAGGTCCTTCTGCATAATAAAGCTCCATACCGATTTTTACGAAAGGCTTTTTACCCTGAAATTTATCAAGGAAAGCAAATACTTCTTCTTTGCTGCTGAAATCGCAAGCAACAATTACATCTCTACCCATTAGTGAGCACCTCCGATAATTTCATTTAAGTCTGTGATATTATATTTTTCCATTGTCGCCGGAAGATCGTTTATGATATCACGGCAAGCAAAGGGATTTACTAAGTTAGCGGCACCGACCTGTACTGCAGTAGCACCTGCAAGCATCATCTCAATGACGTCTTTGGCTGATGAGATACCGCCCATACCGACGATGGGGATATTCACCTTTTCGTATACCTGATAAACATCTCTAAGGGCTACGGGAAGAATTGCGGGGCCTGAGAAACCGCCCATCTTGTTAGCGATAACGGGTTTCTTTGTCTTAAGGTCAATCCTCATGCCGAGAAGAGTGTTAATCATACTGATACCGTCTGCACCTGCTTCTTCACAAGCTATGGCGATTTCGGTTATATCTGTTACATTTGGTGTGAGTTTCGCGAGTACGGGCTTGTTTACTACCTGCTTTACAGCCTTGATAACCTCAGCGGCACCCTCTGCCGATACACCGAAGTTTTTGCCGCCTGCATGAAGATTAGGACAGCTGATATTGATTTCGAGTATGCCAACCTGATCTTCTTTGTCGAGAAGTGAAGCGCACTTCTGATATTCTTCTATGGAGAAACCGCCTACATTGGCGATAACTTTTTTGTTATAAACAGCCTTGAGCTTGGGGAGTTCTTCGCTGATAACCTTTTCTACACCGGGATTCTGAAGACCTACGGAATTTATCATACCCATTGTGCACTCAGCAATACGGGGTGTAGGATTACCGAAACGGCTCTCTAAGGTTGTACCCTTGAAAGAAATTGAGCCGAGACAGTTGATATCATAGAGCTCTGCATATTCATAGCCGAAACCGAAGGTACCTGAAGCAGGGATAACAGGATTGTCAAGCTCTAAGCCTAAAAGATTAATCTTTGTATTTACCATATTATCTCCTCCCTTTCAAGTACGGGGCCGTCTTTGCAGATTCTCTTATTGCCGTATTTTGTCTTGCAGCTGCAACCCATACAAGCACCGAAACCGCAGCCCATTCTTTCCTCGAAGCTGTACTGACCGCTTCCCACTGCAGTGTTTTCGATAGCCTTGAACATAGGCATAGGACCGCAGGTATAGAAGTATGTATAGCTCATATCTTTGAGAGCATCTGTTACAAAACCTTTGATACCTACTGAGCCGTCAACTGTTGTGACATAAGTTTCTGCACCGATTGCTTCGAAGTCCTCTTTACAGAAAATCTCATTTTCTTTATTAAATCCGAGGATAACCTTAACTTTCTTACCCTCAGCGATAAGTCTCTTACCAAGGCCATACATAGGAGGAATACCTACACCGCCACCGATAAGTACGGGCTCGTCGCCGCTTTTTGACATATCAAAGCCGTTGCCGAGACCTGTGAGTACATCGCATTTGTAGCCTACTTCCCACTTTGCCATTTTTTCGGTACCCTCGCCTACTACCTTGTAGATAATAGTGATTGTTTTTTCATCCCAATCAAAAATTGATATGGGTCTTCTCAGATACAATCCCTCAACTGTAAGGTTGACAAACTGACCCGGTGCTGTGATAGCTGATGTATCGCCCTCGAGGACCATTTTATAAACACAGTCTGTCAGAGCAATATTGCTAAGCACTGTATAAATACCTTGTTTCATTTTTCCTCTCCTTTAAAAAATCTCTTTGCCACCCACATAGGTGTGCACTATTTTACCTTTGACTTTATAGCCCTCAAAAGGAGTAGCCTTACCCATTGAGTAAAACTCATCGGGATTGATTTCATATTCAGCATCAAGGTCGATTACTGTAAAATCAGCACTCTGGCCCTCATCTGTACCGCCACCGATACCGAAACGCTTTCTAGGGTTGATACTCATAAGCTCAATAAGCTTTTCAAGAGTGATAACACCCGTCTCAACGAAGTATGTATACATAAGCGGGAAGGCTGTCTCGATGCCTACAACACCCATCATACTTTTTTCAAGACCTCTGCCTTTTTCGTCAGCAGAGTGAGGTGCGTGGTCAGTTGCAATCATATCAATTGTGCCGTCTTTGATACCCTCAATAAGAGCGAGTCTGTCTGCTTCAGAGCGAAGAGGAGGATTCATCTTGAATCTGCCGTGCTCTTGCAGATTGCTGTCATCGAGTATAAGATAGTGAGGGCCTGTCTCGCAGGTGACATCAAGACCTTTGGCCTTGGCCTGACGGATAATCTCTACACTTTCTTTAGTTGAGATGTGGCACACGTGATAACTGCAGCCTGTCTTTTCGACAAGCTTAAGGTCTCTTTCAATCTGCTTCCATTCACTCTCACTGCAGATACCTCTGTGACCGTGAGCTTTTGCATACTCACCGTCGTGAATATAGCCACCTCTGAGCAGATCATTGACCTCACAGTGAGCAACTATCATTTTACCAAGAGCTTTTGCTTTGAGCATAGCTTTTTCCATCATTTCATCACTCTGCACGCCTCTGCCGTCATCGGAAAAAGCGATTATATTTTCTGCCATACCTTCCATATCAGAGAGTTTTTCTCCCATCTGACCTACTGTAATTGAACCGTAGGGATAAACATGGATGCAGGCATCTTTTTCGATAATATCAATCTGCTGCCTGAGGTTTTCCACGCTGTCTGGTACTGGATTGAGATTCGGCATTGAGCATACGGCAGTGTAACCTCCATGAGCCGAAGCAAGTGTACCGGTCTTTATGGTTTCCTTATAAGAAAAACCCGGCTCACGCAAATGAACATGAACATCTGCGAAACCGGGAAAAATATACATACCGTCAAAGGAAATAATATCCCCTTGAACATCATTTTGAGAAACAATAATTCCGTTGTGGACAACTAATGGAAGAGAAGATAAACAGCCATTTGTATAAATGCTTTTCGCTTTAAACGCTTTCATAATCTACCTCCTGAATTTACAAAAAAATAACCCTAATGCAAGGAAGCCTGACACTCCGTACACCGAGGGCATTTGCAAGTTCCCTTGCTATTCATATTTCGTGTAATTGTACCATATAAAAACAAAATTGTCAATGCCAAAACAGTAGTTAATAAAAGGTTAACTTTTATTTCCCATATAAAAAAGGGCGGTCAGAAACCGCCCCTATACCACAATTTATTTTATCATTCTGTAAAGCTCAATGATGATAGTCCAAATGCGTGAGCTCTTGAGAATAAACAGGACTTTCTCTACGAGTGAGGCAAAGTCGTTACCCTCTTCATAATTGAGAGGCGCTGAGCCGTCATCGATAATAAGAGCCTGAGTCAGACAAAGTCCGCCGTCACCGAAAGCCTCGGCTCTGACATAGCTGAAATTCTCAGCACCCTCGACAGTGTCAAGATCAAGAGTAATATTACCCTCAACATCCGAGCTCTTGTAAATCACCTTGCCATCAGCAATAAACTGCACAGTATGAGCATCATTGGCACTGACTGTAATCTTATGACCGTCAACAGTTACCTTTGTGAAAACAGGATAAGGAATATCTTTGTTTCTCACATCGAATTCCTTTGCAGGACCTATGATATCATTACCGCGTCTGAGTGATCTTGTAACAAGGAACGATGCACCTGTCTGCATAGTCTTTTTTATATTTTCAACGTTATTCTCTTTCATCATAAATATACTGAAAGAGCTGTCTATATTCTCAATTACGTGAGCATCGGTATTACTGAAACCGATAACATTTTTGCCGTAAGGCAGAGTATACATCAGAAGATTATCCCAGAATATTCTGTCGTATGGTGTCACACTGTTCTTTTCATTAAAAACTTCCATTCCAAGACAGGTATCATATTTAAGAAGTATGTTGCCGAAAAGCTCAATATTTTCTTTTTTACTCACCTGAGAAATATCATTATTGCTTTCCAGCCAATCACCGGGATGGTTGATAATTGAAAGACCGCCATTTTTCTGAGTAAACTTAATTGCTTTTTCAAAGCCGTTTTCTACACCGCCAAAGCCGTTACCCTTACCCTCGGGCAAGAAGAAAGCATTGACGTGAGCCTTGGTAAGTGTAAGATTATTAAGTTCGTTGGCACCGACTACACAAGTCATTTTCTCACCGCGTACACTGCCGTCATAGAGAGGATATGTACCATTAGTGATAGCTTCGTATTCCTCGTCAGTGAGATGTGCCACAGTCTTACCTGAAAGTTTCTGATAAGCATAGAGCAGAAGTGTCGGCTGTTTCTTATTCCATTCAACACCGGTAATACCGTGATCTGAGTTAGCAACAAAATCATAGCCCTGATTGTAGTATTCCTTAATCATAGTAGCAAGGTCAATATCAGCGTCACTATAAGTTGAATGTGTATGAAGAGTACCCTTGTAAGCCCCCCAGGCATTATCACCCTCCCAGATTACATCACTGTAGGGTGAGACGATAGTGTAGTCAGCCTCAGCACTAGCGGTAATGGCACCGATACTTGCAACGAGACACAATGACAATAAGATCGATATAAGTTTTTTCATATGTATTTCCTCCTTATTTTATAAGTCAATTATAAAACAAAACTTTCTCAATGGCAAGAGGGAATGTAAAAATTATGAATTCACAAAGAAAAAGAGCCACCTTACGGTAGCTCTTTTCCCTTTTAGGAGTTTAAAAAAATGAAGAAGATAAGTTCGTGATTATTCAGCCTTGGCACTTCTTCTTTCAGCAAGCTCATCAAGAAGTTTCTTATAGCTCTCGTTAGTAATTTCATACTTGAGCATAGGAAGAACAGAAATGAAGCAAGTGATAGCTGCAGGGATAGTAATAAGGAAGAACATACCAAAGCGGTAGGGTTCAAACTCGGGAGCAGTAGCAAAGAGGAAGTCCTCTTTAGGTGAAGCTGCAAGAGCCTCGTTACAAGCAGCAACAGCGTCACCACTGAAGCCTACAACTGCAAATACGATACCCTGAATAAATGATGATACACCTGCGCCGAGCTTTGTGATAAAGCTCTGACCCGAGAAGAATACGCCATCAGGACGGTAACCTGTATGATACTCATCATAGTCAACACAGTCAGCAATCATAATTGACTGAATAACTGAAGAAGCACCTACACCTGCACCTGCAACAGCAAAGAGTACCGCCATAATTGCAAGCCAATGGGGCTTGTAGAGACCTGTGCCGTCAATGAGATAGATAACAAAGAGAAGAATAAATGGTACAGCACCTACTATGCTGGTTATATTATAAACCTTTTTCTTTTCCATCTTTTCGCACAGCTTGGGGATAATAGCCATTGAACCGAACTGACCGAGGAACATCGGACCGCCGAGGATTGCCATATAAAGCATATAATCCTGACCGTCACCGCCGTTATCGCCATAGTAATATGAGAGAAGTGTCATAGCAACAAGACCTAAAATCTGAATAGGAGCCTTGATAACACCTGAGATGAGGATTCTTCTGAAAGGCATACAGCCCCACATAATTTTAACATTGTCAATAAAGCCCTTGGCATCATCTGAAGGCTGTTTAACTCTTTCTTTGGTATAGGCTGAACACTGGAAAGCGATAGTACCGAGAACGGTCAATACAACAGTAACAGTGATAAAGCCATACTGAAGGCCCTTAGCCTGAGTCATACCGTTGTCGGTAAACATCTGACCTACAGCCTGAGAAACAGGAACAATGGCAACCATAATGATAGCTGAGCCGACACCGCCGACGATACGAGCCCAACCAAGAAGAGTTGAACGGTCTTTGTCGCTCTCTGTCATAAGAGCTGTGATACCCCAGATAGGAATATCGCCTGCAGTATATGTCATACCCCAAAGTATGTAAGATACGCCGGCCCAACCGATGATAAGAGCATTTGTTGCAGCTGAGTTAGCACCTGAATACTGGCCGTTTATGAATGTAAGGATAGTAGTTATCATAACAATACCGGGAACAAAGAAGAGATAAGGACGGCACTTGCCGTATTTTGTTCTCGTTCTGTCAACGATGGTACCCATCATCGGGTCATTGATAGCGTCCCATACACGGGCAACACCCATGATGATACTGATTGCCATAGCAGGCAGGAATATAACACTCTGGAAATAGAATGCCATACCTGTACCGATGATGTTATAGATCATATTCTGACCCATAAGACCCATCAGATACATATTACGTTCTTTTTTGGTGTAAGTGTTCATAATAGTCTCCTTTTCTTTCAGCAGGCTCTCTTTTGTACCCTGCCGTAATATTTACATTATACCATACTTTTCACAAATGAGCATATAGAAAAATCAGGCAGATATTTGGGCATTTTGACGAAAAAAAGAGAGGGCGGGATAAAATTAAAGAGACGCGGTGCTTACCCGCGTCCCGACAATATTTAATTTAAGATTACTCTTCAAGTTCGCCTTCAAAAGCTTCTTCGTCAAGCTCAAGGATTTCTTCCTGATTGGTGAAGAACTTGATTTTATTTATAGGTGTACCGAGCACTTTTTCACAGCTTGCACTCAGAAGGTTCATAAGTCTTGACTCGATAACTGTGTTGATAACAGCGAAATCATAAAGCACCTTGAGCTGAGCTTTGATGAAATCGTCATCCTTATCATCAAAGAAATTATCTTCTACCTCCTGAACAGTTACACCTGTAAGAGACATATCGTCATTATATGCACTACCGTTGGTCTTGAAGCACTTCTGCATAATGTCAAGCATCTTATCGCGTTTGCCGGCCTTGATTGCATTATTGATAGCTGTTGTCTTAAGCTGAAGTCTGAAACCGATTTTAGTTGTCTTGATGATAGCGTTAGCCATCTTCACAAGGTCAGGATTGATATTTTCGGGAATAAAGATTTCCCCGTCTTTCTTATAGAAGTAAGTCATTTTATACTCTCCGTTCTTTTTATAGTCGGCAAGTCTTGTACCCTGCCGTGATTTTAAGTCCGATATATTTTAGCAAGTTTGCGAGTGTTTGTCAATAATGTGTTGTTTTTTTGAGAATAAGATTTTAAAGCCATGATGTTATTGACAACACAGAATGTTTATGCTAATATGAATATAGACTTTTATAACAACAAAAGTTTCATTTCGCGAAACGGATACTTCACGTAATACAAAGCATTATACTATATGGGGGCGTAGCTCAGCTGGGAGAGCGCTTGAATGGCATTCAAGAGGTCAAGAGTTCGATCCTCTCCGTCTCCACCATAAAAACCACTTCTTCGGAAGTGGTTTTTTCAATGAAATATATTCCTTACGAGATTTATGAAATGTGATGTCGCTATAAAATATACTGCGATATATGGGATTTATTTTATTTCATATCGTGAAGTCACATTTAATAATATATACAGCATACTGAGTAATTATTTTTTGACCGCTTTTCTAATGTTGTTATAGAAATTCTGAGGTTATGTCCCGAAAGTTTTATACCTTTTAAATTCTTATCGGTTACTGCACTCTTTCTCTGATTCTGCAATCAGCTTCGAAAGTATACAGCCGAAACATAATCTCTTTTTTTGAATAAGATGAAAAATCAAAAACGCGTCCTTGATTTTTAAGTGGTACATTTTCAGTTTGTATAGCTCTAGACTTCTAATTTCTGCGTCTTTGCCGTATTAATATGACTTTTTTTATTTGTTTTCATTTTATTGAAAAATCAACCCCCATATGATACAATCAACCAAAAGGGGATGTAAATATGAATTTTATAAAAGTTACGGATTGTGCCGGAGTTTATGCCGACGGAATACACGACGACACCAAAGCATTGCAATCATGCATCGATATGTTAAAAGACGGCGGTACCGTTTATTTTCCTGATGGCACTTATCTTATATCTGCAGCACTCATTTTTTATTCAAACCAACATCTGAAATTTTCTGATAATGCGGTCATTCTCCGCAACGACAAAAGCCAAATCATTACAAGGTATCTCCTGGCCTCTTATTCAGAACCTATGTGGAGTGGTTATGACGGAACTCACGACGTTGTGATTTCGGGCGGAATTTTTGACGGCAATGAAAAACTCACGGAAAAATCCACCCTCGTCAATACAGTTCACTGCAGAAATATCAGAATTGAAAATTGCCGTTTTCTTCATTGTTCTCAGTGGCACTTCATTGAAATCAACTCAACTGAAAATGCCATAATAGAAAACTGTGTTTTTGACGGACACAGTTACACAAGCATCAATGAAAATCTTTTAAATGAACTTGTTCAGCTTGATCTCTCACGAGAAGGCTCATATGGCCCTGTTTACAACTGCGACGGTACTCTCATTGATTTTTCCAAAGATGATACTGTGTGCCGTAATGTTATAATAAAGAACTGCATTTTCAAATGTGCGGGTTTTCCTGCCATCGGGCATCACGGAGACTGTGCTCACCACAATATTGAGATAAGCGGAAACATTTTTGATGGTACTTCAGGCCTTTACGGAAAAAGCCGAGGTTATATAATCTTCAGACCCCAGGTTTATGATGTGCTGATTAAAGATAACTTCTTTGTTGCGCCCCAAAGCACCCAGTCACCAAATCTTAGCATTGTAATTGAAAATCCCGATAAAACAACTACGATACAAAAAGATAATTCGTTTATAGGTAAATTTGACAATAAATTCATCCTCGGATAAATATATAACTGCAGCTGCATTTCAAAGAAATCAGTTGCAGTTTTTCCATACAAAAACGATCCCTTGAAAAAAAATCAAGAGACCGTAATTATTATGCTATTTCCTTTTCGATGAAGGTTATAAGATCTTTAACTGTTTTGAATTTTTTGATTGCTGAATTTGGGATTTCAATATCAAATTCATCTTCGATAGCACAGATAAGCTGAATCATAGCCAAAGATGACAGATTATATTCTTCATTATTTAATTTTGTTTTTTCGGTAATCAAAATATCGCTTAAGCCTGTGATGTTATAAAAAATATTTTGTAATTTAGCAAGCATAAAAATCTCCTTAATTTTCGTTTTCTAACTCTTTAAAATTAACTTTACCTAAATTTGTGACCGGTAATTCATCTCGAAATCTTATTTCGTGAGGTAAAGAATATTCAGGCAACATTTTTTTACATTGTTCGATAATCTTAGTTTTTAATATAGTTTTATCTGCATTTGAATTATTAAGAACCACATGAGCAACTATTCTTTGACCTATTGCCCTATCATTAACTCCGACTACACAACATTGTGATACAAACATGCAAGAAGTAATCGCTTTTTCTACTTCCGTAACATAAATGTTATATCCGGAAGAAATAGCCATTCGCGATATTCTCTGTTTGAAATAAAAATATCCGTTATCATCTCTAGTGAATATATCTCCTGTATGAAGCCAACTTTTTCCGTCGTCATGCACTTGAATAACCTTTTGAGTTTCCTCAGAATTATTATAGTAACCTTTCATTACGGTAGGACCGTTAATACAAAGCTCACCGACCGTTCCGTTTGGAACCTCTTTTTGTGTTCCAGGTTCTACAATTTTTGCAGACATATCAGGAAGTAATATTCCTACACTTTTTTCTACCGGAGCAAAATAAGGGTTTGTTAAACATGCAGCCACGCATTCGGTTTGGCCATATCCTTCACAAAAAACAGCGTTGGAATTGCCTCTTTTTAGATAATTCTTTAATTTTTCGTTAAGCTTTGGTTGAAGTTTATCTCCACCACAAATTAAGCATTCAAAAAAAGATAAATCTTTTTTTTCTATATATTCACTTCTTATTATAGCCTCATATAATGCCGGAATTGCATAAATAAAATTAATTTTGTTCCTAAAAATCTTTTTAACACTTTTTTTTAACTCGAACTCAGGTATAAGAAAAATGTGCACTCCTTTACACAAATTGGCATGCACACCGGATGCAAACCCAAAGCCGTGAAAAAGAGGAAGTACGGCTAGGAATTTTTTTCCTACGGTTTTTCGTATTCCACTTACTTCAAAAGCTTGTATCGAATAGGCGTTGATATTAAAGTTCGTAAGCATTACACCTTTTGGTGTTCCTGTTGTACCACCACTATACATAATCATAGCTATGTCATCTTTAGTGCCCTGATCTTCAGGTAAAACAACATTTTTATTAGAAGCATCTGAAATAAAACGATTCCAATATGCAGTTTTATGATCAGAATTTATATCCAACTTGTTTTTATTTGTCAATGCAAATGCCGGTTTGATATATAGCGGTAAAGAGTCAACTATTCTTGTGATAATTATTTTTGGGGTTATCTTATTATCAAATTTTACTTTTTCGATTTTAGGGTACAATTGCTCTAAAACTAAAACAACAGAGCTGTTAGTCTTTTCTATAAAGGAAGCTACTTCAGCAGAAGAAGATAGAGGATGTATCATATTTACCACAGCACCAATTCTGTTAGCAGCATAAATCGTCATTAACACTTCAGGGGTATTGATTGAAATTATTGATACAACATCGGATTTTTTTACTCCTATATTAATCAGCGCCTTTGCCGTTTCTTCTATTTGTAAAATAAGTTTTCCGTAAGTTGTTTTTTTCCCTTCAAATTCAATTGCTGTGTTACCTAAATTTTTCTGAGCGTTTTGTTTCAGATAATTAAAAATTGAACATTCCGGATATTGTGGTGTTATAAGCTCTGAATCTAAGTGTTTGTTCCAAACATTTTCGCTTCTTATCATAATCAATACCTCCTATTATCGTTGATTAATTATACATTAAAAGTTAATTAGAATCAACAAAATTTTCAAAATAAAAAAAACGATCTATTCACTCTGTAAAAACACCTATAGATTGACTAAAAGCCTTAAAAGGTGTATAATTATAGGCAATTATTTAGTGAGGCGGTAAATCATATGAACTATAATTTAAGTAAACCTCAAGAAGCAATATACTATTTATCAAGATTCAACGAAGACAGCATAACTAATATTGCTGGCGATGTATTTTTTGATTTTTCAGTTTCTGTGGAAGCTGCAAAAGAAGCCATATTGGACTTTTTGAACAAATGTGATGTTATGCACACTCGAATAATTCATATTGACGGAAAACCGATGCAAAAGATTTGGAAGAATTATAACTATAGTGACATACCTGTTATTAGGTTTGAGAATTATGAAGAGTACAATTTGTGGGCTAAGGAATATGCTAAAAGACCAATTGATATAAATGGATGTTTATATAAAATTTTTTTAATCGATATTAATGGTAAAATCGGTTTATATTCCGTGACCCATCATATTATAAGTGATGCTACATCTTTTGCATATATCGGAAAGTATGTAACAAGATATCTTAAAGGCGAACAAGATATTACAATATATCCTTATTATGACTATATACAATCAGAAAAGTTATATGAAACATCAAAGCGATATGATAAAGATCGATTATTTTGGTTAAACGAATTCCAAAAAATTGAAGCTAATTATTATCACAACAGAGAGATCGCATCAAAACAATCGATTCGTCTAAGTTTTTTATTAGATAGAGGTTTGTGCGAAAAAATAAAAAAATTTTGCAAATTGAATATTGTTACCGAATATGTTTTCTTCTTTTCTATTATAGCTATTAAATATTTTAAAACTATACAAAAAAATGAATTCTTTATTGGTACACCAATTTTGAATAGGCTTGGTAATAAAGAAGAAAACATGCTTGGTGTTTTTATAAATACAGTACCCGTTGGGTTTGAGATACAAGACGGAGAAACTTTTACTTCGTTTTGCAATAAAACATCAGATAAGATATTATCATGTTTCAGACATCAAAAATATCATTATACACAATTGTTAAAAGATATTGTCCGGGTTAATGATAATAACCAAAAGCTGTTTGATGTTTTATTTAGTTTTTGGAATGTAAAAACGCACGAAGAAGCAAATGCAGAATGGTTTAGTTGTTGCAGTCAAATTGAAAGCTTACAAATTCACATTGATGACAGAAAATCTAAAGGTCTATATCAGATGAATTATGACTATCAGTCTGAAAAATTTACTGAAAATGATATAAAAAATCTTCACAAGAATCTTTCTTGTCTGATTTTTGATGCGCTTTCTAATCCTGACAAAAAAATTACAGAGCTTGATATACTTTCTGCCGACGAAAAACAAAAACTTCTCTATGAGTTCAATAATACATCCTCAAACTACGCAAAAGATAAATGTATTCACGAGCTTTTCGAGGCACAGGTTGAGTGCACCCCAGACAAGGCCGCTGTTGTAGCTTGCGATAAAACACTGACATATCGTCAACTCAACGAAGAAGCCAACAAGATAGCTCACTCCCTTAAAGAAAAAGGAATAGGTCAAGGTGATATCGTTGGACTTATGTTACCAAGAAAAAGCTGTCTGTTGTCCGCTCTGCTTGGTATTCTTAAATCAGGTGCGGCGTATCTGCCTATTGACCCAGACTATCCCGAAGGCCGAATTCAATATATGCTCACAGACAGCGGTGCTAAGCTTTGTATTGATGAAACCAATATCGCTGAACTTATTGAAAATCCGAATAACAGTAACCCTGACTCAAAGGTGTGCAGTGCAGACCTTTGCTACTGCATTTACACTTCGGGTTCTACAGGCAAACCCAAAGGCACCCTGCTTACCCATAAAAACGTTGTCAACTACGTCAGTGCCAATGACAAAAATGTCTTTTATGGCGTAACCGGTAAGGCTTGCGAGAGCATCCTCTCAGTAACAACTGCAGGCTTCGACATTTTCGTAACAGAAAGCCTGCTCCCCCTATCCAACGGACTTAAAATCATCCTCGCAGATGAAAATCAGTCTAAACTTCAGAGCAAACTTTCCGAACTTCTCAAAATGCACCCTGCCGATGTAATGCAGACCACTCCTACCAAGATGAAATCACTGATATCGGATAAGTCTCAGCTCGATTATCTCAAATCTTTCAGCACAATAATACTCGGCGGTGAAGTCCTCGACAGTACCATTGTCGAAGAGCTTCAGGCGGTGACAGATGCCGATATATATAACATCTATGGTCCCACTGAAGCAACTGTTTGGATGACAACCGCTAATGCGGAAAACCCCGATGACATCACCATTGGTAAACCTTTAGCAAACGTCAGGGTATATATTGTAGACAAACACTTAAACCCTGTTCCAATAGGGGTACAAGGTGAGCTTTGTATCGCAGGCGACTGTGTATGCGACGGATATCTCAACCGCCCTGAGCTCACAGCTGAAAAATTCATCGACAATCCATTCGGTGAGGGTAAACTCTATAGAACAGGAGATAACGCATATTGGCGGGAAGATGGAAATATTGTTTACGTCGGCAGAAGTGACTTCCAGGTTAAAATCCGCGGTTTAAGAATCGAACTCGGTGAAATCGAAAGCGCCATTCAGGCAGTGAACGGAATTAATCGTGCCGTTGTGGTTGTACGAAAAGATAAGTCAGACAGACAACTTATCTGTGCTTTCTACACCGGTGAAAAAAAGAAAGTTTCTGAAATAAAAGACATTATCGGTGGCAAACTGCCTAAATATATGATTCCTCACGTGTTCACTCACCTTGAGGAAATGCCACTGACTGCAAGTGGTAAGGCTAACAGAAATGCGCTACCCGAAATTGACCTGGAAAATATAGGTACAGATACAGAGTATATTGCTCCTGAAACTGAGCAGGAAGCCATACTCACTGAGTGTATTTGCACTGTACTCGGCTCAGAAAAAGTCAGTGTTCTCGACAACTTCTTCGATATCGGCGGTGACAGTCTCAAATCAATCGAACTTACTGCTAAGCTTGAATCCAAGGGCTACACCGTGCCTATTAAAACTATCTTTGAGTGCAAAGATATCCGTAACCTTGCAACTAAACTTCAGAAAAAGCAAAGTGAAGATATCAGAGTCGAATATGATAAAGTACTCCCCGCCACAACCGCTCAGATGCGTGTATACACCGCTCAGATGTTAGCTCCTGAGTCAACACTCTACAATATCTCATATGCTTTCAAGGTAAGCGGAGTAAACAAAAACAACCTTGAAACAGCAGTAAACAAGCTGATTGACAGACACGAGAGCCTCAGAACACACTTCGAAGCTAAAGACGGTGTAATCTGTCAGGTAATCGATGAATCTGCAGAAATCAAAGCAGAAGAAATTACAGATATCGACAGTTTCTCAAAAGCTTTTGATCTTAGCAAATCACCACTCATAAGAGTCGGTTTCAACAAAGATACTGTTGTCATCGATATGCACCATATTGCTGTTGACGGTGAAACTGTACCCATACTCTTCAAAGAACTCAATGAACTGTATATGGGACGTGAACTTTCGCGCAACCCCATTCAGTACGGTGAATTTGCAGTTATAAACAACTACACTGACGAAAACGAAAAATATTGGCTCGGAGTCTTTGCTGACGAAGTCCCGGACCTTGAACTGCCAAGAGATTATCAGCGACCTACTGTGCAGTCTTTCAAAGGCCGTACTCAGTATAGTTTTATAGAAAAAACTCTTCACGATAAAATTGAAGCTAAATGTAAAAATCTCGGAATTACGCCATACGTATACTACATGGCGTGTTTGAGTGTGCTTCTTTCTAAACTTTCAGGCAACGAAGATATCGTTATAGGTTCACCTGTCAGCGGTCGTACAAGCCGATTCCTTGATACTGTCGGTATGTTTGTAAACACTGTTGCACTAAGAAGCAGACCCGAGGGTACAAAGAAATTTGCAGAACTTCTCAATGAAATCAAAGAGACATCGATTTCAGCAATTGACAATCAGAATTATCCTTTTGGCGAACTGGTAAAAAAACTTGGCATCGACACCGCAGGCAGAAATCCTCTCTTTGACGTGATGCTGTCTTACCAGAGCTTCAGGATGACTGACATCACTTTCGGCGACGAAAAAGCTGAGCTTCTTCCCCTTGAAACCACAACTGCAAAGTGCGATATGACTTTCAACATTCTCCCGAGAAAAGATGATGTTGTTCTGGTTACAGAATATTGCACCGATCTTTACACTGAAGAAAGAGTCAGCAGATTTACAAACATGTACTGCGCTCTGCTTGAAACTTGCCTTGACGACAACAGACTTATCAAGGATATCAGTGTTATAAGCATGGACGAGAAAAATCTTCTTGATAGCTTCAATAATACCTTTATCGAATACGATAAAACATCCTGCATCCACGAGCTTTTTGAAGCTCAGGTTGAGTGCACCCCTGACAATACTGCCCTTGTTGCTTGCGACAAAACCCTGACATATCGTCAACTCAACGAAGAAGCCAACAAGATAGCTCACTCCCTTAAAGAAAAAGGAATAGGTCAAGGTGATATCGTTGGACTTATGTTACCAAGAAAAAGCTGTCTATTGTCCGCTCTGCTTGGTATTCTTAAATCAGGTGCGGCGTATCTGCCGTTGGATCCTGATTATCCTGAAGAAAGAATCAACTCTGTTCTGTCTGACAGCAATGCAAAATTGTGCATTTCAGAAAAAAACTTTTACGATTTACTCGAAAACACCCATACTGAAAATCTAACCAACACAGCCACTCCCGATGACTTCTGCTACTGCATTTATACATCGGGTTCAACAGGAAACCCCAAAGGCACCCTCTTATACCACCGCAATCTTATCTGGTATATGTCTGTTCTTAAAAACATCTATGGAACAGACAATATAAATATGCCCTTTTTCACATCTCAAAGTGTCGATTTGACCGTACCATCATTCTATTTACCCTTACTCACCGGTGGTACCACTTATGTTTACGACGGAGATCTCAACGAAAATCTTGCGGATATTTTCAGCAATGATGATCTCACAATATTAAAAGCTACACCAACTCACATTAATATCATATGTAAACTTATCCCTGATAATTTAAGACCTAATCTTCGTTGTATCATAGTCGGTGGCGAAAGTCTCTATAAAGAATCATGTATGGAATTCTTACGCAAGTTCGGCAATCATATAGAAATACACAACGAATACGGTCCAACAGAAACAACGGTAAGCTGTACAGACTATATTTTCCGTCCCGATGAAAACAATGAGAAAGCATATCTTCCCATCGGCAGTCCCGTAAACAATGCTCAGTTGTATATCACTGATAACTATATGCAACCCGTACCCCTCGGAGTGACGGGTGAGCTTTGTATTGCCGGCGACGGAGTCGGTGGCGGATACCTCAACAATCCCCAACTTACCGCTGAAAAATTCATCGATAATCCTTTTGGTAACGGCAAGCTTTACAAAACAGGCGACCTTGCTTATTGGAGAGAAGACGGAAACATTGTATTTGTAGGAAGAAAAGACTACCAGGTTAAAATCCGCGGATTAAGAATCGAACTCGGTGAAATTGAAAGCGCTATTCAGGCAGTAGAAGAAATCGATATGGCAGTAGTTGTTGTCAGAAAGGATAGCAACAAAAACAGAGATCTTATCTGCGCTTTCTATACCGGCAAAGAAAAGGACCCGAAGGCTCTTCGCAAAGCACTTGGCAAAAAACTTCCCAAATATATGCTGCCCCATATCTTCACTTATCTCGAAGAAATGCCTCTTACCACAAGCGGTAAAATCAACAGAAATGCTCTGCCTGAAGTTAATCTTGAAAACATCGGCGCAGAAGCTGAATTTGTTACGCCGGCAACTCCGGAAGAAAAAGCATTAGCAGTTGCAGTTTGTTCTGTACTCAATCTTGACAGCGTTAATATGCTGGAAAACTTCTTTAATATAGGCGGAGACTCTATCAAAGCAATATATATAGTTTCTGAACTTGAAAATATGGATTATGAACTTCATGTTTATGATATTATGCAGAAAGACACTCTCGCAGATATTGCAAAAACTATGAGATCCAAATCTGACAAAGCAATATACGACCAGACAGAAGTAAACGGCTTCATACCATTCAGTCCTATTATGCGTGCATTCCTTTATGATGGCTATATAATCCCCAAAGATTATGTTCACTCCTGCGTTATTTCTGCAGACTGCGATGAAGATACAGCAAAAAAAGCTCTTGATGCCCTCATATCGCATCACGATATTTTAAGGGGAAGCTTCTGCGAAAATGGTATCGAAATACTTCCTACAGGCAAAAAAGATGTATATTCCTTTGAAACAATCACTGTTAAAGACAGAGATGAAGCAATGGAAAGGTTAAATAACATTAACATTTCTGATGATACACTTATCAATGTATCTTTTTTCAGCACAGCTAAAGATAACCTCATAAGTATAACCATACACCATTTCTTAATAGATCTGGTATCCTGGGAGATTCTGATGAGAGATTTCCAGACAGCTGTCAAGCAATTGAATAATCACGAAGAAATCTCTCTTCCAGCAAAAACAGCATCATTTATGATGTGGAGCCAGGAACTTCAGAAATATTCCGAAACTATCTCTGATGAAGCCAGAGCTTATTGGAAAAGCATTGATAATATGCTTGATAGAACCGGCACCGTTCATTCATCCGAAGAAAGCGAAAACGAAGCTGAAACTTTCAACTTTTCTTTTGATGAGAATATTTCAGGTAAGCTTCTCAATGAAGTCAACACCGCATACGGAACAAGAACCAATGAAGTGCTATTAACTGCACTTGGTCTTGCTGCAGGCAAAATAGCAGGCGGTTCTGTTGGTATAATCGTCGAAAGCCACGGCAGAACCGAACTTAATAAACCGATTGCTATTGAGCGTACCGTTGGTTGGTTCACATCCTGTTATCCTGTTGTAGTAAACAACAATTTAAGTATAACCGATGAACTGATCAGCATCAAAGAAACAATCAGAAGGATACCCAAAAGCGGTATTGACTATCTTCTTTTGTCACAGAATTTCCACCAAAACCTTAATATCAAATTTAATTTCTATAAGAACAGCCTTCCAATCGACGAAAGCGTAAATGAATTAGTAGCATTTAATTCTGTCACCTCTGTTTTCCCACAAAAAATTAATGTTAACTGCTTTATCATAGATGATATTCTTAAGTTAAACATTTCCGTACCTGTATGCAAACACAAAAAGGGAATCAGCAATGAGCTTGGCACTGAATTTATCACGCAAATCGAAAACCTTGTCAGAATATGCACTGAAACTGATAAGGTTATCAAAACAAAGTCTGATTTCTCGGATGATGGACTTACAGAAATTGAATTGAACGAATTAAAAGATTTATTTGATTGGACAGATAACGATGAACAGTAATATTAAAGACGTCTATAGTTTAACACCTGCACAAGAAGGTATATATGTTCAGCATTTCCAAAATAACGATGCAAAAACCTATCATTTTCATTCTTTATTTGAAATTAGCAAAAGCGCTGATCTTAACCTTATAAAAACGAGTATTGAACTACTTTTACTCAGACACCCGGTTCTCAAAACTGCATTTGCTGTTTTGAAATCCTCAAATACAATTAAGCAGGTTATTCTTGAAAACAGAACCGCAGAACTCACTGTTTTATCACACAATGAACCTTTTTCTCAGGTGGTTTTGGATCAGATTATCGAAGATGACTCAAGAAAGCCTTTAGATTTACAAAGGGACTCTCTTTTCAAGACTACTGTCGTAGAATTCACTGACAAATGCTTTATGTTAATTCGTTCACATCATATCATTCTTGACGGTTGGTGTTTTCCTATAATCATCAATGATTTGCAGAAATATTATGGGGAACTTTCACAAGGCAGAACTATCGATGAATTAACAGCTGAAATCAGCAAAGTGGTTTCAACTCAGACCTCCTTTGCACAGTACGTTAACTGGCTTAAAAACCAGGACAAATCAGCATCAACAGAATATTGGCAGAACCTACTTGACAATTGTTCTTATCCCCATATCTTCGGCAAAGAAAGTGATGAAATAAAGAAAGATATTTTTACATTCAGAACTTATATTGACGAAGAAACCTCTTGCGATATCGAAAGATATGCGAAAGAAAACAGAGTTCCCTGCAACGCGATCTTTGAGTCAGCATACAGCATTGCATTACAGAAATTTTCCGGCAACGACGATATTATGTTCAACAAGGTAATCTCCGGCAGAAGCATACCTCTAATGAATATCGAAAATACAATAGGCCTTTTTGTAAATACTGTTCCGGCAAGAGTCAAGTACCATAAAGACACTACTGTATCAGATTTGATAAAGGAAAGCCAGACGCAAACCATCAATGCTAACAAGTACGGCTTATTGGCACTTTCAGAAATTTACAAAATGTGCAATATTAACAGTCGTTCAATTGATTTTTTATTCGTGTTTGAAAATTATTACACAGGCGAAGATTTATTGGATGATATGGAGAAAGGTGTTTTATCTCCGAAATCTATTTTCTGTAATGAGCAAACCGAGTTCAATTTGTCTGTTGCTGTTTTCAAAGAAAAAAACGAATATATCATCAGAACATCCTATGCAAGGGATATTTATACTGAAACCGAGATATCAACTTTTATCAGTGGATACATTTCTATCCTCAAATCGTATTTTGATACTTCAAAAAAAGTCAAAGATATCGTCATAACAGACAGTAGCATTCATAAATTTAACGACACCAATCATAATTACTCTGTCCCCGACGGTTCAACCCTTTACAGTCTCTTCGAGAAAACTGCTAAAGAAAATAAAGACAAAGTATGTCTTACTGCATCAGGAAAGACTATGACTTTTGATGAACTTATGGGCGTATCCGAAGCTCTTGACTTGAAGCTTCGACAGATTACCGATAACCAAAAGTCTGTTATTGCCGTAATCGCTGAGCGCTCAGCTGAAATGTACAGTGCAATTTACGGCATCATCCGCGGCGGTAATGCTTATGTGCCTATCGACCCTGATTATCCTCAGGACAGAATTGACTTCATTCTCAGAAATTCCCAGGCAAAAGCCGTTGTGACTCAGGGCAAATTCATACACCTTGCAGGCGATGTACCTTGCATTGATATGACAACTTTCCTTGAAAATACTCATAATATCACTTCTCTCCCCTGCCTTGCAGAAGAAAATGACACTGCGTATGTGATCTATACTTCAGGCTCTACCGGCACACCCAAGGGAGCTAAAATCAGCCATAAGTCTGCTGTAAACCGTATACTGTGGATGCACGATAAGTATCCTCTTATCAAAGATGATGTAATTCTGCAGAAGACCCCCTACACCTTTGATGTTTCCGTATGGGAGCTTTTCTGGTGGGGTATGGTCGGCGGAAAACTCGCTGCTTCAAAACCCGCTGAACACTTCCTGCCCGCAAGGATTTTAGATGAAGTTGAGAATAACAAGGTTACTCACCTTCACTTTGTACCCTCTGTATTCGAGCTCTTCCTCAACTATCTTGAAACTCACGAAGATGAGGTATCAAAGTTTGATTCCGTCAGATATGTCTTCGTTTCAGGCGAAGCTCTTATGGCATCTCTTGTACAGAGATTCTATGCACTCTTCGACTATGAAAAAGTCAGCCTTCACAACCTTTACGGTCCCACAGAGTGCGCAGTTGACGTAACATATTACGACTGTACTCCTGATGATATTGACCCTGTACCTATCGGAAGACCTATCTACAACACGCAGATGTATATTGTAGATAAATACTTAACCCTTTCACCCATAGGTGTAGTTGGTGAGCTCTGTATTGCAGGTATAAATGTCGGTCAGGGTTATCTCGGCAACGAAAAGCTTACAGCTGAAAAGTTCATCGACAACCCATTCGGCGAAGGTAAACTTTACAAAACAGGTGACCTCGCTTACCGGAGAGAAGACGGCAACATCATCTTCTGCGGTCGTAACGACTTCCAGGTTAAAATAAACGGTCTGAGAATTGAACTCAGTGAAATCGAAGCTGTTATTTGCAGTATAAACAACGTTGATTCGGCTGCAATAATCATTAAAAAGATAAACAACAAGAATACTCTCGTTGCTTTTTATACAGGTGAAAAGGACTTCGAAGAACAAATCAAAGATACTTGCTTTAATAAATTGCCAAAATATATGGTGCCCGGCAAAATTGTTCATCTTGACAGTTTGCCACTTAACTCAAACGGCAAACTTGATAAAAGCAAACTCGCAGATATCAATGTTGCCTTTACTACATCGGAGGAAAACGATGATCCTGTAGGCGACAGAGAAAAAACGATTTGTAAAGCCTTCGAAGCAGTACTTGGCACAGAAAAAATCGGCAGAAACAGCGACTTCTTTGACCTTGGCGGCACGAGCCTTTCAATGATTTCACTCCTCAGCAGGGATGGTTTTGAAAATATAACATCAGCAGAATTTATGAGAAATTCTACTCCCGCAAAGCTTGCCTGTATTATAAACAATAAAAGCAGAGTCGATCACAACTTTCTCGAGTTATTGTATTCTCCTGAAAGTTCATCAAAAGCTCTTATTCTTTTGCCGTTTGCCGGTGGTACCGTGGAAGCTTACAGCAACATGGTAAAAGAGATCAGCAAAAAAAATACGGATCTTTCTGTTTATTTTATCAGATATCTTCATTCTGTAGATCAATGTCAAAAAGCATCAGACGAAATAGCAACTTTACTTAATAATAAGGATGTTTATATCTATTCACATTGTGTAGGTTCAGCTGTGGCCATTCAGATTATCAAATTTCTTGAGGAGAAAGATTTTCCTGTAAGCCACTACTTTGCAGGTGCCAGTATACCGCCGTTGAAGCCTTCAAAAAACAACCTTTGGAACGTCGTACCCGACACTATACTTAAACGTAAGTTGTTAAAAGCCGGAGCTGTTTTTGATGGTATTTCGGACCAAAAATTAGCATCAATGTTCAAATCTTTCCGCAACGATACAGATTTCTCATCAAGTTGTTTTTACGAATTCGATTCTAAACTTAGAACTTCTATGAGCGTAATACTATGTAAAAGTGACATATTCACAAAAAACTATGCTCAAGCTGATGAAATCTGGAATAGATATTTTGAAAAGATTGATACAATTCATTTCATCGACTCAGAAAGCCACTATTTCCAAAAAGATAATAGTAATGAGCTTGTCCGCATTATTATGACACACATATAAAAACAGGGTCCGTTGCATATCGCAACAGGCCCTGTTTTTTTCACTTTATACTGTTTCTTTTTCTTCTATACTATTCTTTTTATCAGCATATTTTTTAGCAATAATAATTGGAATGATACTAAAAGCCGAAACAATTGCACCAATCAATAATATTTTCCCATTAGGAATATGTTCAAAACGACCGGTATATTTATTAAACATACTTTCTCCGCTATATTTAACTATCCATTCACCTATATATGAACCAAAGAATGCAGGGATAAGGGCAAATGAAATTGCCCATAATACTTCAAACTGTCCTTTTCTTCCGTGAGGATGTAATTTTTTGGTCCACGTTTTTGTAGCCTGAAACATTATAATATAACTAATACCAATACAGAATACATTCAAAAATATTCTGAAATTAAAAGCACTGCTTATATCCACATCTTCCGGAGTCATATTATAACAACTTAAATTTCCTATTAATCCTACCGAAACAGAAATCAAAACAACCTCAATAAACTTATTTTTATTTATTAGTTTTGAAATCGGCACCGTTATCAACATTGCAAAAATTGTAGGCACAGCCTTAATTACACCCATCTGAGTAGCAGAATAGCCCAAATACTGAGTTAAAAGATTACCTACGTGCGGAAAATAAATGTTATATCCGGTAAAGTATATGGCAACAGCCAGATTTATCCATATGAATTCTTTGTTCTTGAACAAATCTTTGAAATTAAATATACTTGCAAGCTGCTCTGTATAACTACCGTTTATAAAAGGTTTAGCATCATCTTTTTTATCAAATAAAAATATCGAGATCAGACCAAATATTGCAAACAAAGAACCCATTGATATAAACAATCTGAGGTAGTTATTTTCAGTTCCGACTATATAACCACCGATGATATTACCTAATAACGAACCCAATACAGTCTGTATGGCCATAGCTCCACCAATCTGACCTCGGTTGTTGTTGTTCATAATATCTGTAAGCCAGGTACTATAACCTACATCTGTACTTATTGAGCCTAAAAAGCTCAGCACCATATCCATTACTACAATAGTAATAATACCGGCAGTAAGATTAGTTTTAGCTATATATTGAGTTGCACCAAAACATATAAACAGTATACCCCAAGCCACAAAGCCCGAACTTACCAATGTGCGTCTCTTGCCTGTCCGGTCAGTCAAAGTACCGAATAAGAATACGGATACCGTTGTTGCAAAAGCACTGAGAATAAGCATCGGTGTAATAATCGACGGTGTTTTATCAATTTTTTCATATACGAAAGTATTGAACCATGTACCCTCAATATTCCAACCAATCTGTCCGATAAGACCAATAGTCCAGATGATAATCCATTTTTTCATATTGGAGGTTCTGATTTTTTTATTTTGCTTTTTAAAAGTATCTGCGTTGGATTTTTTTCTGTTTTTATGGTGAACTATTTCCTGCTCTCTCTTGATGCCCATTCTGATTTTAATCTCATCTAACGCCTCTTCCATAGCGTCAAAAAAGACTTCATAAAAATGTCTGATTCTTTCTTTATGATTTTTTACAACATACAACAGTAAGAATCCTACAGCGATACCTACAAGACATAAGATATGATATTTCTTCAGAATAAGGAAATAGTTTTCATCACTTCTTAAAAATTCACTGAAAAATCTGGTTGCACTGTAAAGAATAATATAAACCGGATACACTGTTCCCTCTTTTGCTTTTTTTCGCCAAATCAAAAGAAACACAAAAATAGCTAAAGCAAAGAACGCTTCTACCAACTGCACCGGAAATTCTACACGTTCTGTTGAGTGATTGTACAAACCGAATGAACACTCTATTCCACCACAGCACCCCTGAAAGAAGCACGCCATTTTTGACACAACAAGTGCTAGAGGCAAGGCTGGAGTTATAATATCAATCTGTCTGAACACGTCTATACCCAATAAAAGGCAGAAAAAAGCCACTACAATTGGTGCGAAAAACAGCTTTCCGAAATAGTTGGCTCCCGTACCAAGAAGTGTACCAACCATACCGTTGATACCGCTAAAAATATACTGAGCAAAAGATATAATGATAATCTCACCCAATATAAGAATAACTTTGGTAAGGCTCATATCTGATTTTTTGCTTTTATTTGGTTTTTTCGTGAAATATTCTGTACCTCTACCAACTACACCTGTTTTGCTCTTAAAGTCTAAAATATTAAAAAGAAAAACTATCACGCGAGCAGCAAGATTAAGGACAGTATATAAATGAATTGTTCCGATATCCGGATACATATAACCACCAACTTTCTTTGAGAAAGTATAGCATAACTTTTAATTTTAGTCAATCAAATCACTTTTAAAGATAATCATAGATTGGTTGCACCTAAGTGCTACAGCCATTTCTTTTTGTACTATTTCCACTCTTTCATAAAGATTTACTTCCTTAGTGCAGGAATATTCTCCTTTTAGTTATAGACAAAAGCTTCGATATGTGATAGAATATAAGTTACTTTATAAATCTATAATGTTTACTATATAGATAAAACAGCTATCAGAACAGGCTTATGCCTTTTTTGAACGGAGAATTAAAATGTACAGAATAGCTAAGAAAAGATTTCTCAACCCTACTGTAGTTGAAATGAATATTGAGGCTCCTCTGGTTGCTAAGAAAGCTTTACCGGGTCAGTTTATTATCCTCAGGGTTGATGAAAACAGTGAAAGAATTCCTCTCACTGTTGCCGGTACCGACACTGATAATGGTACCGTAAAAATTATTTTTCAACTTGTCGGAGCTACTACTACCGCTCTGAGTTATAAAGAAGAAGGCGAATACATTCAGGACTTTGCAGGACCTCTCGGCATCGCCTCAAAGCTTGACTCACTAAAAAAAGTATGTATTGTCGGTGGCGGTGTAGGTTGTGCTATCGCTATGCCTATTGCCGAAAAGCTCCATAATATGGGTGCTGAAGTAACAAGTATTATCGGTTTCAGAAATAAAGACCTCGTTATACTCGAAGATGAATTCAGATCCCTTTCAGACACTGTTCACATTATGACCGATGACGGCTCATATGAGAGACAAGGCAATGTTACTATGCCTCTTAAAGAAATTCTCGAAAATGGAGAATCCTTCGATGAGATTATCACTATCGGTCCTCTCGTTATGATGAAATTTGTAACCGAAACTGCTAAGCCCTATGGTGTACCTGTTACTGTGTCTATGAACCCCATTATGATTGACGGTACAGGTATGTGCGGCGGTTGCAGACTCGTTCTTAACATTGACGGCAAACAAGTAACTAAATTCGCTTGTGTTGACGGACCTGACTTCAACGGCTATGAAGTTGATTTTGACGATGCTATGTCACGAAGCCGTATGTATAATGACTTTGAAAAACACGCTTATGAAAAAACCTGTAACCTTTATAAAAAGGAGGTAAACTGAAATGGCAAAGGCTAATATGTCTCTTAAGCGTAACCCTATGCCTGCCCAGGCTCCGAACGTCAGATCTCATAACTTCAATGAGGTTGCCCTCGGTTACAGTGAAGAAACAGCTATGGACGAGGCTATGCGTTGCCTTGGCTGTAAAAATATGCCTTGCGTAAACGCCTGTCCCGTAAAAATCAATATCCCCGCTTTTATAAGCGAAATCAAAAACGGTGATTTCGAAAGAGCTTATGAGATAATTTCTGAGTCATCATCTCTTCCTGCTGTATGCGGAAGAGTCTGCCCTCAGGAAAGACAGTGCGAGTCACAGTGTGTACGCGGTATAAAAGGCGAGTCTGTGGGTATCGGTCGGCTTGAACGCTTTGTTGCCGATCGTCACAATGACTTTTGTCAGGCTCATCCCACCGTACCTTCATCAAATGGTCATAAGGTTGCCATTATCGGCTCAGGTCCGTCAGGTCTTACCTGTGCCGGCGATCTTGCTAAAAAAGGTTACGATGTCACTGTGTTTGAGGCTCTCCACGTTGCCGGCGGTGTTCTTGTTTACGGCATCCCCGAATTTCGTCTGCCAAAAGCAATTGTCGCCAAGGAAGTTGATACACTTAAGAAGTTAGGTGTCAAGATTGAGACTAATGTTATTATCGGCAAAACTCTCACTATTGACGAACTTTTTGATATGGGATATGAAGCTGTGTTTATCGGCTCAGGTGCAGGACTTCCCAACTTTATGGGTATCCCCGGTGAAAACCTCAAGGGGGTATACTCGGCTAACGAGTTCCTTACCCGCAGTAACCTTATGAAGGCTTATCTCGATAATCCTACCACACCGATTATGAAAAAGGGCAAGGTGGCAGTTGTTGGTGGCGGTAATGTTGCCATGGATGCTGCGAGAACAGCTCTGAGACTTGGCGCTGAAAAGGTTTATATTATTTACCGTCGTTCAATGGAAGAGCTTCCCGCAAGACACGAGGAAGTAGAACACGCCATTGAAGAAGGCATCGAATTTTCACTTCTTTGTGCTCCCACAGAGATTATCGGTTATACCAATCCCAATGACCCGAGAGACCCGAAAAACGGTTTTGTGAAGGCTATGCGCCTTGTTAAAATGGAGCTTGGAGAACCTGACGCAAGAGGTCGCCGTCGACCTGTAGAAATAGCTGGCAGCGAATATGAAATCGACATTGATACAGTGATTATGTCAATCGGCACATCACCTAACCCCCTCATTAAATCTACTACTGAAGGTCTTGAAGTTAACTCAAGAGGCGGCATTATCGTAACTGAAGAGGGCCTTACCTCAAGAGACAGTGTCTACGCCGGTGGTGATGCTGTTACAGGTGCGGCTACAGTTATTTCTGCTATGGGTGCCGGTAAAACTGCGGCCAGTGCTATTGATAAGCAGTTGTCAGAAAAAAGATAAAAAATATATTAAAGCACTTCCGTTATATGGAAGTGCTTTTTTGCCATTGATGCATATTCGCTCAAAAATTCACGGAATATTTTACATCTTAATAAATTTTTATTTTTGATTTAAAGTTTCTATGTTATACTTAATTTAAATTAGACTATTATTTCGGAGGATTTTATGAAAAGTTTTATCGATTATATTGAAGCCTCCTGCGCTGATTTAGGTAACAGTCAGTCAGCTTACCGTTACAAGAAAAAGGTGCTTGATGAAATGACGGAAAAAGCTAACACTCTTACCCGCGCCGGACTCAAAGACGAAAATGTACTTAAAGACCTGGTCGCCGGAGAGTATCCCGACCTTAAGGGCGGTTTCGCCCGATACCTGAAGGAAAACCGTAAAGCTAAGCTTCTGAAAGTCGGTCTGCCTGTAGGCTGTCTTGTGTCTCTTGTTTTGATTTTTATTACATATTTTGCTGTAAGCTTTATAACTTCTGCGTGGAGCAAGACCTGGCTTATTATCGTTGGCGGTATATTTGCTCTGATTATACTGTGTTTCGGAGTAGCTATCGCTAAAATCTGCAGTATGCGAAGAGTCTTCCACCCTATTGCCCGTCTCCTAATTATCGCTTGCACGGTGCTGATTGCAGTTTTCGCTTTCCTTTTCTCCATTATGATGGTACCCGAAATGACATCCTGGCCCATACTCCCTGCCGGCATTATTTTGGCTCTGATTGCCGACCTTGCTTTCGCTTTTGTGACACAGCAGAAACTCAGAACTATTTCTCTGCTTGTGTATATGCTCATAATATCAACACTGATGTATGTTATTCTCGCAGCTTACAGTGTTGTCTCCTGGATTGGCGGCTGGCCTATTATCCTTCTGGGATTGGTTGCAGATTTCCTGTATATTTTGTTTATAATCATAAGCAACGCCAAGTATTTTATGTATAAGCAGGAGGTGGACAAATAATGGCTCGCAGACTTAATGCTGAACTTTGGGATAAGATGCACTATCTTTTCCGCGACTTCAACGATCGTATGGTACACGTTGAACTGAAATTTGACTTTGTACCCGACATCGAAGCTCTCAAGACTGTGCTTATCTGTGCCTTTGAAAAAGCACCTGTACTTCACTCAAGATTTGTTGATAATAAGCTTTCAACTCATTGGGAGGTAATGCCTTACCGCATTGAAGATGTTTTCAGTGTTTCCTATCCTGACGATATGGATGAGGCATCAGACGAATTCCTCACTCAGTACATCTCCCCCACCGAAAGCCTTCAGATGAAGGTTGCTCTTTTTATCAAAGACGGCAAAAGTACTCTTTGTATGATTGAAAATCATATGTGTATGGATGGCGGTGATCTCAAGTATTTCCTTCAGGAGTTTTGTGAAAATTACAACAAATATGTCACAGAGGGTATAAGCCCCATCAATTTCAGAACAGGCTCGCGTTCTTATGATGATGTTTACTCCGGCTTTTCAAAGACAGAGGCAGGCGTAGCAAGACGCCTTTTCAAAAACATCAACGCACGCGATGACCACAAGTTTCCTCTCACTCCCGACAATATCCGCGACAAGTCTTTTATCGCCCGTAAAAAATTCGACGAAGAGACTCTTTCTAAGCTCAAATTAAAAGGCAAAGAAATTGGTGCAACTATCAATGAACTTCTGCTTGCATGCTATTTTTACAGTGTTTATGAGCTTGCCGGGTACCCTGAAAGCGACACTGTTATGATATCAAATGCTATCGACCTTCGCCGTCATATGAGCAATGTCGATGACAAAGGTTTTACCAACCACACCTCGTGGATGCAGTGTGCTATACCCGAACGTGGCAGAGACATCTTTGAAACTGTCAAGTACGTTGTACGCAGCTCAAACAAGTTTAAGAAAGATAAGTTTATGGGGCTTTACGGCTTACCTCTTCTTAACTTCGGCTATAACTTCCTTCCACATACGGTATCAGAGGAAATTATCAAAATCGGCTATTCAAACCCCTTGATGGCTATGAGCAATATCGGCATACTCAACCCTCAGCATTTCGCTCTTCAGGGCATAGAGCCCACTGACGCCTTTATGTCAGGTGCTGTCAAGTATAAACCTTTTGTACTGCTGACTGCAACAACCTATAAAAATGTCATTACTCTTTCAATGTGTGTCAGAGGTAATGACGAAGATAAAGAGATTGTCAATAAATTCTTCAGCCTGATGGAAAAGAATATTAACACAATCATCGCTTAAATATCAGTTATAAACCTCCCCGTATTCGTTACGAGGAGGTTTGCTTTAACAAAAATCACCCCACCGACAGATATCACTCGGTGGGGTATTCTCTTATTTATCAAGTACAGGCATTTCTGTCATACGCAGTCTTGCACAGCCGTAGGGGCAAAGCTCGATTTCCTGTACGTCTGAAATCGGCTCTCTTGACTTAGGAGTCTTTCTGCAAATAGATTTATACGGGAATTTGAGTCCCCAGTCAATCTGCTGCATATTAGCTTTAATCGTGAGTGGCGGATGTGTCTGAGAGAAAGGAATATCCCCTATCTCATTATAGCTGATTTCAAATTCAACATCAGCATAGCCGTAATTCCATGGTGTCTTTGGTACAAACTGATAGTCACAGTATGGGAACTTACGCTCGACGCCTTTTTTCGTGTATTCTTTCATTATCTTATCATACTCGATGGGTACGGAGAAAAGAAGTGAACCCATCTGCAATGCATAAAGATCATTAGGGCGCTTTTTAAAGTACGGGGCAGTTTCAAACTCAAGTTCAATTTCTGTCCTACCCTTTTTGATTGTGAGTTCCATATCTTTGGTTTCTGTATCCTTGCCGTTCACCTTGAGATTTTCAGCAAAGGACGGGATACGGATAACAAACTCAAAATCTTTATCAGCATCTATGTAATAATGTGCCTTGTTTTTGAATGGATAATCAGTTTCAAGTCTGATGTTTATGCCATTATTACTCAGCACAGACGGCAACATAACCGAGTTAATAATTGTATCACCATTATGCATAAAGGTAGAAAGGGCAAACTTTGGCCAACCCTGATTGAAGTTGGCAGTACAGCAACCGTAGTTTGGCTCGAGTCCAAATGTATGAGCATATGGCCCGTTTGTACTCCAGGGAGCCATAATCATAGTCTTCTGGCAGGCTATCTGATTGACCTGCTGAACATACTGATGAGTCCACATATCTTCGCTGAGAGTGGCAGGAAGAGCATTGAAAGCGAGCACTTCAAGTCGCTCTGCCCATTTATTATCACCGGTATGCGCAAAGATTTCCTCATAAGAATACATCTGCTCAACTACAGCACAAAGCTCTGTGCCTTTTGTCGGATCAAGACCTGAAAGCACTTCATCACCGGTAAAACCCTCAAATGCAGTGCCGTTATATTTATCTAGAATAGTACGAAGTCTTTCAGCCTTGTCTTTATATATTTCACCGAGAAGCTCATGGGACACGGCCTCACTCTTAAGCATCATGGTCATATTTACAATATGAGTATTCATCTGCCACTTATGGCTGGGTTTCAACCAGTTATAGCTGGTTGCCTCGTAATCGAAGCTTTGCTTTTTTATAATCTTTGCAAGGTCTCGTATCCACTCTTCCTGATACTTTTCATACAAGAAGTTAAGTGAAATAAATGACTCGAACCATCTGTATTTACCCCAACCGAAAAGCTTGATTTCACCAGCGCTGAGAAGGTCATAATAGTTTCGCATAACCTTGTATATCACATCAGGTATACTCTCGTCTCCTGAGCACTCATAATATACCTTAAGAACTTTGCAGATAAGCTGTATTGCCCAGGTATCATATTTGGCTCTTTCACTCTTTTTACAAGGACAAATCCAACCATCCTCTTTTTGAGCAGAAATAATAGCATCCATATATTTTTTTGCGTCGGCAATCATATCCTCTCTTTCAAGAAGATATGCAAGGGGAATAAATCCGTCAAGCCAATAGGGTACTCTCTCCCAACCCTCACATTTACCGCCTATCCATGCACTGTCACGGATATCAGGCCATATCTTGTGAAGATTACCGCTAAGACCCTCAGCCTGAATAGTGAGCTGTTTTCTCACCCAGCCTTCAGGTTTTATTTCTTTTGACGTATAAAAATTCCATTTATTCATATTATTCACCTCAAGCAATTTTTTCTGCTGTCTGTGTGTTGTTTTCCTTTAAATCAAAGCCTTTTCTGATAAGCAGATAAAGACCCGAAAGTGCAACCATACGGGCAATAACTGTTATATCTTCCATTGAGCCGATAATAGCATTTTGTGATACATCGGCATAAATCTCGTTGATAATAAAGGTGTTGAAATACATATTTTCTCATTCCTTTTGTGTCATGGATTTATTATCTGACAGTTGCCATTTCAGCAAGACCGAGCCAGAACTTTTCGTATCCATCGGGGTAATCGTCGGTAGTACCGCAGTAATCGCCGTGATCCATACCGTAAATAGTCTTAAGATAATACCATGAGCCGGGCTTTATGCTGTTTGCCACAAGAGCCTCTTCATAAGAGAAAGCATTATCCTTTTCATCAAGAGGATAAAGAGCACTCTTTAAAGGTACCATACCGTCATTGTTTGCCCACTCTTTGTCCATTTTTATTCCGTCAATTACAAGTCCCTGACTGTTTGAGAGTAACCATGTAGTAGCGTTGAAAATTGAAGTTGTATCGTGAGTCTTTTCTTGTCTGCCCCACTTATTTTCTTCTGTAACTGTGCCTGATACTGAGTAATAATATGTATCGGGACTCATCTTTATTTTTTCGTTTAACTTCTGTGAGCCGCCGACTGTAAGATCAACACCTGCATTGTCTTTAGCTCTGACATAATTGATAATTCTCTTAAGGCTGAATTTCACTTCACCTGTTGTCTCGTCAGGACTAAGACCAAAATGAGACAGCGCCATATCTGAGTACATACCGTCATCAGCACTGCCGAAAGCATATTTTAAGCTGACAGAAACAGCGATAAAGAAAAGAGGTACAACTGTATCAACAATAAGATTTGAAATCTGTGAACCGTTATGACAGCCTGAAAGAGTAATTACGCTATGTACAGTTTTGCTGTGACCGCCTGTGAAAAGAGGTGAAGTCTCACTGCCGGTAGCTGCGATTTCAGCTTCATCACCGTAAGCCATAAGAGAGGCAAAGAGTCTGCTTGCAGGGCCGCCGAAAGAGTGACCGATAAGGTTGATAGGCTCATCAACTGACCAGACTCTGCCCATAAGAGGCTTGCCTTCAAAGCTTCTGCCGAAACGCTCGTGATTATGAGCCTTTGAGTGTGCTTCACCGTAGTCTACAACTGTACCTGTAAGTTGAGCATAAATCTCACAAACTCTGTCCCAAGCACTGTTAACGGGTCCGACTGATACAGCATAAGCTTCATAGCCGTTATCTCTGAGGAATTTCACAAAATCGCCTGTACCCTCACTCATACCAGCGCCTGAGCCCCAATACGGATAGGTTTCCGTCATAGCATCATACTGTCCCCAACCGCCAAGGCCGTGTACCAGAATAAATGGATAATTGTTGGCTTTTTCTGTTTTTTCCTCAGCGAAAGAGAAAAAGCTGCAACAGGACATAATCATTATTAAAGCAAGTAATAGTGAAACTGATTTCTTAAGATTTTTCATAATATATTCTCCTTTTTTTTAAAGTCGGTTTATATAGTCTGAGTTTTTATTATTCTGTAACCGGTCTGATTGTCACATCCTCAAACTGCATTGTGACATCTTCACGGGTAAAGCTATCGATATCATATCTGTCTGAGTAATAGTTATACTTATCAACAGTAAAAGTTGTATCTGGTTTGCAGGTAATCATTGTGCAACCTCTCTGTGAGCCGAGTTTATCAATACCTGAGTAAGCGAAATAGTCGATGCTATAGCCATAGCTGAAGAGAATACCCTTATACTCAAAAGTAGCATTGTTAAGATGATCGTGACCGTTGAACATGGCCTTTGTTGAGTCGAGCTGGAGCATCTTTTCAAAGAGCTCATCTTCACCGAGACCGCAGTAAACTACCTTGCCGCCCTCACCCATTACACCTTCGATAAATTTAACATCTGCAGTATCTTCATAGCTGTTTTCTGCAAATTCAGTCCAGCCGTCAAGCATCTCAACAAGAGGAATGTGGAAGAATGCCAGAGATTTAACGGGTACTGCCTTTTTGGTGATTGCCTTGTTTTCAGTGTTCATACGGTTGATTTCATTTTCGTACCACTGAACCTGATTTTCGTGGATATTGTCATATGTACCCTTGATACTCTCGATTATGTTATCTTTCACATAGGCCTGAGAGTCAATGAGTATAAGCGCCTGAGTGATAACACCCTTTGAGTTTTTAACTTCAATTGTATGATTACCGTAACCGTCAACATCTTCGGGCCCTGCCTGGAACAAGCAATACTGAAACTCTTCGTCTGAATAAATCTCAGCCATAGCTTCTCTGTCAAAATATGAGTATGCTTCAGCATCGTGATTACCTAAAGTTACATCCCAATATACACCGAGTCTTTCCATAAGGTTAGCAAAAGCCTTTGCCCCGCTGTAGTTGTTGAATGTTCCTGCTCTATAGGGTACAGGGAAAGCGATATCGCCTGTAGCAATAACAAGGTCCGGCTTTTCTTTTGTAACCATTGTTGCTACTGCATTGATAGCTTTTTCGTCAACATCTTTTGACATAAAACCGCCACCGATATGAATGTCTGTCAGATGCATAACCTTGAAGTCACCGTCTGTTGTGAAGTACCAGTTACCGTTTTCGTCTTTCTGAGGAGTGAGCTGATTTTCATACTCAACCTTATCATATGAGTTTCCGAGTCGCACAAGACTCTGAAGCATCATATAGTTGACTCCTGCAATTACAGAAGCAATGATAATCACTGCACAGATCAGTGCAAGTATTACTTTTTTTGTTTTTCCTGATTTTTCTTTCGCCACAATATCTATCTCCTTTATACTTATACTTTTAGGATAGCACAAACACAAAGATTTTTCAAGCAAAATATACACCTGTGTAAAGCTCATTTAAACTAAAATAGAGTTATCAATTATAAAAATCATATTGACTTTTTATCAACTAAATGTTAACATAAATTATCAAAAAATTTTTGGAGGTTAGCTATGAAATCTTTTAAAAAAGCAATAGCTGTTCTTCTTACACTCGTGCTTGTTTCAAGCTTATTCGTGTGTGTTGCAGCAAATGACGAAAAACAATATCGCAAGTACGACAAGGTTATGCTTCTCGGTGACAGCGAAGCCAGCGGTTTCACTGATTACGGTGACGAAATGAGTGAGTTTACCCGTGTTGATGACTCATATGCGGCATATGTTGCCGATGATCTCAGAGCAAGCGAATTTTACCCCTATGCCTGTCCCGGTTTCAGAACAGTCGAACTTCGCTATATGCTTGATGATACATACAGACCCGATGACAAATATCTCTTCACTCAGGTACCCCGCACTCCTAAAGACGAAATCATCGCTAAGACCGATGCTATGCGTCAGGCTATCAAAGACTCCGACCTTATTATGATCGGTATCGGCGGTAACGACTGGGGTGCATATCTTGATTGGTCAACAAAAGATATCAAGCTCGAAAACACTCTTCCTGCAGAATTTATTGAAGCTTTCAGAGAATATCTCAAGGATGCAACTATTGAAGACGATATCATCGAACAGTTCATTGAACTTGCAAATACTTTCAACGCTGCTGATGAGCTTATAGAAGAAATCCCCAAAATATTAGAGTATGGTTTCTCAAACCTCAGAACCAACTGGGAATATATCGTTGAATATATCTATGAAAACAACCCCGATGTTACACTTGCTGTAATCGGTATGTTCCCCACATACTTCCAGACTGAGGAAGGTGCTCCTGAAGTTGTAGCAGAGCCCGATTCTGTAACGAAGGTAATTATTGACGCTATCATCGCTTACGGTAACAAGCATATGATCGAAGGCCAGAAGAAGTATGGTTACCTCTATGTAGAAGCTGAGGATGTTGTAGTTGAAATCAGCCACCCCACAGTAGCAGGTCACAGACATATCGCTGACAGAATTCTTGAAGCTCTCCCCGATGCAAGATTCCCCTATAATGATGTTGCTATCGGTGCAGCTGAATACAAAGCTATCGAGTATATGTACCTCAATGGTCTTATGACAGGCACAGATGAAACTTCATTCAATGGTGATGCTAAAATCACAAAAGCTGAGTTTTCAGACATTCTCAATAAAATTACAGGTGTTTATGAAGTCAGTAACAGTAATTCAGAAATCACAAAGCTTCAGCTTACAACCATCTTGTATCAGATTTCAGGCAAATCATCCCTCACCGACTTCTTTAATCATATCGTTGGAATTATGAAGATGATTTTTGAGGGCAAGGCATTTACAACTGTTACAAGAACCGAAGCCGCATACGAAATCTATAGCATCATAAAATAAACAGCAAACCTATAAGGGCTGACACAGATTAGTGTCAGCTCTTTCTTTATCATATTATATTTTTCATATGCAATTATAAATAGTGATTTACAAAACGCCTATACTGTGCTATCATATATGCAACACAACAACTATTACTGAAAGCGGTGTATAACATGAATTTTGATATCAAAACCTTTACTGCTAAAATCACAAGCGTAGGCTCAGCCTCCGACACCCGTATTGAGACTGAATTCCGTGGCAATGAAATGGACCTGTACATAACCGCAAATCAGGATCATCCCCGTTTTGTTGAGCTTCATTGGGACGCGCCTGCAAGCGAAGATATCTTGGTTCTTGGCGACGCATGGGAAAGAAGTTACGCAAATCTCGAGTTTAAAATGCTCATAGAAAACGATAGATATATGCCTTGGTACTTTATTGCTACAAACCATAAGACCTCATTCTGTTTCGGCGTAAAGACTCAGCCTAACTCTTTCGTCAGCTTCAAGTATATTAAAGATGGCATCACAGCTTTTATCGACTGCAGAAATGGCGGTAACGGCGTGCACCTTGAAGGCAGAAAGCTTCGTCTTGCAACTTTTGTTTACAGTGAGTATGACAGTGCAGATATTACAGGCAATCTGCGTGACTATTGCAAAAAGCTCTGTGACAGTCCCATTCTCCCCAAAGAGAGAATCTATGGTGGTAACAACTGGTACTATGCTTACGGCAAAAGCAACTACAAGCAGATAATCAGCGACGCCAAACTTCAGGTTACACTGGCTGAGGGCATTGACAATAAGCCTTTCCAGGTTATCGATGACTGCTGGCAGCCTAAAAAATGCTGTGGTCCATGGATACCCAACAGAAAGTTCAAGGATATGAAAAAGCTCGCAGAAGAAATTAAGAGCCTCGGTGCAAGACCCGGTATATGGGTAAGACTGCTCCGCAATAAAGACAAAAAAATCGCCCCGGAAATGCGCATACTCCGTGGTGGCAAAAGACAGTATCTCGACCCCACACATCCCAAGACACAGGAATATATCAGAGCTGATATAGAAAGAATCAAGGATTGGGGTTATGAACTTCTCAAACACGACTTCTCAACAGCTGACCTTTTTGGTGATTACGGTGGAAATCTCAAAAATCTTATAACCAAATTGGAAGGCTGGCATTTCTATGACAAAACAAAAACCAACGCAGAAATCGTACTTGACTTTTACAGACTCGTACTCGAAGCGGCAGGAGATATGCTCATAATTGGCTGTAACACTGTTTCACATATGTCTGCAGGTCTGGTGCATATTTACAGAATCGGTGACGATACAAGCGGTGTTGAGTGGCAGAGAACAAAAGATATGGGCATCAACACACTTGCTTTCCGTCTCGCTCAGAATGAAACATTCTATATGTGCGATGCTGACTGTGTTGGCATACTCAAAGACAATATCCCTTGGGAGAAAAACAGACAATGGCTTCATCTGCTGTCGTACAGCAACACACCTTTGTTTGTTTCATGCACTGACAAAATCACACCTGAGCAAAGAGCTGACTTACAGCAGGCTTATCAGACCTTCAATAAACCTCATGAGTTTGAGCCTGTTGATATTTTCGCCACAAAAACACCCACACAGTGGCTCATTGACGGACAGACCGTAAAATATAACTGGTAATATACAAGGCAGATTCCTCGGGAGTCTGCCTTTTTTTCTGCAGTTGACAAAAGTTTTATACCACTGTATAATGATCTGCAAGTGAATAAACATCCAAGGTGTCGGATTGGTACAGACCATTCCGGTGAAAAGGGAAGCAGGGTGAAAATCCCTCACGAACCCGTCGCTGTAATGCAGGAGTCTTGTTTCAGGTGCATTTGCACAGTCATTGGTGAAGGCTGAGAAGACGAAACAAGGTGATGATGGCTAAGTCAGAAGACCTGCCTTAGATGATATTGTGGAGCCGCGGGTAATCGGTTTAAGCAAAACGACATCCTTCTTTAAGTCGTAAGTGCCGCAATCTTTATGCACTGAGACTTTTAAAGAAAGGAGGATGTGTAAAATGAAAGGCAAAAAAATCTTAGGCGTTGTCATTCTTATTGTACTCGTAGCAGCTATGGCTTTTGCTTATACAACTTTCAGTGAAAAGCCTGTAGATGGCGAAAAAAATATCACTATTGAAGTTGTGATGTCTGACGGTGAAGCGACAGTATACGAAGTGAACACTGATGCAGAGTATCTCTTAGGTGCTATGGAAGATGCAGATGGTCTCATCTTTGAGGGCGAAGACGGTATTTACGGTTTATCCGTAAGCACAATCAACGGTACCCGGGCTGATTACACTCTTGATGGTGCATACTGGGGCTTTTATGTCAATGACGAATACTGTAACTACGGTGTATCTCAGCAACCCGTAGAAGACGGTGATACTTTCAGTATAGTTTACACCTTAGCCGAGTGATGAATCGCAAAAGCAATTCAGCTGTTTTTGACATAGCACTCGTGGGACTTATGGTGGCTGTTATCGAGGTTTTTAAGTTTGCTATGATGGGTCTGCCTAATATTGAGCTGACCTCATTCTGGCTTATACTTTTCTCAAAAAACTTTGGCAAAAAGGTCTATTGGGTCGTACCGGTCTTTACTCTTATAGAGGGTATAGTTTTCGGCTTCAATATGTGGTGGATAGCCTATCTTTATACCTGGCCGATACTCGTGTTGGTAACAAGGATACTCCGGAAAAATGACAGTGCACTTATATGGGCCGTAGTCTCTGCCGTGTTCGGCCTGAGCTTCGGTGCTTTGTGTGCTCTCCCCTATTTTTTCACGGGCACAGATTTGAAAAGCGGTCTGACTATTGTTTTCAGCCAATGGGTAGCAGGCATACCTTGGGATATAACTCACTGTGTCGGCAATTTTGTGCTGATGTTGTTGCTTTATAAACCGCTGAGTGATGTTATGCAAAAACTGCAAAACAAAAAAATCCGATAAAAAAGATAACCGACAGATTCCATTGAACCTGTCGGTTTTATAATTAATGTGTATAGACAAACATCACAAATTCTGTTGTGATATCAAGACTGTCAAGCCCCATAAGCTTAGCTTTGTCTTCATCTTTAGTGTGATAATAATAAGGTGTCATCTTAAACAGTGCCATAATATCATTGTTGGTTTCAAGATGTACCCTTGCAGTGAATTTGCGTTTTTCTACGAGCTTCAGTTCTGTAGTTTCAGGGGCCTTTTCATCGTTTTTATATGGTGTATCATAAAGGAGCTCTTTAAGCTCAAAAAGGTGGTTTTCACCTGCAACAACGCTGACAATATAACCGTTATCTTTAATTATACGACTGAATTCTTTCTCATGAAAAGGAGCAAAAAGGTGCATACCGATATCGACACTGCGGTCTTTGACAGGTATCTTTGAGAGATTGCCCACAAAATAGGTTATGCCGTTTTTACGTTTAGCGGCAAGTCGAACCATCTCTTTTGATAAATCAAAGCCGAAAACATCACAATCAACGGCACTTTTTATTCTCTCGCCATAATAGCCCTCACCGCAACATATATCAGCTATTGTGGGACGCGGTATAGCCTTCTCTTCAATAAACTCAACTAACCCGCGTACAAGAGCATCGAAATAACCTTTGCTCAGAAACTGACGGCGATTAAGTGCCATATCTTTGTTGTCGCCTATATTACTTCCGGGTTTATGTGATGCAGTGAGAAGATTGACATAACCCTCTTTTGCCTTATCAAAACAGTGACCGTTTACACAGCGGTATGTTCTGTCGCTTTCTGTCAGAGTCTCGGCGCATACGGGACAGATTATCTCTATCATTTACATTCCCTCTTTGTTGAAATTTCTTTGTCTATGTGCTATTATATATAAAGTTTATGATTAAGTCAAATGTGAGGTTAATATGGCTAAAGATAAAGGTCTCAAAACCAACGCTATGCGTATACTAGACAAAAATAAAATCCCCTATAAGGTCAACTATTATGAGTGTGATGAGTTTATAGACGGCATACATATTGCCGATATGCTCTCACAGAGCTATGACTGCACTTTCAAGACTCTTGTCGCTGTGGGCAAAAGCGGTGAAAATTACGTTTTCTGTCTGCCTATAGACAAAGAAGTTGACCTGAAAAAAGCTGCTAAATCTGTCGGTGAAAAAAGCGTCGAGCTTCTTCACGTCAAAGACATAAAAAACGTCACAGGTTATATCAGAGGCGGCTGTACCCCTATAGGTATGAAAAAGCAGTTCAGAACAGTTTTTCACGAGAGTATACTCGGCTTTGATGAGATAATTATAAGCGGAGGCGCTCTCGGTGTGCAGTTATTTATCGCACCGACCGATCTTATAAGATGCATCCGTGCCGAAACTCACGATATAATTTTTTAGGTAAAATTCTTGAATTTTACTTGGCTATAGTATATAATCTAAAGGAAATTCAACACAATGACAAGGGCTGTCCTGTGGCAGTCTTTTGATTTATAGGAGGATTTATGATTAAAGAATATCTTGAAATCGGTAAGATAACCTCTACTCACGGTATAAAGGGTGAAATGCGAGTACAACCTTGGTGTGACAGCCCTGAGTTTATGAAAAAGTTCAAGACTCTCTATTTTGACAATAAAGGCGAAAAAGCCATAAACGTATCCTGCAGACCTAATGGCAATATGGTAATTATGAAAATTCAGGGTATCGATACTGTAGAAGAAGCTTCTCGCTACAGAGAGAAAGTACTCTATATGAAGAGAAGCGATGCCAAGCTTCCCGAGGGTACATGGTTTATTCAGGAACTCATAGATTGCACTGTTATCGATGCCGATGACGAGAATAAAGTTTATGGTATACTCAGCGATGTTTCTGAGACCGGTGCCAACGATGTATGGCACATAAGACAAGGCGATAAAGAATACCTGATACCCGCCATTCCCCCTGTTGTAATCAGTACAGATGTTGTGGAGGGTATAATCAGAATACGTCCTCTGAAAGGAATTTTTGACGATGAGAATTGACATACTTACTCTCTTCCCCGAAATGTGTGAGGGTGTATTAGCTGAAAGCATTATCGGCAGAAGCAGACAAGCAGGCCTTGTGGAAATCAATTGCCGTCAGATAAGAGACTATACCCTTGATAAACACAAAAGAGTTGATGATACTCCCTATGGTGGCGGCATGGGTATGATTATGCAGACTCAGCCCATATATGACTGTTATATGAGCCTTTGCGATGAAATTGGCAAGAGACCTCACCTGATATATATGTCACCTCAGGGTGCAACCCTGACCCAGTCAAAGGTGCGTGAGCTGGCTCAGATGGAAAATGTAGCTATCCTCTGCGGTCATTATGAGGGTATCGACGAAAGAGTCATCGAGTAAATCGTTGGCGAGGGAATCTCAATCGGTGACTATGTGCTTACCGGTGGTGAATTGCCTGCTCTTGTGCTCGCAGACAGCATATCCCGTATGCTCCCGGGTGTACTGCCAAATGAAGAAGCTTTCAGCGATGAGAGCCATTACAGTTCATTACTCGAGCACCCGCAGTACACAAGACCCTATGAGTGGCACGGACAAACTGTTCCAGATATACTGTTATCAGGACACCATGCAAATATCTGCAAATGGAAGCGTCAGCAAAGTCTTATGAGAACATATCTCAGAAGACCTGATATGCTCGCCAAGGCAAATTTAGACAAAAAAGATATAGAGTTTCTTCGTGAGTTTAAGGCAAAACTTAAACAAGAAGCCTTAGGAAGCGACAAATAACACCTATTTGTTGCTATTTGAGATTTATTCTTGTGCATAGTGACTTGAAAGTCAAAAATTTTATAGTTAAAATGCACAAAAACATTCTTCGTTTTTTGTCAATGTTTAGGCTTGCAAACAAAAAGTTTTAAAGTATGTTTTAACCATTGACGAAGATAAGTTTTGTGGTATAATATATGAGAAATTAATCAAGTATAACCAAATCTATTTTGTGGGAGATATTGATATGTTTGTTAAAGATGTAAAAGTTCAGAATCAGGTTGGCCTTCATGCTCGTCCTGCTACATTCTTCATCCAGAAAGCTAACGAATTCAAGTCATCAATCTGGGTAGAAAAGGAAGAAAGAAGAGTAAATGCTAAGAGCTTACTCGGTGTTCTTTCACTTGGTATCATGGGCGGCACAGACATCCGTATCATCGCCGGCGGTCCCGACGAAGAGCAGGCTGTTGAAGAGCTCGTAAGACTTGTAGAATCAGGTTTTGCAGAATAAGAAAACTGATTGCACATCCTTTAGAGGATGTGCATTTTACTTTTTATAAGACTTAACCGACAGAAATTTCTGTCGGTTATTTTTAATATCTGCTAACTATAAAGCATCTTATAAGACAAGCTGTTTCTGAGAGCATAAGAAAGAACGAAAACAACAATAAACCTGCAAGTATTGCACCGACTACACTTGTAGCAACAAACTCAATTGCAAGAAGTACAACAGAAAGAAGAGCCGTTGCAAGGATACTGCCGAGAAGAATTGCAAGTGTATTATTAAGACAGCAAGGAGTCTTCAATTCACAGCATTTAACACAGGGTGAAGTCACCAAAAGCACTGCAAGATAAACCACAGCTACGCCTAAAAGCACCCACAAAAACGCAGGTGTTACAGTTATTGCTGCTGTTATTCTGAGAAAAGCTGTAATAATACCAACTACAAGGCTGATAATTACAGCTACAGTTGTGCAGAGATTTCTGCAAGGACAATCAGATGTTGACATACATTTCACCTCCTTCACCCCATTATATGTTTTTTGACATTGGGTGGTGAAAGGCGAAAAAAATTAAATCTCCGCAAAACTTTACGGAGATTTATGTTGATATTTAAGTGTGATGTGTGGGTAAGTCGGCGGCTCCATTAAATCGCTACGCGATTTAAAAAAGATCTCCACAGGAGATCTTTTGAGACGAAACCCAGGTTTCGTCTATGGAGCCGCCTCCCACCTCTTGCAGTGGCTCACCCGCGTACCGATGCCGGTAAAAAATTACTGCATCTTTTTCTGATAGCTCTTACAGAAATGGGGAATAGCAATAGCATCTGAACTTGTCTTTTCGTGTGATACTTCAATCTTCTGAAGACTGCATTTATCACACTCCACATGGTACTGACACTCGTTTACTGAACATTTTACGCCTTCGTTATGCATAAGTTTCACCTCACTTTACTCTTAGTTTTGCCGGTAAAGTGAGGTGATATACTCAGATATTAAATTTTATCAGAATTTGATGCCGGGAAGATTTTTAAGAATTTCAGGAAGTTTTGTCATAAATCTCATAACCTGAGCAAGAATGTTATAAATGTATGATGCTACCTTTGATACGCCGAGTTTTTCAAAAATTGATGTATCAAAAGTTTCATTGATTGCATCAGGGTACTTAGCATCAGCATAGGGGTTAGCACTGTCGTATGCAACCTTTTCGCCATTCAGAATTGTGAACTCGAAAGTTCTCTGGCTTACGGGAGTAATTTTATTGCTGAGATATGTAACATCAACTTCCATATTCTTAAGGCTTACAGCAGGTACACTGCCGTCGAGTTTTACACTCTTGCTCTGACCGGGCTTAAGTATAAACGGGAAGAATTCGAAGCCAAAATCTGCACCCTTAACAGTCAATGCACTGATAGTTACGATGCTGTTATCAGAAATATTTGTGATTATAAGTTCTGTATCCTCTGAAGAAATATAACCTTCCTTGCTCTTATCGAACTCAGCAAAAATTATATGTGATGGGTTTGTAGTTGTATGGAACTGTGTATATCCTTCTTTTTCGAGGTTATGTACATCATATGCTTCGCCGTCATTGAGAAGTAACTTGTAGAAAAGATCTCTCCACTGAGGATCAAAAACAGTCATACCATGGTAACCATTTTCTACAAACCAGGTTCTTTCAGGAAGATAACAGGTCGAAGCATCGATTGTCATTGAAGGTGAAACCTGATAGAAGCCTGTATCAACCTTCTGTGTGTAACCGTCTGCAAATCTCTGGCCTAAAGGAGCAACAGTTGCACCGGTTGCTGAAGCTACGGGTACAATAGCATCTGAACTTTCAATTTTACCTGTTACACCCTGAATATCGTAACCTGCAAGGATGTAAACTCTTGTGCCTGCTGTTTCAGCTTTTTTGAAGCCCTTTGAATAATAGTAATCACCATCGGGTGACATAATTTCATAATGTACAAAGTCACTCTGTTCAATGAGCTTTTTGTTCTCTACAGGATCAAGATGCATTTCCTTATACTCTTCATAGCAGCTCAAAGGCATAAAATCCCAGAAGCTTGACCAGTATACGATATGACCGAGATTTTCCTTGACAAGCTCTTTAAACAGTTCCTGAATAAAGCCAAGTTCAATAGCTTCTGTGATAATATCGAGCTCTTCTTCAACTACAAGTCCGTGCTCAAGGAAGTCAACAAGTACATCTGATGAAAAATGCTCACCGCCACCGAAAACGTCATATGCGAGAGCTGCACCGGCAAGTGCGGGTACAAGTAAAACCGCATTATTTACTTTGCCTTCTTCACCATAGAGCGTAAGGTATGTACCTGTAATCTGGCCACCGTGTGAGAGACCGTAAAGATTAACCTTATCAATCTGCTTGTTTGCAGGACGTGTTTTGTTGCAATATTCGATTACTTCATCGATATACTCTCTGAGCTGGCCTGCAAGCTCAACAGCACCGAGACGGAAGTCAACAGTGAATGTGAAGATATTTTCGTAGCCTATATACTTTGCAAGGTCATCAGCAATAGCTTTTTCGGGCTGATATTCACCATCGGGATAATTCTCTCTGAGATACTTATAGTTTGTCTCTTCAGGTGCGTGTACATAAGTATATGAAGGAGTTACAGGCTGACCGTCAGGACCGCAGGCAAACTCTGCAAATATATTTCTGAATCCCACGCCAAGCTCTTTTGCCAAGGTATCAGCTTCACCGGTTGCCACAAACTCAGCTGCAGCCTTTGCGAGCACACTCGCTCTGTCGCCGCTAGAACCGTTGAGAATCTGGCCCAAGGGATCTGTGCCCCATACAGGCTTTTCGTTACCATTCTCATCAATGCAATAAAAGTTTGTTGATGCATAACCAGGCACAAAAATAATAGGATAGTCTGTAACATCTTCCACTAATGCATTATCTGCAAAAGCAACAGACGCGCATGTGAAAACAATAAGAACACTAAGCAAAACTGAAATAAACTTTTTCATTGTAATCATCTCCAAATATAATTTTTTGCTTACTCTAATATTCTACCAAACAATTAAAAGAATTGCAACATTTTGAGGATTTTTGTGCCTTAAAAATAATTAGAACCAGTTTGTGCATATTGCTAAAAATTCAGCTATATTTATTGTTATTATATTCTAATAAAAAACTAAGAGGTAAAGTCACCTTTACCTCTTTGCCATATATAATGTTTCAGTTTATTTTTTCTTCAGCTTTGGCAACACAACGCATACGCCTATGGCAAGCAGAGCGGCAATACCGAGACCTGCAGGAATAAGATAGTCACTATCATTATCGCCTGTAGCAGGCATAGCAAGCAGTGCAACTTCATCAACAGCAATTGCCTGCAAAAGTACGGCAACCACACTAAGCAACATAAGTGCAGCCATAATTATACATATTACCTTAATCATACTTTTTGGCATCATAGTTTTTTTACCTCCGGATATTTATCTTTGTTATTTTAGCACTTTATAGGTCTTCATGTCAACCTTTTATCCTTTAAAATAAAAATCTTGTATACAGGTTGAATTTTTTTGATGATAGGTATATAATAGAAAGGTAAATCTTTGACATTATGAAATGAGGTCAGATACTTATGAAGAAACGTCACATTATCGGCGGTGCCATCGCGGCTGTTGCAGTTGCCAATGCTGTACACGCTGCTGTATATCGCCCCAAGAAAACCGAAACTTCTCCCCTGCCAAAAGAGATTATCAATGTCCAGCGTTACCGCGAAAACCTCTCAAAGGCTATTCAGTTCAAAACTGTTTCATACAGAGAACACGACCGTGTAGATTGGGCTGAGTTTGATAAGTTCCACAAATTTCTTGATGAGGCTTATCCTCTTATTGCAAAAAATCTTGAAAAGGAAGTTGTTCCCCCTGCAAATCTCCTTTACCGTTGGAAGGGTACCAGAAGCGATCTTGAGCCAATAGCTCTGCTTGCTCATCAGGATGTTGTACCCGTATCAGAGGGTACTGAAGATGATTGGACACACGACGCTTTCAGCGGTCACGATGACGGCGAATTTATCTGGGGCCGCGGTGCTGTAGATATGAAAAACCACCTTATCGCTGTAATGGAATCAGTTGAAGCTCTTCTCGAAGACGGCTTTGTGCCCGAGAGAGATGTATATCTCCTCTTTGGTGATAACGAAGAAGTTGTTGCCAATGCTGAAAACGGCGCCCACGACCTTATGATGACTCTTAAAAACAGAGGCATTACTCTTGACAGCGTTATCGACGAGGGCGGTGCCATGATTCCTATCAACGTACCCGGTGTACTTGAAAACAAGTTCCTCACAGGTATCGGCATTGCAGAAAAAGGTTACTCAGATATTGAAGTTGTTGTTAACGCAAAGGGCGGTCACTCTTCACAGCCTCCCGTAAATACAGCTCTCGGTCAACTTGCAGATGTAATCAAAGATCTGGAAAAAAATCAGTTCAAGGCACACCTTAACGAAAGCATGAAGATGCTCTTTGATTCAATCGGCAGAGAGTGCTCATATCCCGCAAGACTTATCGCCTGCAATCTGCCTTTGCTTTATCCCGTTATCCTTGAAGTAGCAAAGAAGATTCCTTTTGCAGCCTGCCTTGTACGCACCACCACAGCTGTAACAATGGCACAGGGTAGCCCCGCAGCAAACGTGCTTCCCCAGCGTGCAGCTATTACAGTTAACTTCAGAGCTATGCCCGGTACAACCAAGCAGGATATTGTTAACCACATCCAGAAATCATGCAAAAACAAGGATATTGAAATCAATGTCCTCAACTCAAAAGAAGCTTCATCATTCTCACCCACAGATTCAAGAGCATTCAAGATTATCGGTGATCTTTCCAAATCACTTGAACCGGGTGCTATTGTTGCTCCATACCTTGTTATGGGTGGCACAGATGCTTACAACTACGAGCCTATCTGCAAAAACATCTATCGCTACGCTCCTTTTAAACTTTCAACAGAGCTGCTTCTCTGCACACATGGCACCAACGAAAGAATTTCTATTGATCTTCTCGAAGACGCAATTGTATTCTTCAAAAACTACATAAGAAGAGCAAGTGCTGAAGTTTAATTTTGTTACATAACAAACACCCGACTGACAATCTATGGTTGCAGTCGGGTGTTCTTAGTTTTGAGTTAATAACAAAAGAGCTGTTACAAATCAGTAACAGCTCACTTTTTTATCTGAGTACATCCATAACGTTATCGCCATTAAAAATAGCCTTAATAAGAGCCCAAAGGTGATCAAGACCAAATATAGCAAGTAACTGATTAATAAATTCTATAAACACCGGTATCTCCTCCTTTTCCCCTAATTTATTATGTCTACATTTTAATATCAAATTATTAATTTGTCAATATATTCCACATACAATTAATTGAAAATGCAAATAAATTACACATAACTTACACATAAAACAAAACCTGCCACAAAAGGCAGGTTTTATCTGTTAAACGATTGAATTATTTCTTAATAAGATTGCCGTCCTCATCTCTAACGATACCGAATAAAATTTCGATAAGTTCATAGATGTACTCTGAAACGATAGCAAATACTTTCTCAAAAAGTTCAAAATTCATTATAATGTCCTCCTTATTAAAATTATTGGAATTCTTCTGAATTTGTTAAATCGATTAATAAATTATTCAGTAACTTCGGGTTCTTTATAGTAGTTGTCACCGAAAAGTGCCTTAAAGAGATTATCAAGGAACTTCCAGAGAGCTGCCCATGTCTGTTCGAAAATTTCAAAAGCTTTTTCCATTATTATTTCCTCCACATATAAATTTATTAAAGACTATCCTTAATATGGCTATATTATATAATACACTTCTAAGATTGTCAATAGTTTATTCAAAATTATTTCACAGATTTTTTCATAATATAAGTTTCAGGTAATAAAAAAGATCGCCTTATAAAGGCGATCTCAGTTTAAATATTCTGATCAGTTAGTTGCCCATACCGGGAACGTTCTCGATTCTCAGGAACTCAAAGATTGCATTGAAGAATCTGTCAAATGCATCTGAAATCTTCTTGAGAATTGCCTGGAAGCCTTCAATGAAGCTCTTCTGCTGTTTTTCGCCCCATACCTCATCAAGAGTACCACCGATAGGATTTGAGCTTGAGCCACCGGTTGTTCCGTCTTCTTTGAGAGCACAGCAAGTACACTCAGCTTTACAACCACAAGCACCATCTGCACCTAAGAAGCCTTGACAATCTACGCAACAGAATTCGTATTCACCGTCAGCATTCTTTTTAGCACATGAAACGATATGACCCTGAGGTAACTCGGGACAGTAAAGGCAGCAAAGACAATCGTAACCGCCTACGTGTGCGGGACCACAAGTGCAAGCAGCCTCGGCTGAAGCTGAAAAAGCCATAACGCTGAAGAGCATTAACGCAGCTAATACTACAGAAATAATTTTTCTCATTGGAATCTCCTCCTAATTTTCTGGCCACAAAGTGCCGTATTTCATTTATATTATAGTTAATAGCTTTGTAAAAGTCAACCATTTTAGGGAAAAATGAAATTCAGATTTTTATTAACACAATATGGCAAATCTGTGTTGCGCACCCTGCCGTATCTTTAAGGCAAAAATTTTTTTCAAAATTTTATAAAACTATTGACTCTCACCTTACGTCATAGTGTATACTCATATCAGAGGTGAGAAAATGAAATTGCACATAAAAGAATTTGCAGATTTCACAGGAGTCAGTGTGCGCACACTGCATTATTATGATGAAATAGACCTGCTTAAACCTGCTTCAGTGGATAAAGCCAACGGTTACCGTTACTACAACAGAAAAAATGCTGAAAGAATGTTTGAGATTATGTTTCTGCGGGAACTTGATTTTTCTCTCGGCAGCATCAAAGATATTCTCTCCTCCCCCGATTACAACAAAAGAGAAGCTTTTAAAAAGCAGAAAAATCTTCTGATTCTGAAAAGGGCGCGACTCGATAGATTGATTGATGCTTTAGATAAAGCCGAGAAAGGTGAATTTGATATGAATGTTTTAAACAACAACGAATATGAAAATGCAAAGAACTCTTATGAAAAAGAAGTAAAGGAAAAGTGGGGCAATACTGACGCTTATAAACAGTCTCTTGAAAAAACAGGAGGGTACACAAAAGAAAAATGGCAAAGTACAACTGATGGTCTTGATGGTGTAATGGGCGAGTTCGCAGCGGCGATGAAAAACGGCACCTCACCTGACAGCGATGATGCCGTGGCACTTGCTGTTAAGCTTCAGCAATATATCACCGACAACTTTTACACCTGCACAAAAGATATACTTTTAGGCCTTGGTGAGATGTACGTACTCGACCAGCGATTCAGAGCCAATATAGATAAGCACGGCGAGGGTACAGCCGAATATATAAGAAATGTAATAAGCACCTATTGTAATAAATAATCCAAGTCCGCTGATAGCTTTAGCTTTTCAGCGGATTTAACAAATTACAACCCATTATTATAGGCAAATCGACAAAAGTTTTATTGTACGCAAAATCCTCTTTATTTTATCGCATTAAAGCTATATAATAAAAAAAGAAAAGGAGGATACAACAATATGAATATTTCTAACATACTCACCAAAGTAAAATCGGCACCCTCTTATATCAAAGAGCATTGGAGTGCTCCTGCACCCGGTGAATATCTGTCTCTTAAAGAGATGGCTGCCTATACGGCATCTCAAGGCGGAACCTATATCTTTATCACCGCTTCAAATATTGTCACTTTCTCAACAGCCTATTTCTGCGGTGCTATTATGGAAATTCCGGCTATGGATTTCTATATGATTAACCTTGTCAGCACCATCATCGGCTACATACTGTTATTCATCAATCCTGCCAATATGCTAATTTATGAAAACCACGGCAGACTTTCACCAGGCATGAAAAAATTTGCCCACGCATCTTATATGGGTCAGATTCTTGTCGGTCTTGCCTGCTACTTTATACCTGCCAACACCTTTGAGGCTATTATGATGGGCCTGCCTCAGATTGTGGGTAACATACTTTTCCTTGGCGGTGTAACCAACTATATAACCTGGTTTATCAGACGAGTTTTCTGTGCAAAGTACGGCCGACTCAAGCCCTTTGTTGTGGGCTGTGCCTTACCATCAGCTATACTTATCTCTGTTATCCCCTATCTCCCCGTACAAAATTTACCCCACGCAACAAAGCTGACTATACTTCACTTTGCTTTCACCTTTATGAGTTTCTTCTTCAACAACTTCAACAATGTTGGCGGTCTTATTTCATTTATGACTCCCAACTCTCAGGAAAGACAGAAACTTTATTCAATCGTGCCTATTATCACAGGTCTCTTCCCCTCTATTATCAATCTCTTCTTCCCTATTCTCATCAGCCTTACAGGCGGTTATCTGAACATCAAAACTTACAAAGTTTTCGTACCAATCTTTGCTTTTGTCGGTGCTATCATCGGTATGGCGGCTCTTTTCTGCAAAGAACGAGTTATCGAGGAAGATATTGACAGTCGTAAAAAGGTTGAGTTTTTTAGCGGTGCAAAAAATGCACTTAAGAATAAATTCCTCTGGATGATCAACATTGCAAATGTCTTTTCACAGTGGCACTGGCTTCTAAATAATCTGCTTTCATGGTGGTTCGTATACTCACTTCGTATGGAATGGTTCTCAGGTGTTGCAGCAAATATCGTTGTTGTTGGTATGACAGCCGGCAACCTCTTATGTGTCTTCCTGACAAAGCACTTCCAGAAGAGAAATGTTCTTCTCATTTCCCGTGTTGCCACTATTCTTTCAATTTTCGGCATACTACTTGCTATCAAGACAGAAAACATCGTGATTTTCCTTGCCGCTACTTTCCTTAGAAACACTATCCAACCCGTTGACTCAGGCATCACTCAGGGTATCAATGCCGACGTACAGATCTATCATCAGTGGAAATACGGCGAGCGTTGTGACTCTATTTCGGGTATTTTCACCTGGTTCACCAATCCTCTTAACATGGCTGTGGGTTATATCGTACCCTTCCTGCTTGAAGGTGTCGGTTTTACCTCAGACTGGGATGTATTCTTTGACTCAGAAATTTTCAGCGATGTATTCAGCATACACACCTGGTTCGCTATTATCGGCTATGCCATCGCCACAGTACCGTTTATCTTCTATAACTTCACCAAAGAAAAGCACGATATGTGTGTTGCTGAGCTCAAACAGCGTCTCGCTGACAGCGATAACTCATCACAAGAGGAGGCAGTTTCATAATGAAAAGAATTATCATTACTTTATGTCTTGTATTACTTATTTGTTTTTCATTTGTATCCTGCGGTGAAGAAATGGATTTACTTTCAGGTGATACAAACATCAAATATAACATCGCAGACGGTGAAGCATCAGTCACAAAACTTCCAAACAAATCAACTGTCACAGAAATTACCATACCTGATGACTACGATGGCGTACCCGTAACTGCAATCGACGACTTTGCAGGCGTAAACCTCGAATATGTAACCAAGATTACCATCGGTAAAAATGTCAGAGAAATCAGCGACTGGGCTTTTGGCAACAGCAGAAATATAATCGAGTTTGATGTTGATGAAAACAACCTTTATATCTGCGATATCGACGGTGTAATTTATACCAAAGATATGAAAGCTCTTCTCTTCTATCCCCCTGCAAGAGACATTCAGATACTGACATCTAAAAAAGATGACGGATTAAAATATATCGGCTACGCTATCCCCGAAGGTGTTGAAACCATCCGTTCAAAGGCTTTTTATAAGTGCTATGAACTCATCGAAATCACTCTTCCCTCAACTCTCAAGTCAATTGAAGAAAAAGCCTTCTTCCGCTGCAGTCTTAAGGAGCTTACTCTACCCGAGGGTCTGACATTTATCGGCAAAGATGCTTTCGCGTACTGCACCGCCATTGAAAAGTTGACAATCCCTGCTACAGTTACACAGATAGACGAGTATGCTTTCTATAACTGTACCGCACTTAAAAATCTCACTATGCTCGGCACAGAAGCCGAGATGACCCTTGGCAAAAAGTGGTTCCCCACAGATAACGGCAGAGACCTTAGCGGTCTTGAAATCAAGTGGGCAAAATAATTTAAAGGAGAAAAACTATGAGCACTGAACTTAAACGAACTTATGTGCCTTTCACCGAATGGAAAAAGCCATCAAAACAGACTGAGTATACCGAGCCTACCCCACTGCTCAATCCCGATGGTACTCTTAATGCAAAAGGCTGGGCAAGACATAATGTTTTCTTGTATGACAGAAGTCTCGTCAAAAAGGAGCGGCTCATCAGCAAAAAAGAGTGGGACTACTACACCATTACCGACGGGCAGAAACAGCTTCTTGTTTCCTTCGCCCACGTTGGCATCGGTGGATTTATGGGCCTGAGACTTGTTGATATTCACACGGGCGAGGTACATGCTGATGGTATGACTATATTTGTCGGAGGCAACAAGCATCTGCCCTTAAACAGAGTCGACTGTCCCGGCAGATTTACCGGCAAAGAAGGCACCACCGTATATGATTTCAACACTATGGAAACAGAGCGTACCGTATATTTTAAAATGATACATCAGGGCAAGGTACTCAAATGCGACCTTAGTATGGATATTCCTGAAGGTCTCGAAAACATAACAACTGTCCTCCCCTTTGAGGGTGACAACACCAAATACTTTATGACCACCAAACAAAACTGTATGCCTACAAGTGGTACTTTCACCTATGGTGATTATACATACGAGTTCACCAAGGATAAATCATTCTGCTCTCTTGACTGGGGCAAGGTCAACACACCCCGCAGACTTGTCTGGTACTGGGGAAGCGGTGCAACATATCTCACCGATGCTGATGGTAAAAAGCACATTTTCGGCTTTGAAATCACATGGGCTATAGGTGATGAAAGCCACGCAACAGAGACCTGCCTTTTCTATGATGGCAAGGTACACAAAATCGGTGCTGTCGATGTTGAAAAGTTCCCCAAGGGCAGATTTATGGAAGATTGGAAAATCATCTCAGAAGACGGCAGATTTAACCTGACAATGACACCTATACGCAACAACCCAAGCGATGCAAATCTCGGTGTTATCGCAAGAATGAACTGCAATCAGGTATACGGTCTGTGGAACGGTGATGTAACCCTTGATGACGGCACTAAGCTTGAAATCAAAGATCTCTTTGCTTTCTGCGAATATGTAGAAAACAGATGGTAAAATAAATCAAGGCTCCGATTAACTCGGAGCTTTTGTTTTTGTGGCTTGTTTCTTTTATTGACTTGTGATATTATATAAAAAAGGAGTGATAACGTGAAAAGAAAAATTGACGGAACTTTCTTCGAGTTCAGACACCACAACACCGCAGAGGGAAAGTATTGGAACCCTGCTTTAGAAAAATTTGAGACGGCTGACTGGAAACAAAAAATCCGTGAGATAGCCGACCTTGGTATGGAGTATGTTGTGGTTATGGCAACAGCTCTGTATGACAGATGCTACTTCAGGTCAGAGGTTTTCCCCTTTGCCGATATGCCTTGCAGTGACCCGATAGAAGCTATCCTCTCTGAAGCCGACGAGTGCGGTATAAAGATCTTTCTCGGCAACGGCTTTTACGGTGATTGGCGAAAGGCTAACTACAATATAAAATCAAAAGAGGTTATCGACCGTTCATTCCGCGCTATGGATGAGCTTGCTACTCTATATGCTCATCATAAGAGCTTTTACGGTTGGTACTTTCCTGACGAGACATGCATCATTCTTCGTTTTTCAAAAGATTTTGTCAGCTATGTCAACAACTGCTCAAAATTCTGCAGAGAAATCACTCCTGACAAAAAGACACTTATTGCGCCCTTTGGCACAAATCTTGCCCTTACCAACAAAGGTTATGTCAACACTCTGATGAAACTCGACGTTGACTTCATCGCTTATCAGGACGAGGTTGGCGTTAGGAAGACGCCTGTAGCGAGAACTGAGAAAATTTTCGAGAGACTCAGAAAGGCTCACGATAAAGCGGGCAGAGCGGAACTCTGGGCAGATATTGAACTTTTTGATTTCGAGGGTGTGGTCTATAAGAGTGCACTGCTCCCCGCATCATTTGACCGTATCAGCCGACAGATTGAAAATGTAGCGCCCTATTGTGACAAAATCCTCAGCTATCAATATCTCGGCATTATGAACCCTGCCGATTCACCATCCTTTGCAGGTAATCCAGACTCTGCAAAACTTTATGAGGATTACAGGAAATATATAGGCAAATAAACAGCAAAACTCCCCTGATTAATCAGAGGAGTTTTATTCTTTCGTGAAGCTCTGTCGAGAGCTTTTTTTATTTTATTCTGATCTTAAACTCAAATCGGGCATTATCCTCATACCATAGTGGGAAATTGGTACCCCATACATTATTCTCAAGCACAAAGCTTATACCGTCTTTTCTTACACTTTCGAACTGGTTATCAAACTCGAGAATCTTACCTTTACCGAAGGATACAAGAGGAGAATGAACATTGATAATCTCGTAATCGCCAAAGCTTACGCTCTGCACCGCGTGAAGATTGCGGCTTCCGTTGATGGCAACCTCCTTCGGGTCTACCTTACAGCCGAGTTTGGTCAGCTCGACACTGTCTGCATTTGGGAAAAGATTAAGATAAATCGCCTCTGTAAGTCTGTTGGCATCTTTACCAAACCAACTGACATCTATATGAAGCCCCTCTTCTGTCAGATTATATATGACCTGAATAAGTCTCGGTGCACCCAGGTCATTGCAGAGTTTTCTGTCACAGAAAAGATTGACCTTTATCTGTGAACCCTCTGCATATATTTTTTCACATCTGTAACCGAAACGACCTGAGGGATATCTGCCCTCATAATTTTTAAGGTTAGGTCTGGCGAAATCTCCAAGTGCCCATACTGCAGTTTCTTCAAGGTCACGTGAGTAATGTGTCAGCCAATAGTCATAGTCCTTATTTGAGAAAGAACGGTAGCTTACAAGAGGTTCTCTGTTTTCTCTTATGATTTCCTTACCTCTATAGCAAAGCGAGCCTATACCACCTTTTTCGTTGATTTCAAGTACCCAATCGCCCATTTTAGCAATCCTTTTACCGTTAGGCACAAAATCACTCGGACTCTCGGGTATAAGGGTAGCTATTTCTTTTTCCGCACTCTCTCTGTGCACACTGCCGAGAGCTGAAAGCGCCTTGTCTATATAACCTCTCTGCTCTGTCCAGCTTTTTTCGATTACACTGTAATATCCTCTTTTTCTTCTGCCATCATAAAGGCTCACAAGTGGCAGGATACTCTGAGGCAAATCGGACAAAATGCGGCGGAATTTAACCTTGTCATCTTGTCTTGCCTTGATAAATTCTTTTTTGAGATAGTGTCCGTAATCAGAGAAATATGTCTTAGAATCCATACCGCAGGTATGCTCGGCTAAGCAGAGTATTGCGTCGGTAAAGTTTTTGTATTCTTCACTGTCACGGCTGAGACTACCGTCGGCAAGCCATTGATTTTTAAGATTAATAAGAGTGCGCAGACCAGCAGATTTATATGGATCTGTAGCCGCACCGTGAATCCACGTATCACCCATTTCACCCTCGAATACAGGAAGCTTTTCACGGACTTCCCATATCACATCAGCAAAATCGTCAATGGTACCCGCGGTGATTTCATAGCCGGGATACTGACTCTGAATATCATCAAAATGAGCAAGAACCTTTTCGGGTGATGGTGCACCGTGATTGTCAAGGGTGTGGTCAAAATAAAGTATCTCTTCTACAAGATCGCTCTCAAAAGCTCCGCCATATGCACCCGAATAAATTACAACAACTTCGCTGTCACCGTTTTTCCAAAGGAAACAAGGCGGCACATGAACAAGAGCCGATGCACCATTTACACCGATATGTAAAAGTTTGATGCCGTGCTTTGCAAGCAGAGGCACAATGCCCTTAGTGTGGCCGGGCACATCTGTCATTTTTGCCGCAACTGTTTTTCTTCCGCGAATTTTATCAAGAGCATCCACAACTGACAGACCGAAGTCGAGTGAGTCCACATCAAGAAGCTCTGTGTGAGTTGTAAAAGGCATTGCGTGAGGTACAATATTACCGTCTCTGAGAGCTTTTTCAAGCTTAGCTCTGCCCTTTTCATCTCTGAGACCCTCTTTGATAATCCACGAGCCCGTAGTCCATACAAAATACTTTTTGTCCGATGTATTGACTTTTTCGGCAAGATCTATAGCCTCGGGAATAAATGTGTCGATATATTTTTGTCTTATGTTTTCGGCATAATCCGTAAAACCTAAATCAAGATGAGTTTTTGAAACTACAATTACTTTTTTCATATAGCTTTTCTCCTGAAGTTTTTATCAAGTAAATTTCAAAGCATGTCTTTATCGATACCTATTGTGATAATTTCAAAAGGCTTATATTCAATTACATCGCTCTCACCTTCAACATCCTCAAGGAAGTTGAGAAGTTTAACCTTGCTGTCAAACTTTATTCTGCCACGTCTACCGTTCTGTTCTGAAAGTCTCACGACTATCATATCGCCTTTTTCGCTGACTTTCATTGTCTGCATATAAAGCTCACCGAAGATATTTTCAGCCGATACATCAGACTTTGTAACAGGCACATTGTACTCGAAAGCAATGTTATTAATCTGGGCCTTGATAAAATCATCACCATGGGGATAAATCATATAGCTGAATTCATGGTGACCAAGGTCGCTTGTTACATCGGGGCGTACTGTCGCTCTGAGAAGACTCAGACTCATTGAGTTTTCTAAAAGTCCCACACCATATTTTGAGTCATTTATAAGAGCGATACCACCATCGGTTTCTGCCATATCAACCCATTTATGGTGACATACCTCAAAACGAGCCTGCTGCCAGGTAGTATTTCTGTGAGTTTCTCTTTCGGTAAAACCTGCACTTGTGTCACAGATAGCTTTTCTTGTGAGTACATTGCAATCGAACTGCGCCTTTGCGAGTACATGTCTTTCATTCCAGTCAACAATATTTTCCACTTCAATACCACGTGACTGACGGAAAATTCTGATAATGCGTTTCCATGTACTCTTTTCCGTTGCAAGAGTACAGACAAGTGATATAACCTCTGAATTTTTTTCAATAACTTCAAGAGGCGATATAACCTTTACATCAACCTCACGGTCAGTATAATTCGGAAGAATATCCCAGGCATCGTAAACGCCGGGGTTATCCTTATAAAGCTTAAGCTTATTAAACTCACCGCCAACCCATTCACGCTGAAGTTCTCTGTCATAAAGGCTCTCAATACTACCGTCGGCATTGAATTTAAATTCATAGTAGGGTGTAATTATCTTGTCTTTGACAGTAACCCACTCATCATTGTATTCATCTTTTTTGATTTCACCTGAAGAAAGACCGGGAAGATTAGGAATTACCCAATTACCTTTCTTACCGTAACGGACACTGTCACCATTTTCATCAGGGATAAAAGTCAGGTGAGTACGGGGGAAATTGAGCGAGTTGAAGTACTTGCTACCCGTACCGATAATCTTGTCAACTCTCTTATCGATTTCCTCATAATCAGCCATAGCATCACGATACACGGGAGTGATGTGGCTACCTGGAAGAATATCGTGGAACTGATTGATAAGAAGCTTTTTGTAAATATCGCGGATTTCCTCGTGAGGATAGTCCTCGCCTTTCAGCTGACGAAGAGTAGAAATTATCTCTGCTTCACGAAGCTTATATTCAAGCTGACGGTTGTAGCGCTTCATCTTTGACTTTGTGGTGAATGTACCACGATGCATTTCGAGATAAAGCTCACCGTCCCATTTAGCGAGATTTTTGTTATCTTTAAGATTTTTGTCAAGGAATTCCTGACCGCTGATATGCTCTGTTTTAGGCATAACCGAGAGCTTGTCAAAACGATGCATAACCTCGATCATCTCTTCTGTACAACCGCTGCCACCGTCACCATAACCGAACATTGACATTGTCTGTCCGCCTTGATTTTTATCCTGGTAAGCCTCCCAGTTTTCCTGAATCTGAGATGGCATATTCCAGGTTATAAAGTGTGTCGGGGGTACACAGGCATAAACCTCACTGCCATCGATACCCTTCCAGATGAAGTTGTTGTGAGGGAATCTGTTGGTATCATTCCAGGTTGACATCTTGTTTGAAACAAAGTAGTCCACGCCGCTTTTTCTGAGTATCTGCGGTAAAATCCAACTGTTACCGAAAACATCAGGTAACCAGCAGTTTTTGATTGTCTTGCCGAACTTTTCACGGAAATAGTGCTGACCGTACATAAACTGACGGATAAGACTTTCCGCTGAGGGGATATTGCAGTCAGGTTCTACATACATCGCACCCACGGGTTCAAACTGTCCGTTGGCGATTTTTTCTTTCAGCTCTTCAAAAACATCGGGATAATACTTCTCAAGCATCTCATAGGTATAGGCCTGAGTGTGAGTATATTTGAAGTCGGGATATCTGTCCATCAAACGAAGCTGAATGAGGATAGTGCGAAGATTTTTCTGTACGCAGTGGATTCTGCGCCAATAGTAAGCAATATCAAGGTGAGAATGAGCTATCAGAGCAACATCACCACTACCCTTATAATCATCGTTGGCATAGATTACATCATCAACGTACTTCTTGGCTTTTGCTACATCTTCGGTTTTAAGCTCATCAAAGTCAATAAGATTGAGAGCATTGTTGATTTCTCTGTTAAGGAAGCTACGGTAATCCTCGTTGAAAAGCTCGCTCTTTGCAATATCAAGTAAAAGTTCAAGGTCATAAACCAGATCAAGCACTGTATGATTGATGGTGGCAAGATATGCTCCCTCAAAAATCTGACGACAACCGCGTACAGAAAGAGACTCAGGATTGCGCTCGTCATCGGGTTTTGAACGATTATAACCCTCCATTTCAAAATGAAGAGCATCTGAGTCTATGTAGGGTGTCAGCAATATTCTGTCACGGTTAGGGTCAACGCCGCCTACATATTTGCCGTTGACCTTAACTATAATTTCAGCAGCAGTCTTGAGTGAAAACCACAGTTCTTTACCCTTAAGATGCTCAGGGATAGTAACATCAGCCTGAAAAAATGCTGTGCCGTCGGGAGTAAAATACATATCGCCTTTGCGAAGATTTCTCCATCCCTCGGGGTAATATTCATACTGCATTTCAGAAACCTGACGGGCATCACGCACCATAAGATTTTCAATTTCAAATTTTTCTTCGTATATGTATCTTTTGAGCCAACCGAAACGTAAATCCGTCCATTCTTCAGGTCTCATACTTCTTCTTACAACTTTAATATGTGCCATCGAATTTCACCCCTTAGTCTTTATCCCAGAAGAAAGGCTTTTTCTTCTGCACTGCAATTTTTACTTTTTCGCCCATATCACGTAAAATCTCACTTTCAATCCAGGCGATACAGCGATCAACTATAAGGCATTTTGAACATTCGCCCTGTAAAAGCACCTTGAGCACACCGTCTTCATAAGATACAAAATCGATTTCTCCGCCATCGCCCTGAAGCTTAGGCTTAATTATAGTTTCAATGTAGTCTTTCATATTGCTATATCCTCTCACAGCAAAAATAATTGCTTATTATATCAGATTGATTATATCATATATTTCACATTCATTTCAACACGAAAATAAAAAATCTCCCGACTTTTAAAGTAGGGAGATTTGCTTTATAATCAGTAAATCAGGAGTTGCACTTTGCTTTAATTGAATATATTTCAGCTGAGTTTATAGATATACCTACAGATTTTTCTTTCCACGTTCTGATATATACCCATACCCTCAAATTCTTTTGCTTTGGCTTCATTATACCACGCCTATATATGCATATCAACACTGTCACGGCGGGATAAAACAAAAGACACGCGAGGCCCTCACCGCGTCCCGTTAACATATTATAACTCAACCGACTTGCATATTTCAGGAATAATAAACTCAATATCCGGATGATTTTTTTCAGTCATACGTTTAAGTCTTTCGACACTAACCTCTCGTGTAACCGGAGGGAATGCATCGTCAAAATGATCCACAAAGATTTTCTTGGGACGGTATTTATCTATAAACGCCTTTGTTTTTTCGGGTACAAATATACTGCCACCATTAGCAAGAATCAGCATATCAATGTCATCGGGATAAACCTCACCCGGATACTCGCGGAATGAACCCGTCAGAAAAATTTTCTTACCTTCAGCTTCAATCTCGTAAGCAACAATTTCTCCACCCTCAGGCATTTTACGGTTCATAGACCCCTGCCACAAAAGACGAGGGAACATAGCAACACATTTTGGGAACACCGACAAAATATACAGCGGATCAAAAACAATATGTCTGAATCTGCGTGGACGGATAGTGAAGCCGCCAATTTTGATCTCCTCATCAGGTTTTATAACCTTAATTCGCTCCTTCGCTACTCCCCTTCCCATTAGTGTATTCTTTGGAGTTTCAGTGCAGTAAATAGGAACATTCTTATCTTTTTCAGCAAGGACAGGTATGCTGTATATATGGTCAAAATGTCCGTGGGTAACAAGCACCGCATCAAACCCTACAAAACCTTCTACAGGGGTAGTTTTTATGCGCTTATTCATGCGCACAAACGGGTCGAAAAGTAGTTTGGTTTTTCCGTCATCAATGCCTACAGTCGCAGTTCCGTACCAGGTAATTTTCATATTCAACATCCTCTCATTTCGTTACTCCGAAAACATTTACAAGTTTTCTATGATTTAATTATACAAAAAAGCTCGAAGGATTTTGATGAAATATATGTAAACAATGAGGAGACTTGTCTGTTTATAATGTGGAAAATAAAAAAGAAACCCAGCAGTCTTTTAACTGCTGAGTTCTGTGTTCTCCGTATCATTTTAATACAAAAATTTTTGGTGGACGAAAAAGCACTTTAACGAACGAAATCGACCTCAGCTGGACGAAATTTCATTTTGGTGGACGAAACCGTATTTTCGTCTTTTTAAGTCCTATTACAAGGGCTGTATGTATATCTATTCTGTTTTGCACTTAAATTAAATTATACAAAATAGTATAATAATTTATCATGTCCTACTGGCAATTACATCGGCCGTTGGTTTGTTGAGAGGAGATTTGCATGATTCTTTTAACTGAACTAGCTAACTTATTTTATATCACTCTTAAAAAACTTCTTCATGTACAACAAAAGAAGTACACCCAAAATTGGAAAAATAGCTGCGATCAGCATACCAACCTTAAATCCTACCTGCTCCGGAGACAAGGATAAACTGCTCCCAAAAGTCTGTGCCCATTCAGTAGCGGAAATTTTATCAACGATAATTCCCATTGTCTGAGGTGCAACCGAGGCACCGAAGTCGCCACCTGCCGCCATCAAAGCATACGCAGATACACCGACAGCGGGAATTTTTTCTTCCATAAGAATCAAAGTTCCTGGCCACAGCATTGATGTGCAAATACCAGTCAAAACACAGCCGACGAGAGAAAGAACTGCATTGGATGAGAATGCAACCAAAACATAGCAGGCAATAGCACCGAGCATACTTATCATTAGGACACGGGAGATGTTTTTACCAAACTTTGCATAAGCACTTCGTGTAAGAGCAAGGAGTACTGCGAATAAGCACATACCGAAAAGATCACCCCACATTTTAGGAATGTAGAGCACATTTTCCGTATAAACGGAAATCCAG
>JAZTWC010000022.1:0-78458 GCA_045635665.1 Acutalibacteraceae bacterium
CCGCACCCCGCAAGCTTTTGAAAAAGCTTGACCAAAACTTTACTCGCTCAGTGCAGCCTTGAGCTGATTCATAGCCTTAACTATAATCTCTCTCGGACAAGCTAATACAACCCTCTGGAACTGATTTGCAATCTCACCGAAAATCTTGCCTGCATCAAGCCAAAGCTTCGCCTTGTTGATAATAAGGTCATCAAGTTCATCTGCTGTCATGCCTAAGCCACTGCAATCAAGCCAAGCAAAATATGTTCCCTCAGGCTCAACAAGCTTGATTTCAGGAATATTTTCCTTAAGGAAGTCGCGGATATAATCAAGGTTACCCTTGATATATTCCTTAAGCTGTAAGCTCCACTCATATCCGTCTTTGTACGCCGCCTTGCAAGCTACAATCCCCAGATTGTTCATAACTGTATAGCCTGAGCCTGCAATCTCTGCCTGATACTTTTCTCTGATATCAGCACTGGGAATCCAGATATTTGACAGCTGTAAGCCCGCTACATTGAAGGTCTTGCTCGGTGCTGTACAGATAATAACTCTGTCAGCCATATCAGGACAAGCCTGAGTGAATACTGTATGAGGGTTACCCTCCCATGTAAAGTCACAGTGAATCTCATCAGAGACCACATATACGCCGTACTTCTTGCAGATTTCGCCAAGCTTCTGAAGCTCCTGCTTTGTCCATACTCTGCAAACGGGGTTGTGAGGTGAGCAGAGGATAAAGAGCTTAACATCATTATCCTTGATTTTATTTTCGAAATCCTCAAAGTCGATAGTATACTTGCCGTCTGCGTATACGAGAGGACTCTCGATAAGCTTACGGTTATTATTGTTGATAACGTTATAGAACGGGTAGTATACGGGAGGCTGAATGATAACAGCTTCACCCTCTTTTGTCAGAGCTCTTACAGCCATAGCAAGAGCGTATACAACACCGGGAGTCTTAACAAGCCACTCTCTTTCGGGCACAAAGTCGAAGTGATCTCTGAACCAGGATACGACGATATCATAGTAGTCATCTTTTGTGTCGCTATAACCGAAAATGCCGTGGTCTACACTCTTTTGCAGAGCTTCAATTACGCAAGGTGCGGCCTTGAAGTCCATATCTGCAACCCACATAGGAAGTACATCTTCCGGCAGACCGTTTTCCTTAGCAAAATCGTGCTTTAAGCTGTTGGTATTTTTTCTGTCTATTATAAGATCAAAATTTACGTTACTCATACTCTTACCTCATCTGATATTTTTTACACATTTATATGCGCTCATTGTTGCATCTGCAATTCTGCCGACCTTACCCGCATCACCGATAAGATAAACATTAGGCAGAGTTTTTATTGACTCGTAAAGGCTGTTTTCAGATCTTACACCGAGAGCCAATACAACGGCATCTGCACTGATTTTTGACAGTCTCTTTGTCTTCATATCTTCGAGCACAATTTCACTATCATCTATTGAAACGAGCTTTTTCTCAAGATAGAACATTGTGCCCTTGTCTTCGAGTCTTGGTATAACATCATTTGGATGCTGCATCCATACACCGGGAGCCACTTCATCAGCCATTTCAACTACGATAACCTTGTTATTCTTGCTTGTCAGAAGCTCTGCGGTTTCAAGGCCTGTCATACCACTACCGATAACTGCAACCTTTTTATTTTCGAGCTGTACACTGCCGTTCAATATTTCTGTGGGAGTGTAAACGAAGTCTTTATCTGTACCCTCAATTGATCTGGGTTTAATAGCCTCGCCACCTGTTGCACATATAACCGCATAGGGTTTCTCGGCTTCAACAAGCTCTTTTGTAACCTCAGATGAATACTTAATCTCTACTCCGAGCTTTTCACAAGCATTCACAAGGTCTTCTATGCACCAGTTAAGTTTTTCTTTATGTGGCGGCCTTGAGCCCAGATAAACCTGACCGCCTGCTACACTATTCTTTTCGTATACACTTACCTTAAAGCCTCTCTTAGCCATAAGCTCTGCGGCTGTGAGACCTGCCGGACCTGCACCGATAACCATAACCTTTCTGCCGTTGCCATCTTTGGGAAGCTTGTAGTTTTCTTCACCTACAAAGGGATTGACTGCACAGTAACCGTGGTCGCCCGTGTAGGCATTATTCTGCATACTTTCGATGCAATAGAGACAACAAACACATCTCTTGATATCTTCAGCTCTTCCCTCTTTTGCTTTGTTAGCCCAATGGGGATCTGCAATATGCGGTCTGCCGAGAGATATCATATCCTGAGTGCCCTCCTGAAGCTGAGCTTCAGCCTGCTCGGGACTTCTGATAAGATTAGCCGCAATAACCGGGATTGATACTGCTTCTTTGACAGCAGCTGCCATATACTTTCTCCAGCCACATTTAAATGATGTAGGCTCAAGCCAATAGTTGAATGTATCATATGATGCACTTGAAACGTCGATAGCATCAACACCTGCTTCTTCAAGGCGCTTAGCCATCATTACACCCTCACTAAGATCGTAACCCTTACCCTTTTTGCCTATCATCTCGTAACACTCGTCAACTGTAAGACGCACAATAACAGGGAAGTCTTCACCGCATTTTTCTTTGATACCGGCTATTATTTCAAGAAGAAATCTCATTCTGTTTTCGAGACATCCGCCATATTCGTCAGTACGCTGATTTGTGTTAGGTGAAAGGAACTGCTGAAGCAGATAGCCGTGTGATGCATGAAGCTGTACACCGTCACAACCTGCCTTTTTTACTCTTTCAGCAGCGGCAATGAAATCTTTGACAAGACCCTTGATTTCACTCTTGCGAAGACCTCTGTTGACACCGTCTGAGAAATAACTGTTTTCACACTTTGAGGGTGCAACAACTCGGGGTACAATATGATTTTTCATCAGGATTTTGCCTGCAGGCACAACCTTGTAAAGTACGTCTTTGAAGAAAGGCATAGCTTTATCGCAGGCTATACTCAGCGGCAATGTACCCATAAGAAGACCCATATTTTGTCTGCCCGGGTGATGAAGCTGTACGAACAGTTTTGCACCGTGCTGATGAATTCTCTTTGCAAAGTCCATCATACCGCCAATGTGATAGTCGTGGCTCATACCAAGCTGAGCAAAGGCCGCCGCACCTGTTCTGTCGTTGACACGGGTGATTTCAGTGATAATAAGACCCGTACCACCCTTGGCTCTCTCTTCGTAGTAATCCATCAGCTGTGCAGTTGTTCTGCCGTCAAACTGACCAAAGTCCATAAGCATAGGAGCCATAGCAATACGGTTTTTAATTTCGCATGAGCCTATTTTGATAGGCGTAAAAAGCTTCTCATATTTCATAATTTTTCCCCTTTGCATATATAAATGAAATAGATTTTCAAACTGATTAGATATTAACATTTTTTAAGACAAAAGGCAACTGTTTTGTTGACTTATTATCAACTTTGGGCTATTATTGTTTTATAAAGTCGGCTTTTGCCGAAAAAAGGAGAGTTAAGATATGATTAAGGGTAAAAATATTGTTTTGACAGGTGCCGACAGCGGTATCGGCTTAGAGGTACTTAAGCTTTTAGCTTCAGAAAAAACCAACAAAATTTTAGCTGTTGACAAAAACTGCAAGAATATGGACAAAATAGACGGCAACATTATAACCTATCAGTGCGACGTATCAAGTGCCGAGGCTGTAGACTCTATCTTTGAGAAAGCTGAAGCAGACCTTGGTTTCATTGATATTTTCTATGCAAACGCAGGTTATCCATATTATGAAATCATTGACTATGTTGACTGGGACAGAACAAAGAGAATGTTCGAGACCAATGTATTCTCCCCTATTTATACATACGAAAAGTATAAGCAGTACCTTAACGGCAGAGAGGGTCATCTCGCAATAACCGTATCAGCTATCGGTAAGATGGCTATGCCGGGCTTTACTACATACTCAGCCACAAAGTTTGCTATGGAGGGCTTCCAGCAGGGTATAAGATTTGAGCTTCCTGAGAATATGAAGCTGACCTGCCTTTATCCCATCGCTACAGATACAGGTTTCTTTGCAGCGGCTAATGAGGTTGAGTTTGAGAGACCTTTCCCTGTACAGAGTCCCAAGGTTGTAGCAAAGAAGATGGTTACAGCTCTCGAAAAAGGAAAAAAGAGCGTAAATCCAAGTTTCCTGTTTACACTTTCAGGTGTACTCTTCGGAGTATGTCCGCCCATTAAGAGTGCGTATTTAGGACTTGAGAAAGCTAAGTTTAAGAGATTTCTTAAGAAGATCGGAAAAAGCATAGACTGATAATTATGAATGGCGAGTAGGTTAAGTCCTCCTCGCCATTTTTACTTTGTCAGAACGCGCGAAAGCGATGAAAAAACGGCAGGTTTTATCCCGCCGTTTAAGGTTGTGTTTTAACAATAAATAGGTTTAAAATCATACATATCCTTGACATTATCCGCCTGAGTATGAATGGTTATCAGAGAACTTGCAATTTTAGTCTGAGGGGTTACATGATAGTATGTGTTGTTGTAAAAACTGCACTGATCATATGTAGGATGATTGTGCCCCATAGAGAGAAGTCCTACACAACCGCTTTCATTGAATACATCATCAAGCGGCTGATTTTTAGGAATATTGTACTTTTCCATTCTTAAGCCCAATGTGGGATAACCGAACTTATAAGGTTTGCCTTTTCTTGCTGCACGGAAAAAGTCGGGAGTATTTTCGTGTAAGAATACACTTATTCTGACATCGCTGTTTTCCTGCTGTTTTTTGCTGATTTCCTCTTTACACCAATTTACCTGGTCTTCATAGACATAGCCATAGATATGGTCAGGGTCATCATTATCATAATCCATAGTATCGATAAAAAGCATTGAGTGAGTTATTTCATTTTCACTGATAATATCAATACTGTACTGACAACCGCCTGAGATTTCCGGCTCATCGGCTACAAGACAGTGTTCATACTGCGAGAGATAAGCAACCACATCAGCAGAAGTACCGTAGTTAACACCGTCATTGTTGCCGGGTATAAAAGCCCAATATTGATCAGCCTTTTCAAATATTTCTGCTACTGTGCGAAGAACATACGCCTTATTGAAATCCCCATCATTACCATCGTCAATCATGTCCCCCGAAACAACTACAAGGTCAGGATTGTATTTTTCTGTAAGATTTTCCATTTTGTTTAGTTGTAGCATATCCGACAACGTAACGCCCGTAGTAAAGTGGGTGTCGCTGAACTGAAGCACTGTGAAATCACCGTCTTCGTCAGCATAAAGGTCAGGCAATTCCTTTTGCACATTAACGGTCTGTGCAAAACCAGAAATGTCGCCTTTAGTCTTCATTTCCTCAGCGAGAGGTCCGCCTGACATCAAAGATATCGCCAGAGTAATGAATGCCATAAGTGTTGCTAAAAAGTTTGTCATTGTGTTTTCCTCCTGTAAAATTATATTTCAAGGGCAACTTTTAAGCTGAGGCAATAAAAAAGTGCGCCCCAAAGAGACGCACAAAAATGCATCTCATTTGTTGTCACACAAATTTCACTCAACTCCACTTGGGATATAGGCAAACAGAGACACATTTTTACCAATAGTGTCCCCAAAGGAGTATAATCCAATATGAAATTTATGTGACAGGTTAAGTTTACCACTATTTATATAAAAAATCAAGGATATTGCAAAATTAACTCGGCGGGATAAAAGCAAAAGATATGCAAAGTTTCCCCGCGTCCCAACAAAAACAAAAAGGCGAGTAGAAACTAAACCTACTCGCCTTAATTATATTCGCTCGCCGCGGGGCGTTACTTTTGCTAGCGCCCAAAAGTAACCAAAACGCGCTGATGATTACACTTTAAATATTGTTGTGCTCTTGAATGCTTCCCCTGCCTTGAATGTGCACTGTGGGAAGTTTGCCTGATTAGGTGTGTCAGGATAATACTGTGTCTCGAGACAGAAACCGTAATGCTTCTGAAGAGCTATGCCGTCTTTGCCCATTTCAGTGCCATCAAGGAAGTTGCCCGTGTAAAGCTGTACACCGGGAAGGTCTGACATAACTTCAAGTTTTCTGCCACTCTTTTCATCTGTAACCTTAGCCACAAGACGAAGCTTGCCTGCTTCACCACTCACACAGAAGTTGTGGTCATAACCACGGCACATAATAAGCTGTTCATCGTCTGCACCGATATCTTTGCCTATCTTCTTGGGTGTTGTAAAGTCGAAAGCTGTACCCTTGACACTTCTGATTTCACCTGTAGGAATACTGTCTGCATCTGTAGGTGTATAGTAATCGCAGTTGAGCTGGAGCTCGTGATCAAGAACATCACCGTTTGCTGTTGTGCCGAGATTAAAGTAAGCATGGTTTGTCATATTGATGATAGTATCCTTATCAGTGACAGCCTTGTAATTAATCTCAAGCTCGTTTCTGTCGGTGAGTCTGTATACAACTGTTACATCAACATTACCGGGGAAGCCTTCTTTACCGTCGGGGCTATGGTATGTAAACTCAACAGCATTATCATCGATTATGATAGCTTTCCATACAGCACTGCTGTACTCAGCACCACCGTGAAGACAAGTCTTGCCTTTTTCGTTCTGAGTTACCTGATACTCGGTATCGCCAACCTTAAACTTGCCACCACAGAGTCTGTTAGCATACTGGCCAATAACCTGACCTGTGTATGTGCCTGATGTGATGTGATAATCAATAGTATCAAAACCCATAATGATATCACCCATATTGCCGTCTTTGTCGGGGCAACAGAAAGAGTTGAGAGTAGCACCCTTAGTGATGATACCTGCTGAGATTTCGTTGTTGTTTGTAATAGTGAAAAGATGTACCTCTGTGCCGTCGGGCATAAAGGCGTAATGTGATTTAGTAACGCTCATAGTTTTATCCTTTCTTCGGTCTGTGCCGAAATTAACTTTCAGCTTATTGTAGCATATATTTGAGGTTTTGTAAATGGTGATTTGTTAGTTTGATGTAACGGTGGGGAGGCGGCTCCATCAAAACGCAAAAGCGTTTTGCAGCGACGAAGTCGCTGTGCCGAAGCCCGTGGCTTCGGCTATGGAGCCGCCGAACTGCCCGCCTGCAAAAAAGGGCATCCGAAGACGCCCTTACCTGTTTCAGATTTTTTTCTTTTCGGGTAACTGTGCCACAATTATAGCCGCAAACATCAGTATACAGCCGAGTGATTCCCTCATTGTGGGCACCTGCGAGAGCACTATCATAGCTGTAAGCACACCGAATACACTCTCGAGGGACATTATCATTGTTGCTATAGTCGGCTCAGTTTTCTGCTGACCCAAAATCTGCAGTGTGAATGCAACGGCACTTGACATTATGCCTGAATAAGCTATTGAGGGAGCCGCCGCTTTCAGAGCCTCGAGGGTAGGATCTTCTGTCAGGAGCATTATAACAAATGAGATAAGACCTGCTATAAAAAACTGCATTGCTGAAAGGCGTACACCATCAAGCTTAGGTGAAACCTTGTCGATTACGAGAATATGTATAGCATAGCAGACTGCACAAGCCAATACATAAAGATCAGAGCCTTGCACCTTACCACCGTCTTTTACGCAGAGAAGATAGAGAGCAACCACCGATACACCTACACAGACCCAGATGACGGGTCTGATTTTTTTGCCTATAAACACCGAAAAAATAGGTACTAGCAGAATATACAAGGCTGTAATAAATGCCGCCATACCCGGTGCTGTACCACCGTCAATGCCAAGCTGCTGAAGACACGATGCTGCACATAAAACCACACCGCAGGCTGTACCGCCCATAAAAAGATATTTATAGTCAGCCTTGGTCATTTTTTTGTATTCCTCAGGCTTTGATTTTTTCTTAAAGGTATCCATTACAAAGATAACGGGCAAGAGTGCCACTGAACCGAGAAGGCTTCTGACAGAGATAAATGTGAAAGGTCCGACAAACTCTGCCCCTGCAGTCTGAGCAACAAAAGAGCTACCCCAGATAATTGCGGCAAGGGCTAAAAACGCTGAGCCAATAAGTGAATTTTTTCTTGTCTGTGTCATAACTTTTTTCCTTTTCTTTATGCTAGCGCAGGTATGTACCTGCCTAAAATTTCAAAGAGATATGCAACTAAAGGTGCAAACACAAGTGCCGGGAAATAGTTGGCAACCTTGAATTTCGCTATGCCTGTCAGGTTAAAACCGAGAGCTAAAATCATAAGCGAGCCTACGCAGGTTATCTCGGCTACAGCGCTGTCACTAAGCAAAGGCTCAAGAAGTCCTGCCATAAGCACTAAACCGCCCTGGAAGATAAACACAAATATTGCGGCGAAGATTACACCGATACCAAGTGATGCCGACAGCATACACGATGAAAACAAGTCAAGGATACTCTTTGTAAAAATAGTGGTATGGTCGCCTTTGAGACCCGACTCAAGTGAGCCGATAATAGTCATTGCACCGACGCAGAATAAAAGACTGGCCGTAACAAAACCCTCAGCAATACTGACCTTGTCGCCATCGCATTTTTTAAGCTTTTTCGAGAGAAAATCGCCTACTCCGTTGAGCTTGGCGTCTATGTTGGCAGCTGTGCCTACAATTGCACCGAGTACCATTGCTATAATCGCAACAAGCTGATTTTCACCTTTGAGAGTACCTTGAACACCTATCATAAGGGTGCAAAGTCCTATGCCTTTCATAACAGCATCTGTATACTTTTCAGATATACCTTTTTTAAAAATCAGACCAACGCTACTGCCTATAATTACAGTTACTACGTTTACTAATACGCCCAACATTTTCAACATCTTCTTTCCTGAGTGTGCATAAACAAAACTGCAGTGATTATATCACATTATCACCCGTAATATCAATAGCAACTTTAAATTAATCGCCCCTTTGCGACTTTTTTCAGTTTTAATTGTAGGTATAATAAGTGGACAACTATGAAAGGCAAGGATTATTATGAGCATTAATATAAAATATGAAACTTCAGACAATGACATACTTTATCAGACGTCAGGCGAAACAGTGAAAGAAAAAAATCTGCGATATTATCTGCCGTATATTCTATACACTCTGGCGGGTTTTTGTTTCAGTCAGCTTGAAGCCCTCGGGGATATGTCGCCGTTTACTGCGGCATTTTTGTCTGCAGTAAAATTTGAACATTGCTTCGGTGTATTTATCTCTTCATCTCTGGGATATTTTCTATCAAAGCCCTGGCAGATTGCCCTTAAGTATACTGCCATTTCGGCTCTGATGTGTCTTATCAGACTTTTTGCTTTCAGGCGTATGAAAGAAAGCAATACCCTCAGCTACATATCCTCACTTATATGTGTCGCCCTTGTGGGTATAGTATACACCGCTGTCACTGACTTTAATTATATCAGCATTTTTATGCTTCTTTGCGAGGGTATGCTGTCACTTTGCGCCTCAATATTTTTTACAAGGAGCTTTCGCACCCCCGTACTTAAAACAGGCATCAGCACTCTTAACCTTAAAGACTCCACCAGCCTTGTATTGTCACTTTGCATCTTTCTTATGTGTATGTCGGGCTTCAGCATCGAGGGGCTCTCTCCTGCAAGAATATTTTCCTGCCTTGTGCTGATGTTTCTCTCATTTTATAAGGGCAGCAGTGCCGGTAGTGTTGCCGGCGTCTGTATAGGTGCATCTCTTTGTATCGACCCGGATTTCAGATATCTTTTCCCTTGCTATGCTCTTTCGGGACTTGTGGCAGGCGTATTTTCACCTTTGGGACAGATAGTAAGCGCCTTATCTTTCGGCATAAGCTACAGTGTTATAAGTCTTTTTCAGGGTACGGGGAGTCAGGTGCTTATAAGTCTCATCGAAGTCGCTATAGCTTGTGCCGCCTTTATGATAGTACCCTCAGACTGGATACACACCATAGGCGATTTACTGAAAAAGACGGGCATTGCCCCTGATAATCCCGTTTATCGTCAGGTATCGCAGAATCTCATCAGCGCTTCAGACAGCATATATCAAGTCTCTGACATAATTGTTAAAACAGGTGACAAACTTGACGGCATAATTAACCCCGAGGTCAATAAGCTATTTGCAAATTTACAGCAAAGCGTATGCGTCGGCTGTGAAAACAAAAGCAAGTGCTGGAATAAAATGTTTGACTCAACTGCAAGCGATATACTTGCCATATGCGGTATAGAAAAGCGAACCAAGGGCAAGTTGCCCCTTGAAAAAAGATGTATCAGACTCACTGAGCTGGCCGAAGGCATACGGGACGGCTCAGCTGTATATGCCAACAATATGGCTGTCAAAATGAAAATACGTGAAATGCGCAAAGTCCTAACCGATCAGTTTGACACCGTGGGAGACTTTCTCAAAGAAACAGCCGACAAAATTGCCCACAGCAAAATCATAGACACAGCCAAATCTTCAGCCCTGCGAGGAGCTTTGCAGGATACAGGCATATACACCGATGCACTCAGCTACTACACCGACACTGACGGCAGAGTTACAATAGAAATAAGCATCATAGATAAGCCATTCGAGACTGACCACAAAAAGCTCAGGCATATTTTAGAGTTTATTTCCAAAAGGCAATTCGGCGAGCCTCATATTACCGTCGGTGATGTAAAAACCACCATAACATATGAAGAGAGATATCTCTACGACCTGCAATTCGGCTCTTGCCAGAAGCCTCTGATAAAAAACAGCCTTTGCGGTGACAGTGTGCGTTTTGTTTCAGGTACAGGGGCGGTCAAAACTGCCCTTATAAGCGACGGTATGGGTACGGGAGCAAGAGCAGCCATAGACAGCACTATGACAGCATCAATTTTAGAAAAACTCATAGAAGGCGGATTTTCACCCGAAGGTGCAATCAAAGCTGTAAACTCCGCTATGATAATGAAATCTACCGATGAGTCCATAGCCACAGTCGATGCAGTGAGAGTAAACCTTTACAGCGGTGTTGCTGATTTTTATAAAGCCGGTGCAGCTGTCAGCTTCCTGAGAAGCGGTGATGAGATTTTCATTATCCGTCAGGAATCTTTGCCCATAGGCATAATAAGAAATATAACCCCTGCCCATATAGGCATCAATCTGACACCCGGCGATATAATACTGTTGGTATCCGACGGAGTCACTGCTGAAGATTGCGGTTGGATAAACGACGAGCTTTTGTCCTGGAGCACCAACAATATGCAGGACCTTGCAACTCACATAGCCTCTCTTGCAAAGCTCAGAAGCAACAAAAGCTCCCGTGATGATATAACAGTGGCGGCTGTGAAAATCAGCCGCCTGAAAACATAAAAGGACTGTACCCTAAAGGTACAGTCCTTCTTTTCATTAATACTAATTATTCAGCAGCTTCTTCTTTTGATTTCTGAAGATTAAAGTAAGCTGAAATTGCTGCAACGATAGTTGCAATGATTTCTTCTAATAATACAAGAACTTCACCGATTGTCATGGCATTTTCTCCTTTCCAGTATTTTCTTCGTTTTAATAATATCACACATTATTAAAAAAATCAACAAAAATTAAATAATTTTAATCTGACACATTTTCATAGCTTCAAGTGCGTTATTGTGGCTCTGAGGTGTTACACCGGCACAACAGGATGAGTCAACACTTATAGGTGTTTCGTGAAGTTTAGCCTTAAGAAGCAGTGCATTTGAAATGACGCAGATATCTGTACAAAGACCTGCAAATTCGATTTCCTCCACACCATCAAGACTTGCCATATACTCCGCAAGCTCTATGGAGCCGAAAGTCGGCTTGTCTATAACAGTACTCTCTCCCACCTCAAGCTTATCGCTTATCTGCCAACCGTCACTGCCTTTTATGCAGTGCGGCACGGGGAGATTTTTACCCTCATAGGTTTCCATATAGTTTTCAAAGTGGGTATCTCTTGTAAAGATAACCATATCACCATTTTTGCGATACAGGTCTATTTTCTCTCTGACATTATCGACAATAGCCACCGCTTCAGCAGTACCCAAAGCACCATCGATAAAATCATTCTGCATATCTATTACACACAAAACTTTCATAGTATCACCTGATATAAACCTTAAGCCTCTGCCTTTTCAACTGCTGCAGCTTCTCTCTTTTCCTTAAGCTGTCTTTCGACTTCAGCAATATGAGCCGCATCATCTTTAAGGAAGAGGATAACGATAAGATAAAGCACTGAACCGATTGCGGGACCTAAGATAAACTGATGCCAACGGTACTTGAGGAAACGGGGAGCCACCTGAGCATTGATAACTGTCTGATTAGCTGCATGCTTAATGTTCTGGTCAAAGCCGAGGAACTTAAGAACATAACCCTGAATGAACTTGGGAATAGCACCTGTAAGCTTTGAAACGAAATTCTGCATTGAGAATACGATACCCTCGGTACGCTTGCCTGTTTTAAGCTCAACTTCATCAATTGAGTTGGTAAGAAGTGAACGGTGAGCGATGTCCTTCATATTTGTAAATACCTGAGCGATACCGAGCAGAGCCATAACTATAGCCAGTGCACCTATATTGAGGAAACGGTCATTTGCACCCACATAGAAAGCAATAATACGTGCAATAAGTGTAGCCACTTCCGAGAAAACAAGAAGATTTTTGTTACCGCCCAACTTTTTAATAAGCTTGATAGCAAAGAACATTGCTATTGCTCCGGGTACACCCATAATTGCGCCGTAAACCACCTGTGCTGTACCGCCTGAAATTTCCGCACCAAAGACATTGTATGATACGCCCTGTGATTCAAAGAAATATTCCCAGGGTAATGCGATTGAGATACTCTGCACTGTTCTTGCAAGGCAGACAATAATAAGAGTTTTATTATGTCTGAGGTCCAGAATATCCTGCAGAATACTGCTTCTGTTTTCATCTTCAACAGGCTCGACCTTTTCTTTCATTCTATAAGCCAGCATCGCTATAATCATACCACCAAGACCGAATACAAGTGCACCGAAAACATAGGTGTGCTTTTCGCTCATAATGCTATTTTTGACGAAGATGTCTTTAAAGGTCGGGAAGAGACCTGCTATGGTACCGCCAAGACCGGCAGCAATTGAAATCCACTGAATTACTCGCCCACGTTCCACCGAATCGGGACTGGACATTGCGGCAATACCCCAGATTGAGATATCCTGCAGTGAATAGAACACGTCAAAAAGTATGTATAAGATTAATACAAATGCTATTGTCTTGCTTTCGCTGAAACCGAAGTCAACAAACATCAGGAAAACAAGTATACCGATAAGTACAGGTGTCCACAAGAGGAAAGGACGCAGTTTGTAACCCGGTCTGTGCTTTCTGCGGTCGATAAGTCCACCGACAAGAGGGTCATTGATAGCATCCCACAGTGTACTTACACCGGTGATAATACCCGTTTTTTCCGACGGTATTTTTAAGATAGTGTTGAGATAAACAAAAAGTCTGGCAGAAACCATGCCGTAAGTCATATTCTGACCCGCAAGACCTGCCGCATATGAAAGCAATCGGGTATTGGAAACCTTGGTATCGCTTTCTGTGTTGTCAAAAAGGAAAAACTTCTTCATATTTTCATCCTTCCATATATGTATTTATTTAAGTATACAATAGAAAACCATAAAAATCAATAAAAAACAGCTCTATTTCAAAGTTTTTTTGTAACTCTTTGATAATTACGGTAGCTCAGCCTCGTACCAACAACCAAAAGATATAAAAATATCCCCGCTCACTGCTGAACGGGGACAGAATCATTATTCGGTTCTGAGAGCCTCTACAGGGTCTTTCTTAGCTGCAAGTGATGAGGGTACAAGACCTGCAATGAATGTAAGAGTAACACTGATACCGATAAGTGCAAATGCTACACCAACGGGAAGCTCAGCTGCTGCATAGCTGTTTGTGAAGTGCTGAAGAAGGATATTTATAGGTATTTCTATAAGTAGCGTCGAGACAATACCTATTATACCCGCGGCCAGACCTATGGTAATAGCTTCGGCATTGAACACTCTTGAAACGTCGCTCTTTGATGCACCGATACTTCTGAGGATACCGATTTCCTTGGTTCTTTCAAGTACTGAGATATAAGTAATGATACCTATCATAATTGATGAAACAACAAGTGAGATAGCAACGAATACTACAAGAACGTAGGTTACAATGTTGATGATCTGATTAACTGAAGTAAGAAGTGCACCAACAGCATCTGTAGGCTCAATGGTGTATTCTTCGTGACCGTCAGCTGTAACCTCTTCGTTATAGAAGTCGATGATCTCAAAAAGCTTATCTTTCAGGTCGAAGGTCTTAACATAGAAGTAGATTGATGTGGGAGCATCAGGATCCTGATAACCGAGAGTCGCCATTGTCTGATCATATGAGCACTTTGCATTCATACTGTCAATATAAGCCTGCTTGATAGCGATAACCTGCTCATCATTGAGGTAACCTTCAACAAGCTTCTTCTGAAGCTCAGTGAGATTGCTGAGATCAAAACCTGAGGTAAGTGTACTTGAAAGCATACTTGTAACATCCATACTGCCGATATCAAAATCACCGAGAAGGCTCATAAAGGGCTCGAGATCGAGATATTTAAGATTGATCTGACTCAGGTCGATATCTTTGATATCAAAGTCATTGATTGAGTAAGTTACAAACTCATTACCTGAAAGCACGTCTTTGTTGGGTGACGCAATCTGCTCCTGAACAACCTGTGAGTTCATAGCACCCTCAAGAACATATTCCTTGAGCTTTTCTGTGTAACCGATGTAACCTGTACCAACAGCAAGAAGATTGTCATCTCTGGGTCTGATGATACCAACGATGTTGAGTTCAAGACCGTCATCGATAACCTTCTTGAGGAACTCGGGATCTGAGCTCTTATCTTTCCAAAGGCCTGTCTTTGCATCTTTGACCATATAATCGCTGTTGAGAACAAGCTTGAATTTAATGTTGCAGATGTCTTCGTATGAGAATTCAGCTTCTGTTGTCTGATATACGCCTTCACCTGAAAGTGATGACATAAGATCACTTGTAAATTCGCTCTGATCACGAAGACCGAGACCGTAGAGGATAAGCTCGTTGATTTCGTTGTTTACGTCTGTAACAAGCACGATTTCATTAGCCTCTGTGGGGAACTTACCGTGTATGAGAGTATACTGCTGATCGAGAAGTTCTTCACCGCCTACAACTTCGTCCCATACACTGAAGCCGGTACCGATAAAGCCTTCTACAAGACCCATCATTTCGCCTGCACCGAGAGAGTCAAGGAGTGTACTGGGGTTAACCTGATTTATACCCTTATCTGTGTCTGCTCTGTAAATGTTGATGGGTGGTGTGTATCTGTACTGAATATCGTTGCAGGTTTCATTGAAAGCTTCCTGATTATCTTCGATATACTTTTTGAATGTCTTGAGGTTGTTGGCATTTGACTTTGCAATGAAGTTGTTTACCATTTCGGCAACCATCTCGTTGACATAAATCTTTTCTCTGTCGTGGTCGAGATTTGCAAGATTTGCACCCATACCCGTCATAGTATTCATCATGCTTTCGATATCAAGTGACTCCTGCTCGATGGTAACAGGCATAGCCATAAGAGTATCGTTCTGCATTTTATCAACATAATTCTGAATACCTGTGGAAAGTGCAATTACAAGGGCGATACCGATAATACCGATAGAGCCTGCAAAGGCTGTAAGGATAGTTCTACCCTTCTTAGTTGCAAGGTTACGAAGACTGAGACCGAAAGCGGTTGAAAGGCTCATTGAAGGCTTCTTGCCCTTTTTGCGAGCTTCCTCAGCTTTGAACTTTTCGTTTGCTCTGTCATTGTCGTCGGGAACAAAGGGGTTACTGTCATCAATAACCTTACCGTCTTTGAACTTTACGATTCTGTTTGAGTATTCATATGCGAGTTCAGGGTTATGTGTAACCATAACGATGAGCTTATCCTTGGAAATTTCCTTGAGAAGCTCCATAATCTGAACGCTTGTTTCACTGTCAAGAGCACCTGTGGGCTCGTCGGCAAGAATAATGTCGGGGTTATTGATAAGAGCACGGGCAATCGCAACTCTCTGCACCTGACCACCTGACATCTGATTGGGTTTCTTGTCGATATGCTTACCGAGACCAACCTCTTCAAGAGCCTTGATAGCTCTCTCTCTTCTCTCTTTTTTGCTTACGCCTGTAAGGGTCAGAGCAAGCTCAACGTTAGCAAGAATAGTCTGATGAGGTATAAGGTTGTAGTTCTGGAATACAAAACCGATTGAGTGGTTTCTGTAAGTATCCCAGTTTTCATCGCCGAAAGTTTTGGTTGATTTGCCGTTGATAATAAGGTCACCGTCTGTGTAAACGTCAAGACCGCCTATAATATTGAGCAATGTTGTTTTACCGCAACCTGAGGGACCGAGAATTGAAACGAATTCGCTTTCTCTGAAGCTAATATCAATATCGCTCAGAGCTCTTACGGTGTTATCGCCCATTACATAATCTTTACATATGTTCTTTAATATCAGCATTGCTTACACCTCCTGATAATTGTTAGTAGATTTACGTGAAAAAATCTTTTTTAATCTGCCTGTCTTCCAGAGGAAAATAACTACACCTGCAATAACAAACAGAATAAGTAATGCCCATACAAAACCTGTGCTGCTGTTTTTGGGGTTATATATGATGGTAGGCATATATTCTTCCTGAGTTTTTTCGGGCACAATAGGTCTTTCTCTGAAGAAGAGTTTGTACATCCACTCTACAGTTTCGTCGACACTCATCGCTGCAATATCTGCAGTGATACCGCCTGCGAAACCTGACACCATCTGATTTTCGCCCATGCCTTCCATTGAACCTAAGAGATCGTCAACCATATCGTTGTCAACACTCTTTAAGATTGTGGCAAGCTGTCTCATAAGAGTTACCATAATGGCCGGCTGATTTGCCTTGATATAAGTCACCTGCACGGGTGCACCCTTTAATGTACGCTTACTCTGAACTGTGGTAGCCTGACCCATCTTACCTAAAACCTCAATATCAATTGCACTGAGATCTAAATCCTTAAGGTCTATACCAAGCTCACCGACTGAAGCATTATTCTTTGTCATTTCTGAGATAAGCTTCTGAGGGTCAATTTCAAGTGAAGATGTCACCTGAGACATATCCAGCATATCTTCCATACCAAACTCCTTTAGTAAAGAAGTAAAGGGGTACATAAGATTTTCGATGCAGGTCTTAAGACTGCCGCTGTTTATAAAGTAAAGTGCGTTGGGCAAAATCTGAGTGAGTGTGTAAACAGGTCTTTCAAGCACTCTGTCAACAAGAGTAAGTACGGTATCGAGAAGCTTTTCTGTACCCTTGCCTTTTCTTGAAGCCTTTTCAAATTCCTCATATGTAAGTATACTGTCACTTTCACAGCCAAGTGCTTCAAGGATGGGAATAATTGCTGTGTTGTATCCGTCACTGCCATAGATATCAACAGAATCCATAATTCTTATTCTGCCCTGACAAAGAAGCATCGAAATTATACTTTCCATAGGTCTGAGTGCAGCAGTGAGAGCCTTTAAGAAACCGTCTCTGTCGCCGTTTCTGAAGCCCCATGTAAGAGTATTCACATTGACCTTGCTCCATGATGAAACATTGTCGAGAGCTTTTCTTGTGCCGGCAAATCTGAGTTCTGTCAACTCCTGTGACAACATTGCAGGGCTTACATCCATACCTGCAAGCTCAGCGATAGCCTTGAACTCTTCACCTGAGAGCATTCCGTAAATTTCACATACGAGAGTGCTGACGAGCTTGTTTGAATATATCTCGGGGCGAAGTGCCGCTTTTACACTCTTATACTGACCGCCCTCAGCAACAACCTGGTCGAGAAGCTCGTCTATACCATCAACAACTCTCTGGAATTTCTCTTCTGAAAGGTTAGCTGTATAGGTTACAGTGCCTGCCTCATAGGCAGCAAATGTCCATGTGTAGTCGTTAGTCTTACCTTTTGCTGCGTTAAGCATATTAACAAGCAGACTTATGATTTCATCTGTTTCCTTAGCCATAACCTTGTCAACAATCTTGCTGACATCAACAGCACTGTCACCGACCATATCTGCGAGAGCATCTTTATTGAGCTTTGCGGTGTCGATAACCCATCTCAGAAGCAGTGTGAATGTTGCCGCTTTGTCGCTTTTTACGGTGCCGTCACTGTTTGCCGTACCGCAGGAAGCCAGCTCTTCAAGGTCGATTTCAGCCATCTTAAGGCCTGTATCACCGAGAATATCGTTGAAATTCAGAGTGAAACTCTGTGTATATGATTCACTGTCCTGAATGAATGAAAGGATAGTCTCAACCTTGATGAAAGTTGATATATTGAAAAGCTGAAGTCTCACGGGCTCGATAAGAGCTGAAACCGCCTTGTCAAATCCGCCGTTGCTGAGGAAATAAGCAACTCCGGGAAGAATATCTGTAAGTACATCGCAAGGAGCTTTCATAGCTCTGTCTGCAAGCACGAAAATATCACCGAGGATATTTTCAACCATTGAGTTTTTGTTTTCTTTAGCCTCGGCATAGAAGGTTGCGCTGTCAGTTATGCTCTGACAACCAAGTGCCTTAAGTGCAGGGATAATTGCCAGCTCGTAACCCTTGTCACCTTTAAAACCGACAACAGGATTGATTGAGTATGTACCTGCACAAAGTAGTGTATAAAGAAGCTCATTGAAGGGAGCAAATACACAAGCCATAGCTTTGATGAAGCCGTCTTTGTCACTTACGCCCCAGGAAACTTTGCCCAGGTCTGCACCTGCCCACTTATCAAGACTTTCAAGTTTTGCTTTTACTTCGGGATAAGCTCCGAGATGCTTCGCCACACCTTTGGTGGAAACATTAAGGCCAAGGGCAGAAATACTCGCTGCATTTTCTTCAATGCCTGAGTAAACGCCTACAGTAAGTGCTGACAAAACCTCATCATTGAAAAGCTGAGGATACAGCATATTTTCAAGGGATCCCTCTTCTGTAAGCTTCATAAGAGCTTCAACGATAGTATCGGTTTTCTCAATTGTTGACTCGAGAGCCTGAGGTGTAACACCATCAGGATACGACACAGCCGATGCCATAGGCACAGCACTGAGCAGTACCATCAGCATCACCGTAAGCAGGCTGATGACTTTTCTTCCTTTTTTTAACATAGTTATGTAATCCACCTTTTCTTCGATAATGTGTTTTGTATGTAAATCAAGTAAATTTTTTTCTTTTTAATGAGAATCGCAATAAAACATCTATATTATATAGGGGCATACTTAGCTCATTATAACTAACGTAGTATATCATATTTATTTCATCAAGTCAATATATCAACAAATTGTTGTGTAAATGTTGCATAAAAATTATATTTATTTTTTGTATACTTTTTTTAAATATCTTTGAAATTGCGTAAAAATACCATTTTCGATGCCATATATTAACTATGCAAGTATAAATTTACTTTAAAATAAAATTTTGTGTTTTTTGTCAAATCGGCAGTTTTTTTATTATGAATTATTGACAAAAACCTTTATAAGGTATTATAATACCAACGCAATGTTAGCCAACTAACTTTTCGCAAGCTAACTATTTTAGGGAGGTGCCTATGAAAAAACGTAAGATCGGCTTTGAAATCCACCGTTCATCCCGTCTTGTCAAGCGATATCTCAACAAGGATACCACCGGAATATTCATCGATAATATGACGGGTACTCACGGCAGAGCTATAGGATATTTTTATCACAACTCACACAGAGATATCTTTCAGAAAGACTTTGAACAAGAGTTTGATATACGCCCGTCAACGGCAAGCAACATCCTTTTCCTTATGGAAAAAAACGGCCTTATCACCAGAGAGAGCGTACCATATGATGCGAGGCTTAAAAAAATTACCCTTACAAAAAAAGCCATCGATATTCATCATCTTATAGAGAGCACCCTTGATAAGTTCGAGGAAAATCTGAAAGCTGGCATCAGCGACGAAGAGCTCAGCATCTTCTTTCGCGTCATAGACAAACTCAACAACAATATAGAAAGGATTGATTCAGACAATGATTAAACGCCTGAGCAAATGTATAAGAGAATACAAACTCCCCTCAATTCTTGCACCTATTTTCATTGCTTGTGAGGTTATTCTCGAAGTTTTCATACCTATGATAATGGGCAAACTCATCGACAACGGCATAGACAAAGGTGACACATCCTACGTGGTAAAAATGGGATTTGTCCTTGTTATCCTCTGCTCACTGAGCCTTCTCAGCGGTGTCGCATCAGGTACAGCTGCCGCTAAGGCAAGTTCCGGCTTTGCGAAGAATTTGCGTCACGATATGTACCACAACGTGCAGAGCTTCTCTTTTGCAAGCATCGACAAATTTTCCACCTCAGGTCTTGTTACGAGACTGACAACAGATGTAACCAACCTGCAAAACTCCTATCAGATGATTATCCGCATCGCTGTGCGCTCCCCTGCTATGCTGATTTTCTCACTGACTATGGCTCTGAGCATCAATGCAAAAATCAGTATAATCTTCCTTTGTATCATACCCTTCCTTGCACTTGGTCTTTTCCTCATCATTTCCAACGCCCATCCCATATTCAAGAGAGTTTTCAAGACCTATGACAAACTTAACAATGTTGTCAATGAAAATCTCCACGGTATCAGGGTTGTAAAATCCTTTGTACGCGAGGATAAGGAAGAAGAAAAATTCAAGAGTGTATCGGGTACAATTTATAACGACACAAAAAAAGCAGAAAGCCTCATCGCCTTCAATGCCCCTCTGATGCAGTTGAGCTCCTATACCTGTATGCTTCTTATTGCTTGGTTCGGTGCAAGACTCATTGTGGGTACCAATGCCGTAGAAATGACCACAGGTGACCTTTTCTCAGTTATCACCTACACAATGCAGATACTCTCCACTCTTATGATGTTGTCTATGATCTTTGTTATGCTCACAATGTCAAAAGCATCAGGCGAGAGAGTATGCGAAGTGCTTAATGAGGTTACAGATTTACACAACCCCGAAAACCCTGTTATGCAGGTGAAAGACGGCAGTATCGACTTCCAGAATGCAGGCTTCAGCTATGCTAAAGATAAGAATAATCTCTGCCTTAAAAACGTCAATCTCTCTATAAAATCAGGTGAAACCGTAGGTATCATCGGTGCAACAGGCTCATCAAAAACATCATTTGTACAGCTTATCCCCCGCCTTTATGACGTAACAGAAGGTTCAGTAAAAGTCGGTGGCATCGACGTAAGAGACTATGACCTTGAAGCTCTCAGAAATGAGGTTGCAATGGTACTGCAGAAGAATGTGCTCTTCTCGGGTACTATCAAAGATAATCTTCGTTGGGGTAACGAGAATGCCACAGACGAAGAGATGATTGAAGCCTGCAAGCTCGCTCAGGCTCACCCTTTCATCAGCGAAATGCCCGATGGCTATGACACATACATAGAACAGGGCGGTACCAACGTATCGGGCGGTCAGAAACAGAGAATCTGTATCGCGCGTTCACTTCTCAAAAAGCCAAAGATTCTCATTCTCGATGACTCGACAAGTGCTGTCGATACAAAGACAGACGCCCTCATCAGAATGGCTTTCAAGGAGTATATTCCCGAGACTACAAAGATAATTATTGCTCAGCGAATCTCATCTATTCAGGATGCAGATAAAATCATAGTCCTTGACGGCGGTGAAGTCAGTGCATTCGGCACTCATAGTGAACTTATGAAGTCAAGTGAAATTTACAAAGAAGTTTATAACTCACAGGTGAAAGGAGGTCAGGACAATGAGTAATCCTCAGACAAAGAAACCCGTTAACCTCACTCCTCCACCAAGACCCGGCGGACCCGGCAGAGGTGCACCTATGCGCATACCCGGTCAGAAAATGGATTTCAAAGTCCTTTCAAGAGTTTTCGGCTATGTGGGCACCAAATATAAACTGCTTATGTTGTTTGTTGTACTGTGCATCTTCGCTTCAAGTGTGGCCAATGTTTTCTCATCTGTTTTCCTCGGCGACCTTATCGACGATTACATCAAACCCATGCTTCTTGAGGGCAGTACGGACTTTGCTCCCTTGCTTGCAATGCTTCTTAAAATGGCTTGCATCTTCCTTATAGGCATCGCTTCAACCTATATATATAACATCATAATGGTAAGAGTTTCTCAGGGTGTGCTTAAGACTATCCGTGACGATATGTTTACACATATGCAGTCCTTGCCCGTCAAATACTTCGATACCAACAGCCACGGCGATATTATGAGCCGATACACCAACGATATCGACACCCTCAGACAGATGATAAGTATGACTATACCTCAGATTATCTCTTCTGCGGTAACAATCATCTCTACCTTTGTGGCTATGGTGACAAAGAGCATCCCTCTTACGGTAGTTGTAGTAATCTGCATTTTTGCAATGATGATAGTTACCGGCAAAATAGCAGGCAACTCAGGCAAATTCTTTATGAAACAGCAGGAATCTTTAGGTGATATCAACGGCTATATTGAAGAAATGATTACAGGTCAGAAAGTCATCAAGGTTTTCTGCCACGAAGACAAGGCAAAAGACGGCTTTGACAAAAGAAATGAAGAGCTTTACCAAAACGCTTACTCAGCTAATAAGTTCGTCAATATGCTCGGCCCCATCAACAACAACTTAGGCCACCTGCAGTATGTTATCATCGCAGTTATCGGCTGTATCCTTGCAGTTGCTACAGGCGCAGGCAAAATCCCCACAGAGGGTATCCTTTCAATTTTTGCAATATCCGTAGGCTCAGTTGCAGCTTTTCTTCAGCTTTCAAAGAGCTTCACAATGCCTGTAAATATGATTTCCCAGCAGCTCAACAGTGTTGTTATGGCTATGGCAGGTGCAAAGAGAATCTTTGCAGTGCTCGATGAAAAGAGTGAAACCGACGAAGGTTACGTAGGTCTTGTCAATGCAGTAATCGATGAAAACGGCAACATCACCGAGACACAGGAGCACACAGGTCACTGGGCATGGAAACATCCTCACGGTGACGGCAGTGTAACCTATACAGAGCTTAAGGGTGAAGTAAGATTCTATGATGTGGACTTCGGCTATAACGAAGAAAAGATAGTTCTTCACAACATCACCCTCTATGCAGAGCCCGGTCAGAAAGTGGCTTTTGTAGGTGCTACGGGTGCAGGTAAAACTACCATTACCAACCTCATCAACCGTTTCTATGACATAGCTGACGGCAAGATAAGATATGACGGTATAAACATCAACAAAATCAAAAAGGCAGACCTGAGAAAATCTCTCGGCATTGTACTTCAGGATACAAACCTTTTCACAGGTACTGTTATGGAAAATATCCGTTACGGCAACCTCGATGCGACAGATGAGCAGGTAATCGAAGCGGCTAAACTTGCAAATGCTCACTCATTTATCTCCAGACTTCCCGAAGGCTACAACACTATGCTCACCGGTAACGGAGCTAACCTATCTCAGGGTCAGAGACAGCTTCTTTCAATTGCACGAGCTGCCGTTGCAGATCCACCGGTTATGATTCTCGACGAAGCTACATCATCAATCGATACACGTACAGAGTCCCTTGTACAAAAAGGTATGGATGCACTTATGCACGGCAGAACAGTTTTTGTTATTGCTCACAGACTCTCAACTGTCCGCAACTCTGATGTTATTATGGTGCTTGAAAACGGCGTAATCATTGAGCGCGGTTCACATGATGACCTGATTGCGAAAAAGGGCAAGTATTATCAGCTTTATACAGGAGCATTTGAACTGGAATAAAAATAGCGAGAGCGCGTTTTTGGTTCTTTTTCCACGCGAGGAAAAAGAACGCCTGCCCGGCGAGGGCAAGTAAATGCAGAATTAGCGAGCTCTTTGCTCAGATTTGTATTCTTCATTCTCTCAGGACAAATATAATAAAAGGATACGGTTCACCGTGTCCTTTTTTTGTGTACAATTTATCGTGTATATATCTCAAAAACTTCTGCATTTTTGTTGACTTTATCAGGCACACTATAGTATAATAGTTACTATGGAAAATATGGTTATTTCCCTATAATAATCACATCTGCCTTAGGCAGATACTTCACTTTCAGCCTTGGCTGAAAACTTCACATCGGCTGTGCCGATACATCACTCGTGCAACGCACGAACATCACGCAACCGACAGGTTGCACTCAGGAGGTGGGTCACACAATGGATAGTAGCGATAGTAAACCTAACGGGCGTAACTTAATATTTGTGCAGACCTGCCACAAGATTGACTGACATCTTTTGTGACTTGTCTGCAAAAGAAAGTCGGTGAACAACATGAATGAAACCTTATTCGGCGGTCTTTACAGACTGCTGGCAAAAAATCAGCTCAAAGAGCTTAAAGCCGAACTCTCCGAAATGGCTTTCGCTGATATTGCGGAATTCATTGATGAACTTGATGACGATAAACTCGCCGTTAAGATTTTCCGTATTCTGTCAAAGGACATTTCAGCCGATGTTTTCGCGTACCTTGACCCTGATAAACAGAGTATTATTGTTCAGTCTATAACAGACAGTGAAATCGAGCGCCTTATGGATGACCTTTTCCTTGATGACGCCGTTGACTTCCTTGAAGAGGTACCCGCCAATATCGTCAGACGAGTTCTCGCAAACACAGATAAAGAAACAAGAGAGCTTATCAACCGTTTCCTCAAGTATCCTGAGAATTCTGCAGGTAGTGTTATGACTATCGAAATGGTGGAGCTTCACGACAGACTCACTGTTGCAGAAGCAATCAAAAGTATCCGCCGTAACGGTGTTGATAAAGAGACAATTTACACCTGCTACGTAATCGATGACGGAAGACACCTCGTAGGTACACTTCCCCTCAGACGTCTGCTTTTAAACGAAGAGGATACTCTTATCACAGATATTATGACCGATGAGGAACAGCTCATCTTCGTTAAGACAATGGATGACCAGGAAGAAGTGGCAGCTCTTGCGAAAAAATACGACCTTTTGTCTATCCCCGTTGTTGATACAGAAGACCGCCTGGTCGGTATCATCACCATCGACGACATCGTCGACATCATCGAAGAAGAGGCTACGGAAGACTTTGAAAAGATGGCTTCACTTCTCCCTTCAGAAGAAGGATACCTTAAAACAGGCGTATTTGAACTCGCTAAAAACCGTATCGGCTGGCTGCTTATCCTTATGGTGACCGCCACTTTTACGGGTCAGATAATCGAAGGCTTTGAAAATCAGCTTGCAACTATAGCCGGTCTTACAGCCTGCATACCGATGCTTATGGGTACCGGCGGTAACTCAGGTAATCAGGCATCAACACTTATCATCCGTGGTCTTGCCCTCGGCGAAGTCAAAATCAGAGACTTTTTCAAGGTCTTATGGAAAGAAATCAGAGTTTCCGTTATGGTCGGCGTTATATTAGGTCTTGCCAACGTCATACGAATGCTTGTAGTCAGACTTGCAACGGGCAGCGATGTCAGCAACAGTGTTATCCTTGTTGTATCGCTTTCAGTCGTTGCTGTGGTTATAGTCTCAAAGACTATCGGCTGTGCATTGCCGATTATCGCAAAGCTGCTCAAGCTTGACCCGGCCCTTATGGCAGGTCCTCTGATCACTACTCTTGTGGATGCCATTTCACTTATCGTATACTTCGGCTTTGCAAGAGCCTTCATCCCAATGTAAAATCTTAAGTCCTGCTTAAGAAAATGCAGGACTTTTAATTTGTAAAAACAAAGGAGGTAGCCTGATTTGGCAAAACGATTCCTGTCCTTTACAAAAGGATACCGATTTTTAACACTTATATGCCCGATTATGATTTTCCTCGACGTTATCATCGAGCTTAAGATTCCCGAAGCTATGGGTAAGGTTGTGGATATACTCTATCAGCTTGACGCAGCGGGTACTGACCCTGAAACCATCAAAAAAGAGATAGTGATAAAACTTCTTGAAATGCTGGGACTTTGTCTGCTGACACTTGTTATCGGTTACATAGCTGCCCGTTGCAGCTCAATTGCAAGTATGGGCTTTGGCGCAAACCTGAGACGCGAACTCTTCAACAAGATTCAGGATCTCTCTTTCGAGAACATCAACAAGCTGAAGATTTCATCACTTATCACACGTATGACAAGTGACGTTTCAATGATCCAGAATGTTTATAAAAACACGATTGTCACCTTTATCAAGGGACCCTTTATGCTTATAACAGCTCTCATCTATGCTCTCAATATCAGCAAGGAACTGTCTGTTGCTTTTGTTGTGGCATTACCGGCAATTGTTATTATCCTTACAATCATGGGTGTCATCGCAGTACCGCTGTTTAAAAAGATGCTCAAGACCACCGACAAATTCAACGGTGTTCTCAGAGGTAATATCAACGGTATCAGAGTTGTAAAGTCTTTCGTAAGAGAAGACCACGAAAAACAGAAGTTTGCCGAAATAAATGAAGAAGTAATGAAGATGAATGTCAAAACTCAGAAGATTACTCTTTATCTTTCACCGGCTATTATGTTTGTCATTTACGGCTGTATGGTTTTCGCTATGTGGCGAGGCAGTTACCTCATTATCGAGGGCAAGACAGGTCTGACCGCAGGTGAAATGACAACCTTCGTTTCATATATTTCTCAGGTACTCTCATCACTTATGATGGTTCTTCTTGTATTCCTGAGTATGATAATGGCTAAGGCTTCCGTCGGCAGAATCGGTGAAATCTTCAAGCAGGAGCCCACTGTCAGTGATAAGGACGCAAACCCCGATGTTACTGTAACAGACGGCAGCATCGAGTTCAGAAACGTAACCTTCAAATATGACGATTCGGCTTCAAAGAATATCCTAGAAGATATCAACCTTACTATAAATTCAGGCGAGACTATCGGCATCATCGGTGGTACGGGCTCAAGTAAGTCGACTCTTATACAGCTCATCCCCCGTCTTTACGACGCAAGTGAGGGTGAAGTTTTTGTCGGTGGCAGAAATGTCAAGGACTACACTTTCAAAAACCTCAGAAATGAGATTTCAGTTGTCCTTCAGCAGAGCACTCTCTTCTCAGGCTCAATTATGGAAAATATCCGTTGGGGTAATCTTGAAGCTACTGACGAAGAAGTTTACGAGGCTGCAAAAATTGCTCAGGCTCACGAGTTTATCAGCGAGTTTGAAAAAGGCTATGACACAGAAATGGGTCAGGGCGGTAACACTGTTTCAGGCGGTCAGAGACAGCGTATTTGTATCGCAAGATCAGTTCTTCGCAAGTCAAAGATTCTCATTTTCGACGACTCAACAAGTGCTGTCGACACTGCAACCGACGCAAAAATCAGAGCTGCTCTGAGAAGTGACAAGTTCAAGGATACAACAAAAATCATCATCGCTCAGCGTATCACCTCAATTATGGATGCTGACCGTATCATTGTAATGGATAACGGCAAAATCGTAGGTATGGGTACTCACGATGAGCTGACAAAGAATAACGAAATTTATAATGAGATCTTTGTTTCTCAGCAGGAAGGAGTGTTGGCACAATGAGTAAGACTCCCCTCAATGAAGAGAATAAGGAACTTGAAGTTGCTCAGGTGACTGAAGAAGTGAAAGAAACAACCGAAGAAGTTACCGAAGCAACCGACAAAAAAAGCAAGAAAAAAGCTAAAAAAGCAAAGAAAGCTTCTGCCTCTAAAAAGAGCAAGATTCCCGAAAATGAAACCGAGGAAGAACGAAAAGAGCGCGAAAAGAAAGAGGAAGAGAAGAAAAAGAAAAAACCTAAAGACATCAAGACAGCTACAAAGAGACTTATAAAATATATTACTAAGTATAAGGCTATACTCGTCATCGTGGCTATCCTTGTTATTGCTACAACTGTTATCAGTGTATTATCTTCACTTGCAATGATGCCCGTCTATGATGTGCTTGAAGGTATAATCTCAGGCAAAAACACCGACGGTGAAGGCGCAATGCAGGAAATTATCAAGTGGTTGCTTATTATGGCGGCAGGATATGGTATCTCTGCAGGTCTTAACCTTCTTTATACAAGACTTATGCTTCACGTTTCATCAAACACTCTGATGAATATGCGTCGTGATCTTTTCAATCATATTCAGGGTCTCCCCCTGGAATTCTTTGACAAGAGAAAGACCGGCGAAATTATGAGCCGTTTTACCAACGATATAAACAGAGTCAGTGACCTTGTCAGCAGCAACTTCCCATCACTTATCTCTTCAGTTATTCAGGCTGTAATGACTATCACTATTATGATTGTCTTCTCCTGGAAGCTGACACTGACCATTACCGTAGCTATCATTCTTATGTTTTCTGTTGTAATGGTAATCACTGCGGTATGCTCACCTCTTTTCAAGGCTCAGCAAAAAGCTATTGGTGAGGTTAACGGTTACACCGAGGAATATATCAAGGGCATCAAGGTTGTAAAGCTCTTCTGTCACGAAGAGAAAACCAAGGAAGCCTTCAATATCCTCAATGAAAATTACCGCAAAATCGGCGTAAAAGCCAATGTAATCGGCGGTTTTATGTCACCGCTTATGTCTATGATCACCCGTGTCAACTACGCTATCGTTGTTGTACTCGGTGCACACTTTGTGCTCACAGGTGAAATGAGTGTTGCTACTCTTATCACATATCTTGACAAGTCAAAGAGCTATGCTACACCTATCGTGTCAATTGCAGGTACTTACAGCTCACTTGTATCTGCTCTTGCAGGTGCTGAACGTGTATTTGAAATCCTCGATACACCCAACGAGACCGACGAGGGTAAGACTACTCTTGTAAGACTTCTCAGAAACGCTCTTGGCGAAGAAGTAGAAACCGACTCACCCGACGGCAAGTACGCTTGGAAAGTGCCCGAAAATGACAGCTTTAAATATGTACCTGTCAAGGGTAACATTGAGGTTAAAGATGTGACCTTCGCATATGTAGAAGGTACCGACGTTATCAAAGACATCAACGTCACTGCAAACAGCGGTCAGAAGGTTGCTTTTGTCGGCTCAACAGGTGCAGGTAAGACTACTATCACAAATCTCATCAACCGCTTCTATGAGATTGACCGCGGAGAGATTACCTATGACGGCATAAACATCAAAGACATCAGAAAAGATGATCTTCGTCACTCAATGGCAATGGTACTGCAGGATACCAAACTTTTCACAGGTACTATTGCAGACAATATCCGTTACGGCAAGCTCGATGCAACCGATGAAGAGGTTATCGAGGCTGCCAAGATTGCAAACGCACACTCATTTATTGAAAAGCTCCCCGACGGCTATGAAACCGAAATCAAAGCCGATGCTGTCAATATCAGTGTAGGTCAGGCTCAGCTTATCAATATAGCCCGAGCTGCTATTGCAGGTGCACCTCTTCTTATCCTTGACGAGGCAACATCATCTGTCGACACGAGAACAGAGCGACTTATCGAAAAGGGTATGGATGCACTTATGGAAGACAGAACGGTATTTGTTATTGCTCACCGTCTTTCAACTGTAAGAAACTCTCAGGACATTGTTGTACTCGAGAAGGGTGAAATCATCGAAGAGGGCGACCATCAGACTCTCATCGACAAGGGTGGCAAGTATTATCAGCTTTACACCGGCAATATTGAGATGGAATAAGCATCAGCGCATTTTAGGTAACTTTTTGTGCACCAGCAAAAAGTTACGCCCCGCGGCGAGCGAGGAAAATAATAATATTAAAAGCGGTAGGTTTCGTGCCTACCGCTTTTCTTTTTTTGTAGCGGGGCTTTGCCCTGCACCCCACAAGCTTTTGTAAAAGCTTGACCAAAACTTTTCTCGCTTACTTAATTTCCACTCAGCACACTCATCGGGTCAATATGCACTCCATCTTTGACAATCTCAAAATGAAAATGAGCCTGCTGTTTGCTCTCACAAGGACTCACTGCTGTCTTGCCGATAATATCACCCTTGGATACCTCATCATCGATTATAACTGTTGTACCCTGCTCAAGGCCGCAATATCTCCCGATAAAATCGCCATAATCCACCTCTATACAGCAACCCCAAGCCGTGTCATAAACCACCTTGGTGACCTTGCCGTTACCGATGCTTGCCACATCTGTACCTGTCTGAGCCAAAAAGTCCACACCCTTGTGTACACGCCAGTCCTCCATAGTCTCATCATATACAGGACTCTGAGAAAAGGCTCTGTCAATATCACTGCTTATGGGATAAATATAAACATCGTTGCTGAAAACTTCTACAGGATCTGAAGGAGCCTCGGTTGTTGTGACAGCTGTCGTCTCGGCTACACTTGTGGTACTCTGCCGTGTCTCTTTCACTTTCGTAGTGTCGTGGGCGGGAGTGTTCTCACCATCATCGCTATCTTCATCGCGTACTCTCGGATCACTGACACCGGTCTGATTTTTTTCAGCTTCTTTGGCTGTCGTGGGAATATCTAAATCCCTAAGCATACTCATAGAGGAGTTATAGACAAAAGCTATAGCCACAACTATAACCACAAAGCTAAGTGCCGCTGTAATATAAAAGCCTTTACCCGAAGCAATTTTATCTATGATGCTCTTATTTTTACTCATATTTCTTTCCACCGTTCCATATTTTAAGTTGTCTTTATTATTGCACAGGTAATGAAAATTATAACATTTCAGTAAAAAACACAAAAAATTTACAATTTCATCAGAACAAATGTTTGCATTTTCGTTTTTTATGTGCTATAATGTCCCCGTAGACGAACATTTGTATTTTTCTGCAAGACACGACAGATTACAACTTTTTATACACAACCTATAGAAAGGAGCATCGTTATGAATTACGATCTCACCGATAAACAACAAGCTATCCTTGATTTCCTCAAAGAGCGTTCAGGTGGCGGTGTACCGCCCACAGTCAGAGAAATCTGTCAGGCTGTAGGTCTTCGCTCAACATCTTCAGTTCAGGCTAATCTCCTTGCCCTTGAAGAAAAAGGCTACATTATGCGCGACCCTATGCACAAGCGTTCCATCAGAATTGTGGGTCAGAGCGAAAACGTAAGACACGTACCCCTTCTCGGTGTGGTAACTGCAGGTCTGCCCATTCTTGCCACAGAGCAGATTGAATGCTACATACCATTCAACGGTGCGCATATCTCATCAGATAAAGAGATGTTTGCTCTCAGAGTACGCGGTGAAAGTATGATTAATGCGGGCATTTTCGACGGTGATATTCTCTATGTTGAAAAGACTCCCACTGCCCGTAACGGTGACATTGTTGTCGCTCTTATCGAAGACGAAGCAACTGTAAAAACATTCTATAAAGAAAACGGTCACTTCAGACTTCAGCCGGAAAATGACAGCTTTGAACCCATCATCGTTACAGAGCTTGCAATTTTAGGTAAGGTTGTCGGTCTGACAAGATACTTCTGATGGATAACAAGCCAAGATGCCGTTGGTGTAACCCCAACAATGAAATCTATGTCAGATACCACGACGAAGAGTGGTGTCAGCCTTGCTTTGAGGAAAAATATCTCTATGAAATGCTCATCCTCGAGTCATTTCAGGCAGGTCTTTCCTGGGAGTGTGTACTCAACAAAAGAGAGGCTTTCAGACAAGCATTCGATGGCTTTGACATAGATAAAATCTGTGCTTACGGCGAAGACAAAATAGCTGAGCTTGTTGAAAACAAAGGCATCATCAGAAACCGACTCAAAATCCGCGCCGCGGTAAACAACAGCATCATCTTCCGTGACATACAAAAACAGTACGGTAGTTTCAGTGGATACCTTAAAGTATTTACTGAAGGTAAGACCTTTTATGAGGTTGGTAAAACCACCTCTGCCCTGTCTGATGCTATCTCATCTGACCTTCAGAAAAAAGGCATGAAATTTGTCGGCTCAACTATAATTTATTCATATCTTCAGGCTGTTGGTATCATTTACTCCCACGATGAGGGTTGTTGGCTCTTCAAAGATAAAAATATCGGGTAAAAACACCTTTAAAAAAGACAAAAATACCAACAGAAATCCTCTGTAAACAAGCTTTTTTGCACTTATTAACAAAAACCAAAATAACCCCTTTTTTTATTGACATTTCTCAAGGTTTTGTGGTATAATTTTATCAATATTTATGCTGTATCATTGATGAGCAGATTCCCTTGAGACTGACGGATAAGTGGAGCACCACATGAATTAAGGGAAATATATCAGTCGACCGTCTGGGCTACTTACAAGGGAAGACCTTGTTTAAGTATGCCCTTTTTTATTTTATCAAGGGCCAGGCTTATACAGCATAATAAAATCCACCTTTCAAAAGGAGTATTCTTCTATGAAAAAAGTTGCAATTATTATGGGAAGCGACAGCGATTTACCTGTAGTTTCCAAAGCTGCTGATACTCTCAAACAGTTCGGTGTACCCTATGAGCTTCACATCTACTCAGCTCACCGCACCCCTGTTGAAGCTAAAGAATTCAGCGAAAACGCAAGAGCAAACGGCTTCGGTGTAATTATCGCCGCAGCTGGTATGGCTGCACACCTTGCAGGCGCTATTGCTGCTAACACAACTCTGCCTGTTATCGGCATACCCATGAAATCAAAATATCTCGACGGTATTGATGCCCCCCTCTCAACAGTTCAGATGCCCTCAGGTATCCCTGTAGCTACTGTTGCTATCGATGGTGCTGTCAATGCCGCCTTGTTGTCTATTGAAATCCTTGCAGTCACAGATGAAGAGCTTGCAAAGAAGCTCAAAGACAAGAGAGATGCTGATACAAAAACAGTTCTTGAAAAGAATGCAGCTGCTGAAAAGCAGTTCAATATATAAAAAATTAAATTTATAATAACGGAGGTCACTCAAAATGGAAAAGATTTACACAGGTAAGACAAAGGACGTATACAAGCTTGAAAACGGCAACTGCCTTCTTAAGTTCAAAGACGACTGCACAGGTAAAGACGGCGTTTTTGATCCCGGTGAAAACTCAGTAGGCCTTACAATCGACGGTGTTGGTGACGTTAACCTTCGCATGTCAATCTATTTCTTTGAAAAAGTTAATGCAGCAGGCATTAAAACTCACTATGTAAATGCTAACCTCGAAGATACAACAATGGAAGTTCTTCCCGCTAAGGTATTCGGCCACGGTCTCGAAGTTATCTGCCGTCATAAGGCAGTAGGCAGCTTCATCCGTCGTTACGGTGATTACATCGAAGAAGGCGCTGATCTTCCCGCATATGTTGAAATGACATTTAAAAACGACGCTAAGGGCGATCCCCTCGTAATCAAAGATGCTCTCGTAGCTCTCGGCGTTATGACAGACAAGCAGTATGAAGATATCAAGGTTATGACACAGCAGATCACTCAGATCGTTGCTGACGACCTCAAAGAAAAGGGTCTTGTACTCTATGATATCAAATTTGAATTCGGTTACGATCCCGATGGCAACGTAATGCTCATCGACGAAATCGCTTCAGGTAACATGCGTGTTTATAAGGACGGCAAGTACATCGATCCTATGACACTTTCAGAACTTTTCTTCGCATAAGTTGTGTAGCCCCGAACAGTCTGATATGAAACTGACCTTCGGGGCTTTTCAGTCTTTTTAGCAAACAAATCTTTGCTAAGATTTTTAATCAGTTTAAACTAGAACGGCGGAAATTACACTTTTCCACCAACTATTTAAGGAGCAATTAAATGGGTGGTTTTTTTGGCGCAGTCAGCAAGAACGATACTGTTTTAGATGTATTCTTCGGCACTGACTATCACTCTCACCTTGGCACTCGTCGTGGCGGTATGGCTGCATACGACGAGAAAAAAGGTTTACAACGAAAAATTCATAACATTGAAAATTCACCTTTCAGAACAAAATTTGAAAATATCTCAAGCAAAATGAAAGGTACTGCATCAATCGGCTGCATCAGCGACTCTGATGCTCAGCCCTTGCTCGTTCGCTCTAAACTCGGTCTTTATGCTATCTGCATTATCGGTCTGATAAACAACAGAGAAAAGCTTGTCGAAGATATCCTCTTTGCAAACGGGGGCCATTTCGGTGCTGTTACCAACGAAGGTATCAACTCAACTGAGCTTGTTGCAGCACTGATTAATCAGAAAGACACTTTTGTTGACGGTATCGCTTATGCTCAGCAGCTTATTGAAGGCACTGCATCAATCCTAATTCTTACAGATGACGGCAGAATCATTGCTGCACGTGACAGACTCGGCAGAATTCCTGTTCTGATCGGCTCTAATGATGACGGTTACTGTGTTTCATTCGAGGACTTCGCTTATAAAAAATTAGGCTATGCCGATTATAAAGAGCTTGGCCCAGGTGAAATCGTAGAGTTTACCGCAGACTCATATAAGGTTCTCAGAGAGCCCGGAGAAAAAACTAAAATCTGTGCATTCCTTTGGTCATATTACGGATACTCAACATCCTGCTATGAAGGTGTGAATGTAGAAGTAATGCGTTACCAGAACGGCAAGATTATGGCAGAGGCTGACCGTACCAACGGTATAGCACAGGATATCGACTATGTCAGCGGTATCCCCGACTCAGGCACACCTCATGCTATCGGTTATGCTCACCAGAGCGGAATTCAGTTTTCACGACCCTTCATCAAGTATACTCCCACATGGGCACGCAGCTTCACACCTGCTAACCAGAACGAGAGAAACAGAGTTGCTAAGATGAAGCAGATCCCCGTACACGATCTCATTCACGATAAAAAGCTTCTTTTTGTTGACGACAGTATCGTCCGAGGCACACAGCTTCGTGAAACAGTTGAGTTTCTCTATGAAAACGGTGCAAAAGAGGTTCACATCCGATCAGCTTGTCCTCCGATTATGTATTCCTGCAAATATCTCAACTTCTCAAGAGCAACCTCTGAGATGGAACTGATTGCACGAAGCACTATCGTTGATCTTGAGGGCGAAGAAGGTCTGAACCATATTGATGAGTATATAGACGCCACTACAGAGCGTGGCAAAAACTTAAGAAGTGCTATCTGCGAAAAGCTTCATTTCACTTCTCTAGAATTCCAGTCAATTGACGGAATTATCAAAGCCATAGGACTTCCGGCTGACAAGGTTTGCACCTACTGTTGGACCGGTAAAGAATAAATCAAATAATACAGGAGAATATAATAATGGATCATAAAAATTCTTTCTCTGCAAGCTATGCAGCTGCAGGTGTAGATATTACAGCCGGCTATAAGTCAGTAGAACTTATGAAAAAACACGTTGCAAGAACACGTAACGAAGGCTGTGTTGATGATGTAGGCGGTTTCGGTGGTTGTTTTGACCTTAGTGCTATCGCTGGTATGGAACACCCCGTTTCAGTTTCAGGTACTGACGGCTGCGGCACAAAGGTTAAGCTTGCTATTCTTATGGACAAGCACGATACAATCGGTATCGACGCAGTTGCTATGTGTGTTAACGACATCATCTGTGTAGGTGCTAAGCCCTTATTCTTCCTCGACTATATTGCTTGCGGCAAAAACTATCCCGAAAAGATTGCAGAAATCGTAGGCGGTGTTGCTGAGGGTTGCGTACAGTCAGGTGCTGCTCTTATCGGTGGCGAAACAGCTGAACACCCCGGCCTTATGCCCGAAGAAGACTATGACCTTGCAGGCTTCGCAGTAGGCGTAGTTGACAAACCCAAAATGATTGACAACAGCAAAATGGCTGTAGGCGATGTAGTTATCGCTCTCCCCTCAACAGGTATCCACTCAAACGGCTTCAGCTTATGCCGTAAGGTTTTTGATATCGACAACAATAACCCCGAACTTTATGTACCCAGAGACGAACTCGGTGGCAAGAGCATTGCAGAAGCTCTTCTCGTTCCCACAAAGATTTATGTTAAGCCTGTTCTTGCTCTTCTTGAAAAAGTTCAGGTTAAGGGTATTTCTCACATCACAGGCGGCGGTTTCTATGAAAACATTCCCCGTTCAATCCCCGACGGTCTTTGCGCTAAAATTGACAAGAGTGCTGTTAAGGTACTCCCCATCTTTGATGTTATCGCTAAGTGGGGTAACATTCCCGAACGTGATATGTATAACACCTACAACATGGGTGTTGGTATGAGCATCGTTGTTCCCGCTGACGAAGTTGAACTTTCACTTTCAGTTCTCAAAGACAACGGTATCGATGCTTATGTAATCGGTGAAATTATCGAAGGCGATGAGAAGGTGATTCTCTGATGGCTAAAAAAATAGCAGTTCTCGTCTCAGGTGGCGGAACTAATCTTCAGGCTCTCATCGACGCAGAAAAAACAGGTATGTTCGGTGACAGTAAAATCACTCTTGTAATAGCATCAAAGCCCGGTGTGTACGCTCTCCAGCGAGCAAGTAACAACGGTATTGACTCCGCGGTGCTTTGCAAAAAAGATTATGCGGATATAGCCGCGTACTCAAAGGCACTGACAGAGACACTCAAAGCCAATGACATTGATCTTGTTGTATTGGCAGGCTTCCTGACCATTATCGACGAGCAGGTTTATGAGGCTTATCCCAATGCTATTATCAATATCCACCCTGCACTCATCCCCTCATTCTGCGGAAAAGGCTACTACGGTCTCCATGTACACGAGGCGGCTTTAGCCAAGGGTGTAAAGGTTTCAGGTGCCACAGTGCACTTCGTAACCCCCGAATGTGATGCAGGTCCCATAATCTTACAGAAAGCTGTTGAAATTAAGCAGGGTGATACACCCGAAACCTTACAGCAGAGAATTATGGAAGAAGCTGAGTGGAACATACTTCCCGAAGCAGTCAGACTTTTCTGCGAAGACAAACTGACAGTTAAAAATAATATTGTTTATATAGGAGAATAACTAATGAAAATTTCAACTATAAAAGACGAACTGGGTTCTCTTGCTTACCACGGCAGAGGTATTATGATCGGTAAAAGTGCCGACGGTAAAAAGGCTGTAACTGCTTATTTCATTATGGGCAGAAGCGTTAACAGCCGTAACCGTGTTTTCGTGCTTGAAGGCGACGATATGCGCACAAAGGCTTTTGACGAAAGCAAAATGACAGACCCCCATCTTATTATCTACTATCCCGTACGTGTGCTCGGCAACAAGACCATCGTAACAAACGGTGACCAGACCGATACAATATACGATCTTATGGATAAGCAGATGACATTTGAGCAGGCTCTTCGCACAAGAGAGTTTGAAGATGACGCACCCAACTTCACTCCCAGAATTTCAGGCATCATCCGTCTTGATAAAGAAGGTATGAACTACGCTATGTCAATTCTCAAGAGTGCTGAAGGTGATGACTCTTCATGCGAAAGATTTACATATGCTTACTCAAATCCCCTTTGCGGTAAAGCTAAGTTTATCCACACATACAACTGTGAAGGCGATCCCCTGCCCTCATTTGAAGGCGAACCCAAGACTCTTGAGCTTCCCGATGTTTCTATCGATGAGCTCACAGATCTTATCTGGACTAACCTCAACGAAGACAATAAGGTTTCACTTTTCGTAAGATATATCGATATCGAAAGTGGCGAAAGCGAAACAAGAGTAGTTAATAAAAATAAATAAGGAGAATTTACAATGAAAGAATTCGAACTTAAATATGGCTGTAACCCCAATCAGAAGCCTGCAAAGATTTATATGCACGACGGCTCAGAGCTCCCCATTGAAATTCTCTCAGGCAGACCCGGTTACATCAACTTCCTTGATGCTTTCAACTCATGGCAGCTTGTTAAAGAGCTCAAAGAAGCTACAGGTCTTCCCTGTGCTGCATCATTCAAGCACGTAAGCCCCACTTCAGCGGCTTGTGGCACAATTCTCCCCGAGAAGCTCAAGAAGGCTTGTTTCGTAGACGACGTTGCAGGTCTTGACGAGAGCCCCCTTGCTTGCGCTTATGCAAGAGCAAGAGGTACAGACAGAATGTGCTCATTCGGTGACTGGGTAGCTCTTTCAGATGTTTGTGATGCTACAACAGCTAAGCTCATCAAAAGAGAAATCTCAGACGGTGTTATCGCTCCCGGTTACACAGACGAGGCTCTTGAAATCCTTAAGCTCAAGAGAAACGGCAACTACAATGTAGTTAAAATTGACCCCGACTTCGTACCCGCTGAAATCGAAACAAAGCAGGTTTACGGCATCACCTTCCAGCAGGGCAGAAACAACTTCGAAATCAACGAAGCTCTTCTCGAAGACATCGTAACAAAGAATAAGGAATTCACTGCTGAAGCTAAGAGAGATCTCATCGTTGCTCTCATCACACTTAAGTATACACAGTCAAACTCAGTTTGCTATGCATATGACGGTCAGGCTATCGGCGTAGGCGCAGGTCAGCAGTCAAGAATTCACTGCACAAGACTTGCAGGTACAAAGGCTGACACATGGCTTTTACGTCAGGCTGATAAGGTTCTTAATCTTCCCTTCCTGCCCACACTCGGCAGAGCTGACCGTGACAACGTAATCGACGGTTACATCAACAAGAATGAAGAAGATGTATGTGCTGACGGTAACTGGCAGAAGTACTTCACCGAGCAGCCCGAACCCTTCACTCAGGAAGAAATGGAAGCTCACCTCAAGACTTTCTCAGGTATCGCTCTCGGCTCAGATGCATTCTTCCCCTTCTCAGATAATATTGAAAGAGCATATCGCAGCGGCGTAAGCTATATTGCAGAGCCCGGCGGTTCAATCAGAGACGATGCAGTTATCGAATGTGCTGATAAGTACAATATGGTAATGGCATTCACAAAGATGAGACTCTTCCACCATTAATAGACACCAAGGAGATTACAATGCTTAACTACTTTAACGAACTCGAAAAATATGACTCAGAAGTTTTTGCAGCCTGCAACAAAGAATTTGACAGACAGCAGACTTTCATCGAGCTTATTGCTTCAGAAAACATAGTATCAAAGGCAGTTCTTCTCGCAGCAGGCAGTGTGCTTACAAATAAGTATGCTGAGGGTTATCCCGGCAAACGTTACTACGGCGGTTGCCACTGTGTTGACGAAGTAGAAGAACTTGCAAGAGAGAGAGCAAAAAAGCTTTTCGGTGCTGAGCACGCTAACGTACAGCCCCACTCAGGTGCTAACGCTAACCTTGCTACTTTCTTCGCACTTCTCGAGACAGGCGACACTGTAATGGGTATGAACCTTTCACAGGGCGGTCACCTCTCACACGGTTCACCTGTTAACATTTCAGGTAAGTACTGGAACATTGTGCAGTACGGTGTTGACGATGTAACAGAAATGATCGATTACGACAAGATGAGAGAGCTCGCTCTCGAATGTAAGCCTAAGCTTATCGTTGTGGGTGCAAGTGCTTACTCAAGAGTTATCGACTTTGCTCGCTGCAGAGAAATCGCTGACGAAGTCGGCGCATACCTTATGGTTGATATGGCTCACATTGCAGGTCTTGTTGCTGCAGGTATCCATCCCTCACCCGTACCCTATGCAGATGTTGTAACATCAACAACTCACAAGACACTTCGCGGCCCCCGTGGCGGTCTTATCCTTTGTAAGGCTGAACTTGCTCAGAAGATTGACAAGGCTGTTTTCCCCGGTACACAGGGTGGCCCTCTTATGCATATCATCGCTGCTAAGGCGGTTGCTTTCGGCGAGGCTCTCACAGACGAGTTCAAGGCATATCAGACACAGCTTCATAAAAATGCTGCAGCTTTCTGCAAGGCTCTTATGGACGAGGGTATCGATATCGTATCAAAGGGTACAGATAACCACCTGATGCTCCTTGACCTTAGAAAGTATGATATTTCAGGTAAAGAGCTCGAGCACAGACTTGACGAGGTACACATCACAGCTAACAAAAACACTATCCCCAACGACCCCAAGAGTCCTTTCGTTACAAGCGGTCTGAGAGTCGGTACTGCTGCAGTTACTTCAAGAGGCTTCAAAGAGGAAGATATGGTACAGGTAGCTAAGTGGATCAAGCTTGCAATCACTGACTTTGAAAACTCAAAAGACGAAATTACAAAGGGTGTTCTTGCTCTTTGTGAAAAGTATCCTATCTACGAAGATTAAGAGGTAAGAGATATGAAAATTATGGTTGTAGGTGGTGGCGGTCGTGAACATGCTATCATCAAAAAACTCAAAGAAAATAAAGATATAGAAAAGATCTACGCTCTCCCCGGCAACGGTGGTATTGCTGCCGATGCCGAGTGTGTAGCTATCAGCGCAACAGACATCGACGGCATCTGCGAATGGGCTAAAAATAACCCTGTTGACTATGCTGTTGTGGCACCCGATGATCCCCTGGTACTCGGTGCTGTTGACAGACTCAGTGCTATGGGTATCCCCTGCTTCGGTCCTGAAGCTAAGGCTGCTATCATCGAGGGTAGCAAGGTTTTCTCAAAGAACCTTATGAAAAAATATAACATCCCCACAGCTGAGTACGAAGTATTCTCTGATATGGAAAAGGCTCTCGAATATCTCGAGACAGCTCCCATTCCCACAGTTATTAAGGCTGACGGTCTTGCACTGGGTAAGGGTGTTATCATCGCAATGACAAGAGACGAGGCTAAAGATGCTGTTAAATCAATGATGCAGGATAAAATCTTCGGTGCAAGCGGTAACAATATCGTTGTTGAAGAATTCCTCACAGGTCCCGAGGTATCAGTGCTCGCATTTACAGACGGTAAGACTGTAGCTCCTATGGTTTCATCAATGGACCACAAGAGAGCTCTTGACAATGACGAAGGTCTCAACACAGGCGGTATGGGTACAATAGCACCTAACCCCTACTATACAGAAGAAATAGCAAAAGAGTGCATGGAAACAATCTTCCTGCCTACTATCAACGCTATGAACGCAGAAGACAGAACTTTCAAAGGTTGCCTCTACTTCGGACTTATGCTCACTCCCAAGGGTCCCAAGGTTATTGAGTACAACTGCCGTTTCGGCGACCCTGAGACTCAGGTAGTTCTCCCCCTGCTTGAAAGTGATCTTCTCACTGTAATGAAAGCTACTACTGACGGTACTCTCGCTGAAACTGAAGTTAAATTCGCAGAGAAATCAGCTTGCTGTGTTATTATGGCTTCAAAGGGTTATCCTCAGAGTTATGAAAAAGGCTATGCAATCGACATCGCTGACGAAGTTAAAGACAGCGTATATGTTGCAGGCGCGGTCCTTGACGGCGACGTGCTCAAGACAAATGGCGGACGCGTACTCGGCGTAACAAATGTGGGAGCATGTCTCAACTGTGCTATCAGCGGTGCTTATGACAAGGTGAAGAAAGTATCTTTCGGCAACGCATTTTACAGAAACGATATAGGCAAAAAAGCCAAGGAGGCAAAATAAATGGTATATCGCATATATGTTGAAAAGAAAAAGGAACTTGCAAATGAAGCAAAGGCTCTTTTAGGTGATATCAACTCACTTCTCGGCATCAAGAGTGTAAGCGACGTACGCGTTATCAACCGCTACGATGCAGAAGATATCGAAAAAGACCTCTTCGATTATGCAGTAAAAAACGTATTCTCAGAGCCTCAGCTCGACATCACAAGTGATGTTCTCACAGCAGATGGCGCAACAGTTTTTGCTGTTGAACCTCTTCCCGGTCAGTATGACCAGAGAGCTGACTCAGCTGCTCAGTGTATCCAGATTATCTCACAGGGCGAAAGACCTACAGTTAAAACTGCTAAGGTTTATCTGCTTTACGGTGATATGACAGAAGCTGAACTTGCAGAAATCAAAAAGTATGTTATCAACCCTGTTGAGTCAAGAGAGGCTTCACTTGAAGAAGCTGAGACACTCAAGACAAAATATGACATCCCCACAGAGGTTGAAACTCTTGACGGTTTCATCGACCTTGACGAAGCAGGTCTTGCTGATTTCGTTAAGAAGTATGCTCTTGCTATGGATAACGATGATATCGCTTTCTGTCAGGATTACTTCAAAAAAGAGGGCAGAAACCCCACTATCACTGAAATCCGTATGATTGATACATACTGGTCAGACCACTGCCGTCATACAACATTCCTCACAACTATCGACTCAGTTAAGTTTGAGGATGAGCTTTTACAAAGAGCATATGACGACTATATTGCAACAAGAAAAGAACTTGGCAGAACAAAGCCCATCTGCCTTATGGATATCGGTACTCTTGCAGGCAAATATCTTAATGCTAACGGCTATCTCGACAAGCTTGACGAAAGCGAAGAAATCAACGCTTGTACCGTAAAAATCGAAGTAGAAGTTGACGGCAAGAAAGAACCCTGGCTTCTCCTCTTCAAGAACGAAACTCACAACCATCCTACAGAAATCGAGCCTTTCGGTGGCGCTGCTACTTGTATCGGTGGTGCTATCCGTGGCCCCTTATCAGGCAGAAGCTATGTTTACGGCGCTATGCGTGTAACAGGTGCAGGTGACCCCTTAAAGAGTGTTGCTGAAACTATCCCCGGTAAACTTCCTCAGAGAAAGATTGTTACAACTGCAGCTGCAGGTTATTCATCATACGGTAACCAGATCGGTCTTGCTACAGGTATCGTTGACGAGCTCTATCACGAGGGTTACACAGCCAAGAGAATGGAAATCGGTGCTGTTATCGCTGCAGCTCCCGCTGAAAACGTAAGACGTGAATGTCCCGAAGACGGCGACGTAGTTATCCTTCTCGGTGGTGCTACAGGCCGTGACGGTTGCGGTGGTGCAACAGGCTCATCAAAATCACACACAATGGAAAGCCTTGAAACCTGCGGTGCTGAGGTTCAGAAGGGTAATGCTCCCGAAGAGAGAAAGCTCCAGAGACTTTTCAGAAACAAAGAAGCTTGCCGTATGATCAAGCGCTGTAACGACTTCGGTGCAGGCGGTGTATCCGTTGCTATCGGTGAGCTTGCAGACGGTCTTGAAATTGACCTTAACGCTGTACCCAAGAAGTACGAGGGTCTTGACGGCACAGAGCTTGCAATCAGTGAAAGCCAGGAAAGAATGGCTGTTGTTATCGAGAAAGAAAACATTGACAGATTCCTCGCTCTTGCTAAAGAAGAAAACCTCAATGCAACTGTTGTTGCTAAGGTTAAGGCTGAGAAGAGACTTACAATGTACTGGAACGGCAAAGCTATCTGTGATATCAGCCGTGAGTTCCTTAACTCAAACGGTGCTGAAAAGCATATCGATATCGAAGTTGCTGCTCCTCAGTGTCCCAAGAAAGAAATCAAGGGCGGTTTTGCTGAAAACCTCAATGCTCTTGCAACAGATCTCAATGTCTGCTCAAAGAGAGGCCTCAGCGAAAGATTTGACTCAACTATCGGTGCAGGTACAGTTCTTATGCCCTTTGGCGGTAAGTATCAGCACACACCCATTCAGGCAATGGTTCAGCTCATTTCAACTGAAAAGGGTCACACAGACGACTGTTCATTTATGTCATGGGGCTATAACCCCTTCTATACAGAGAAAACTCCTTTCCACGGCTCATATATGGCTGTAATCGAATCAGTTTGTAAGCTTATTGCTACAGGTGCTTCTTTCGAGGATGTTTATCTCACATTCCAGGAATACTTCGAGAGACCCGGTAAGGATCCCAAACGTTGGGGCAAACCTATGGCTGCTCTTCTCGGTGCATTCAAGGCTCAGAAAGACCTTAAGGTTGCCGCTATCGGCGGTAAGGACTCAATGAGCGGTACTTTCGAAAACCTCGACGTACCTCCCACACTTGTATCATTTGCTGTTACCACAGGTAAGGTAAGCGATGTAGTTTCACCTGAATTCAAGAAAGCAGGCAATAAACTCATCAAAATTTCTCCCGAATTTGATGCAGATCATCTCCCTGTAACAGAATCACTTCTTAAGGTATTTGACAAGGTTACAGCTCTTCTCAGAAGCGGTAAGGCTGTATCATGTTACACACCTGGTTTCGGCGGTATTGCAGAAGCTGTTATGAAGATGTGCTTCGGTAACGGTCTCGGCTTCACATATGCTGACGGTATCAGCGTAGAAAATGCATTCTCATATGCATACGGCAGCTTCCTTCTTGAAGTTGAAGCAGACGTCAACGAAGGCGAAGTTATCGGTTACATCACAGACAAGGGCGTTATCTCAATGGGCGACGAAGAAGTTTGCCTTAAGAAACTCCTTGGCGAGTACGAAGATAAACTTGAAGGCGTTTACTCATGCAACATTGACCAGTCAAGCAGTAAGGTAGAGACTTTCTCATACGAAGCAACAAAGAGAGTGGCTCCTGCTATCAAGACAGCTAAGCCCAAAGTTCTTATCCCTGTCTTCCCCGGTACCAACTGTGAGTTTGACTCAGCTAAGGCTATGGACGATGCAGGCGCTGAAAGCAAGATCATCGTTATCAACAACCTGAGTGCTGAAGGCATCCAGAGAAGCGTTGAGACTTTCGCTAAGGAACTCGAAACAGCTCAGATGATCTTCATCCCCGGTGGTTTCTCAGGCGGTGACGAGCCCGACGGTAGCGGTAAGTTTATCACAGCATTCTTCCGTAATGCGGCTATCAAAGAGCAGGTAACAGAGCTTCTCGAAAACAGAGACGGTCTTATGTGCGGTATCTGTAACGGCTTCCAGGCTCTCATCAAGCTCGGTCTTGTACCCTACGGTAAGATCGTAGACTCAGAAGAGAATATGCCTACTCTTACATTCAACACAATTGCAAGACACCAGTCAAGAATTGTAAGAACAAGAATTGCATCAAATATGAGCCCCTGGCTTGCTGATACAAACGTTGGCGACATCTACAATGTGCCCATTTCACACCGTGAAGGCCGTTTCCTCACCGACGAAAAGACTATTCTTGAGCTCGCTAAAAACGGACAGATTGCAACTCAGTATGTTGACTTTGACGGCAAGGCTACAAATGACATTCACTTCAATCCCAACGATTCAATGTTCGCTATTGAAGGTATCACTTCACCCGACGGCCGTGTATTCGGTAAGATGGGTCACAGTGAAAGAATTGCAAATGGTCTTTACAAGAATGTTCTTGGTGACTATGACATCAAGATGTTCAAGAGCGCAGTGAAGTACTTTAAATAAGTAACAGAGACATCGCGTTTTTTGATTCTTTTTCCGCGCTAGGAAAAAGAATGCCCCGCGGCGAGCGAAATAAAAAGATAAACCGAGTTGATTGAGTTCAGCTCGGTTTTTTATTGTACGCGGGGCAAACTCTGCCACTGTAAAGAGTCTACCCATTCCCTCGGCGGACACAAAATAAAAGGGACGCGAGTTTTACCCGCGTCCCAACACTTTTAATTATTATATTCCGCTCGCCGCGGGGCATTACTTTTTGCTGGCACCAAAAAAGTAATCAAAAATGCGCTCTCGCTTATTTGCTTTCTGCACCGGGTCTGCCACAGCACTTCTTATACTTCTTGCCACTGCCACAAGGACAAGGATCATTTACGCCGACCTTCTTCTTGTCGTTGCGCACTGTTCTGCCCTTTTCACTGCCGTCGCCACCGCCTGCAGTCGCTGATGTAACCTTAGCAACCTGCTCGCGCTTGATCTCCTCTTCACTTCTGAAGTGTGCTGAAAGGATAATCTTAACTGTATCCTCGCGGATTGCAGTTGTCATTTCGTCAAACATATCATAGCTGAGCTTACGGAATGCAACTACGGGATCCTGCTGACCGTAGGCGAGAAGACCTACACTCTGCTTAAGCTCGTCCATTGCGTCGATGTAATCCATCCACTTAAGGTCAACGTTCTTGAGAAGAATTGCTCTCTCAATCTCGCGCATAGCCTCTTCACCGAAAGTAGCTTCTCTGCTCTCGTGAAGCTCGTGAGCTCTTGTTGTAAGCATATCGTAGATTTCTTCTGATGACTGACTGTCATCCTTGAAGTCGTTTTCACTTGTCAGCCAACCAAGATACTTCTCACGAAGTGATGCAAGGTGCCACTCGTCCTTAGGCATACCTGCAGGACACGAGAACTCAACATCGTCACCGATTGACTCGTCTATCATCTTGGTGATAAGAGGCTTCATATTGTCGCCCTTAAGAACCTGATCACGCTGTGTATAGATAATCTCTCTCTGTCGCTTCATAACATCGTCAAATGCAAGTACGTGCTTTCTTGCTGCAAAGTGGTTGCCCTCAACCTTTCTCTGAGCTGACTCAACACTCTTGGCTACAATACCCACCTGAATAGGCATATCAGCATCAACGGGAAGTGAGTTCATAATTGCTTCCATTCTGTCACCGCCAAAGAGTCGGAGAAGATCGTCCTGCATTGAAAGATAGAAACAGCTTTCACCGGGGTCGCCCTGTCGGCCTGAACGGCCTCTGAGCTGGTTGTCGATACGGCGTGACTCGTGTCTCTCTGTACCGATGATATAAAGACCTCCTGCCTGACGTACTGCTTCAGCCTCATCTGCTATCTGAGCCTTATACTTAGCCTCAAGCTCCTTGAACTTCTCTCTTGCTTCAATGATGTCTTCATTGTCTGTGTCACCGAAAGCTGTTGCTTCAGCGATTAACTCTTCAGGGTACTCGAGACGTCGCATCTCTGTCTTTGCGAGGAACTCAGCATTACCGCCAAGCATAATGTCGGTACCACGGCCTGCCATATTTGTTGCAATGGTAACAGCACCGAGCTTACCTGCCTGAGCAACGATTTCAGCCTCTTTTTCGTGGTGCTTAGCATTGAGTACATTGTGCTTTACACCGCGTCTTTTAAGTGCAGCTGAGAGCTTTTCACTCTTGTCAATTGATACTGTACCGACAAGTACAGGCTGACCTTTTTGGTTACACTCGATGATTTTATCGATAATAGCATTGAACTTGAACTGCTCTGTCTTATAGATAACGTCGGGCTCGTCTTTTCTTGCAAGAGGCTTGTTGGTAGGAATCTCTACAACGTCAAGTGAGTAGATCTCCTGGAATTCCTGCTCCTCTGTCATAGCAGTACCTGTCATACCTGAAAGCTTTGAGTAAAGACGGAAATAGTTCTGGAATGTGATAGTTGCAAGGGTCTTGTTTTCCTTTGCAATTTTTACGCCCTCTTTGGCTTCAATAGCCTGATGAAGACCGTTTGAGTAACGTCTGCCTATCATTATACGGCCTGTAAACTCGTCAACGATAAGCACTTCGCCGTCTTTTACAACGTAGTCAACGTCTCTTGTCATAATACCGTAAGCCTTGACTGCTGTATTGATATGGTGAGAAAGTGTCATATTCTCAGGGTCACTGAGGTTTTCAACGTTGAAGAAACGTTCAGCTTTCTTGATACCGCTCTTAGTCAGAGTTGCACTCTTGGCCTTTTCATCAACAACATAGTCAGCACCCGCTTCTTTTGCAAGCTCTTCAAGGTCTGCCTTTGAGTCAACCTCACCGATTTTCAGACACTTAAGGCTTCTGACAAACATATTGGCTGTGTTATAAAGCTCACTTGAACGTGAACCGATACCTGAAATAATAAGGGGTGTTCTCGCCTCGTCGATAAGAATTGAGTCAACCTCGTCGACTACAGCAAAGTTGTGACCTCTCTGTACCTTCTGGTCAAAATACTGCACCATATTGTCACGAAGATAGTCAAAGCCCATTTCGTTATTGGTACCGTAAGTAATATCGGCAGCGTACGCCTTGCGTCTCTCGTCTGTCTCAAGTCCGTTGACAATAAGACCCACACTAAGACCAAGGAAACGGTGCACTTTACCCATCCACTCACTGTCTCGACGAGCAAGATAATCGTTAACTGTTACGATGTGTACGCCCTTGCCTGAAAGAGCATTGAGATATGCAGGAAGAGTAGCCACAAGAGTTTTACCTTCACCTGTTTTCATTTCGGCAATTCGGCCCTGATGAAGAATGATACCGCCCATAATCTGCACAGGGAAGTGCTTCATACCAAGCACACGCCATGAAGCCTCACGGCAGGTTGCAAATGCTTCGGGTAAAATATCGTCAAGGGTTTCGCCCTTACTGAGTCTTTCTTTAAACTGTGCTGTTTTTGCCTTGAGCTCAGCATCTGAAAGAGCTGCATATTCCTCTTCAAGAGAGAGAACAGCATTCATAATCGGCTTTACTCGTTTGATTTCTTTTGTTGAATAATCGCCGAAGAGCTTTTTAAGTAAGCCCATTTATATCACCTCGTTAATGTAATTCATATATTGTATAACATAATTACTTTATTTTAACATAAAAACTCAGCTTTTTCAATAGCGAGTTTTCGGCAGATTGTGTTAATTTTCATCAAAACAAAAATCATCGCAGTTTTCAGGCGGTTATTGGGAGGTTTGCGGTAAAGGCGGGAGGCGGCTCTTGCACCCACTAAAAAAGGGCACCCGAAGGTACCCTTGTAAATTATCTTGTGAAGTCTTTGTATCCGCTTGGAAGCTTGAAATATGAAACCGAGGGTGTATCTGTTATTTTCAGTGACTTAAAGGTTTCTGATGTGCCGTCAGCATAGGTGAGCTTGAGAGCCTTCAGCGTATCCCCCACAAAGTAATAAGTCTTTGTCAGGTTAAGATCCTTGTCCTTATAGCTTTCGCTTACAGCCGCCTTGCCGCCATAAGTAGCTGTCTGAGCCTTGACTCCCTTTGCATATTCCAGGTCAAAAATCATAGCCAGAGCCTTGAAGGTTACCGCTATTTCAAAAGCCTGGTCGTCAGGCAGACGTTCATATGTCTTTGCCTTATATCTTATGAAGTAGACTCTTTCCTTTTCCATCTGTATAAGATAAGCGAAGTCCTGCATCAGACTCTCTTTATAGTCATACTTGACATAGATATCGTCGCCCTTTTCCGCTAAGGTCAATGTGTACTCGAAGCCAATATCGTCTTTGAGACCGCCAACTGTTATACACCAGTCACCGTCTGTGAAGTTTTTCTTGAGCTTTGAAACATACTGAGCCTTGAGAGTTTTTGCCTTGGTTGTCACAGAGACCTCGTCACTGTATGTGCCCCAGGTAGTTTTGCCGTCAGCTTTAAAATATGCTCTGACCTTGAATTTATACTTGGTGGAATAGTTGAGACCTGTAACCTTATAAGTGGTGGTCTTGATGCCTTTGTAATATGTCCACTTGCTGTTTTTATAGACATATACTCTGTATCCTGTCGCACCCTCTACCTTATTCCACTTCAATGTTACTGATGAAGAGTCGGCTGTTTTTGATGTTATCTTTGCTTTGGTATAATCGGGATGCTTGTATGACTGAGCAAGTCTTGAACTGTACTTCTTGCCGTTTGTACCGTCGACATAAGCTCTGACAGCAAACCAATATGACTGACCTGCCTTGGCTTTTTTATATGTATAGGAAGTCTTGTCTTCACCCTTGAGAGTTGTAAGCTTTTCCCAGGTACTGCCGTTTTTGATATATACCACATAGCCTGTGATACCCTTTACACCTGACCAGGTAATTTTTGCACCGTCTGCCGAACTCTTGACTGTAAGCTTCTCAGGAGTATTGGGATTGGGATAAGTTTTTTCTGTTATTTCAGCCTGGCTTTCGCTGTAGTATCTGACACCGTCAACCTCGATATAAGCCTTGATAGCAAACTTATAAGTACTGTTATACATCAGAGTGTCAAGGAAATACTCATTTTCTGTTGTGTCACCAAGAGCTTTCCATTCACCCTTTTCATACAGATAAACTGTAAAGCCTGTTGCTTCGCCTGTATGAATCCAGTTGATTTCCGTCTTCATATCGGCATAAGTATAGCATTCAGGAAACTCAGGAGCCTCCGGCAGAACAATCTCAGGCTTTTCAGGTTCTGTCGGCTCTGTAACATCAGGCTGAGTGGTCGTTTCTTCCTCAGGTTGAGTTGTTGTCTCTTCCTCAGGCTGAGTGGTTGTTTCTTCTTCAGGCTCAGTGGTTGTTTCTTCCTCAGGTAATGTGGTGGTTACTTCCTGCTGTGCAGTAGTACTCTGCGTTATATCACTGTCTTCAGTGGCATAAGCACCAATGGCAAAGGCCATAATCAGAGCCGTAACCATACTTAAAATTTTAAGATATTTCTTCATAAACATTTCTCCTTTACTGTTTATACTTTAATTATATTACTGCTTCACAGGTCTGTCAAGGAGCCTTATAAAATTGTCATTTTTTGGTTATTACTTACAGTTAAGGCTTTATCTGATATAAAAAGAGTACACCGCCCTCTTCGGCAGTGTACTCTGTAAAGCTGTTATTTTATGATATCTTCATAAGCCTGAGTCAGTATCGGAGCTGTCTTTTCACCAAGTGACAGTGTCTCGTGATAGTGGCCGAAAGCAAGAGCCATTGCATAATCATTGTCGGGCACGATGTAACCGATAGCATCATTTGCAAGACCAAAGATAATCACATCTTCACCGAAAATCTCATTGAGAGGTCTGCCCTCATAAGCTCTGCCCTTGAGTGAACCCTCGGCTGTCATTGATGCTCCGCCATAGATAAGGTCAGTGCAGATTTCACCGGGAGCAAAGGCAATCTTAATATCCTTGCCCATTTCCATATAGCCGATTTCAGTTGTTACGAAATATTCCTTGGCCACCTTTTTGATAAGATAGTTGACTACACCTAATTTACCTGCCGCCTTGATAACAGGGTTGGTAACGGGGATTTCTACCTTTTGGAGTCTCAGGTTGAGTATAGGAGCTACTTCTCTTTCCTTTACGGGTACCCAGCCTTTATACCAAGGCTCATACCACTCTTCTACTTGCTCTTCAGTGAAGTTAAGACTCATCAAATATGGGTCAGCTTTGATTTCTTTTTCGGTTTTTGTAAGGCCAAGTGCCATCTTGCCGATTTCCTTGCCGTAATTTGAAGCTATGTCAACTCGCTTGTCAGCCTTGACAGCTACTCTGCCTATGTATATACCTGCTATTGCTCCGTTGAAGAACATAAAGTTATAGCCTGCATTGGTGATAGTTTCGCCCATATAGTATATGTAGTCGCCTGATACACCGTGACCCTTGGTTTCATCGTCTGATACAGGTAAACCGACAACGTCAGGGTGTGCTGACATATTGACAATCATAGTGGGTATTTCGCCCTTTGAGTAAGGTGCAAAGATAAATCGTCTGAGCTTGGTGTCAAGTGAAGATGCAGAAGGTCTGTTTTTGTTGTTGAAGTACTCTTCACCGATATCTTTCTCCGCATAGGTCATCAGACCCTCGGTCATATTGTCAACAGCCTCTTTGATAGCTGTGCTTATTCTGCCATAGAGAAACTCCATAAACTCAGGGTCAGTACCCTGTTCTGTTTTGCCGATACCCAGAATTGCACTTGCTATATTCTTTGGCCATTTGCGATAAATCTCTGTCCACAGACCCTGAGTATCAATGCCTGAATGGGTATGAGTTGCAAAGATATTGATTGAGTTGAGGTTGTTCTTCTCAGCGAAATCATTGAGCATACCTCTGACAATTCTGATATCGCCATTTGACATGCCGATTGAGTCAACTGTTGCAAATACAGCTGTACCTCTGCCTGAGCCGTCATTGAGAGCGATAACTCTGACTTTCATATCGTCAAGAATTTCTCTGACATCGTTGGTGAAGAGATTCTGCTCGCTGATGAAACCGCCAAGGAAAAGGTCATAATCCTGCCAGTTTTCGGGTACAAGACTCAGACTACTGTGACCCAGTGACCAGCTTGCGCCCTCTTTTGCCTTATCGATAAACTGTGCTGTGCCATCAAAGAAGTTGTCATAGACATAGTCTTTCTCGTCGACAAACTTGTCATTCTCTTTCATAAAGAAGTTGAGCACACCTGCAAAACCGTTCATTATGCCGTCGACTACATTAGCGAGAGCTTTGGTAAAAGGCTCGTTAGCTCTCTCAAAATCAACAGCTGAAACGGGCATAACCGCTACGCTGAAAATGAGCGTAAGCGCAAGAATAAGTGATAAGAGTTTTTTCTTCATAATATTTTCCTCCCATAAAAAATACCGCATATTGCATCATCTTTATAATGACACAACAACGCGGTTTTATATTTCTATATTGATATATAAACAAGATTATTCTTCAGCTTTATACCAACCGAGCTCCTCGAGAGATACCAAAGTATCTTCAGGTATATCTTCAATGTCTCCGTCGGCAATTTTCATTACAACATATGCTCTCGTACTGCCGGGATAGCTTTCATTTACAACATCACTGATTATGATGATTTTGTCGCCCTGCTCTAAGTTTTCCACATTCGTACCCACAGCCTTACTAAAATTATAGCGTATAGGCGCGCCGTTTTCTTCGATTATCATATAGATGTCATTGTCACATCTCAGACTATACCCGCTGATTACGGACTTTCCCCCTGACATAAAGATTATAAATGCAGTCACCCCTATGACTATCATAGCAACAAATGTAATAAGTAATTTTTTCATATTCATCACCTCTTATATTATAGGACAAAAAGAAACTGCTGTTTGTTGCATAAATATTAAATTTAGTTTATCAGAGCTGTTTTTTCGGCAGGGTACAAAAATATATTAAAAAAACTTTGCTCTATCTATAATATTTGCAATAAAATCTCTTGCAATAACAAAAACAATGTTGTATACTGTTATATGTATGTAAAGTGGCGTAGTATACTCAGGCCACTACTCTATAAATATACGGAGGAATAACCGATGGCAGAAATCGAAAAGAGTAACAGTTTTATCTCTATGGAACACGATATTCTCAAGTTCTGGGAAGATAACAACTGCTACGACAAACGTAAAGAAAAAAATCAGGGCAAGGAGCGTTTCCGCTTCATAGACGGCCCTATTACAGCTAACAATCCTATGGGTATCCACCACGCTTGGGGTCGTACCCTCAAGGATACTTTCATCAGATACAAATACATGAAAGGTTACGATTGCCGTTGTCAGAACGGCTTCGACTCTCAGGGTCTCTGGGTTGAGGTTGGTGTAGAAAAAGAACTCGGCTTCGAGAGCAAAAAAGACATCGAAGATTACGGCATCGACAAGTTCACAAGACAGTGTGTTGACAGAGTTAAGACATATTCAGGTGTAATCACCGAACAGTCAAAGAGACTCGGTCAGTGGATGCAGTGGGACAACTCCTACTTCACCAACACAGACAAGAACATCACAAGCATCTGGCACTTCCTTAAGACTTGTGACGATAACGGCTGGATTCAGAGAGAATACAAGCCTATGCCCTGGTGTCCCCGTTGCGGCACATCACTTTCAGAGCACGAAATGACAGGTTCATACAAGACTGTTACACATAACTCAGTTTTCTTCAAGCTTCCCGTTGAAGGTCTTGACAGCAAAATCATTGTATGGACAACTACTCCCTGGACTCTTTCATCAAACGTTGCTCTTGCAGTTAACCCCGAAATCGACTATGTTGAAGTTAAGGTAAAGAGCGATGATCAGACTCTTATCCTTGCTAAAAACGCAATCAAATATCTCGGCGAAGACAAGCTCGAAGTACTTCGTATGTTCAAGGGTGAAGAACTCGTTGGCAGAAAGTATGAAACATGCTTCCCCGAGCTTGAAGCTCAGCAGGGCTTTGAACATAAAATCGTTGCTTGGGAAGATGTAGATGCTGAAGAAGGTACCGGCGTTGTACACATCGCTCCCGGTTGCGGTGCAGAAGATAACGAGCTTGGTAAGAGACTCGGTCTTCCCGAGATTATGCCCGTTGACGATATGGGTATCTTCCTCAAGGGCTTCGGCTTCTTCACAGGCAAGAACAGCAAGACTATCGCTGACGAAGTTTTCGAAGAACTTAAGAGCAGAAACAAGCTCTATCTCATTAAGCCTCACGAACACAGCTACCCCGTATGCTGGAGATGTAAGGAAGAACTCATCTACCGTCTTGTACCCTCTTGGTTCATCACCACAGAGGAACTCAAGCCCCGTCTTATCAAGAACGCTATGAGCGTTAAGTGGGAACCCGAATCAAACGGTAAGAGAATGCTCGACTGGCTCAACAATATGGGCAACTGGAACATCTCACGTAAACGTTACTACGGTATGCCCCTCCCCTTCTATGTATGTGAGGATTGCGGCAATGTCCACGTTGTAGGCTCAATCGCTGAACTTAAAGAACTTGCAGTTGACCCTGCTAAGGTTGACGCTCTCCCCGAGCTTCACAGACCCTGGATTGACGAAGTAGAAATCAAGTGTCCCAAGTGTAATAAGGCTGTTAAGCGTATCACTGACGTTGGTGACGTTTGGCTCGATGCAGGTATCGTTCCCTTCTCAACAACAGGTTACTTTGATGATAAAGAAGAATGGAGAAAGAACTTCCCCGCTGAATGGGTTGTTGAAATGCGTGAACAGGTTCGTCTCTGGTTCTACTCACTTCTGTTTATGAGTACTGTCCTTGAAGACAGAGCTCCCTATGAGAGAGTACTCTGCCACTCAAGTGTTATTCAGGAAAACGGTCAGAAATTTTCCAAGACCGGTTATATGATCCGCTTCGACGAAGCAGCTGAAAAGATCGGTGCTGACACAGTACGTTACCTCTATGCAGGTGCTCCCGTAGCTAACGACGTACGTTTCGGCTTCAACCTTGGCGACGAAGCAAGAAGAAAGCTCCTTTCATTCTGGAACATCTATACTTTCTTTGAGACCTATGCTAAGATTGACAAGCCTAACTTTGAGGGTTACACACCTGACAAGAACGCTATGAGCGTTACAGACAAGTGGCTCGTTATCAGAACAAACGACTTCATCAAGAAGGCATCAGCTCAGATGGATGACTACAAGGCTTACAACGTAATCAAGGAATTTGAAATCTTTGTTGATGATATCTCAAACTGGTATATCAGAACAAACCGCCGTCGTTTCTGGAAGACAGGCGACGAAAGCGACAAGATGATTGCTTACTGGACTCTTTACAATGCTCTCTCAGCTTGTGTAAAGGTTATGGCTCCCATCATCCCCTTCATGACAGAAAGCATCTGGCAGAATCTTATCCGCCGTGTAATGCCTTCAGTTGAACTTTCAGTACACCTTGCTGATTGGCCCGAGGTACTTGAAGGCTTTGAAGATGATGGTATCATCGAGCAGACAGCTTTTGCCCGTGAAATCATCGCAGTGGCTATGAGACTTCGTAACGAACATCAGATCAAGGTTCGTCAGCCTCTTCAGAAGCTCTTTGTATGCTGTGATGAAGCTAAGAGTGACCTCGTAAAGATTTACGAAAAGAACATCCTTGATGAACTCAACATCAAGACTCTCGAATACATCACTGACAAGGCTGTACTCGAAGACAGCTACCTCGCTGTAAACTTCAAAGCTGCAGGTGCAGTGCTCAAGCAGAATGTAAACAAGATGAAGCAGGCTCTCGAAGCTGCAACAGCTGAAGAGATGGCTGAATACACAGCTAAGGCTAAGGCAGGCGAAGCTGTACTCGTTAACGGCTTCGAAGAAGCATACGACCCCGCAATCTTTACAATTATGTCAAAGACCAAGGCTGGTATCGTTTCTGCTGACTGTCAGGGTGACACAGTTATCGCTCTTGATGTTGTACTCACTGACGAGCTCATCAAAGAAGGCGCTCTTCGTGACATCATCCGTCAGTGTCAGCTTATCCGTAAGGAAGCAGGCTATGAGGTTGAGCAGAGAGTTGTTATGGCTCTTTCATCAGACAGCGACTTCATCGTTAACTGTCTGACAGAAAACAAGGCTTATATGGCTGAAGAGCTTCTCGCTGACGATGTTATCATCGGTGGCACAATCGAAGCTGACCTTACAAAGACAATCTCAGTTGCTGACAGCGACATCGTTCTTTCAGTTAAGAAAGCGTAAAATTTAAGACTTCTTCAACCCACAGATAACCCTGTGGGTTGATATAAATAAAAGGGATTTCCTATACTATTATATATATGTATTTTTTGTCCCTCAAAAAGTAAAATGCGTATACTATTATATATGCATTAAGAAAGGACTCAAAACTATGGCTAACGATAAAAAAATGGTTGACGATATCACCTCCATGGAAGAAGATTTTGCCAAATGGTACACTGATATCTGTAAGAAAGCCGAACTCGTTGAATACACAAGTGTAAAGGGCTGTATGGTTATCCGCCCCTACGGTTATGCTATCTGGGAAAACATTCAGAGAATCCTCGACGGTATGTTCAAGGCAACAGGTCACGAAAATGTTTGTATGCCTATGTTTATCCCCGAAAGTCTTCTTCAGAAGGAAAAGGATCACGTTGAAGGTTTTGCTCCCGAAGTTGCTTGGGTAACACACGGCGGTAGCGAGAGACTCGAAGAAAAGCTCTGCGTACGCCCCACATCAGAAACACTATTCTGTGAACACTATGCAAATATCATTCACTCACACAGAGACCTCCCCAAGCTCTATAATCAGTGGGTAAGCGTTGTTCGTTGGGAAAAGACAACACGTCCCTTCCTTCGTTCAAGAGAATTCCTCTGGCAGGAAGGTCACACAATTCACGCTACAGCTGAGGAAGCTATCATCGAAACAGAGAAGATGCTCAATGTTTATGCAGATTTCTGTGAACAGTATCTTGCTATTCCCGTTGTAAAGGGTAAGAAAACAGAAAGCGACAAGTTCGCAGGTGCTGTTTCAACATATGCTATCGAGGCTCTTATGCATGACGGTAAAGCTCTTCAGGCAGGTACATCACACTACTTCGGTGACGGCTTTGCTAAGGCTTTCGGCATCCAGTACCAGAGCAAAGAAAACAAGCTCGAGTATCCTCATCAGACATCTTGGGGTATGACAACAAGACTCATCGGTGCTATCATTATGACTCACGGCGACAACAACGGTCTTGTACTTCCCCCTGCAGTAGCTCCCATTCAGGCAGTTATCATTCCCGTTGCTCAGCACAAGCCCGGCGTACTTGAAAAGGCAGCTGAACTCAAGGCTCAGCTTGAAGCTGCAGGTATCCGCGTAAAGGTTGACGACAGCAACAACTCAGCAGGTTGGAAGTACTCCGAATACGAAATGAAGGGTGTACCTGTACGTATCGAGGTAGGCCCCCGTGATATCGAAAACGGTGAATGTGTGCTTGTAACACGTCACAACAGAGAAAAGAGTGTTGCTAAGCTTGATACTCTCGCTGAGTCAGTTGCCGCTAAGCTCGTAGAGGTAAGAGACGGCATTTATAATATGGCTCTTGAAAACAGAGAAAACAGAACATATGCCTGCACAACTCTCGATGAAATTACAGCCGCTCTTAATGAAAAGGGTGACGGTTTCATCAAGGCTATGTGGTGTGGAAACGAAGAATGTGAGGACAAAGTTAAGGAAATTACCGGTGTCGGCTCACGTTGTATGCCCCTCAATCAGGAAAAAATATCCGATAAATGCATTTGCTGCGGCGGTGAAGCCAAGCATTTAGTTTATTGGGGTAAAGCGTATTAATCTTATATAGAATTATAACAGCCAATCTTGTACATATCACACAAGATTGGCTGCTTTCTTTTGTGCAGTGTGCCCAAAATAGCCCTATTACCTCCAAAATCGCCATTTTTGTAGATTTTCACTAAATTTTGACGTCTCTAAGCTGATTTTTATGAACATTATACTAAACCCACTGGTAAATCGACATATTTTTTATTCTTAATAAGATTAAAAAATGTCTCTGAAATGTATGAAACTTGACATTTTCGTCATAAATGGATATAATACCCGATGTTGCCGACATGAAATGAGTAACGGAAATGTCATTTTGACGATTCCGAGGTGCCGTTGATGACGATAACGACATACATCTGCAAGGTCAGAGACCTACCGTAACACCTAAAGGAAACCCCATTTGAGAAAATTATATTAAATTAGAAAGAAAGAGTATTGTGTTACGTAATAAGGTCTATGCAAATACAAAGTGTATGCCATTCTTTCTTCTATCAAAGTCGTCAGGTACCAATGTTGAAAAGCCCTTCGGTGAACGAGACACCGATATGAAACTCATTTGAATTTTAAACAAGCTTTTCAACCAAGAAAATATCAGAGGTGATAAAAATATGAAAAAGGCTTTAATGAAAGTTTTGCTTATTGCAATGACTCTTGTTACCCTGCTCACAGTTATACCACTCTCCGCAAACGCTACTTCCGACAACAAAACACAGATTTTCTCGTACCTTACCAAAGAAATGGGACTTAACTCCGCTGCTGCTTGCGGTATTATGGCAAACATCGAAAAAGAGTCCAATTTCAAACCCGGAAAAATTATCCGTGACAGCAACGGTCTTCCCAGCGGCGGTCTTTGCATGTGGAACGGAAGCCGTCTTAACAGACTTAAAAACTACTGTAGCAACAACGGTCTCAACTACCTTTCAATCAAAGGTCAGCTCAGCTATCTTGCTTATGAGCTCAAGTTGTCTCAGTACAAGCACGTTTTCAACTATCTTAAAAACGTACCCAACAATTCATCAGGTGCATACGATGCAGCTTACTACTGGTGCTACTACTTCGAAATCCCTGCCAGCAGAGGTTCAAGATCAGTCCAGAGAGGTAATGCAGCCATCAGAACCTACTGGCCTACTTACGGTAACAAAACTATTTCAAAACCTGAAATAGGCTTCTCTTCAGACAAAACTGCTTTTGATCTCAGCTCATCACTTACTATCGAGTGGACATCAGGTAGCAAAAACGCTGACACTTACAAGTTATACGTTGCTGAAAAGAATCAGAGCACCGGCAAGTACGACTGGACAAACGCAAAGATTTACACAAACAGTGCCTTAAAGCAGAAAATCAAGGCAAACACCCTTGGTGCAGGCGATTTTTCTGCATACGTAAGAGCTATAAACTCTGCTACAGGCAATTATAAAGACAGCAACAAAATCAAATTCACTGTCAAGTGTATCGATCATCAGTACACAAGTACCGTTTTAGAGGTACCTACCCTCACTAAAGAAGGTAAGGAAAACCTCACTTGCACAGTCTGCAAGTACAAAACAACAGCATCAATTCCCGCACTGACATACAAAAATCTTGGCGACTATCCTATGACAGCTCCCACAGCTTCAGGCAGAACAACTGATTCAATTACACTCAAGTGGAATGTATATGAAGGCGCTACAGGTTACTATGTATACTATCGTGTGGATAATAAGTGGAAACTTATCGACACAGTTATCGGTGCTACAGAATACACTGTAAAGGACCTTAAAAGTGCTACTACCTACAAGTTCGCTCTCAGAGCTTTCGTGAAAGTTGACGGTGAAGTTTATAAGACTTATAGTAGTGAGGTCTATACTACAGCAACAAAGGCTCCTGCAGTTGAGATCACATCACTCGATTATTCAGTCTCAAAGTTGAGTCTTGATGCTTCCGCTGAAGCAGTTCTCGAGTGGACAAAAGAGAACAAGGCTGACGGTTATGCAGTTTATGCATCAATCAACGGTAGCGACTATGAGAGAATCGCTCTCATAAAGGATAAAAATACCACTTCATTAAAAATAACAGGTATGAAGCTCCGTTACCTCTATTCATTCAGAGTTCATACTATTGTGGATGCAGGTGATCATAACGTTTATGGCGATGCCTCAAACGAAAGAAACACTTTACCTGATCTTTTTTAAGTGAAATATAAAACACTCCGAAATATCGGAGTGTTTTTTTATGCTCTGTTGTACCCTTTAGCCTTTATTTTTGACTCGCACCACAATATGCTGTATATAGCTCTGATTTGAGCTTTATACATCAAACCGACAAGTATCACCACAAAGCAGAGAAACGGGCTTATAGACAGCTTTTTGAGGAAATTATAAGCTACAAGCACTTCGAATAATATTTAACACACAAAAAGAGGCGTATTTCTACGCCTCTTTAACAATATATTGTGGTTTTACTGATGAAGCTTGATTTCAAATAAATCAATGCATCCTACCGGACATACATTATGACATTCACCGCAACCTGTACACTTATCATAGTCAACCTTAGCACAGAAGTTTTCAACTTTAACTGCATCTGCAGGGCAAACCTTTGTGCACTTCATACAGCCGATACAACCGGTTTTACACTGTTTTCTTGTCTGAGCACCCTTGTCGTGGTTTTTACAAAGCACTGCAGCTTTTTCCACGTTGAGCGGAAACAGGTCGATAAGGTTTCTCGGGCAGGTCTTGATACACATTTTACAAGCCTTACACTTATCGGGGTTAATTCTTGCCACACCGTCACAAATGAAGATTGCTTCGTAAGGACAAACCTCTACACAGTCGCCGAAACCGATACAGCCATGTACACAGTTTTTGGGACCGCCAAAGAGCTGAGTTGCAATTTTACAGGACTTAACGCCACTGTATTCGAGCTTTTCTTCTACATTATATTTGTTACCCTGACACATAACTGCCGCCACCATAGGTACCATCTCGCCTGCGGCGAGACCCATAATATCAGCTATAGCCTTAGCGGTATCGTTACCACCAGGGATACAGAGAGTACACTCTTCAGTTTCGCCCTTAGCAAGAGCACCGGCATAGCCGTCACAACCTGTGTAACCACAGGCACCGCAGTTAGCACCTGGAAGGCACTCACGTACCTTGACTTCTTTTTCATCAACGGGTACTGCAAAAACGATTGAGGCTATTGCAAGACCTAAGCCTGCGATAAGACCGATAGCCGCAACAATAACTACTGCTATAACAATTGAGTTCATCTTATTGCCTCCTTAACCGAAAATATTTTCAACGATACCCGTAAAGCCTAAGAAGGATACGGAAACGAGAGATGCTGCCACAAGAGTAATGGGAAGACCCTGCATAAACTTGGGCACCTCACATGAGTCGAGTCTTTCTCTGACACCTGCAAACATAACCATTGCAAGCATAAAGCCGAGACCTGCACCGACAGAGTTGAACATTGACTGAGCAAAGTTGTATGAGTTATCAACGTTGAGGATAACTACACCGAGAACTGCACAGTTTGTTGTGATAAGAGGAAGATAGATACCAAGTGCATTGTAAAGTGCAGGTATATACTTCTTGAGAATGATTTCTACAAGCTGAACAAGAGCAGCAATAACGAGGATGAATACGATAGTCTGAAGATATTCAAGCTCGAATTTAACAAGAAGGAACTTGTTGATAGGATAGGTTACAGCTGTTGCAAGAGCCATAACGAAGATAACTGCAGCACTCATACCCACTGCTGTGTTGAGCTTCTTTGATACACCAAGGAAAGGACAGATACCAAGAAACTTTGCAAGAACGAAGTTCTGAGTAAGGATAGCTGTTAAAAGAATTGAAATAAGCTCTTTTGTCATGACTCAGTTACCTCCTTCTTTTCGCTCTTGTTGATATTACAGGTTGCAGCCATAGGACATGCCTCGCAACCGCGAAGTTCGGCTTTCTTCTTACCCTTGCTTTCAGCGAGCTTATTTACAGCAGCCATAAGTATACCGTAAACGAAGAAACCGCCGGGAGGCAGAATGAAGATAAGCATGGGATTTTCTGAAAGGAAGGGTACTCCGTTGCCGAGGAATGTGCCTGCACCGAAGATTTCACGCACAGCACCCATAAGGAAGAGAGCTGCAGTAAAGCCGATACCCATACCTAAACCGTCAATAGCCGAAGCTAAAACGGGATTTTTGTTTGCGAATGCCTCAGCTCTGCCGAGGATGATGCAGTTAACAACGATAAGGGGAAGATAAACGCCAAGCTGCTCATCAAGTGAGGGCAGGAAAGCTTTAACTACCATCTGTACTATTGTAACGAATGAAGCGATAATAACGATGTAAGCGGGAATTCTTACCTTATCGGGAATTACCTTACGAAGTGCAGAGATAACAACGTTTGAACAGATAAGAACTATTGATGCTGCAAGGCCCATACCGATAGCACTTTCAACTGAAGTTGTGGTTGCAAGGGTGGGGCAAGTGCCGAGTACAAGACGAAGAACGGGGTTTTCAACTACTATACCTTTGGTAAGCTCTTTAGCTAGAGATTTCTTTTCAGCCATTAGTTTGCACCTCCTGTAATTTCTCCGTATGCCGCTGTGATTGCATTAACTGCATTTACAACTGCCTTTGATGTGATTGTTGCGGCTGTGATAGCCTGGATATTCTGACCCTCGTTTGAGGTTTTATCAACTGTAAGCTCACCTGATTTGCCGATGAAACGGTCTTTGAAATCGGGTTTTACAGCGTTAGCACCAAGACCGGGAGTCTCAGCGTGTGAGAGAATCTCAAGACCTGTGATGGCACCGTCTTTACCGATACCGACCATTACCGATACTGTACCGCCGTAGCCTTTGGCACCTGATGTGAATACATAGCCAACCTCTTCGCCTGCTTCGTTTGTACCGATGCAGTAAGTGATACCACTGTCGAGAGTTGTTACTTCACCGTACTCTTTACCCTCGGGAAGAACAAGCATACGGCTTGCTTTTTCGGTTTCAACCGCATTGAGAGCGATTTTTTCCATTGTTATCATATTGGTACCGGCAAGAAGAGTGGTAGCCACAAGACAAATAACAAGCAAAGCAATTGTGGGGATAAGTATATCCTTAAGGTTCATCTTTTTCATGCCTTAGCTTCCCCCTTTGCCTTTTTCTCTTTTACAGCACCGAAGGGCTTGGGAGTTGTCATATTCTCGATGTGAGGTACGAGGATATTCATAAGTATGATTGAGAAAGATACACCTTCGGGAAGTGAGCCGAATATACGGATAAGTGATGTGATAAGACCGCAACCGATACCGAAGATAATCTTGCCTTTTTTATTGATGGGTGATGTTGAATAGTCTGTTGCCATAAAGAAAGCACCAAGCATAAGACCGCCACCGAGAAGCTCATAAGCAACAAAATCAATGTGACCGTTGCCTGCGAAAAGCATAAACACAGCCACAGTACCGATAAAGGTAAAGGGAATGATGGGAGAAATAACCTTTCTTGCAATAAGGTAAAGACCGCCGATGATAAGAGCGATGGAGCAAACCTCACCCATTGAACCACCGTGCTTACCGATGAGCATATCAGTAAGTGAGGGAAGCTGAGATGTCAAAGTTGTAAGATTGCCACCCTGAACAGAAGCAAGAGTTGCCATAGGTGTAGCTGATGTAACAGCATCAGCACTCCATGTGTCTGTGAAAGGTACAACCCACTTAGCCATAGCTGTGGGGAATGATGTCATAAGGATAATTCTTGCTGTCATAGCAGGGTTTACAAAGTTCTGACCGATACCGCCGAACATCTGCTTAACAACAACGATAGCTACAAGTGAGCCGATTACCGCCATCCATAAGGGAAGTGTTGCAGGCAGATTGAAAGCAAGGATAATACCCGTAACAATTGCACTAAGGTCACCGAGAGTATTGTTTCTCTTCATAACTTTTCTTGAGATGTACTCAAAAGCTACACAGGAAACTACACACACTGCTGTGAGCACTAAAGCTCTCAGACCGAAATATACAACACTCATCACAAGAGCAGGCACAAGAGCGATGATAACATCAAGCATAATGCCTGTTGTGGTGTCTTTTGAGCGCATATGAGGTGATGCGCTTACGGTTAATTTTTTAGCCATTATTTTGCACTCTCCTCTCTGAGAACCTGCTTAGCAAGTCTCATATACTGCACCAGAGGTCTGCCTGAGGGACAAGCGAAAGCACAGCTGCCGCATTCCATACAAACCATAGTGTTATAACTTGTGAGCTTTTCTGCATCTTTAGTTCTTGCATATCTCTCAATAAGAGTAGGCATAAGACTCATAGGACACACGTCAACACACTTACCGCAACGGATACAGTCTCTTTCTTTCTTGAAAGCTGCATCTTTTTCGTTAAAGGCAAGAAGAGAGTTGTTTTGCTTGCAGATGGGGGCATCGATATCGCAGATTGCAATACCCATCATCGGGCCGCCTGAGATAATCTTTGCAGGCTCTGTTTTAAAGCCGCCACAATAGTCAACAATATCACTGAAGCTGGTACCAATGGGTACACGGAGATTTTTCGGCTCTCTGATTGCACTGCCGTCAACTGTGATTGAGCGACTGACTAAGGGCTTACCGGTTTCGAGATATCTTGCGATAAATGCAGTTGAAGCTACATTCATTACAACACAGCCAACATCAGAGGGAAGCTTTCCTGGGGGTACCTTTCTGCCTGTAGCAGAGAGTACCATCATTTTTTCTGCACCCTGAGGATATCTTGACTTAAGAGTCATAAGCTTGATAGCATCGCCCTTATCATTATCTCTGTCAGCGATTTCTTTCATTATTTCAAATACCTTGGGCTTGTTGTCTTCGATAGCGATAACAACCTGCTTGAAGCCGAGGATATTCTTGAGAATTTCAACACCCTTGAGTACGTTTTCTGCGTTTTCGATACATTCACGGTAGTCAACAGTGATATAAGGCTCACACTCAGCGGCATTGATAATGAGAGTATCGATTTCCTTATCTTCGGGAATGTTAAGCTTAACATGTGTGGGGAAGCCCGCACCACCGAGACCTACAAGACCTGACTCTCTCACTGCTGCACAAAGTTCTTTTTTATTGGTAACCACGGGAGGTGTGATGCCCTCATACATTCTCATTTCGCCGTCACTTTCGATTGTGACACCTTTGGTTATAATGCCGTTTGCGAGTTTGATATCGCCTACAGCTGTTACCTTACCTGATACAGTAGCATGAATGGGAGCAGACACAAATTTGTCACTGTCACCGATTTTCTGACCTACCGCAACCTCATCGCCTACTTTAACGATGGGAGCACAGGGTACACCGATATGCTGCTGCATAGAGATGACAACCTTATCGGGTATAGGCATTCTTTCAACGGGAATTTCCGCTGTATTTTTGTTGTGGGATACACTTACACCGCCGCGGCCTTTTTTCACGGCAGTGAGTACACCTGCAACGATTTTGCTCATATGTTCAACCCCTTTGTTTTATGTTTTCTTTTTATTATAATTACTACCGATTTTTTCAAGACGCGGCATAAGCAACATCAGCACCGTACCCGTCACCGCTCCCGTTACGAGAGCAAAAATCAGCAGATATTTACCGTAATTAATCAGTGCAAAAGTGCCTGATACAACACAGGCCGCCAGAAGCTGACCGAGATTGTGAAGCACTGCACCCACGATACCAAGACCGAGGTATGAAAAAACTCTGCCCTGATATTTTATGAGAAGGCATACAGCCACTGTGCTGAGTAAGCCCCCCGAAAAGCTCATAAAAGCGCCCGTTGCTCCTCTTGTTATAAGAGCAAAAAGCACCTTGAGCATTGTTATATATATGGCACCGTGAAAACCCATAGTACCGGCAATATACATAGTCACAACGTTTGAAAGCCCCGGCTTTGCGCCAACAGGCAGAAAAGGAATGTCTGGTACAAGCATACCCTCGAGGAAAGACAGCACAAGAGCCACTGCCCCGAAAATACCGAGAAGGGTAACCTTATTTGTTTTCATAGCTATCACCTTTCTCAATATACCACACCGTCAATCTGCTTTTTGCTGTCACTTTTGATTACGACAACAATCTTCTGTGGCACACATGCCATGGTGTCGCCCTGATTTTTAAGCTTGCCTTTTTTTATGCATAGCTTGTCACCACAGTCGGAATACACAAAGCTTACACCGTCTTTTTCCACAAGAAGCTGACAGTAATTTTCTGTAAGTGTATAACTCTCTGCAACCTCACTCAAAGCTATGCTGTGAGCCATTTGGCCATTGACATAGATTTCAGCTCTGAGATTTTCACCCTTATTTGTGAAGGATGTGACAAAAAGCACAAGACTCAGCACCAGAATTGACACTATCAGAATAATATCACCCTTGGTTATGTTCTTTCTGATTTCATCATTGAGCTTCAAAATCAATTTCTCCCACTGTGGAAATATTCATATCTTTATCAACAAAGATTGCAGACGCATTATACTTTTCAAGAAGAGGCTTACTTGCTTCTTCGCCTATAATAAAGCAGGCCGTGGAAAGTGCATCGCTTATAAGACCGCTGTCACAGACAACAGTTACACTGATAACATCCGTATCGGCAGGGTACCCCGTAGTCGCATCTAAAATGTGGTGATAACGTTTGCCATCTTTTTCGAAGTATCTTTCATAGTCACCTGAAGTGGAAACAAAACCCTCGTCAACAGAGAGGACACCTAAATATTCGCCCTCCGATCGAGGATGAGCAACGGCTATCTGCCACTTGTCACCGGCCTTGTTATAATCGCCCCAGGCGAGAATACTTCCGCCCACAGAGATGATTGCACCCTCAGCATCACTGCTGTCAAGATAGACTTTAATCATATCGCAGGCCATACCCTTACCGACAGCACCAAGGTCAATTTTTACACCATCAGAAAGACTGACGGTATTTTTGCCGAACTTTATCTTGCCGTAGCCTACATTTTTAAGCTCAGCCTTTATCTCTTTATCAGATGGAATTCTCTCGTTTTCTTCGCCTATACTCCAGAGCTGAGACACACCGCCGACGGTTATATCAAAAGCTCCGCCACTGAGCACGCTGATCTCATTACAGGTCTTTATCACATCGATAAGATAAGGCACTGCCAGAGTTTTGCCGCTGTTGAGCTTTGCAATTTCAGAATCAGCTTTACGCCATGAGATCATATCGTCTAAGCCGTCTATAACAGCCTTGTTGTTCTCTATATCTTTGGCAGTAAGCTCGCCATAAACCTTCTGATTTACAATTGTTCCCATAGCAATGTGGCTCTTTTCGTTGCCGTCAAAGCGTTCTTGTCTGCCCTCATAAAAAACAAACAAGCCGAGGGCACAGACTAAAAGCAGTACCGTCAGGGCTATGGATATAATCTTCTTTTTATTCATTGGTGTCACCCATATATTTAAGTCTATAATTAATATATTATAGGAGTTACTGACCTTTAACTTTTATATTTTATAACAGAACGACAAATTTTGCAATAGAAATTAAATATTTCTTGCTATGTTTCCATTAATTTGTTATAATTATCTCGCAACTAAACTTGAAAACAGGAGAATCAACTATGGATTTCGATATTAAAATTCCCGTAAGGGTTATAAGCGGTAAAGACTGCCTTAAAAATAACGCTATAATGCTCAAGACCTTCGGTAAAAAATGTATTATTGTAACAGGCGGAAAGAGCGCCCTTTTAAGCGGTGCCCTCGATGATATGAAGTATGCTCTGAAAGAGTGCGACATCAAGTATGAGATCTACGACAAAATCGGCCCCAACCCCCGCATCGACCATTGCCACGAGGCAGGCGAAATCGCAAGAAAGTTCGGTGCTGAGTTTATCGTTGGTATCGGTGGCGGTTCACCTCTCGATGCAGCAAAGGCTGTGGCTATATATGCTACTAACCCATCATTCTCTTCGGAAGAAATCTTCAATTTCGGTGAAAACGAAAGAAACAGAGCACTCCCCCTTGTACTCATCGGCACAACAGCAGGTACCGGCAGTGAGGTAGGCAGAGTAAGTGTACTCACCAACCCCGATACCGGCAGAAAAAGAAGCATTGCTCCCGATGACTGTTTCCCGACTCTCACATTTGCTGACAGCAAATACACCTGCTCAGTACCCTACAGCGTGACAGTGTCAACAGCTCTCGATGCTATGGCTCATGTTATTGAGGGTTATATGTCCGTCAAGTGCGGTGATATCCCCACTATGTTCGGCGAAAAAGCTATCGCTCTTATCTGGGAGGGTCTCAAGTATCTTCACGAGACAAAAGAAAACCCCGACGAGGAGCTCAGAACCAAACTTTACTACGGCTCATTGTACGCGGGTATAACTCTCGCCTATTGCGGTACAGCTTTCCCCCACCCCTTAGGCTACATCCTCACTGAAAACTACGGTGTACCTCACGGCAAGGCTTGCACTGTATTTATGGGCGATTTCATCGATAAGGCAGCTCAGTTCTGCCCTGAAAAGACCGCACGTGCTCTTGAGATTATGGGCACTGATATTGACACTTACAAAAAAGTTATCGACGAACTGACAGATGTCAAGGACATTTCTATGACCAAGGAAGAAATCGAAAACTTCTGCAGTCGCTATGACACAGTACCGGCTAACTTCACATTCACACCCGGCGGATATACAAAAGAAGAGGCAATTGAAGCGTTTGTAAAGAGGTTCATAAAATAATAACAGCGCGTTTTGATTATTACGTAAGCAACAAGGTTCTTGAGTGCGATGCACGAAAGGTTCTTACTTTTTCCGCGCAAGGAAAAGTAATGCCCCGCGGCGAGCGTGAATAAAAAATTTAAGCAGGTCACCCAAGCGGTTACCTGCCTTTTTCTTTAGCCCTCGCCGGGCAGGCGTTACTTTTTGCTATCGCACAAAAAGTAACCAAAAATGCGATGTTGTTTGGCGGTTCGAAATTTCCCTTTTCGCATCTACTTGCCCGCGATTCCGAATTCCGCATTCCGAATTCCGAATTTCTACCAACGGTAGGGTGACTTTTTCACATTTTTATGCTATATTGCAGTCGAAAGGACGTGTTACCCATGAACAACAAAACCACAGGCGCTTTCATCAGCGCAAGAAGAAAAGAGCTAAGTCTCAATCAGAAGCAACTTGCCGACAAGCTCGGCGTTACAGATAAAGCAGTATCAAAATGGGAAACAGGCAGAAGTGCACCTGATATTGCACTCCTTGAACCCTTGGCAAAAGAACTCGGTGTAAGTGTAGTAGAAATACTTCAGGGTGAAAAAATTCAAGAAGAAAACTTCCCTGCCGTTTCTGACAAAGTGGTGGTGAAAACTATGAAAAAGGATAAACAAAAGCTCAGACGCTCTGTTACTATAGCCGTGTCAACAGTGATTTTGATTATTTATCTGCTGATGCTCTCTTACCCCGCGTATCATTACTTTACAACAGTACCTGTCAATGACGAAAAAGCTGTGATTAAGGAAATAAGCAAGTATTGGGTCGAGCGAGAAGGAAAAAATCTGAGCGATTTCAGAATCATCGAATCAGAGAAAAAGTCCGATTATTATTTCGTCCTTTTCACAGACGGTGAAGAAGCATATGTTGCTCTCTGCGAGCAGGACACTGTTTTTAAAGACAGAATGTCCTGGTGGGGAGGTACGGGAGTTAAAAATCCAAACGAAATAGGGCAATACTGCACCGGCTATAATGCTATGACCTTCAATATCTTTTTTGGTCATGGTATGACTGACAAAGAATACAGCTATTATTACCAAGGATCAAAAGTCACCAAACCCATCGAAGACGAATACTTTATGGATACATTTATTGATGTGGATGATTCCTGGTCACCTCCGTCACTTATTTACAACTACAACGACTAAAAACTTAAGCAGGTAACCTGAGTAGTTACCTGCTTTTGTTGTGTTATCTGAGTTTTTCGTTGATTTTTTTACTTGTGTTTCTCACGCAAAGATAAACTATACCCCATATTACAAAGAATACCACAGCAAATATCACCGTAAACACACCGAGCACCTCCGCCTCAAATGGTATCCATGAATTGAAAATATAGCACAGACTGAAAGTGACATACAGCGCACCGAAGTGGCAAAGCAAGGACTTGGGCACACTCCAATGCTCAATCTGATTAAAAACCGTCACACCTGCCTGTACAAAAGCGAGAATATAGGTTGTCACTATACCAATAAAAATCTTAAGTGCAGGGTGCTCAGGCACATTCTCGAAATAAGATATGCACATTATAACTATACCGAAAACTATAGGTCCGAAGCCTGCAAATATAAGGCCTCTGCGTAAAAATTCTTTCACATATCTATTCATTATAAACCAAACCTTTCTTTAACGGCTTTCATCTGTCTTCTGGACACATAATCCTTATAGCCGTTTTTAAAATTAATAATCAATGTCCCCGATATTGAAGTGTCGAATTTTTTAATCAGTCTGATATTAGCTATGCAGGACTGATTTATCTTCACAAAGGTATCGGGCAACATTTCTTCCAGCTGATATAATCTTTGCTTCAGTTGGTATTTTTCTTTATCCGTCAGCGCATAAACCTTGTTATCCTCCACCATAAAGCAAGTAACTTCATCGATTTTTAGTCTGACAGCCTGATTTTTACCATACCCGATAATTTCAGAAACAATGCCGTTTATCATCTCTTCGATATTCTCGATAAGCTTTGTTCTTTCACGGGCGTAGATAACCACCTCCTCTTCTTGTTCATCTGTGATAATCAATGTACATTTCATAGAGAATCCTCCTTACAAGCACACTATATATTTTTCCTCGGAGCTTTGCAATAGTTTTGCGCTAAGCGGTATTTTTTCAGCTCTATACGGCAAAAATGGCGGGAAGAAATTAATCTTCACCGCCAAATCAAGTCGCGTACTTTATTATTGCCCTCGCCGGGCAGGCATCACTTTTTCCTGTCGCGGAAAAAGTAAGAACCTTTCGTGCATTGCACTCAAGAACCTTGTTACTTACGTAATAATCAAAAACGCGATATTATTTGTCTAACTCTTCGCAAGCTAATGTCGCCGCCACAGTACCGTCTGCCGCCGCAGTAGTAAGCTGTCTGACCGGCTTTTTACGGCAGTCACCCGCAATATATATGCCCTCTTTAACCTTGCAGTCCTCACCTGCTTTTACATAGCCGTACTCATCAAGTGGCAGAATATCAGCAAAATCCTTAGTCGCAGGTACCTGACCGATGGCAAGGAAAAGACCGTTTACGGCTACTTCCCTTTCCTCATCAGTCTTGACATTTTTTACCGTTACGCTCTTAAGTAAAGGCACCGCTACAGCAGATACCAAAACACTGTCTAAAATAAACTCAACATTTTCTTTTTCACTGAGCTTAGCTACAAGAGACTCTTCAGCCCTGAAGCCCTCACGTCTGTGGACAAGATAAACCTTCTTGCATATCTCGGCTAAATAGAGGGTGTCCTGCACAGCTGTACTGCCACCGCCGACCACCATAGTTTCACGGCCACGGAAAAAGTTTCCGTCACATACAGCACAGTATGAAAGGCCTCTACCGATAAGGCTCTGTTCGTTTTCAAGGCCTGACTTTCTCGGCTCGGCACCCATAGCAAAGATAATCGCTTTAGCTTCGTATTCGCCTTTGTTAGTGATGACTTTCTTTATTTCACCGTCTGTAACCTTGGTCACAATCTCATTTTTAAACTCACAGCCGAAATCCTTTGCCTGAGTGTGAAGATTCATACTCAGCTCAGCACCGCTGATATTTTTAAATCCGGGGTAATTTTCAACTGCGTGACTCTGACTTATCTGACCGCCATATGCTTTCTTTTCAAAAAGCAGCACAGATTTACCGCTTCTCAGTGCGTACACTGCCGCTGTCAGACCTGCGATACCGCCACCGATAATGATTATATCTGTCATAGGTTTTCACCTTCCGCGTGATGCTTTTGTTTATTTCATATTTATTTTATCACAACAAGCTTAAAAATAATATAGACAGTGAGATTTTTTTTGAAAAAAACTTAAAAATCTTTTCAGCAGTATGGAATTTCTTTACTTGTTGTGATATAATACTTTAGAATGTGTAATTATGCTTATTTTTCCTACATATAAACTTTTATCAGAAAGGAAGTTATGTGCTATGAATAAAACCGTATGCGGTCTTAATATAAACTACACAGAGCGTGGCGAAGGCGATTTAGTAGTACTTCTTCACGGTTGGGGAAGCAATATCACCCTCTTTGAACAGGCTATAGCAATACTTGAAAGAAAGTATAAGGTTGTGGCTATGGATATGCCCGGCTTCGGCGAAAGCGAAGAACCTAAAGAGCCCTGGGATGTTGACAATTATGTTGACTTTATTCTTGAGTTTCTTAAAGATTATAACCCCTCAAAAGTCACTGTACTCGGCCACTCATTCGGCGGCAGAGTTATCATAAAAATGTGCTCACGAGAACTCCCCTTTGAAATTGAAAAGGTTATCCTTGTTGACTCAGCAGGTGTAAAACCTGAAAAAACTCTCAAGCAGAAAACCAAGCAGAGCATTTTCAAGGCAACCAAGAAAATTTATTCCGCGGCACCTGTGCAAAAGATGTTCCCCGATGCACTGGAAAATCTTCGCAAGAGAAACGGCTCAGCTGACTACAATGCAGCTTCACCTATAATGAGACAGACTCTCGTCAAGGTTGTCAACGAAGACCTGACAGAGCTTATGCCAAATGTCAAGGCTCCTACACTTCTTGTCTGGGGTACCCTTGACGATGCGACACCTCTTAGCGATGCCCTTCTTATGGAAAAGCTTATGCCCGAGGCAGGCCTTGTTAAATTTGAGGGTGCAGGTCACTACAGTTTCCTCGAGTGTGCCCCACAGTTCGGCAGGGTACTGGCAAGCTTTATGAACATCAATCTTTAATCTGAAAGGATAGTATATATGGCTACTGTTTTAGTTTTTGTGACTATGGCGCTGTTTTTCATCAGCACCACTATGTCAGTTATTGATTCAATGCACTTTTTCCAGCTCAACTCCTATCGATTTGATACTCACACAAAATGGATAAGAGAGAACTCACGCAAATATCTGACTCACAACATCATCTCAGTTTTAATGCTTATTGCGGTTTTCATCCCTATGAATCCCGTGGCAAAATCAATTGCCCTTGCAGTGCTTTTCATCATTTCACTGCCCATCGAAAAGCCCAAGAAGGCTAAGAAACCTCTTGTTTACACTCCGAGAGTAAAGCGTATGCTTTTCACAACTCTTCTGGTTGTTCTCGCTGTACTCGTACCCACAACCATCGTCGGTCTTACATCAGCACACGAGACATATGCTCTTTGCGCTATGGTGGTAATCTATACCCTTTCACCTTGTGTTGTTCTTCTTTCAAATCTCATTAACAAGCCTCTTGAGCTTAGCATCAATCAGTACTACACCAATGATGCTAAGAAAATGCTTAAAGCTTGTCCCGACCTTAAGATTATCGGTATCACAGGCTCATACGGCAAAACAAGTGTCAAATATTACCTGACAACTCTTCTCAAATCAAAATACAATGTTCTTATGACTCCCGAAAGCTACAACACTCCTATGGGCGTTGTAAAGACTATCCGAGGCTCACTTAAGGCTACTCACGAGATTTTCGTCTGCGAAATGGGTGCAAAATGGGTTGGCGATATCAAAGAGCTCTGCGACATCGTACACCCCCACCACGGTATCATCACATCAATCGGCCCTCAGCATCTTGAATCATTCAAAACTCTCGATGCTATCAAGGGTACAAAGTTTGAGCTTGCTGACGCTCTCCCCGAGGGCGGTATGCTCTTCCTTAACGGCGACGATGAAAACATCGCTTCATACAAAGGCGACAGAAAACACATTTCCTACAGCCTTGATAACGGCGATTACTCAGCTTATGATATTTCCGTTTCCGAGAGAGGTACAACCTTTACAGTAAAGGCCCCCGACGGAGAAACTCAGGAATTTTCAACTAAGCTCATCGGCAGACACAATGTACTCAATATCGTGGGTGCCATCGCTGTCAGCCACAAAATGGGCATTGAGCTCAAAGACCTTCGCTCAGCTGTAAGAAAGCTCGAGGGTGTACCCCACAGACTTCAGCTCAGCGATAAAGGCAATATTACTATCATCGATGACGCATACAACTCAAACCCCAGCGGTACTAAGGCAGCTCTTGAAGCTCTCTCACTCTTTAACGGCTTTAAGATTCTTGTTACTCCCGGCATGGTTGAGCTTGGCAGTAAGCAGGATGAACTTAACAGAGAATTCGGTCAGAATGCCGCTTCTGTATGTGACTATGTGGTACTCGTCGGTGCAAAGCAGGCTGTACCTATTAAAGCAGGCTTACTTGACAAAAATTACGATGAGAGTAAAATATATGTTGCTTCAAATATCAATGAGGCTCTGAGTCACGTTTATGCTCTTAATTCACAGGGTAAAAAGAAGATTGTTCTTCTCGAAAACGATCTGCCCGACAACTATTAATCTTTCAAAAAGGTGTGATATATTATGAAAATCAAAGTCGGTGTGCTTTTCGGCGGTAAGACCGTTGAACACGAAATCTCAATCATTTCAGCTATTCAGGCTATGGGATACCTTGACAGAAACAAGTATGATGTTATCCCCATCTACATAACCAAAAGCAACGAGTTTTATGTAGGTGAAGACATCGGCAAAATCGAAAGCTATACAGACATCAGCGCTCTTCTTAAAAACTCACAGAGAATTATTATGGTCTGGGACGAAAATAAAGTTAAGCTCATCAAATATCCTCAGAAGATGCTTTCAAAGGGTTATGTTGACTATATCGACATCGCTTTCCCCGTGGTACACGGTACAAATGTTGAAGACGGTACTCTTCAGGGTTATCTTCAGATGATGAATATCCCCTATGTTGGCTGTGATGTGCTTTCATCAGCTGTTGGTATGGATAAGTACGTAATGAAAACTGTACTCAAGGATAACGGCATCCCCGTACTTGATTGCAAATGCTACACATCTAACCAGTACGACGAAAACGAAGATGCACTTATTGAAGAAATCGAGAGCGCTATCGGTTACCCCGTTATCGTAAAGCCCGTAAACCTGGGCTCATCCATCGGTATTTCAAAGGCTGAAAACCGCACAGAGCTTTATGATTCACTTGAGACTGCATTCCAGTATGCTACAAAGGTGCTCATCGAAACTGCAGTGCAGAACCTTAAGGAAATCAACTGCTCAGTTCTCGGTGACTACGAAAATGCAGAGGCTTCAGAGTGTGAAGAACCCGTATCAAGCGATAAGATTCTCACCTTCGCTGAAAAATACATCGGTGACGGCTCTGCCAAGGGTGCAAAAGGTGCCAAAGGCGGTGTGAAATCAACAGGCGGCAGCAAGGGTATGGCTACACTCAAGAGAAAGATTCCCGCTGACATCACAGCTGAGCAGAGAGGTACAATCCGCGACCTTGCTGTTAAGGCTTTCAAATGCCTTGGCTGTGGCGGCGTATCAAGAATCGACTTTATGATGGACACCAAAACAGGTAACATCTGGCTCAACGAAATCAACACTATCCCCGGCTCACTTTCATTCTATCTCTGGGAGCCCATCGGTGTGAAGTACTCCGAGCTTCTCGACAGAATGATTTCACTTGCCCTCAAGAGAGAGCGTGAAAATGAAAATATCACCTACACCTTTGATTCAAGTGTTCTTCAGGGCGTAAAACTCGGTGGTGGCACTAAAGGTGCAAAAGGTACAAAAGCTTAAGGAAAACAGCGAGTAAAGTTTGCATAGCACGAGACAGCGTCTCGCAACACCAAGAAAGATATAGCAGAGGATTAACAGTCCTCTGCTTTTTATCTGTTTGTGCTTTGTCACAATGCCCAAAAAAATTTGAGGTTATCTGTTTAATCTATCCAAAAAAATTCTAATTAGACTTAAAGTATGGCTTTTCATACAAATGTATGTTATACTATCTAAATGTTAAAAGGGGTCTTTCGGCTATAAAGACATCCCTTAGAAAATAAACATCCGAGGAGGAAAAAAATTGGTAGAAACACTTAAATCCAAAGTCTCAGACTTCAGAACCTATTGGAAAATCCCTATGCCCGGCCGTTACATGCCCTTTAAAGAAATTATGGCATACGCTGTCGGCGGTATGGGTGCGTACCTCATCATCACTATGGCATCAATCCTTATTGTCAGCACAAACAATATGGTTGTCAGTGCCGCTGTCGGTGTATCACCCACCCATATGTACATACTCTATATAATCTCAACTATCGCTAATATCCCTCTCACAGCCTTGAGAGCGAATATGGTCGATAACACCCGTAACAAGGCAGGTAAGTACAGACCTTATCTTCTTTCTATGGGTATCCCCACTGTCCTTATCAGCCTTGGTTATGTGTGGTTCCCCTATGACGCACTCTATAACCTTTTCCCCATGCAGATTTTAGGCTATGACGGCGGTTATGTTGCAAAGCTGGCAGTAGTTCTCTTCTTTAACCTTCTGCTTCAGTTCTTCTTCAACTTCTTCAACGATGCTTACACAAACCTTGTTCACGTTCTTTCACCCAACACTCAGGAAAGAACTGACGTTCTCTCTATAAAATCAGTTATCTACTCATTTGCTCCCTCAGTATTCAACTTTGTGCGTCCCTTTATTGCCGGCGCAGTTGCTAACGGTGACATTTACGATATCAGGGTTTACAGAATTTCATATCCCATTTTTGCTATTATCGGTATCGGCCTTACAGTCTTCATCTTCGCTAATACCAAAGAAAAAATCATTCAGGCAAGAAGCCGTGTTATCCAGGTTCGTTTCAGCGATGCTTTCAAAGAGGTTGCAAAAAACAAGTACTTCTGGATTATCGCTCTTGCAGGCTGGCTTGGCTTCCTTGAGGTTGCATACAGCTCAGTACTCGAATGGTCATATAACTACGGTCACAGCTGTAGTGATGCAACTTACGGTTTTGTAACTCTTATCGTTGGTAACGCTTCACTCTGGGGTATGCTTTTAGCTCCCATCTTCATCAGAAAATGGGGTAAGAAAAAGGTACTTATCGGTATCAACCTTATGAACGTTGCTTGTATTTTGGCAATGGGCATCAACCTCAGAAGCATGCTCTGGCTCACAGTATGTATCTACATCAACTACCTCTTCGGTGCTTTTGAACAGATTCTTTCACCGGCTATTCAGGCCGACATCCGTGACTATCATCAGTATAAGACAGGCGTTCGTGTTGACGGTATGTTTGCTACAGTTGCAACAATCGGCGGTATGGTAACTCTTATTACATCATCAGTTCTTCCCTTCGTTTATGAGCATTACGGCATTTACGAGGGCAACGGATATAAGAGCCCCTATGATATTCTCGATACAGTTACAGGCCAGGAAAACCTCCTCTATGATGTAATGGGCGCACTTATCGTTATGGCTGCAGTAGGCGCTTTCCTTAACGTTGTGCCATACTTCTTCTATGACCTTCACGAAAAACAGCAGAAGGGTATCGTTCGTGCACTTAAGATCCGCGCTATGTTCGAGGACTACGGTAACGGCGTAACTAACAACAAGACTCTTATTGAAGCTATTGATATTATCAGATCAGCTCGTGAAACTGCTACTAAAGATATCGAAGCTGTTGATAAGTCAAAGGGTAGAAAAGCTGCAAGAAAAACAAAAGAGCTCAACGAAGAAATCGAGATTTCACGTTTTGTATGTCAGGAACTTGAGAAGTTCGAAAGCGGCATCTATAAGATCAAGTATGATGCTAACCTCAAGGTTTACCAGGCAGGTCTTACAGGTCTTTACGAGATGAAAAAAGAAGACATCCTCGCTGAACTCAAAGTTGCTCGCGAGATGCCCAAGGATACTAAAGAAGCAAAAGAGCTTCGTGCATTTGCTCTCGAAATCGCTAAAAATAAGCTTTCAGCTCGCAAGGCTATTGATAAGTACTACAAGACTCCCGAGAGTTTTGTACAGCCCAGCTTCGACGAACTTGACCGTCTCTTCTCAAGAGAAGATGCTCTCAACGCAGAACTCAAGGGTCTCTATGAAGCAATGGCAACAGCTAAAAAAGCTAAAGACACATACGCTATCAAGGACATCAACGAAAAGATTAAGGCTGACGAAGCTGAAAAGAAAGATGTTCAGAAGGCAATCAAGAAAGAGATGGACAAGCATGCATTCTTCGGCAGAGCTGCTAAGCCCTATCTTGATGCTGAACGTATCGTAAAAGAAAAAGAAAACACTACTCACTTCGAAGAAATCGCTGCTAAGTATGACGAAGCAAAGGCTACAGAAGAGGCTGAACTCCAGGCTCAGATCGAAGAAGCTAAGCGTCTCGAAGCTGAGAAGGCTGCTGCTAAAGCTGCTATCAAGGCAGAAAAAGAAGCTGCAAAAGCTGAAAAGAAAAACAAATAATATAAACTGAAAGCTCCCTTGATGGGAGCTTTTGTTTTGGTATAATTTAAAAAGGCGACACCTGAAAGTTCAAGGTTATCGCCTTATTTTTATTGTATTATCGCTCGCCGCGTGGCATTCTTTTTCCTATCGCGGAAAAAGAATCAAAAGCGCGATGATTATTTTCTGAGCTCTGATAAAAGCGCTTGCATATCCTCGGGCATATCAGCCACACACTCTATCTCCTCGTCAGTTATAGGATGCTTGAACTTAACCCAACCGCAGTGAAGTGCCTGATGACTCAGCCTATCGTCAACCTCACCGTACATAGTGTCACCGTAAAGCGGTGTGCCCAGAGATGCAAAATGCACTCTTATCTGATGGGTTCTGCCCGTCTCAAGTCTGACACGGACAACAGTATAATTTTTGCCTGTCTCTATGGGCTCATAGTGAGTCACAGCATAGTCGCCTCTCTCGTCAACAGTGCGGTATGTCTTGATGGGGTCGGGTCGATAGATTGGCTTATCGATGGTACCACCCTCACTATAAACACCTCTGACAATGGCAAGGTACTCTTTATCGAACTTGCCTGCAAGTCTTGCCGCAGAATGAGCATTAAGGGCGCAAATAACGAGCCCTGAGGTTCCCTTGTCTAATCTGCCTACCGCACGGAAAGTGGCGCTTTTGCCCTTTTTTAAGAGGTATCCGGCCACTGCATTGGCAAGAGTATCCCCCTGGTGATTATGGCTCTCATGCATAGCCAAGGTAGGCGGCTTATTTATCAGCATCACATCGTCATCCTCATAGACAATGTCCAAAGGGTACTCGATGGGTATAGGTGCCGACTCATCGTCGGGGATATTAAGGGTAATCTTATCTCCCGTGTGGATTATGTCTATAGTCCTGCCCTGCCTGTCACCGAGCATTATACCGTCAGGTATTCGCTTAAGGGTACGCATAAGACGTGTGGAAATCTTGACATAACCTCTCAGGAAATTATAGATCTTTTTGCCGTCGAAGCTTTCTGTCACCGTAAATTCAATTTGTCTCAACTGTTCTTACCTCAG
>JAZTWC010000023.1:0-19776 GCA_045635665.1 Acutalibacteraceae bacterium
CCACACCGTGTGTGAATGCAGAGATATCCTTAATTTCATAAGCCTTTACCCACTTACCTTCTTCGGGAATGGGAGCGGGGCCGTGGTTCGGTCCTTTAGCGACCGTACACATTTGTTCAACTTCATGTGTGTAGTTCATGACGTTAAATCTCCTTTCGAGAGTTAGTATTGGTTATTGTTTACCGCCTATAATAATATCAAAAAATTTCAATTCTTGCAATAGTGTATTGGTAAAAAATCGTGTTGTTATACAATATTTTTTGTCATAATAGCCAAATAACAGAAAAAAAGGTACTGCGACATAATCACAGCACCCTAAAATTTATTCGAATTTAAAACCATTTTTCACTTGTTCAAAAACACCTGCTACTGCATCGAGAAAATACTCAATCATAAGTTGTGGCAATATGAACGGTGATTGAATAAGTACAACAGGTACAATAAAAAGACCCCTAATAAAATCTCCTTATATACTGTAAAACCTACACCATATAATCATCCGATAAAATCAGTATCACTCCGGTTTTCCGAAAAGTCTTTCAAGATCAAGACCGATACTGTTTGAAAATTTTATAACTGCTTGAAACACTACTTCAAAAGGCCATCCAATAATCAAAAATGGCAATAAAAGCCACATAGTCAAACCTCCTTTACATTAAATAGTATAAATCTTCTAATCCCAAAGAGATAATTATTTTATTTCTTATCTCTTTAATTGTGTTCCACAAATCTTCCGCCATAGTATCAAGACCGACATCTTTACCTGTAACTTTAACTAAAGTACTGTGAATAAACTCAAGAATCTGCATCGGTTCCATCCTCCCTGGTCTCACCATAAAGGATTTTTTCAATCCATTTCATAGGTAAAAAGAAATCGGCTAAAGTACCTAAGATAGAAAAAGGTAGATAGAATAATAATATCGGCAACATTATAATACCCACAACAATCTCTCCTTTTTAACACAATTAGTTATCGAGACCTATCCTATCCAAAAAGGCATCCAAACCGTCATAAAGCTTATCACGAACTGATGTCAGAGCATTATTGATACCAATGGGACCTAATAAGAGAGCTAAAAACGGAGCAAAAATTAACATAAGAATTTCCATAGTAATCCTCCTAAAAATTATTATTCACTGTCAAAGGCATCTGCAATCTTATTGAAGATGCGGCTTCCGGTTTCTCCCACCGCAACAAACGGGAACATTAACAATTCAAAAGCAACCAAAAAGTTTTCAATAAAAGTACCGATACCCATGAAAATCAAAAGCATAAAAATTTCTCCTTTTTCCTTTTTTTCAATTATATAATATCACAATCCGAAATTCAATATATAATTTCAATTTTATCACTTACTTTACAAGAAAAAACCAGCTCAGTGAGCATTTCACTGAGCTTTATCACTATAATCTATACTGAATTTTTCCGTCAACTCGTAACCTACCACTGTACTGGCTACAACATCAGCAACACTGAAATCTATGTCCGTCAGCATTGCCGCTCTGATGTTCAGGGTGGATACTCTGCCATCTTTGACAACCATAGAGATATTACCACCGTCATAGTAGCAGTCAGCTTCTTCCACTACAAGAGGGGCTGTCTTTAGCTTTTTAAACTCAGGCAAAGCAAGGGCTCCGTCAAAATATGACTTATTATTTTTGTCGCCCTTATTGTAAATATTGCTTTCATCTTTGAGAGTTATCTTAAGAGTGATTTTTCCGTCTTTTTCGGTTATGGTATACTCTTCTATATCGTTTCTCTCGAGTGATGCCTTTTTACCGCAGGGTTCAATCAGCTTATTGGCACTCTTGCTGTCATTTTCACCACCAACATATTTGTATGTTTTCTTAAGAGTACCCTCAAAGAGATTGAGTGTGTTTTTTACGCTCATAGTCAGATTTTCCCTACTGCAGTTAACAAACTCCGTATCTATTGTTTTGTTGAGCTTTACAGTCATATCCGTCTCGGCTTTTAGCATAGCTATCTGTTCGTTGTAAAACTGTGCCACCTGCGCCATACTGCGGGGTACCCCACCTGAATTGTAAGTGAGCTCCTTATACTCCGGGCTGTAATCGCCTAAGGCTGTGCTGTTGTTGATACGCTTATAGCTCATTATCTTAAAGGTATAGCGTGTATCTTTTTTTAGTTCCGAAACAGTCATAGTTGTTCTGGGTGTGCGTTTATAAAGCCTGAACTTACCGTCTTTTTTGCTGTAAACATAGACTCTGTAACCCGTGGCACCCTTGGCTTTATTCCAATATAATGTAACGGAGTCATCGGTGATATTTCGGGTAAAAATCTCAGTAACATTTTCGGGCTTGGTCACAGCGTTGACACTTGAACTGTATTTGCCGTAAACCACCTTACCTGCATCATAGCAGAAAGCTCTTACCCTAAAAACAAGACCGCCCTCATTTTCTATATCTTTTATTGTAACTTCGTTATTCCTGAGGGTATAGGTGTATCTGAATTTTTCTTCGCCCTCATATTTGATAAAAACTTTATAGCCGTAAGCACCCTCTACCTTATCCCACGACAGGGTAACTGCACCTCTTGAGCTTTTGACAAACTTGAGATTTTCGACCTTACCGAGAGTTTTTTTCTCAGTTTCGGGTACACTGCCGTCAGTACCGGCCTGGACATCTTCGATATATACACCGCCGTCTATGGTGTGGACAGCTGAAGCACAGAAGGACAGCAGGAATACAGCTGTTAAAGATATGATTAAAGTTATGATTTTCTTCACTGTCCTCACCTGCCTTTTTTGTTTTTCTATTATTATACACTTATTGGGAGGGATTATCAATTAGTTTGACTTAAATTTAATATATAAAAACAGAGACCCTTTTGAGAGTCTCTGCAGACATTTACAATCAGAATTTGAACATATCGCGAATTCCTTCTACGACATATAAAATCGCATCAAAAACTTCAAAAACAGCTATTGCAGGCAAAACAACCGGCATACACATTCCTACAATACCTAAAACCATAATTACGCCCATAAAATATTCCCTCCTTATTTTTGGTAATTTCACTATAGCAGAATGTTAAAACAAATACAACTATTTTCTTATATTTCACAAAGATTTCACCTGATACCATATAAAAAACAGAGGCAAGTTTGTGCTTACCTCTGTAGATCTGTGTAATATTAATTTTTTCTGTTGCAGGGCTCCGCCCTGCGACCCGCGAACTTTTCCCAAAAGTTCGACAAAAGCCTCATTATTTTGTTCCGAACTCAGCCTTGCCCTCTTCGGTGTCTCTGTAGTACTGAGTCTTGGGATTGGGATGCTTGTAGCTCTTCCAGATTTCTTCAGCTCTGGGTGCCCACTCTGCGGCAAACTTGTCGCACTTACTGCAAAGCATCTCCGCTGTCTCTTCCTGTATAAGGTTAGTTGACTTTGCACCTGTTCTCTTGACGATGTCTCTCAGGCACTGAGGATTTTCAAGCATAGGACAAGGTCTCAGATGGTTATCGTTGAAAGGCTGATCGTGTCTGAAGGCCATAAACAGCGGTCTCTGAAGAGCCTCTAAAAGAGTATGAGTTCTGATGTTTGAGTCTGAGAAGTGGATGAACACGCAAGGTTCCATATCACCGTTTGAGTTAATATGGAAATAGTTTCTGCCGCCTGCGATACAACCGCCAACGTACTCACCGTCACTCTGGAAGTCCATAAAGAACATAGGCTTACCTGTTTTGCCGTTACGAACTCTCTTGAGCCACTTATACATATACTCTCTCTGGTCGGGAGTAGGAATAAGCTCGGGTGGTGCATCGTGACCAACGGGCATAAAGTTGAAGTAAAGAGCAAACTTTGCACCGAGAGAAATCATCTTATCAAGGAACTCATCGCTTGTTACCTTTTCTACATTAGCTCGTGTATAGCAGACACTGATACCGAAAAGACAACCCTTACTTCTGAGAAGATTCATAGCATTGATAACTTTCTGATAGTTACCCTCGCCGCGTCTGTAATCGGTGGATTCCTCGTCGCCTTCGATTGAAAGAGCAAGGGCGATGTTACCAACGCGTACCATATCATCGCAGAACTTTTCGTCCACGAGATGGCCGTTTGTGTATGAAAGGAATGCACAGTCGGGATACTCTTCGCAAAGCTTGATTATGTCATTTTTTCTGATAAGAGGTTCGCCGCCGGTGAACATATAGAAGTGTGTGCCAAGCTCTCTGCCCTGAGAAACGATACTTGACATTTCTTCATAGGTCAGGTTGCTTTCGTGGCCATACTCTGCAGCCCAACAGCCTTTACACTTACAGTTGCAGGCACTTGTGGGGTCAAGGAGAATTTGGAAAGGTATGTTGCACTTATACTTCTCTCTGTTTTCGCGCACAGCTTTGGTACCCTTGATACCTGCACCCAGACCGATGGCAAGCATCATCTTTTTTACCATATTTCTGTCAAGGTCAGTGAGGGCACTCATAGCAAGCTGATAGTATACATTGTCGCCTTCTTCAACAGCTTTTCTTGCTGCGACGAAGTTTTTGGCAGGGAAAGTACCTGCAAGAAGTTTCTCCGTTACGTCAATAAGCTTAAGCATATTGGCTTTTGGATTTTTATCTATATACTTTAATATTCCGTCAAGAGTAGCGCCTACTGCCAATCTTTCCGCTTTGTCTTTTAATGTCATAGTCATACCTCGCTTTACAGTGGCATTGAAATACCGCTTACCAAATAATATATCATAAACCTTAAAAAAAGTCTATAGTCAGAAAATGTTTTCATCATATTTATTTTTACTGTTGTATTATTGGCAATATTTGTGTATAATACTAAAACTATCTTTTCACAGGAGATTTTTATGAACCCGAAACTCAAATCAACTCTGCTTGCTCTATTACGTGCCGGAGTGGCTATGGTAATCTTTGTGCTTGCAGTGATAAATTACGAAAAACTTAAAAATATAGATGTACGCGCCTTAGTCGACGCAAGCTCGACTCTTGTTGCCGCCATTGCAACTATATGGGGTGTGTATCTTGTCAAATCTGTTCTCTTTATTATACCCGCTTCCCTTATATATATTTCAATAGGTATGGCATTTGATACCTGGCAGGCTTGTCTTATCAGTCTTGTCGGTATAGTCTTAGAGGTAACTGTCACATATTTCCTCGGTCTTTTCCTTGGCGGAGACTATGTTAACAAACTTCTTGCCAAGAGCAAGGGCGGACAAAAAATCCTCGATATGAAGTTCAATGACAACTTCCCTGCATTTCTGGTTATCAGAGCTCTGCCTGTTTTCCCTATAGACTTTGTCAGTCTTTTCTGGGGTGCATCAAAAGCTAAGTTCCCCCGATACTTCTTTGCCAGTGTCATCGGTATTATGCCCCGAGTAGTGCTTTTCACAATCTTAGGTGACGGCATATACGATTATATTCCTATTCATCTTATAATAAAGATTGTGATTTTCGCAATTCCCATTGGCGTTGCAGTATACCTCATACGCCACTTTGTAAAGTTAAAAGCTCAGTAAAAAATCAGCAGTTCTCCGATGTGGGAACTGCTTTTTTGTTGTATCTGAAGTTTGTGCAGCAGGTGAGGCGGGGGCTCCACAAAATCGCAAAGCGATTTTTGGCGATATCATCGCCGGGCCAAGCTGCGCTTGGCAGTGGAGCCCCCGCCCCCTCCTCATCCAACTTACCCTTAAACGTAAAATTCCGAACTGCGACATACACAGCTCGGAACCTTACAGATATTAGAGAACCAGAAGAAATCAATTTATAAAACACAAATCACATTTGTGTTGTGTTATGAATATATAATACACCATCTGTTGCGTTTTGAAAAGAGTTTTATGCATTTTTTTACACTATATTAATATTTAGAATGTAAAGAAAGCATCACCCGAAATTGAGTGATGCTTTTGATGTTACATATTGTTTTTTTCAAGCTTGGATATGAGTGTCTTATAGATATATCTGAAGCATATCAGCGATACCGCAAGAGACATAATCTCAGCCACAGGGAATGCTAACCATACATAGTTGAGCACGCCTGTTTTTGACAGTAAATATGCGGCAGGTAAAAGCACGATAATCTGTCTGCAGAATGATGTAATGGTAGAGAAGATACTCTTTCCAAGAGCCTGGAATGATGAGCCAAGGCTGATATTTACACCTGCGATAACAAATATGGTACTGATAATTCTCAGAGCAGGCACACCGATAGCCATCATATCTTCACTCGCCTCAAAAAGGCGAAGCATAGTCTCAGGCATAATCCACATAAGAGCGGTACCCACAGCCATAATTGACACTGCTATAGCACAAGCAAACTTGAGGGTTGCAGTAATTCTCTTTTTGTCTCTTGCACCGTAGTTGAATGCTATAATGGGGATAACACCATTATTCAGACCGAAGATAGGCATAAATACAAAGGATTGTAACTTGAAGTATACACCGAACACTGCGGCAGCTGTAGTTGAGAAGCCGAGCAGAATCTTGTTAAGGCCAAAGGTCATGCAGGAGCCGATACCAACCATGATGATTGAGGGCACACCGATTCTATAGATGTCACCGATGATTTTGAAGTCGGGTCTGAAACCTTTGAATGAAATCTTAACCTCTTTATTGAGCTTCTGATTAAGTATAATGCCGATTATAAAGGCTACAATCTGACCGATTACAGTTGCAATAGCCGCACCCTTTGCCTCAAGTCTCGGGAAAGGACCTATACCAAGAATAAGAAGAGGGTCAAGGATGATATTTATAATAGCACCTGTAAGCTGAGTTGCCATTGAAAGGGTAGTTTTACCTGTAGCCTGCATAAGTCTTTCCATTGTTACCTGACCGAAAAGACCTACTGAAGCAGCGCATACTATTGAAAGATAGTCAACACCGTAACCATAGATAGGTGAAGACGGATCAACCTGAGTGTTGAAGAAAAGCTTTGTGCCGAAAAGGCCGAAAAGCAGGAATATAAGAGAGCTCAAGCCTATGAGCATAACGCCGTTGCTTGCTATTTTATTTGCTTTCTCATAGTCTCTTGCACCGAGACTTCTTGATAAAAGTGCGTTGATACCTACGCCGGTACCTGTAGCCACACCTATCATAAGATTCTGTGCCGGGAAGGCAAGTGATACAGCTGTGAGAGCGTCTTCACAGACCTGAGCAACAAATATACTGTCGACAATATTATAGAGTGCCTGCACAAGCATCGATATCATCATAGGTACGCTCATACTTATAACCAATTTTTTTATGGGCATAACGCCCATTTTATTTTCCTTTTGCATTTTATTCCTCCTACTGATTTTTACGTTGACAATTATAGCACTAATTAAATTTAAAATCTATACTATAGGACAAATTTCTTTGTATATTTTGCATTGTTTTAACTGTATCAATATGTCTATTTTGACGAAACTTATGTCAATATATCTAAAAGCTAAATGCTGACTTTGTGTATCTTACCAAAATTATTATCAACAGACTAACTTTTGTTAAAATATTCACAACCATATGCTATAATTATTACAATTTTATACTGTCCAAGGAGGACGACATTATGAAAAAACTTATTGCAATACTTCTGACACTGGCTCTTATTTTCTCTGCAGTGAGCTCCATTACATACGCAGTGGACTTAAAGGGCGAAAAAGCTGTGGCAACTATGGACTTTGTGACTATTTCAGACCCACACTTTTATCCGTCGAGTCTTATGAGTGACAGCGCTGAGTGGAAGGATTACTGTGAAAACACAACCAAGATGTTCCCTCAGGCTGAAGCTATGATAAGAACAGCCATAGAAACAGCTATCGGGAGAAACCCCGACCTTAAGTATATTCTTATACCCGGCGACCTGACCAAAGACGGCGAGTATGAGGCTCACATGAAATTTGCTGAAATTCTTGAGGAATATGAAGAAAAATACGGTGTAGATTTCCTTGTTACTACAGGTAATCACGACATAAATCAGGAAAAGGCAAGTTCTTTTGCTTCAGGCAAGCAGGAGAAAACAAGAGGTCTCCAGTATAACGAATTTGCCGAAGTTTATGAAAATCTCGGCTATGACCTTGCTTTCAAGCGCTATAACGAAAACGGTGACAAGATACAGAACGGCCTTTCCTATGCAGCCGACCTTAAAGACAGTGAGGGTAACTACTCTTACCGACTCATTGTCATCGACTCATGTAAGTACACCTATACCCCTGACGAGGCAAACAAAGAGACAAGCGGTGCCGTAACTCCAGAGTTTATGGCATGGGTTAAAAGCATAGCTGACGATGCAAAGGAAAAAGGTATCACTCCTATGGTAATGATACATCACGGTCTTGCTGCTCATATGGAGGTTGAGCCCTCTATCACCTTTGCATTCCCTCTCGACGATTATATGAGCGTAGCTGAGCAGTTCGCTTCATGGGGTATCCATTACGCTTTTTCAGGACATCTTCACACTGATGATGTTTCAAGCGTTGTCAACGATGACGGCGACGTGCTCTATGACATCGAGACAGCTTCTGTTACCAGCTACCCCTGTACATACCGCGAGCTTACAATCTCTACCCTCAAAAGCGGTGAGAGTGATATGAAAATTGACAGCATCCCCTTTGACACTGAAGTAGCTTATACTTTTGACGGTGTAACATATGAAAAAGGCACTTTTGCCGCAGAGAGTTTCCACCAGTCATTCGGCGGAAAATTCACTTCTGACGGTAAGGCTGATGCAACTGCTTTCTTCACAGGAATGGTCAATGGTATGATTGGAAAATATATCGTATCTATCAAAGAAGCAGGCAGTATCACTGAATTCCTCAAGACTATGAATCTTGACCTTGAGGCAATTATCGGCGGTTTCCTTTCACCTTATATAGGTGACGGTATCAAGCTTGGCGGTTACAACATTTTCAGTGTTGACAACATTATGTGGTTTATCGATGACCTTCTTGATCAGATTTATGACCTTTATATCGCAGACGAAGAAAAGCTTTATACTCTTCTTGAGGACATTATCTCTCAGGTGGCAAATATTCAGGTTTCAGACATTCCCTGCACAAAATATATTGACACATTGGGCTTCGGTGATAAAAACAGACCCGGTAACCTTGGTGAAATGCTCCTTACAGTACTTGCTGCCTGGTACACCGGTAATGAAACCATAGAAGACGACCCATTTATGCAGGATACACTCAAAAACTTCTATGAGGGTCATCTTGTAGAGACTTTATTCAACACTCTTGTTGACCTTATATTACATACACTTATAGAAGACAGCATACTTTCAAAGCTCGAAATCCGACTTGACCGTCTGATGAACGATGATTACATCGGCAAAAATATGGGCAAGGGTATCAACTATCTTCTGAGCTACGTGCTCAAGGGCGACTTCACATATATGAATCTTGTCAATACAGTCTTTATGCTTGGTGTACTCCCCTATAACAGTATTTATGATATACTTGACAAGGAGCTGATGCAGAAGTATCTGACATTCAGTCAGTTTGAGGGTATCGGTGCAACTATCAGCTATATTGCAGGCGACTTTACAACAGATTCTAACCCTATGCCTCAGGGTGACTATGGTGTTACATACTCAACAAGCAAGGTTGAGGTACCCGTCACAAGAGACAACTACCGTCTTCCCACTATGCTCAGCATTACTCTGGGCGAAAATAAAGACGAGGCTGTTATCAGCTGGTTCTCAAAATCAACAGTAGACGGCGACATTGAAATCTACAAAGCTGACAGCGAGCCCAATTTCAAAGGCATCGCCACAAAGATAGCTGACTTTACCATCGACCTTGAGAGTGAAGCTGTCACACGCTCATACTTCGGTATCGATATCGGCATCATCGGCTTCCTCCCCTATGAATTTGAGCTTAACCGCCACACTGTTACTCTTTCAGGTCTCGAAAAGGGTGCAACCTACTACTACAGAGTCGGCTCAGCAGAAAAAGGCTGGTGGAGCGAGACAGGTAGTGTACGCACTGCCGACGGCTCAAAGGATGTGACTTTCCTGCATCTTGCAGACCCACAGTCACAGTCCGAGGCTCAGTATAACAGAGCTTGGGCAAAGACTATTAAGAGCGCATTTGATGTTTATCCCGAAGCTGATTTTGTTATCAACACAGGTGACCTTGTTGACCACGGCGACAATCAGAAACAGTGGGCGTGGATGTTCAACACAGCATCAGAGAGCCTTATGAATACATATATGATGCCCGCAGCAGGCAACCATGAAGACCACGGCACCAATGCTCTCGACAATTATTTTGTTCTTCCCAATGTGCCCGAGCAGGATATAACAACAGGTGTGTACTACAGCTTCGACTACAACAATGCTCACTTCGCTGTCCTCAACTCCAATAATCTGAATGAAAACGAGGGGCTCAGCGACGATCAGATCAAGTGGCTCACAGACGATATGAACAGCAGTGATGCTCAGTGGAAGTTCGTGACTATACACAAGGCGCCCTACTCTCAGGGTTCACACTATAAAGATGATGACGTATGTGCAATCAGAGAGCAGCTTCAGACTCTTATGCCACAGCTTAAAATTGATATGGTATTCCAGGGTCATGACCACGTTTATATGAGAACAGGCTCACTTGTCAACAATGCAAATACAACATACGAGACAGCTTACCTCAACCATAACGATAAAGTTTACAAGACTCAGGTACAGCCCACAGGTACCACATATGTTATCTCAGGCACTTGCGGTGTAAAGACCTACATACAGAACGATGTGACTCTCACAGATAAGTACTTCCCAAGAGGCGAGTCAATTCTCAGTGTTGATGCTCCTATGTTCTCTGTAGTTGAAATCAGAGACGGTATCCTTTACTTCGATGCTTACAGTGTAAGTGATGCAGGAACCGAGGCAGTAGACAGCTTTGCTATTCAGAAAGATAAGACTCAGGGCGATGTGGCTGAGGGTTATACCCCACCGACAGATGAAACCGTAGCTGAAGACAGCTTCACCGATACTCTTAAAAAGATTGCCGAGGTTCTTGTGAAAATCATCACTGTACTTATGAACATCGCGAAATGGTATATCTTTTAAATATTTTTGACCTCTCTTTAAAAAGGGAGGTCATTTTTTAAGGTTGATTTAATTGACATATTATAACATCTGTCCTATAATTAAATCACAAACAAAAAAGGAGTGACTCAATTTGAAAAAATTCAGCAATATTTTATGGGGTCTTTTATTCATTTCTTTAGGTGTAATGATCGGCCTTAACTCATTCGGCATCACAAACATCAATTTCTTCTTTGACGGTTGGTGGACTCTGTTTATCATTATTCCCTGCACCATCGAGCTTTTCCGTTCAAGAGACAAGACAGGCAACCTTATCGGTATAGCTACAGGTGTGGCTCTGCTTCTGGCTTGTCAGGGTATTCTCACCTTCGATATGCTCTGGAAGCTTGCACTGCCCACCATACTTGTCATCATCGGTCTTTCTCTTGTTTTCAAGGATGTGATTTTCGGTGGTAAAAAACGCGCATCATTTAAAAGAGCAAGTGATAAAAAAGGTCAGGAAGACACTCATTTTACAGCCTTCGGCAGCAAGAATGTAAAATATGACAATCAGGTGTTTTACGGCAACGATCTGACTGCAGTGCTCGGTACGGTTACCTGCGACCTGAGAAATGCAATTATTGAAGAGGATGTTATCATCAACGCCAATGCAACCTTCGGCGGTATCGAGATTCTTGTACCACCCACAGTAAATGTTGAAATGAAATCAACAGCAATCTTCGGCGGTGTAAACGACAAGAGAAGAAACAACACCGTTATCACAACACCCACAATTTATGTCAGCGGTTTATGTCTTTTCGGAGGAGTTGATATTAAATGACATCAATTCAGAAGCTTATCAAAATCATAGCCGATGCTATAGCTATCGGTCTTGTGGTATCGATTGTCGGCTCTGCTGCAACTCTGGTGATTACAATCAGCGGTATAAATGCAATCAGAAACGAAATCAAAGAAGCTCAGGCAAACGAAGAGCTCTCTGTATATAGTGTAGAAAATAACATCAGCAATATTTCACTTGATCTCGCAGTATCATCCCTCGCAATAAAAAAGGGCGACAAATTTTCAATCTGTTACAGTGACGGCTTCGGCATCAGAAGCAAAAACGGTATTCTCTATATTGAAGATGATGCAACACAGCTTCTTGACTTCGGTGACAGCCGCAGAGTTATTATCACTGTACCTAAAAACAAAACCTTGGATAAGATCAGTATTTCTTCAGGTCTCGGCAGTATTTATATAGAAGACCTTATCTGCAACAGACTCGACCTTGATTTAGGCATCGGCTCAACAGATATCGATTACATAAAGGTTTCATCAAAAGCCGAAATCGACGGTGGTATCGGCAACATCACAGTTAAGGGCGGTCTTTTAGGCAACCTTGACTATACTGTTGGTATCGGCAAGTCTGATATCACGGCTAAGCTTTCGGGTGACAGCGAAATCGAAGCCGGCATCGGAGACTTAAAGCTCAGCCTTCTCGGTGGTCAGAATATTTATACTCTCAAAGGTGAGGCAGGTATCGGGCCCATCAGAGTCGGCTCGGAGACACTCTCAGGCAAAATGGGAGTCGGTGAAAACAAAGTAGATATCGATGGCGGTATCGGTAGTGTGAGAATAGACTTTGCGGCATAAGAGTCGAAGGTGACTATATTGCAACTAGTGCGGTAAGAAGTTGCCGTAAAATCAAATAACAGCAAAACAGCAGACTACCGTAAAAAGTAGTCTGCTGTAATTATTTCTGTTAGCGTGGGAAGAAAGTTTTTCACTTTAATCCAACTTTGTCGCGCAATTCCGAATTCCGCATTCCGAATTCCGAATTCCGAATTCCGAATTCAATCAGTCCTCGTCTTTATTCGGGAACAGTGTCGCTCTGATTGACGCAGGTGAAAGACTCTTCTTAAGATGACCTAATGTCTTATCAAGTCTTACCTTTAAAGGAGGATCCCACTCGCTCTCATCCGCAGGCTTTATACCGATTTCCTTGAGGTAGGGAATGTCGTTTCTGAGTCTGATTTTAAAATCAGCATAATTCGCATTTCCAGGATTTACCCAACCTCTTTCAGCAACGGCAATCATTCTCGGGAAGCACATATAACAAAGTCTGTCAAAGTCTTCAACATACTCTGTCCAGATAGGCGTCTCAACACCGAGGACACCCTCTTTGCCTCTCTTATTAAGTTTCTTTAGATAAGGCTCATATGTATAAGTCTTCTTAAGCGGTGTCATACCGTAGGGGTAGTCGAGATAGTAGTGATAGAAGTCTTCGATGATGATTTTACCGCCCTCATTAGCATACTCTTCACTCTTGTGAGCTCTGTCCATCCAGTCGCAGATAATGCAGTCATCGTCAAGTATGCCTGAGTTAAGGCTCTCATTCCAGGCAAGAACTTCCTTACCCTTAGCTTTGAGATATGCTATGATTCTGTTAGCAAAGTAGCCCTGAAGCTCTTCAACGCTGCTCAGATGCTCGTCTTTGATTCTCTGCTGACATTTTTCGCAGTTGCACCAACGTGCCTTAGGAGCCTCGTCACCGCCGATATGTATATACTTGCAAGGGAAAAGCTCAGCAACCTCGTCGAGGATACCGAAGCAGAAATCGAATACTTCTTCCTTACCTGCGCAAAGGATATTCTTAAAAATACCGCCAACTGTCTCAAGTGGAATCTGCACACCTCTGCATGAGAGCTCGGGGTACGATGAAACAATAGCTGTAACGTGGCCGGGCATATCAATTTCGGGCACAACCTCAATAAATCTCTCTTCACAGAATTTTACAATATCTCTGATTTCGTCTTTGGTGTAGTAACCGCCGTACTTTTCCATATTGGGTGAGCCGAAACCATGACAGTCACGCCATGAGCCTTTTTCGTTGAGAAGAGGGTACTTCTCGCTTTCGATTCTCCAGCCCTGGTCATCGCAGAGATGCCAATGGAAAATGTTGAACTTATATCTTGCAGCGGCTTCGATGTATGTTTTGATTTCGTCAATAGTCTGCATATGTCTTGCAGAGTCTATCATAAATCCTCTGTAACCGAACTCGGGAGCATCTTTGATGGTGCAGTAAGGTACCTTGCCCATATTTTTCAGCTGGTCAAGGGTTTTCATAGCGTAAAACTTGCCTTTTTCGCCCTTTGAGATAACCTCGATGCCCTCATCATTTATTACGATGCCATACTCTTCATCACCGTATTTTTCATTGAGTGTATACTTGATATCGCTAAGATCGATAAATCTTTCTCCGCTTATGAAGTCGACCTTATTGAGTCTGGGAATTACATTTAAAATCATATTTTACCTCCCTGATAAAATTCATATTTCTTCTATTTTATTATACTTTATCCCGTGAAATATTTCAATAGCCTTAGGAATATTAATTATTATATTTTCTTGCGGGGTTTTAATATGTATAGTGTAATCAATCTTCTTTGCGGTATCGGTCTGTTTCTTTTCGGTATGACTCTTATGAGCGAAAGCACCACTGAGGCCTTCGGCGACAAGTTAAAGGGTACCCTCTCGGCTCTGACAAAAAACAAAGTATCAGGTGTACTTACGGGTTTTGCCGTTACGGGTATAATTCAGAGCTCCTGCGCCACAACGGTAACTGCCGTTTCTTTCGTGAGTGCGGGTATACTGTCGCTGTCGGGAGCTGTGGGAATTGTTATGGGAGCCAATATCGGCACCACCGTAACAAGTCTGATTATTGCCTTTAATTTCTCGGATATTGCACCTGTTGCCGTGTTTATCGGCACTCTTCTTAAGATGTTTTCCAAAAAGTATAAGATGCAGTCTTTCGGAATGATAATGATAGGTTTCGGTCTGCTTTTCATCGGTCTTAATACTATGGCAGGAGCCTTTGAATCGCTGAAAGACAACAATATTTTCCTCTCATTTATCTCCGGAACTCAGGGCAAAATACAAGGTGTACTGACGGGATTTATAATGACGGCAATTATGCAGAGTTCATCGGCAACCGTGGGTATTCTGCAGGCACTTTCAATGCAGGGCATTATCCCCTTGCAGACAGCTCTTTATATTATTCTCGGGCAAAATATCGGCGCTGTTATTCCCGTGATTATCTCCTCTCTCGGCGCGAGTAAAACTGCAAAACAGGTGGGAATCATACATCTTCTTTTTAACCTTATCGGTACGGGTATATTCCTGCTGCTTATGGAATTTGTGCCCTTTTCTCAGATTCTCAACTTTGCAAAAAATGACAGTATGAGAGTATCGCTTTTCCACATAATTTTTAATGTGATGTCAACTTTTATACTTTTGCCCGCATCAGATTTTCTTATAAAAATCAGTGAAAAACTTACCGCTGATATTGTCTTTTATAAAAAAGAAAAAAAATGATTTCAAAAGCCGCTTATCATTGCATTATTTTCCCTGCAATTTCGTAAACTTATAGATAAAAACACTAAATTTCGGCATTTTTTTATACAGCTTAACAAAAATAAAAAAAATTAAAAATTTCCATTTAAAAATCAGTAACTTTGTAGTATAATGAATTCGTGAAAAATTAAATATCAGGAGACTAAATTATGAGCAAGAGAATTTACGAAGGTTGGGAAGGTTTCGAACACGGAACCTGGGTCAACGAAATCAACTTAAGAAGCTTTATCAGACACAACTTCACACCCTATGATGGTGACGAATCATTCCTCGAGGATCCCACTGAGGATACACTTGAACTCTGGGATCAGGTTATGGATTTAACCAAGCAGGAACGCGAAAAGGGCGGCGTACTTGATATGGATACACATATCATTTCAACCATCACATCACACGGCCCCGGTTACCTCAATAAAGATAAAGAAAAGATTGTAGGCTTCCAGACAGATAAGCCTTTCAAGCGTTCACTTCAGCCCTACGGTGGTATCCGTATGGCAGAGAAGGCTTGCGCAGATAACGGCTACAAGGTAGATCCCGAAATCAGCGAGTTCTTCACAATTCACAGAAAGACTCACAACGCAGGTGTATTTGACGCTTACACACCCGAAATGTGAGCTTGCCGTTCAAGCCACATCATCACAGGTCTTCCTGATGCTTACGGCCGTGGCCGTATCATCGGTGATTATCGTAGAGTTGCTCTTTACGGTGTAGACAGACTTATCGAAGACAAGGCAGAACAGAAGGCAAGAACACGTTCAGCTATGTACTCAGCTGTTATCCGTGACAGAGAAGAACTCTCAGAGCAGATCCGCGCTCTTGAAGAACTCAAGAAGATGGCTGCAAGTTACGGTTACGATATCTCAATGCCCGCAAGAAACACAAAGGAAGCTATCCAGTGGCTCTACTTCGGTTACCTTGCTGCTGTTAAAGAGCAGAACGGTGCTGCTATGTCACTCGGCCGTACATCAACATTCCTTGACATCTATGCAGAGCGTGATATCAAGAAGGGTCTCTTCACAGAAAAAGAAATTCAGGAAATGGTTGACCATTTCATCATGAAGCTTCGTCTTGTTAAGTTCGCTCGTACACCCGAATATAACGCACTCTTCTCAGGCGACCCCCAGTGGGTAACTGAATCAATCGGTGGTGTAGCTATCGACGGCAGACACCTTGTAACAAAGATGTCATACCGTTATCTTCACACTCTCCACAACCTCGGTCCTGCACCCGAGCCCAACCTCACAGTTCTCTGGTCAGTGAAGCTTCCCGATAACTTCAAGCGCTACTGTGCTAAGATGTCAATTGAAACTTCATCAATCCAGTATGAAAACGACGATCTTATGAGATTTACACACGGTGATGACTATGCTATCGCTTGCTGTGTATCATCAATGAGACTCGGTAAGGAAATGCAGTTCTTCGGCGCAAGAGCTAACCTTGCTAAGTGCCTTCTTTACGCTATCAACGGTGGTGTTGACGAAGTTACAAAGAAGCAGGTTGGTCCTGAATTCACACCTATCACTTCAGAGTACCTCGACTACGATGAAGTTATGAGAAAATATGACGCAATGATGCGTTGGCTCGCAGAAGTTTACGTTAACACTCTTAACGTTATCCACTACATGCACGACAAGTACTGCTATGAAAGAATCCAGATGGCTCTTCATGACAAGAGCGTTACTCGTTGGTTTGCAACCGGTATCGCAGGTCTCAGCGTTGTAGCTGACTCACTTTCAGCTATCAAGTATGCTAAGGTTAAGGTTATCAGAGATGAAAGCGGTCTTGCAGTAGACTATGAAGTAGAAGGCGACTTCCCCAAATTCGGCAATGACGATGACAGAGTTGACGAAATCGCTCACGATATCGTACACCTCTTCATGGAGCACGTAAGAAAGAACCACACTTACAGAAACAGTATCCCCACAACTTCAATTCTTACCATCACATCAAACGTTGTTTACGGTAAGGCTACAGGTTCAACACCTGACGGCAGAAAGTACGGTGAGGCTTTTGCTCCCGGTGCTAACCCCATGCACAGAAGAGATACACACGGTGCTGTCGCATCACTCTCATCAGTTTCAAAACTTCCCTTCATCGATGCTCAGGACGGTATCTCAAATACCTTCTCAATCATTCCCGGTGCACTCGGTAAGGACGACAGAATTTTCTCAGGCGACATCGATGTTGACTGTATCGGCGGTGCTTGCACCAATCCTACCCTTTTCGAAGGTCTCGATGCAGAATAATTCTGAGGAATAAAACAAATTTAACAGGAGGTCCATAATTATGGCAGCAACACAGAGTCAGATTGACAATCTCGTTTCCCTTTTAGACGGTTATGTTCAGAAAGGCGGACATCATCTCAATATAAATGTTTTCACTAAGGAAACTCTTCTCGACGCTCAGGCTCATCCCGAAAGATATCCTCAGCTCACAGTAAGAGTAAGCGGTTACGCTGTTAACTTCATCAAGCTCACAAAAGAACAGCAGGACGAAGTTATCTCACGTACTTTCCATAGCGAAATCTAAATTATGACAGGTTATATTCACTCCACAGAAAGTTTCGGCACTGTTGACGGCCCGGGTATAAGATTTGTAGTCTTTATGCAGGGCTGCCCCTTAAGGTGCAAATACTGCCACAATCCCGACACTTGGGAATTACGGCAGGGTACAGCAATGACCTCTGACGAGCTCATAGCGCTGTATCTTAAAAATCAGGCTTTTTATAAACACGGCGGCATTACAGTCACCGGTGGTGAGCCTTTGTTACAGACCGACTTTCTCATTGAGCTTTTCAGCAAAGCTAAGGAAAGAGGCGTACACACCTGCCTTGACACCTCAGGTATCACCTATACCGAGAAAAGCGAAAGTAAAATTGCCAACCTTATGGAAGTCACAGATCTTGTGATGCTTGACATCAAGCACATCGACGATGCTAAACACAAGGAACTGACCGGGCTTAGCAACGAAAATGTTCTCGCTTTTGCAGAGTTTATCGACAAAATGAATGTTGATATCTGCATTCGCCATGTGGTCGTCGAGGGTATCACTGACGAAAAGGAAGACCTGCTGAACCTCGGCAGATTTATCGGCAAACTTCAGCATCTTCGCTATCTTGATGTACTGCCCTACCACACTATGGGAGTGAATAAATACAGAGACCTTGGCATAGCTTATCCTCTTGAGGGCGTACCCGCCACAGACAAGGTGAAAGCTATGGAATGTAAAAACCACATTCTTCAAGGCATAAGAGAAGTCAGAATCAAATGAGATTTTCCCCTATTCGGTCGCAAGACTGCGTAGGGGATTTTTTTATTGACATAGAACATCGGAAATGATAAAATAAAAATGAAGAAAACAATTATAGAAAGGATGTTGATTTTATGGCAGGACCAGGTGGCGGCGGAGGCTCACGCGGTGGCGGTGGCTTCGGCGGCGGTAGTTTTGGAGGTGGCTCACGCGGTGGCTTCTCAGGCGGAGGAGGCTTTGGCGGTGGCTCATTCGGTGGCAGACCAAGCGGTGGTTTTGGAGGAGGTCATCATCATGCTCCCCCACCCCCTCATCATCACGGACCTCATCATCACCATCACGGCCCGTTTTTCTGGGGACCAAGACGCCGTGTTTATGTTGGCGGAGGTTTCGGCGGCTGTTTCACTGTTATTGTTGTAGCTTTATTTTTCCTTTTCGGTGCATTCTGGCTACTCGCTCCCAACGAGGGTGTTACAATCACCTGGGGCGACGAAGCAATTAACGGCATCGTATATGACGAAGGTACTATGCAGGATTATGCTAACGAAAAATATCAGAAATACTTCGGCAACACAAGTGCAGTTGAAGATAATATTCTGCTTGTAATGCTCACAAACGAAGCTTGTGACGGTTACTATACTATCGCCTGGGTGGGCGACAATGTCGATTACAGCATCAACGAAATGTTCGGCGAGTACACCGAGTATGGTGACGCACTTTATCAGCATATAGATGAGTACTTCGGATATTCCCTCGACACTGACCTTGCAGAGGTTATCAAGGAAATGACACAGCATATTGAAAATCTAGGTTTCTCTTCTTCTTTCAATTTTGAAAGCGACCGCAGTAATCTTGCTGACCCGAAGTTTGTCAATATGACAACTATGGATTTGACAGCTGAAGTTGTAAACAGCGCTCTTCAGGAGTTTACTGACAAGACAGGTATTCCTATGGTTATAGTTGTTGACTCAGCTGAAAAAGTTTTCGGCGCTAATGACAGTAACGTTGTAACCACTCCTCAACCTCAGGTAAGCGTACCAAAAATAAACTCAACCATGCTCATAACTATCGCTGTGGTAGTTGTATTCTTAGTTGTTATGGGTGGAATTTTCCTATGGACCAACAAATCTAAAT
>JAZTWC010000024.1:0-83296 GCA_045635665.1 Acutalibacteraceae bacterium
CGCTTTGAAAGCTTCATTGTGCCTTCATTGTCGTTTGTTGACATGATGGTAAGGTTAAGCTTGTCGCCGACCTTGAGTTCCTGCATGGGGTCAGCTGTGGGGTCGTTACTGTATTCGTCTCTGGGAATGAAGCCGGCATACTTTCTGCCGATATCAACCTGAATCTCGTTAGGCGCGATACTTACAACAACGCCAACAACATTCTGACTTGTGCTTGTATTATCCATGCTGTCTACTGCAGCTAAGAAAAGCTCCTGATCCTGTGTCTCCTTCGATTTATTTGCTTGCATTTCGTTAAAGTTCTCTGTCATAATAACTTTAACCTCCTTTATAATTCGTGCAGGTGTCGATGCACCTGCTGTTATACCAATTTTTTCACAGCCGTCAAAATTTATGGGCTGTAAGTCTTCTACCCTTTCGATAAGATATGTCCGCGTATTCTCCTCGCAGACATTCTTGAGTTTGACAGTGTTGGAACTGAAGTTACCGCCGATGACCAGCATAACATCTGCCCATTGTGACAAAGCACCTGCTTCATCCTGTCTTTCTTGGGTAGCTCTACATATTGTATCAAAATAAATTGGATTTGTACATAGTTTTTGAATAATTTTTAAGCATTTTTTCCATTCTTTTACGGAAAAAGTTGTCTGAGCTAAAAGATAAACTTGTTTATTTGCGAAATCGGAATTATCATTCAGTATCTTCATCAGCTCATCTTCGTTTTTAAAGGTATAGTACTCACCCTTGCAGTGACTTGAAAAGCCTCTGACCTCAGGGTGCTCACCGTCACCGGCGATTAAAACTATATCACTTTCACTTGTCTGTTCTTTGATAATTCTGTGAATTTTCAGCACATATGGACAGGTAGCATCGGTAAATTTTACCCCTGAGGACTCGAGAGCATCAACGGTCTGTTTTGTCACACCGTGAGCACGGATAACCACCTCATAACCATCGGGCACTTCGCTGACATCAGAAATGATGCGCACACCTTTGGACTGCATATCTTCAATAACCTGAGGGTTATGGATAATCGGCCCGAGGGTGCAGACCTTTTTACCCTCATCTATCATATTATAAAGGATACTCACTGCTCTGTTTACACCGAAACAGAAACCTGCAGTTTCAGCTACTCTGATTTCCACTGTGTCCCAACTCCCATAGTTTTTCTATTTCATTCATTATATTTTCTGCGGCACTGTCAAGGTCTTTGCCCTCTTTAAACAGCTCACTGTTTTTCAGTATACTGCCGAAACGGATAGTCAGCTTCGGTCTGATAACATCTTCCAGAGGGTCAATGTAAAGACTTACCGGCAGTACATCTGCTCCTGTACGTCTCGAAATAAAAGCCACTCCCTTTTTGCCTTTGTCGGGCACAGCAGAGCGCACTCGTCTGCCCTCGGGGAAAATACCGAGAATTTTATCGTCATTGAGAATGTCGCAGGCATATTTTACGGCACTGCGGTCACTCATACCACGTCTGACGGGAAAGGCATTGAGATTAGTCACCAGAAATGCCATAGGCCACTTTTCAAACAGCTCACTTTTAGCGATGAAATGTATCGGATAAGGGAAGTAACTGATAATCACGGCAGGGTCCGAAAAAGAAATATGGTTGCAGGCTATTATGAGCCTTTGCCTCTCTGTCGGGATGTTTTCACTGCCGAAGCAATTAACTCTGAAACGTGATTTCATATAAGTTCTTATAAGCGGTAAAGCTATATTGTAAAAGGCTCTGTCATCCTTTTTGGTGTAATCAAAATGCAAAATTATCGACTCCAATATAAGATATACTTATATGTTGTCCTTGATTATCTTAATTATGAGTTCGATTGACTCTTCGAGTGTGCAGTCGCTTGTGTCTGCTAAAACTGCGTCGTCAGCCTGCTTTAAAGGAGCAATTGCTCTGTGAGAGTCATCGTAGTCACGCTTTATCATATCAGCTAAAACGTCATCGTACTTAACATCCATACCTTTTTCCACGAGCTCTTTGTAACGTCTCTGTGCTCTTGCTTCAGGTGAAGCCGTAAGGAAAATTTTTACCTTTGCATCGGGAAGTACAACTGTACCGATGTCTCTGCCGTCCATAATGCAGTTATTGTTTTTTGCAAGATCTTTCTGCAAGTCAAAGAGGTACTTTCTGACCTCGGGCACTGCGGAAACCTTTGATGCTGCTGATGAAGCCTCGGGAGTTCTGATTTTATCTGACACGTCTTCGCCACCCAGGAACATTCTCTGTTCACCGTCGATAAAGCGAAGCTCTACCTTAAGGTCATCTGTGATGGTACCGACAACTGCCTGAGGATCATTTATGTCAGCGCCTTTTCTCATAGCATTGAGACCAACTGTTCTGTAAAGGGCACCTGTATCAATATAGATGTAACCAAGTTCTTTTGCAGCAGCTCTTGAAATTGTACTTTTGCCTGCACCTGCAGGTCCGTCAATAGCAACGTTGATTATACTCATAGTGTAAATTCGGAATTCGGAATGCGGAATTCGGAATTGCGTTTAAGCTCTTTCCGAAAACGACTCTCAATCCGCCGAATCTCCTTTCGTTAAATTTATTTTTTATTTTATAAAAATATACAAAAGTTTTATATGTTTTAATTTGTCCAGCAAACAAGCACTGCTCGCCCATACAGTTAAAATTAAGCCTTTCTCTGCGGGAAGAAAATTTAAGATTTATCAAATTATCCCGCAATTCGGAATTCCGAATTCCGCATTCCGAATTCTCTTAAAGGCTATTCGCCGCACACACGCCTGTCGAGAAAGCGATCTGCAGATTAAAGCCACCCGTATAAGCGTCAACATCCAAAACCTCACCTGCAAAATACAGGCCCTCCACAAGTTTTGACTGCATGCTCTTTGGGTCAATCTCTTTAATGCTGACACCGCCTGAGGTGATGATAGCTTCTTCGATAGGTCTGAATGACATAACTGTCACCTTAAGGTCTTTTAAGATATTGACGAGCTTAGCTCTCATTTCTTTGGTAACCTGATTGACCTTGGTTGAGGGTTTGATGCCCGTCAGTTTAACGATAATAGGCACAATCTTTTTGGGAAGAAGTGCATCAAGAGCATTGATGAAGTTTTTATTGGCATTCTCGAGGAAATCTCTCTGTATTCTCTTGTCGAGCTGTTCGTAGCTAAGAGCCGGCTTCAGGTCGATGTGGATTTCATACTTGCGCTCTCTCATATCTTTCATATGGGCACTTGCTGAGAGTATCAGTGGGCCCGATACACCGAAGTGGGTAAAGAGCATTTCACCAAAGTCTTTATAAACCTCTTTGTAGCTGTCCATATCCATAACTGTGATTTCTACATTACGCAGTGAGAGACCCTGTAAATCCATACAGAAGCCCTCGTGACAGTTAAGGGGTACAAGAGACGGCTTAAGGTCAACTATAGTATGACCTGCCTGCTTTGCAAGGTCGTATCCGTCACCTGTTGAGCCTGTGAGGGGATATGATTTACCGCCCGTTGCGATGATAACTTTATCGGCGGCATATTCCTGACCGTCGTCGGTTTTTACCCCGCGTACCCTGCCGTCATCTATAATAAGCTCTGTAACTCTGCCCTTGATGCGCTTTACGCCTGCATCCTGAGAGAAACTGTTGAGGGCATCGACAATCTCCACAGCTTTATCTGACACGGGAAAAACTCTGTTGCCTCGCTCAACCTTGAGAGAAACACCCATATCCTCGAAAAACTCGATAGTATCCGAGGGCATAAACTTTGAAAATGCACCATATAAAAATCTGCCGTTGGTGGGCACATTAGCAATAAGGTCGTTGATGAGATTGCAGTTGTTGGTGACATTACAGCGGCCTTTGCCAGTAATCATAACCTTTCTTGCAACCTTGTCATTTCTTTCAATCAAGAGGACATCGAAGCCTCTTTCGCCGGCGGTGCCTGCTGCCATAAGACCTGCCGCACCTGCACCGACAACTATTACTTTTTCGCTCATAGGTTATCTCCTGAAATTTATTATACATCTAACTTATAATTATATATCAAATCCATCAGAATTGCAAGAAAAATATCTCAGTATCTGCATCGACAAAATATTGCTTTTTTAAAATGAAAATGTTATTATTATGTTGTGTCAAATCAAACCCGAAAGGTGTGTTTTTATGAAAAAGATACTTATTTTATTTTCTGTCCTGATTTCAATTACACTTTTCAGTTTTACCGCTTCGGCAAAAAATCAGGTGATAAATATCGATACCGATATAATCATAAACGATGACGGCTCAGCTGAGTTTTATCAGACATGGCAGTGTAATTTCAGTCAGGATACTGAGGTTTATTATTTCTTCCCCGACGAGGGCAGATACGAAATCAGCAACTTGGTTGTCTGGGATGAGGACAAAACATACGAGACCGTCAATGATTGGGATACATCTCTGAGCTTTATGGAAAAGGCAGGCAAATGCGGTATTCTCGAGTACAGCGACGGCTACGAGCTTTGTTGGGGCATCACCGAGTACGGGACAAAAACCTATTATGTCTACTTTAAAATTGACAATCTTGTTACGGCATACAAGGATGCCGACGCTACATACTTCTGCCTTTTCAGTGATAATGTCAGCACGAGACCGACATATGCTACCGTTAAGATTTCACTTGCCAACGGCAAAAAGCTCACTGATGCAGGCATTTTCACCGACGGTGAATTTTCAAGCGAGGGCAACTGCACCGTACGCAGAAACCTCTACGAATATTACGGCGAGTTTGAAGACGGAGCCTTTGTCACAAAGACAGATTATCCTATGACTAATGTTGACTTTATGGCTTTCAGCTTTGTTTTTGAAAAAGGTCTCATCAATCCCGTCAATTCTAAATACGGCAGTGCTGAGAAATCTGATGACAAATATTACAACAAATATGTCGAGGACAGTTTCTGGGAAATTATGAAAGAGATATTCACTTTGACCCCTGATAACGAGCTCGGATTATTACTGGTGGCGTTGCTTATTGGTGTAGGTCTGCCCGTAGCTATATACTTTGGGGTCCGTATAGGTTATAAGCTTTATCTCAGACATCTGACAAAAAAACCTGAATTAAACAAAAATGAACCGACTTTCGGAATCGCAGGTTCATATCTTATCCTCAAAGATTTCAGTCAGTGTGAAACCAAAGAACTGCTGACGCTGATTATTCTTGATATGATAAACATCGGTGCGATTACACCAATACCCTATGACCCCGCTAATCCCGTACCCGTCAAAAAGGGCAACGTCAACTTCAGAGTCAATCCCCTATCCGAAGACAGCGATCCGACCGAACTTCAGAAGCTGTTTTTCAAGTTCCTCACTGCCGCAGCTAAAGATGACAAAATTCTTGACCCATATGAGATTAAGGTCAAGTCAGTGGACTATTTCTACACCATAGGCAAGGTTATGAAAGAATACACCTTTGAGCCTGCCAAGCAAATCGATAATGCTGAACTTAAGCGCTCAAGCGAATTTTTCAGTGGTGCTCTTGTCTACAGAAAGCAAGGCAAGGAAGAACTCAGAAAAATCCTCGGTTATAAGGAATATCTTTCTCAGTACTCTTCACACAACTCAGTTAATGTATTCGATTACGATGGTTGGGAGAATTTAATCAGATACTCTGTGATTTTCAAAAACACCGACAAGGTTAAAACGGAACTCGGCAAAGTTTATCCCACGGCTCAATACAACATCTCCGACTATTGCAAAAATCTTGTTTACGCCGAGCAAACCGCAAAAATTATGGCTAAAAGCATAAAACACGGCGAAGAAAATTACCGAAGTGGCTCTTACCATTCAGGATATTATCGCACAACCTCCTACAGAGGCAGCTCATATCGTGGCGGTGGCGGCGGCTTCGGCGGTGGAAGCAGAGGCGGTCGCAGTGGCGGCGGCACAAGATAAATTCGGAATTATGAATTCGGAATTCGGAATTGCGACAAAATAAGGCGGTGTAGAGTAAATCCTACCCGCCTTTTTAAGAAGTATCATTCTCTTAAACACAAAAGCTAAGCAGGTCACTACAAAACGGTAATGACCTGCATTTTTGTTATCTGAGCTTTTCTATCATTCTGTCGGGGAAGTTACCGATGAGGCAATCAACACCCATAGCGCTGAGTCTCTCGATGTCAGCATATTCGTTGACTGTCCAGGTGTTGATCTCACAGCCTGCAGCGTGCATCTCGTCAACAACCTCCTGACTAAGGCTGATATGCCAGGGGTGACAGCACTGAACATTTCTCTCAGCGGTGTACTTACCGAAGTCAACAAGCCAGTCGCCTGTAAGGAAACCTCTCTTGATTTCGGGAGCAATCTCTTCACAGCGTTTAACGGTGAAGTGATTGAATGATGAGAAGATGATCTTATCTTCAAGACCGAACTCTCTGATCATATCGATAGTTCTCTTTTCGATTGTGTGATACTCGTACACGCTTGTTTTAAGCTCGATATTAGTGATGATGTTTGTATCTTTTACCAGCTCGAAATACTCTCTGAGAGTGGGTATGGGGTTAATGCCGTACTGACCCACAAATGTAGCTGATGCGTCAAGCTTTCTGAGCTCTTCGAGAGTCATATCTTTTACGAGACCCTCACCATTGGTGGTACGCTTTACATCTTCGTCGTGGATGATAACAAGCTCGTTGTCTTTTGTAAGGTGTACATCAAGTTCGATGCCGTCTACACCGATTTCTACTGCTTTCTCGAAAGCAAGCATTGTATTTTCAGGGTACTTGCCGCTGAATCCTCTGTGTGCAAATATCTTTGACATAAATATTCTCCTTATATTAATTTTTTGTTCAGTCGATATGTTGCCTTCGGCAACTCGATATATTTGCTTGGCAAATTCGATATGTTTTATTTCATAAAACTCGATATAATATAAATTCCTTCTCGCACCGCAGTGCATATCGAGCCGTCAGGCATATCGAGTGCGAAGCACATATCGAAAATTCCGTCAGGAATTTATATCGATGTCGCTAAGCGACACATTACATATCAAACAGACTTATCTGTCTTGTCTCAGGTAAACTGCCGAAAGCACCTACCTGCTTGAGGAGCTCAACAAGTGATGAGCCTGCACCTGCTCTCTGAGCAAAGTCGTCTATTGAAACGAATTCATCGACACCCTCTCTTGCTTTTGCAAGGGAAATCGCAGCATTTTCACCGACGCCGCTGAGCGCACCGAAAGGCATACGGATCTTGCCGTCTTCGATTTTGTAAACAGTAGCATCGGACTTATAGATATCGATGGGCAGGAACTCTACACCTCTCGCCATCATCTCATTTACAACCTGAAGTGAGGGGTACATATTCTGCTCTTTAGGCAGAGCTTCTTTACCACGGCGTTTGATATCAGCCATTAAATCCTTAACAGCTTGTCTTCCTTTGAGCACAGTGGCAGCATCAATATCGTCACCTCGTACTGTCATAAATGCAGCATAGTATTCAAGTGGGTAGTATATCTTATACCAACCGAGTCTCAGAGCCGCACTTACGTAAGCAGCTGCGTGAGCTTTCGGGAACATATATTTAATTTTCATACAAGAGTCGATGTACCACTGCTCAACACCGTTTTCTTTCATTGTGTCGATATGCTCCTGAGTCAGAAGCTTAGTAGCATTACCCTTACGTACGATTTCCATAATCTTGAATGCAACTGAGGGTTCAACGCCCTTATGCATAAGATAAACCATGATATTATCTCGGGTACCGATAACCTCAGAGATGGTACAGATACCGTCGGCGATAAGGTCTTTAGCATTGCCCAGCCATACGTCGGTACCGTGAGAAAGACCCGAAACCTGCAGAAGGTCAGAGAAATTCTTGGGCTTTGTATCAAGGAGCATCTGTATAACGAAAGGTGTACCCATTTCGGGGATTGACAGTGTACCAAGAGGACAGTCAATGTCTTCGGGGGTGACGCCAAGGGGCTCTGTACTTGCAACGAGCTCGTAAACTTTCGGGTCACATATGTCAGTATCCATAGCAGGTATACCCGTCAGGTCCTCAAGATGCTTGTAAAGTGAGGGCACATCATGGCCCAGGTTATCGAGCTTGAGGATAGTATCGTGAAGAGCGTGGAAGTCGAAGTGGGTGGTCTTGGTGTCGCTCTTGCTATCGTCAGCAGGATGCTGAATGGGAGTAAAGTCTGAATAATCAAAGGCGTCGGGCACAACAACCATACCGCCCGGATGCTGACCCGTAGTACGCTTGACGCCTGTACAACCTCTTGTGAGACGGTCTTCTTCGGCTTTAGAGACAACCTGACCTCTCTCGGCAAGGTACTTTTTAACATAGCCGTAAGCTGTTTTGTCGGCAACACTGGCGATGGTACCCGCCTTGAAAACGTGGCCGTCACCGAAGAGCGTCTCGGTGTATCTGTGAGCTCTCGACTGATATTCACCCGAGAAGTTAAGGTCGATATCAGGGCTCTTGTCACCCTTGAAGCCAAGGAAGGTTTCAAAGGGAATATCGTGGCCGTCACGAGCCATTGGAGTGCCACACTCAGGGCAATCTTTTGGCGGAAGGTCATAGCCTGAGCCTACCTCACCTTTGAGGAAGAACTGATTGTAACGGCACTTGGGACAGCGGTAGTGAGGAGCAAGAGGGTTAACCTCGGAGATACCCGAAGCATTGGCAACATAAGATGAGCCAACTGAACCTCGTGAACCAACAAGATAGCCATGCTGTTCCGAGTTATGAACAAGCTTCTGAGCGATCATATAAAGTACGCCGAAGCCGTGTTTGATAATAGATGTAAGCTCTTTTTCCAGTCTGTGGGCAACATATTCGGGTACAGGGTCACCGTAAAGTGCCTTGGCCTTGTCCCAGCAAAGACGAGTGAGCTCTTCGTCAGCACCTGCAAGAGATGGCGGGAAGTTGCCCTGAGGAATGGGTATGAGCTTTTCAATCATATCGGCAATTTTATTTGGGTTAGTGATGACAATTTCCTTGGCAGTCTCTTCGCCTAAATATGAGAACTCAGCGAGCATTTCGTCAGTAGTTCTGAAGTAAAGAGGTGCCTGCTGATCGGCATCTGGGAAGCCCTGACCCGCCATAAGGATAGCTCTGTATTTGGCATCGCCCGGGTCAAGAAAGTGTACGTCGCAGGTTGCTACAACAGGCTTGCCCACAGCATCGGCAATGTGTATAACCTTGCGGTTAAGGTTCTGGATATCTTCAACCGACTTGATATCCGGAAACTTGTCACTTCTTATCATATATTCATTGTTACCGCAGGGCTGAATCTCAAGATAATCATAGAATGATGCGATTTTAAGTATCTCTTCGTTACTCTTACCCTCGACAATCGCTCTGTAAAGCTCACCCGCTTCGCAGGCTGAGCCTATAATAAGACCCTCGCGGTGCTTGATAAGCTCTGACTTAGGGATAATTGGTCTACGATGAAAATACTGCAGGTTTGACTTGGTGATAAGCTCATAAAGATTCTTAAGACCAACTGAGTTTCTGGCAAGTATAATCTGATGGAAGTACTTATTCTTAGCCTTTTTCCAATCCTCGAATGACATCTCAGTGTCATCCATAAAGTAGCCTTCCATACCGTAGATAATCTTAATCTTTCCACCTGATGCCTTGACAGCCTCAGGGTAAGCCTGTACAACACCGTGGTCAGTAATAGCTATAGCTTTATGGCCCCACTCGATAGCTCTCTTGACAAGATTTTTGGCATCGGTAACACCGTCCATCATTGACATTTTGGTGTGAAGATGAAGTTCAACTCGTTTTTCTTCGGCATCATCGGTCTTGGGGACTTTATCAACAACTGAAATGGCTCTGGGTGAAATGACGTTTTCGCCCGAGAATTTATCGAAACGAAGGTCACCGCGAAGAATTACGGTTACACCCTCTTTGATTCTCTTGACAATAATGTCGCAGTCTTCTTTCTTTTCAAAGACTTTGCAGGTATAAGCATAGGTACCGTCGGTGATGTTAAAGGTGATAATGAGACTTCTTCCGTCTCTTGTCTCTCTGCTTTCAAAGCCGAAAACATCACCCCATACCACACAGCTACCCTCGTCAATAGCGATTTCGCTCAGAGGCTTGGGATTTTTAGTAATCTTGTTGCCGTAAATAGGCTTGGCTGTGTCAAGGTAAAGAGGGATACCCTCGACGATTTTATGCTCTTTAGGCTTGGGAGCCTGATAGACAGTCTCAGGGTCAATACCCTTGGCACGAAGGTTGTTTTCTTCTGAGGTTTTAATCATCTGAGTGACCTGCTCATCGTCAATGCTAATCTCGGTTTTACCCGTAAAGACAACATCAACAGCTCTTGAGAAGCGCTTTTTGATAATAGCCGACATACGTTCGGGGGCACCGATACCGTCTAAGACATCCTTACCGCCATGCATAAGCTCACAAGACAGTACCCTGCCGTCAAAGGTACACTTACTGCCCTCAAAAAAGCCTGTTGAAGCGGCAAGTGTCAGGTTAAGCTCTCTGACCAGCGAGCCGTAATAGCCCTCACTGAAGCACTCAGCTGGCATCTGACTTTCGATTTTAACCTCATTGACCATAAGCTTTTCCTTGAGTAGCTCTTCAGCTTTGGCTATGTATTTGAAAGTCACCAGACAAGGGAAAAAAGCATCGATAACAATGCTCTTTTTTTCCATAGATATTTTTACATTTTTTATCTCACAGTCGGCAAAAGCTTCCTGTAATTTTTCGTTTTCAAAACCGCCGAAAAGGTCGGTAAATCTGTTACTCATTTTAAATTATTTCTCCGTTTACGTTATACTCGTAACTCTAATCTCTATATTAAGCTGCTTTTACAGCAAATCTATCTCTTTCATAAGTTCGTCAATTATTTTCTCTTCGCTGACTTTACGAAGTATCTCACCTTTTTTGAAGATCAGACCGCATTTATCACCGCCTGCAATACCGATGTCAGCTTCTCTTGCTTCACCGGGGCCGTTTACCACACAGCCCATAACAGCAACAGTGATGTTTTTCTTTACACCGCGAAGTCGCTCTTCGACTTCATTTGCAAGACCAATAAGGTCAATTTTTGTTCTTCCGCAAGTGGGGCAAGAAACAAGTCTCGGTGATGAATTATCAAGACCGATTGACTTAAGGATGTCAAAGCCTGCATAAATCTCCTGAACAGGGTCAGCGGTGAGTGAAACTCTTATAGTGTCACCGATACCGCGGGTCAGCAGTGAACCGATACCCACACTTGACTTGATAAGACCCATACGCTGAGTACCCGCCTCAGTGACACCGAGATGAAGCGGATAATCACACATCTCAGCAACTCTCTCATAAGCCTTGATCATATTGGTGACATTTGATGATTTGATGGAAATAACGATATCGTCAAAGTCATATTTCTCCAGAAGTCTGACGTGGTACATAGCACTTTCAGCCATAGCCTCAGGTGTGGGACCGCCGAATTTAGCAAGGATTTCTTTTTCAACTGAGCCTGAGTTGACACCGATTCTGATGGGTACACCTCTGCTCTTGCAAGCCTCGGCAACAGCCTTTACATTTTCATCCTTACCGATGTTACCGGGATTGATGCGAATTTTGTCTACACCTGCTTCGAGAGAAGCCAAAGCAAGCTTATAGTCGAAGTGTATATCAGCTACCACGGGGATAGTCAGAGCCTCTTTGAGAGCTCTTACAGTGGCAACACTTTCCATATCAGGTACAGCGAGTCTGATGATTTCACAGCCTGCATTCTGAAGTTCCAGAGCCTGCTTAACGTTGCCCTCACTGTCGTGAGCAGGGATATTAAGCATAGACTGAACAGAAATTTTACTGTCACCACCGATATAGATGTTACCGACTTTAACTTTTTTTGAGTTTCTTCTTTTTATCATAATTTTTCTCTCCTTACTCACATTTGTTCTCGCACCGCAAGGTGCATATCGAGTTGCAAAGCAACATATCGAATTGCCGTCAGGCAATATATCGAGCTGTCGACAGACAGCATATCGACTGAGCAGTAACTATCTTTCAATGATATTACTTTAATAATTGTTATTTGTTATTTGTTATTAGCTTTTCTATAAATATAAAATTTAATTTAAAAAAACTAAAGTTTGTAAAATATTGATAACATTAATAACAAAATGCCTTAAACCCTTATAAACTCTAGGTTTTTGGTGTTATTAGCTTGTTATTAGCTTTCGTGCTGATAACATTAACACTGTCAGTCATTGTATTTATTTACTTGGCGGTCACTTGCTCGCCATATCGTAGCTACTTCAGTCGCGTACTTTTATTATGTCGCTCGCCGCGTGGCATTACTTTTCTTAAAAGAAAAGTAATCAAAAGAATTTGCTCGCCCTGCGGGGCATTAACTTAAAATTTCATCATACCTTTAACGCAATTCCGAATTCCGCATTCCGAATTAATAAAATCCTCTGCCTGAAATGAGCTTCCATATATCGCTAGCCGAGATAAGTGCCATAAAGCCAAGTAAAATCACCAAGCCCGCGGCGTGGATGAAGCTCTCATATTTCTGAGGTATCTTCTTTCTGAAAATCAGCTCGAAGACCATAAAGAAGAGATGTCCACCATCAAGTGCCGGTACAGGGAGAAGATTGAAAAGACCGATGTTGATGGTAATCATCGCCATAATCATCAGAAGTCTCGACCAATCAACGGTTGCAATGCTCTCCTGGGCGATGTCTGTGATAACAGAAATTGTGCCGATAGGACCAGCTATGTCATTCATACCGTATTGACCGCTGATGAGATCAAAAAGGCTAAGATACACCATTCTGCCCATGGACAGAGCATAACCGAAAGCTGACTTGGTTACATTAGCGATGTTTTTATCTTCACCTAAAATAACAAAGTCAAAGACAGTTACCACTGCCATTTTTACGTCACTGAAATCTAAGGTCTCACCCTGACGCTCAACTGTGAAGTCGTAGGTGTAGTCTTCATCCTTGCCGATAACAGCTATAAGCTCTTCGCCTGTAGCAACTGCCTCGCCATTGACAGCGACAATCTTGTCACCGTCTTTAAGTCCGAAGCCTTTTATCTTTGAGCTCAGATCTGAAATTGTGCAATCTTCTGCATATGAGAAGTTACCGCCTGTTCTTCTGCCGAAATGCACCTGAGGAAGCTCGGTTTTTACACCGTCTCTCTCAACTACAAAGCTATAGGTACCGCTTGAGTTTCTCTGCATAAGGAAGGTTATATCATAGTCAGAGAAAACTCTCTTGCCGTCGATTGAGATGATTTTGTCGCCTTCCTGCAGACCGCCTTCCTGATTACTGATGGCTGTGTCGTAAAACTTGAGTATCTCGTTGGTACCCGCTAAGTCTTCACTGCCCACAAGGAAGAAGCAGACGATTATGCCTAAGATAAGGTTAAAGGTTGCACCCGCTGCGATGATAATCATACGCTTCCAGGTTTTCTGATTGCAGAAAGCTCTGGAGTCTTCACTCTCCTCTTCCTCACCCTCCATAGATACGAAACCGCCTATGGGGAAAAGTCTCAGGGCGTACTTGGTCTCTTTGCCCTGCTTTTTGAAGATAGTAGGTCCCATACCTATAGCAAACTCGTTGACCTTGACGCCAAAGAGCTTAGCGAAGATAAAGTGACCGAACTCGTGGATGAAGATTATCACACCGAAAAAGAGTACGGCGATAAGTATGGGAATGATTTTAGATGTGATGCTTGGAAGAGAAAGAAGTAAATTCATTTGGGTTTGCCTTTCTTGGTGATTAGTTAATCATATTGCTGACGGTCTCTCTTGCCATTCTGTCGGCTTCAAGTACGTCGTCAATTGTGTAGTTGTGGATTGCGGGAGCCTTTTCTGTTGCCTTTTCCACTAAGTCGGCTATATCAAGGAAGCCGATTTTACCCTGACGGAAAAGATAGTTTGCCATTTCGTTGGCACCGTTAGCTACGCAGGGGTACAAGCCACCTTTGGTTATAGCCTCACGGCAGATATTGATTGCTCTGAAAGTCTCGTAATCAGGCTTGTAGAATGTAAGATTGCTGTATTCCCAGAGGTTAAGCTTTCTTACGGGACTCTCAAATCTTTCGGGATAAGTCAGAGCATACTGGATAGGAATTCTCATATCGGGTACACCAAGCTGAGCTATGACGGAGTTGTCGTTATACTCAATCAGTGAGTGGATAATGCTCTCTCTGTGTACAACGATGTCTATCATTGACGGGTCAACACCAAAGAGCCATACGGCTTCGATGAGCTCGAGACCCTTATTCATCATAGTGGCGCTGTCAACGGTAATCTTCGCACCCATTTCCCAGTTGGGGTGTTTGAGTGCCTGAGCAAGAGTAACTGTCTCAAGCTCTTGTCTTGTCTTACCGAAGAAGGGTCCGCCTGATGCTGTCAATATGATTGACTTGAGTTCGTCTTTTTTATTCATACCCTCGAGACACTGGAAGATTGCGCTGTGCTCACTGTCAACGGGGAGCATCTTTACACCCTTCTCTTTGACTTTGCCCATTACGAGCTGACCGCCTGCAACGAGGGTCTCTTTATTGGCAAGGGCTATGTCTTTGCCTTGCTCGATAGCTGTCAGTGTGGGTACAAGGCCTGCTATACCGACAATAGCGTTGATGACAACATCTGTGTCACTGTATGCAGCGCACTCATTGACACCCTCTTTACCGATAAGGACTTTTGTGTCTGTATCGGCTACAGCTATCTTCAGCTCTTTAGCCGCCTTTTCGTCAGCGAGTGCGGCGTATTTGGGTTTCCACTGTCTTATCTGCTCTTCGAGAAGCTTGGCATTACTGCCCGCTGTGAGCACCTGAACCTCGTAGCCTCTTTTTTCGGCTACATCAAGGCTCTGGGTACCGATAGAGCCCGTGGAACCCAATATGCTGATTTTCTTTGTCATATTATAATTCCTCCTTTATAGAGGTTTGGTTTATGCTGTATAGAAAGCAAGAAGCTTAAGGATACAGAAAATGGTGGGAAGTACGAAGATACATGAGTCAAATCTGTCCATAATACCGCCGTGACCGGGGAGAAGCTGACTGTAGTCCTTGATACCGAAGTTTCTCTTGATAACACTAGCTGCAAGGTCGCCCATCATACTGATAAATGAACCGATCATTGAGATGGGTACAATGTAGAGATAGTTCATATTGTCACCGCCGAGGAATGTGTAATCATAGAGATTTCTGCAGCCGATTGTGAAAAGGTAAAGGATAAGCACATTCATCACAGCTGTGAGCACAATACCGCCTACTGCGCCCTCAATTGACTTTTTGGGGCTGATTATGGGAGCCATCTTATGCTTGCCGAACTTTCTGCCCACAAGATAAGCAAAAGTATCTGTAAACCATGAGCAAGCAAAGCCGAGACCTACGAAGTATACGCCCTCGTGGTGTGTGTAACCTGAAAACCAATCAGCAACGTTGTTGAGTCTCAGGAAACAAAGGAAAGCAAAGGGAAGTGCAAGTGAAGCGAAGAACGCTGTTGCACAGTGAACGAACTGAATTTCCTTATTGCGAGCCACCATAAGGCACATAAGCACCAGAGCATAGATGCAGATGAGTATGGTCGCAGGAGGAAGGGCAATAGCAAAACCTTCAGCTAAAACTGTGAAAAGGCTCACTGTACAAGCGAGTATGTAAACAAGCTTGCTTTTTGTGCCTACTGCTCTTGTAACTTCAAAGGTTGCTGTTGCAGCCAGAGCCGCAAGTACAGCAGTAATGATAGCTACCTTATCAAAAATAACGGCAAGAAGAAAGCCTACAAGACAAATACATATAACGATTGTTGAGGCTGTTCTTTCGCCTTTGAATAATTTTTTCTTTTCTTTAGTTGCGTTTGACATATTAATTCACCTTTATTTTTCCGCCTCTCTCCAAGGCTTTTTTAGGGTTGTACGCCCTCGCCGGGCAGGCGTTACTTTTTCCCAGCGTGGAAAAAGTAACCAAAAACACGCTGTCGCCGGGCGGGTCGGGATTTAAAACCTCCACTTACTCACCCGCAATTCCGAATTCCGCATTCCGAATTCACTCAGACTCCGCCGAATCTGCGGTTTCGTCTTGAGTATTCTTCGATAGCTCTGTCAAGGTCTTCGGGACCATAGTCAGGCCAGAGTACGTCATCGATATAAATCTCAGAATATGCTGACTGCCAGAGAAGATAGTTGGAAAGTCTGTACTCTCCGCTGGGTCTGATGATTAAATCGGGGTCAGGCTGACCTGCCGTGTAAAGCCCCGCTGAAATCATATCCTCATCTATATCATCTATGCTGATTTTGCCCTCTTTAACACCTTTGGCGATGTCTTTGACAGCCTGTGTTATCTCGGCTCTGCCGCCGTAGTTTACGGCAACATTTATGTAAGTGGTACTCTTATCGCTTGTACGCTTTTCCACAATGTCCATCATTTTCACGATATCCTTGGGCATACCCTCTCTCGAGCCGATAAATTTAATGCTGTATCCCGCCTGATCGTTTTCGGCGGCTCTTTGCTGCATCTCATCGAGATACTTTCTAAGCAAATTCATAATAGCTGTGACTTCCATTTTGCTTCTCTTCCAGTTTTCCGTGGAAAAGGCATAGAATGTCACATACTTAATGCCGATATCACTGCAGTACTGACAGATGTTGCGAAAAACCTCTGCGCCCTTCTTGTGACCCTCGGTGCGTTTCATACCTCTTTGCTTGGCCCAACGGCCGTTACCGTCCATAATTATGGCGATATGCTGGGGTAAATTTTTCTCTTGTTCTGACATAAAATTGTCTCCTGCAAGGCAGAATTACCCGCCCTAAAAAATGATTATACAGTGGTTGCCATCTGACAACCACTGCTGATGTATTGTTAGATTTCCATGATTTCCTTTGCCTTAGCTGCTGCAAGGTCGTCAACTTCTTTAACGAAGTTGTCTGTAATCTTCTGGATTTCCTTTTCGCCGTCTTTGAGATCGTCTTCTGTGATTTCTGAAGCCTTCTTCATAGCCTTGAGCTTGTCAACGCAGTCACGACGGATTGAACGGATAGCAACCTTTGAGTTTTCGCCGATCTTCTGAATTTCCTTAGCGAGTTCCTTACGTCTGTCCTCAGTGAGAGGAGGGAATGTAAGTCTGATAACTGAGCCGTCGTTCTGGGGGTTGATACCGATATCTGAGGTCTGGATAGCCTTTTCGATACCCTTAAGCACTGACTTGTCCCAGGGCTGTACAACGAGAACTCTTGCCTCAGCAACTGAGATTGAGCCCAGCTGGTTGATGGGAGTGGGTGTGCCGTAGTAGTCTACTGTGAGCTTGTCAAGAATCTGAGGGTTAGCTCTGCCGGCACGGATTGCACCGTATTCTGCTACGAGGGCGTTAACTGTTTTGCCCATCTTGGTTTTTGCGGTTTCAAATACTGTCTTCATAATTAAATTCCTCTCTTATGTAAGTTGAAATAATTTACTTTATCAATATCGCATTTCTGCGTTATTTATTATTTAACCGTGGTACCGATTGTCTCGCCCTGAAGAGCTCTGACAATGTTTTTGGGATCGTTGAGATTGAATACTAAAATCTCGATGCCGTTATCTCTGCAGAGTGAAGCTGCAGTTGAGTCCATAACCTTAAGGTCTTTTGCAAGTACCTCTGCGTGTGTGAGCTCGTCATATTTAACAGCGTCATCAAACTTGTTGGGATCTTTGTCATATACGCCGTCAACATTTGTTGCCTTGAAGATGATCTCAGCCTCGATTTCAGCGGCTCTGAGTGCTGCTGTTGTATCGGTTGAGAAGAAAGGTAAACCTGTGCCGCAACCGAAGATTACTACCTCGCCCTTGTCGAGACTTTCAACAGCTGCTCTCTTTGAAAATGTGTCAGCTACCTGAGGCATTGAGAATGCTGAAAGCACTCTTGACTTAACACCGAGCTGTTCGAGTGTATCGCAGAGAGCGAGAGCATTGATGCAGGTTGCAAGCATACCCATCTGGTCAGCTCTGCTTCTGTCCATCTTACCTGAGCTTCTGCCTCTCCAGAAGTTACCGCCGCCTACTACGAGACCCACCTGGGTACCCATATCGACGCACTCTTTGATAACTGAGCAGATTTCATTTGCCACATCGAAGTTGATGCCTTTGCCCTCTTCACCGGCTAAAACTTCGCCGCTGATTTTGAGCAATATTCTTTTATATTTACTTGCCATAATTTTTCCTCCGACTTTAAGTAAAAGTTATATATTATATTTTACTAAATATATCTTAAAGTGTAAAGTCTTTTTGCGGTTTTTCTCAAATAATTTTTATGTTTTCGTACTCGGCACTTGCACTTTCGCAGTCAAATTTAACCATATTCAGGTTCTTTACGTTTTCAGCGAAGAGACCGTACGCATAATCCTTGCAGATATTGCCGTAACCTGCCTTTGTCTTTTCGATGGTGACATCCTCTGCATTCTTGATATAGAAGCAGGAATTTTTGCTGTCTGTGATGCCGTAATCGATAGCAGGGCGAAGATCATAGATTCCGCAGTCCCACTTTGAGGTCTTGTCAAGGGTTACTCTGACATTTTCAAAAGTCACATCCTTGATCGGGTTATCCTTTGTGCCGTGTACAAGCACACCGTTTTCACCCTTGCAGATGATGTTGTTGAAACGGATATTCTTTATACTTCCGCATACTGTGTTTTCATCGCGTCTGAAAGCTGTGATTGCAATAGGCTCTGCACTGCCCCACCAGTCGGGACAGAAGCGACGGGTTTCGATATAGATATTGTTGAAAGATACATTCTCAACATTACCGCCGTCTCTTATCTGAATTGAGATACCTCTGTTTGACTTTGAAACGATACAGTCGCTGACGATTACATTTCTGAAGTCGCCGACACCCTCGGTGCCGATTTTTATTGCGGCTGAAGTTGATGTAAGTGTACAGCCGCTGATGATGATGTTTTCACAGGGACCGTACTCACTGTTACCCTTAGAAGCCTTGAGGCAGATACAGTCATCAGCGCATACTACGTGACAACCCTGAATTCTCACATTACTGCAGTGGTCGGGGTCGATACCGTCACTGTTGGCAACGTCAATGGGGTTGAGGATGCGGATATTTGAAATGAGCACATCGTCACAGCCTGCGGGATGAAGAGTCCAGAAAGGTGCATCTTTGACAGTGATATCTTTAACTGTGATGTGGTTTGAGTTTTCGATATAGATAACTGTGGGACGTGGATAGAAATTGCCCGTTACATAGTATTGACTCTTTCTCTCAACAAATGCATAGCAGTTACCGCTGATGGTACCTTCACCACTGATAGTCGCACCGTGAGCACCGTAGCCGTAGATAAAAGCAAATGAAGGCTTGCCTGTTACGGGGTTGCCGACGAGAGCTGTCTTGGGGTCGTTGATGGTCTCGCAAGGTCTTATGTATGAGTCGATATCACTGCTTGCTGTGAGAAGCACGCCCTTCTGAAGGTGAAGGTCAACGTTTTCTTTAAGTGCAATCGAGTGGCTGTAATAGTTACCACTCTCTAAGATAACACGGCCACCGCCATTTTCAGCGCAATCGTCAATAGCTTTCTGTATAGCTTCGCCGCAATCGGTAACGCCGTCAGCGACAGCACCGTAGTCTTTTACATTGTAAAGTTTCATAGATTATCTCTCCTGATATGAACTAAAAAGATTTTTTATATTTCTGATTAAAGTATCGGCAATCACTGCAATTCTGACAATAAAATTGCTGTCACTGTCTTTTATGTCGGGTTTTATTGTGTCGCCCGTAAGACTGCTGAGCTCACCTGTGAGTCGGTCAAACTCCATAAACTGCGGATATTTCTCGTTACTGCGCACATTGACGTAGCTGTCACTTGTCACAAGGTAAGCCATAAAGTCCGCACAGTCGGTACCATAGGGTACACCAACATGGGTGTTGTATTTGAGGAACCAGGTGTTTTCCGGGAAGAAGCAGGTTGAAGCATCGATTATGCCGTCAACCGAAACGTGAGTGTGAGTCGCATCTGAGCAAGCAGTACCAATAGCCTTGTAGTCCTTGCCGAAAGGCTCACCGTAGGGTGCAGTGAATGCGTGCCCGCTCTGATATCTTGTCTCAATAAGGCGGTCAGTCTGGGTCATTGCCTGGTCAGTATAGGGTGCTCCCACAAAGCCGTAGGATGCAATAACATAGATTTCAGTGCCGTTTTCGGCAGCCTGAGTCATAAGCTTATCTGCAAATCTGTTGACAAAGAAGTGGTACTCGTCTGTTTCACGTGCAAAGGCTTCGCTCTGCTTACCGCGGAAGAAGTTTTCCTTAGCGTTCACATAATAATCCTTGGGTACAAGTGCCCACCAGCCTGTAAAAGTACCCATAGTGTTAATCATAAGCTCATCGAAAATTCTGTCATTGAGCTCATAGAGTGACTCATCGATAAAGTCATCGGCAAGCTTCTCGAGCTTAGGCATCAACTCAACAGCGGTGCTGACAATAGCCATAAGCACCTGCATTTTAAGGTTATCTTTGTTTGACGAGAACATATAGCTCATTATGGTATCAATGCTGAAGTCAAGATTACGACTGAACATCTCTCCGACACTTGAAAGACCCTGAATTGCCGACATAGTATAGATGATCTTTTTTATGCCCTCATTGCCGTATTTATAAAGATATGAGTTGGTGACAGTACCACCCATACTGCAGGGAATGAGTGTAACCTCAGATGCGCCTTCCTCTTTTTTGACATTGTCGATGAAAGCTTTCAGGTCATCGGCGTGCTTTAAGGGGCTTAAGCGCCAGTCATAGTTGAAATAATAGATGTTTTCACCGCCGATAGTATCTATGAGAGTGTTGACGATGCCTTTTTCACCTGCATCTGACTCGGGCAGACCGAATACATCGGGATAGTTGTCGACACTTTTCGGGAAAGTCGCAACCTCAATATCGTAAATCGAGTTGCCGTTTTCATCACAAGCAACATACTTGAATATCTCTTCATAAACATCGGGTATAAGCTCATCACCGAGATACTGCCAATCCTTTGTAAAAAGAAACTTTGTAAGAGGAAGAATGTTCTTCTTTACGGCTGAGAGTATGCTGTCTGTATTGGGCGGCCACACCTGCTGACCTGTATCGGCAAGAGTCAGAGGGAAAGAATTCATACCGCTGATAACAATTACGGGGGTTACACTGTTTCTAGCAAAAGCTACAGCGGATACGGATAAAATCATAAGAAGGCTGAGTAAAAGTGCAAGGATTTTCTTAGTTGTTTTCTTCATAAAAATCTCCCCTATTTATTTTTTCTCAAGCTTAGCGTAGTTTGCCATAAGCTTCTTTGTACCCGCTTTTTCAAAGGCAATCTCAAGCATTGAGTCACTACCCATAGGCTTACTTGAAAGGATTACACCCTGACCGAAGACCTTATGCACAACTGTGTCACCTGTGTTGTAGGTAACAGCGGGAGCTTCGGACTTTTTGGGCTGTGACTGCTCTTTGATTTTTGACAGATAACCCGTACCTGTATATCTTGAGTAGCCCTGACTTCTCTCGAAGTCTCTGTCTGCCTGAGAGTTGCCCTCAAACATATTCATCTGAGCTGTTGCGCGTCTGCCGGTTCTTTCAACCAAAGCTTCGGGTACCTCAACAAGGAAACGTGAAGGCATATTTCTCGATGTTGTACCGAAGAGCATACGAAGATTTGCGTGGGAAATATAAAGATTTCTCTTGGCTCTTGTGATACCAACGTAAGCCAGACGTCTCTCTTCTTCGATATCGTCATTGTTATACATACTCTGTATACCCGGGAAAATTCCCTCTTCCATACCGGGAAGGAACACTACGGGGAACTCAAGACCCTTAGCTGAGTGGATAGTCATAAGCACAACAGCATCTGTCTGAGCGTTGTAGTTGTCGATGTCTGTCATAAGAGCAACTTCTTCAAGGAAGCCTGAAAGTGTAGACTCTTCGTTTTCCTGCTCATAGGTCTTAAGGTTGGAGATAAGTTCGTAGATGTTTTCTTCTCTCTCCTCGCCCTTTTCTTTATCAAGGCGAAGATGGCCGAGATAGTTTGTCTTGTGTATAACCTGAGTGAAAAGCTCATCAAGGCTGACTTTGTCCATATCTTCTCTGAGCTCGCCTATAATCTGACAGAATTCCTTGAGCTTTTTGGAGCTACGTTTGAGTGCTTCGAACTCGTCGGACTGCTTGAAGACTTCGTAGAGACTGATACCGAGACCTGTGGAAATCTCTGACGCCTTGTTGAGAGTAGCCTCACCGATACCTCTTTTGGGTACGTTGACAATACGGCGAAGTCTGATATTGTCACTTGGATTATTAACAACTGTGAGATATGCGATTGCGTCTCTGATTTCCGATCTCTCGTAGAAACGGAAGCCGCCGATAATACGGTAAGGTATACCCGCTCTTACGAGGACTTTTTCTATAAAGTTGGACTGTGCATTCATTCTGTAAAGCACAGCGTGGTCACTGAAATTGAACTTGCCCGATGCAACGTTTTCTTCGATAGTATCGGCTATAAACTTAGCTTCATCGCTTTCGTCGTAGGCTGTGTTGACAACCACCTTGTCACCGCCGGGGTTTGAAGTCCAGAGACTCTTACCCTTACGCTTGCGGTTATTTGAGATAACCTCGTTGGCAACGTCGAGGATAGTCTGAGTTGAACGGTAATTCTGCTCGAGACGGATAATCTGGCTTTCGGCATAGCGATGCTCGAAAGAGAGTATGTTTTCGATAGTTGCGCCTCTGAAGCGATAAATACTCTGGTCATCGTCACCAACAACACAGATGTTTCTGTGGGCACCTGCAAGAAGCTCTGTGAGTCTGTACTGAGCGTGGTTAGTGTCCTGATACTCGTCGACCATTATGTATTTGAACTTGCGCTGATAGTACTCTCTGACATCGCTGTATTTTTCCAGGAGATTAACCGTATTGACAATGATATCGTCAAAGTCCATTGCATCAGCTTTCTTGAGCTCTGACTGATACATTTTGTATGCCGCCGCAATTTTCAGCATACGGGAGTCTTTTTCTGCCGCAGCCTTTTTCTCATACTCTTCGGGAGACACAAGATTGTCTTTAGCTCTGCTGATTTCACCTATAATAGCCTTGTATGAGATTACATTATCGGAAATGTCGAGCTGTCTCTGACACTCTTTCACAAGGCGTTTTGAGTCATCTGAATCGTATATGGTGAAGTGCTTGGTGTAGCCTAAAACCTCACCGTCACGGCGCAGTATGCGCACACATGATGCGTGGAAAGTTGAAGCCCATATATCCTTAGCCTCTTCACCAAGCATTTTTTCAAGTCTCTCTTTCAGCTCGTTGGCAGCCTTGTTTGTGAAAGTGATGGCGAGTATCTGCCAGGGTCTTGCAGGCTCAACTGAAAGCAGGTCTTCTATATCAAAGAGCACATCTTCGTCACCGTCAAGATAAGCTTTCATACTGCGAAGGTCTCTGGGTGAGGGCTCAAAAGCACATTCCTTGCTGTTATAGGCGTTGCCGTATTTGACGATGTTAGCGATACGGTTAACAATAACCGTTGTCTTACCGCTACCTGCGCCTGCAAGAATGAGTACGGGGCCCTTTACCTGAAAGATAGCCTGTCTCTGCTTATCGTTCATATGCTGAAAGTCTTTTTCAATTATCTTTTTTCTTAATTCTAAAAATTCTTTATCTGCCATTATTAACCTCATAAATTACATAATCATACATTCTAAATTCTACTATAAATCCCGTCAAAATACAATAGCTTTTTGTTAAGAAGTTGCCTTTATGACAGCTCAGTACGAAATTTGTCACAATGTTGTGGCATAACATTTAAGTTTTATTACAATTGTCGCTGAGATGGTTGAAATATATTTTCATTTTTGATATAATTAATATGTAATCGCATAACTTAACAAATACTTTACAGACAGTAGGTGAAATTATGAAAAATAAATCTACACCCGATTACACTCTCGTTTTTGTCCACGGCATGTACGGTTGGGGCGAAAATGAAGGTATCAACAAATACGTTCACTATTGGGGTGCTACCAGCGGTAGTATTGCCGAGTATCTCAGAGACAAAGGCTGCAAATGCATCGAGGCATCTGTAGGCCCGTCTTCAAGTGCCTGGGACCGCGCCTGCGAGCTTTATGCTCAGCTGACAGGTACATGGGTTGACTACGGCAAGGCTCACTCCGAGGCCCGCGGTCATAAGCAATTCGGCAGAAACTACGAAAAGCCTATGCTCGAAAACTGGTCATCGGAAAATAAAATCCACCTCATAGGTCACAGTTTCGGCGGTACCACCATCAGAATGCTTGCGCATCTGCTGGCTCACGGTGCACCTGAAGAAGTCGAAGCAAGCGGTCCGAATGTGTCTCCCCTTTTCAAAGGCGGCAAGGGTGACTGGATATACTCCATAACAGCTATATGCTCCCCTCTCAACGGCACATCTGCCCACGACACAGTTGAAAGATATCGTCTGAAAAATCTTCTCAGATACGGCACATATATCTACAGCGGTACTCTCGGCAGAACACCTCTTAACGGCAGACTTGTTGACTTCCATCTTGAGCAGTTCGGTCTTACAAACACTCCCGGCGAGCACGATGCCGACTCTTTCCTTGAAGCAATGAAGAGAATGAACGCCTCAGACGATCACGTTGAGTATGATATGGGACCCGAGGGTACCAAGCTCATCAATGACCGTATAAAAATCACACCGGAGGTTTATTACTTCTCTTACCCCTATAACTCAACTAAGGCAACTAAAAGCGGCAAGACTCACCTGCCCTCTTACACCAAGTTCCCCTTCCTGTCTATGACAAGCGCATTTATGACCAATGATATGAAACGCCATGCTGAAGAGGGCGACAATATCGAGAAATTCTATAATGACGGTCTCGTTGACACTTTCTCGGCAACTCATCCTCATACCGAGCCCCACATACTTTGGGAGGACGTGACTGACCTTAAGCCAGGTGTGTGGAACGTTATGCCTATAACTCAGGGTGACCACGGTACTGCAATAGGTCTGTTTGAGTCAAAAGAAGTAACTACAAAGTTTTATGACGACCTGGTTAATGTTATCGTAAAATCTGAAGAAGCCGGCAAGGCTCAGAATTAATATTTAAAATCAAGGAATGTGAGGTGAAAAGAATGATCACTATCCCCGAACTCGTTGAAAAAATCACATCTCTTCTCGAGGAACTTTTCAACATCATCAAATCAATTTTCACAATGGGTGAATAAAGGAGACTTCCTATGTCAATCGAAAAAGTCCGTGAGTATTTCGCTGCTTACGGAATGGAAAACAAAATTATGGAGTTTGACGTGTCAAGTGCAACCGTTGAACTCGCTGCAATCGCTGTAGGCGTCGAGGGTGCAAGAATTGCAAAGACTCTCTCCTTCCTCCTCAAAGATGAACCTATACTTATCGTTGTTGCGGGTGACGGCAGAGTTGACAATAAAAAGTACAAGGCGACTTTCAGCGCCAAGGCAAAGATGCTCTCTCACGAGCAGGCCGCTGAAATGATTGGCCACGCTGTAGGCGGTGTATGCCCCTTTGCGGTCAACGATGGCGTAAAAGTCTATCTTGACGAAAGCCTCAAGCGCTTTGAGACAGTCTTCCCTGCTTGCGGAAGCTCTAACAGCGCAATTGAACTGACTATCCCCGAACTTGAGAAATACTCTCAGTTTGAAGAGTGGGTAGATGTTTGCTCTTTACCCGCGGAATAAAACAAAAAGGGCTCCCCATTACCGTTCAGGTATGGGGAGCTTTTGCATTGCTTTTTTATATAAGTTCTGTGGGCCAACCCTCTGTGTTGATACCTTCATTTTTGAGTACTGCAACAACAAGTCTGAAGATATTATTTGTTAAAGCTTTAACGATTAACCAAAACATTTTTTAATCCTCCTTAATATTTCTTGATAATATTGTATCAAAAATAGACAAAAAGTCAATAACTGTCACAAAAAAATGCTCACAAAATTAAGTTTTATGTCATAAAATATTATCAGAAAAAAACAAACTCCGCATTTTCAGCGGAGTTTATTTTGCGTTAATTATTTAACTTCAGGAATGAGAACTTCGGGAAGTCCTTCAACGTTTACCTCAGCGTTCTTAAGAATGCCGATAATAAACGCATAGATGTTGTTAAGTAAGCTAATGATGAAATCCATTGTTTTGTCCTCCGTAAAATTAATCTCTGTGGTTTTGTCCACATCTATATTTTACATACAAAGCCACTAATTGTCAATATGATTTCCTAATTATTTATAAATTTGTGTATAATTTTTAAACAAGTCACTTTTTTGTAACAATTTTGCAATTATTTTTAAAGAGCGTTTCAACCAAGAAAAAAACTCCCCGATTTATCGGAGAGTTTTTATGTGTCTTTAATTATTCAGCGGGAAGGCTGGGTACGTTAAGCCACTCGGGTACCTTTGTTACATCAAAGTTTACGCCAGCTTCAGCAAGTACCTTTAAGATAAAGAGCCAGATCTGGTTGTAGATATTAACGATAAAATCCATTTCGTTTCACCTCCGATAAATTTTTCGCACTTTATGATATACTAATTCATCCTATTTGTCAACAAAAATCCAAAAAATTAATAATTTAATATAATTTAATTCATAAACAATCAATCAAATATTTACAAAATCCCTGATTAATATGCATCTGCAAGGTCATAAATGAGTCTTTCGGTCTTTTCCCAGCCGAGACATGGGTCTGTGATACTCTTGCCGTAAGTACCCTCGCCTATCTTTTGTGTGCCGTCTTCGATATAGCTCTCAATCATAAAGCCTTTGACAAGCTTATCTATATCGCTGTTGTGACGGCAGGAATGAAGCACACTTTTAGCGATGCGAGGCTGTTCAAGATACCTCTTGCCTGAATTTGCATGGTTAGTATCAACGATTACCGCAGGGTTCTTCAGATCGCGCTCAGCATAGAGTTCGCCGAGTCTGAGCAAATCTTCATAATGATAGTTGGGATAACTTACACCCTTTTCGTCAACATAACCTCGAAGGATTGCGTGAGTCAGGTCGTTACCGTGGCTCTTTACCTCCCAACCTCTGTAGATGAAATCGTGGGAGTGCTGACCTGCAGTGATGGAGTTCATCATAACGCCAAGGTCACCGCCTGTGGGGTTTTTCATACCCACGGGGATATTCAGACCGCTGGCTGTGAGACGGTGCTGCTGGTCTTCGGTACTTCTTGCACCCACTGCAACATAACCGAGCAAATCTGAAAGATAGCGGTGATTTTCCGGATACAGCATCTCATCAGCGCAAACAAAACCCGTCTCGTTGATAGCTCTCATATGAAGCTTTCTGCTAGCAACGATGCCCTTGATAAGGTCAGCCGGTGCACCCGGATCGGGCTGATGAAGCATACCCTTATAGCCGTGACCGGTTGTTCTTGGTTTGTTGGTATAAATTCTCGGAATAATGAGAATCTTGTCTTTGACCTTTTCCTGAACTCTTACAAGACGGCTTACATAGTCCATAACCGAGTCTTCGTTATCAGCAGAGCAAGGGCCGATGATGAGCATAAGCTTTCTCTCTTTACCCTCGAAAATGTCTCTGATTTGCTTATCTTTGGCTTCTTTGATAGACTGAGCCTCTTTAGTTATAGGATACTGCTCTTTGATATCTTTTGGGATTGGCAATTTACATACGAAATCCATATTCATAATATTTCACCTTGGATCCTTTATCGTTCTGTTTGAAAACCTATTTCTCTGAGTTTGTCAAAGAAATCAGGAAAGCTCTTCTTTACTGCGTCGGTACCCACTAATCTGCCGCCATAAACAGACGAGAGTACCGCCAAAGACATTACAACTCTGTGGTCATTGTGACAGTAAAGGTCATCTTTCGGGGTATAGAGTTTTGCTTTATCTATAATAATTTCATTTTCATCTACAGTGATTTTTGCTCCGAACTTTGACAGCTCCTCAGCCATAACGACACCACGGTCGCTCTCTTTTATTCTGAGTCTGCGAGTACCCGTAAGCTTACAGCCGTTACAGGCAGCACCAAGTGTCATAAGTACAGGTGCAAGGTCGGGACAATTTTTAATATCGAGTATAGGTCTGCCCTGACGCAAAGCCTGAAAATACTCCTTATACACCTTGTCTCCTTGTTTGGAGTTATCACAAAGGCCTGTGACAGTCACATCACCGCCGAGAATATTGAAGGCATCTAAAAATGCAGCATTTGACCAGTCACCCTCGACAGTAAGGTCAGTGGCCCTATATCTCTGATTGCCTTTGACTAAAAGGATATTCTCAGACTTCCAGGAAGCTTCGACACCGAAAACAGCCATAGCATCAAGAGTCATATCGATATAATTTCTGCTCTCAATATTGCCCGTAAGCAGGATTTCGCTGTCAGAGTCGCACAAAGGCAGTGCAAACAAGAGCCCCGATACAAACTGACTGCTCACATCACCGGGCAAAATAAATCTGCCTGCCGTGAGAATGCCGCCGACACTTATGCCATTTGCAGTATGCTCGTATGCTATGCCTTTTTCCTTGGCGATATTTTCATATATGCCCATAGGTCTTCCCATAAGTCTGCCATAGCCTGTAAACTGAGCTATTCCCTCTGAGAGCATAGCAAGAGGCATAAAAAATCTCATGGTACTTCCGCTTTCACGGCAAGGGTAAAGGCTGCCTTCTGCCCGCGAGGGCAGTGTACCGACAACAGTGACGGTGTCGCCGTCTTTTTTTATTTTTGCACCCATAGTCTCAAGACAGCTCAGTGTAGCGAGAATGTCTTCACTATAGGCGATATTATCAATTCTGCTTTCGCCCTGACTCAGGCCTGCACATATCAGCAGGCGGTGAGCCATACTCTTTGAGGGCGGTGCCGTAACCTGACCTGAAAGTCGGCTAGGCACAATATTCAATGTCATACTATCACTTCTTAATATATTCTGCGAGGCAGTCAATAGCCTCAATGTAACCGTCAATGCCGCGGCCTGAAATAGTTCTGATGCAAGCCTTGCCGACATAGCTTATATGACGGAACTCTTCTCTTTCCATGGGGTTTGAGAAGTGCACTTCAACTGCGGGGATATTTACAGCCAGAAGAGCATCTAAAATTGCTATACTTGTGTGAGTGTAGGCAGCTGGGTTAATTACGATGCCGTCAACTCTGCCGTATGCGTCCTGAATTTTATCTACAAGGTCACCCTCGTGGTTGGACTGATATATCTCGTGGAAAATACCTTTTATCTGACAGTGAAGCTCAACCTTTCTCATAAGCTCGTCATAGGTCTCTTTGCCGTAAACTTCGGGCTCTCTTATACCAAGCATATTGAGGTTTGGTCCGTTGATTATAAGTACTTTCATAATAAATACTCCTTTATTTTCCCGACAGTATCTTCTGCCGTAGTATCTGAAATTATCTCAAAATCACAAGCTGATTTATATTTGACATATCTCTCGTCAAATCGCTTTTTGAGAGCCTCTCTGTCATTTGAAAGAGGTCTGTCTGCTGTTGGCATAATGTCATCGAGTGGGCGGTTAAGGAAGAATATCACACCGTTTTGTTTCAAGGCTCTGACGTTTTCTTCTCTGAGGATTGCTCCCCCACCCGTTGCGATGACTATACCGCTTTGCTTGGCTGTCTCTTTCACAGCCTCAGTTTCTATATCACGGAAGTATGCTTCTCCCTTTGAAGAAAAGATATCACTGATAATTCCGTATCTTTCGGTTATGACATCATCGGTATCAATAAGATCTCTGCCAAGGCTTTCAGCCAGGAGTCTGCCCACAGTCGACTTACCCGAGCCGGGCATACCGATAAGAACGATATTCTGCTTTTCTCTGAGGATTTCACCGTATACCTTGTCGGTGATTTTTTCTGTATCAATGCTTTTACCTGTGAACTTCTCATAGGCAATTACAGCCTGAGCCACAAGCATATAAAGCCCCGTAACACCTCTGACTCCCACTTCTTCTGCCTTTTGTATAATCGTCGTCTTAAGAGGGTTATAAACCGCATCGATTATACCTGTAAGTGAATGGAAAGATGCAGGCTCAATTGCAAAAGTGTCATTGCCCGGGTACATACCGCAAGGAGTCGTGTTGATGATAAAATCCGCATCATCGTGTAGATGTAGAACATTATCATAGTTAACTTCACCGCTTCTGCTGACAGTGACAATCTCTTTTGCCCCCAGATGCTCCGCAACAACTGCCGATGTTTTAGCTGTACCACCTGAGCCGAGAATCAGGACTTTTTTACCACCTAAATCGAAGCCGTTTCTTTCAATCATCAGCTTCATACCGAGAAAATCAGTGTTATAGCCGTGAAGCTTACCGCCACTATTGACAATAGTATTGACAGCACCGATTTTTTCTGCAAAGGGGTCAATATAGTCGAGATAGGGTATCACCGTCTCTTTATAGGGAATGGTGACATTTATACCGCAGAAGTCCTTTGCCCTCATAAACGAGTCCAAGTTTTCCTTGGAAATCTCTTTTAATTCGTAGGTGTAATCTGCTATTTTTTCGTGGATGGTTTTCGAAAAGCTGTGAGAGAGCTTCTCACCGATAAGTCCGTACTTCATATCAGGCACCCAGCCAATCTGTACCAAAACGGGTAACCAACAAATCGCATAAGGTTATAGCTGTGATGCTGTCAACAACGACTCTCGCTCTGTGGATAATTGCCGGGTCGTGTCTGCCTTTAAGGGAAAGAACTGCGTTTTCAAGTGTAGCCATATTCACCGTGTTCTGATCTTTGAAAATCGAGGGTGTGGGTTTCACGGCACAAGTGAAAACAATCGGCATACCGTTTGTGATACCACCGTTGACACCGCCATTATTGTTGGTCTTTGTCTGTACACTGCCATTTATCATAGCGAACTCATCATTGACAGCACTGCCCTTTTTGTCAGCGAAGTCAAAACCTAAGCCAAACTCCACGCCCTTGATGGCAGGAACAGAAAACAGTGCGTGAGCAAGGACACCCTCAACAGTGTCAAACCAAGGCTCACCTACACCTGCAGGCATACCGATTACAGCTGTGGTCAATGTGCCGCCAAGGCTGTCGCCCTGATTTTTTGCACTCTCTATAGCCGAAATCATATCTTCCGATGCCTTATCGCAAAGCACGGGCATCTCTTTATTTTTGAGAAGTGCAATATCTTCAGCGAGATTGTCAAAGGCTCTGTCTTTTATACCACCGCAAGAGGAAATATGCGTACCGATTGCAATGCCCCTCTTTTCGAGAGCCTTAAGGCAGATTGCACCTGCCGCCACTATAGGAGCAGTTATTCTGCCCGAGAAGTGGCCTCCACCTCTGTAGTCCTGATAGCCGTGATATTTACACTCAGCTGTGAAGTCAGCGTGAGAGGGTCTCGCCAAATCCTTGGTCTCGGAATAGTCAGAGCTATGCTGAGTCTGATTTTCTATCATCAGAGCTATGGGTGTACCCGTAGTTTTGCCCTGAAATACACCGCTGAGTATTCTGACCTTGTCCGTTTCTCTTCTCGGGGTAGAAATCGAATTTATACCCTTGCGCTTTTCCATTTGCTCAGCGATGAAGCCTTCATCAACCTCAATGCCGGGTGCTATGCCGTCGAGTACACAGCCTATGGCTTCACCGTGACTTTCACCGAAAAGAGTTATTGTTATATTATTACCGAAAGTGTTCTTCATTTTTATCACCTCAAAGGAGATTTTTAAGCTCCTCGTTAGTCAGTTCTTCAAATGTGTAAGTGCCTATTTCGTTGCACCTGACAACTGTTGTGCTCTTACCCTGAGATTTTTTATCGTGGCAAAGAGCCTCATAAACTTTATCTTTATCGTAATCGTATACAGTAGGAAGTCCCACATTTTGGAGGGCTTTTATCAGCTTTTCTCTGACTTTTTCACTGCACATAGGAAGCATACCGAGAGCCACACACTCACCGTGATACAGCTCACCTTTGGCTGAGGTCTCGATGCCGTGACCTATTGTGTGACCGAAGTTGAGCACCTTGCGAAGTCCTGCTTCCTTTTCGTCCTGCTGAACAACATATCTTTTTATCTTAAGTGAGCCCTCAATAATTTCTTCAATATGGCTCATATAGTCATCTTTAAGGAAAATCTCAAACAAATCTTTATCAAAGGTGGCTGCCATTTTTATGCTCTCTGCAAGACCGTTAATTACTTGCCTTTTCGGCAGAGTACCGAGGACATCGGGGTCGATAATGACCTTTTTAGGCTGATGAAAAGCTCCGATGATGTTTTTATAGCCGTCAAGGTCAATGGCTGTCTTCCCACCGATTGAAGAGTCAACCTGAGATAAAAGGGTGGTGGGGATATTATAAAAATCAATACCCCTCATATATGTGGCGGCGGCAAAGCCTGCCATATCGCCTACAACTCCCCCGCCTACAGCAATAACAGCGTCGTGTCTTGTGAAGTGTGCTGAGCTGAGAGTCTGACATATAGCTCTGTAGGTGTCGAAGTTTTTGCTCTTTTCCCCCTGAGGGAAAATGAATATATGACTGTCCTCATAGCACCAGGCTACAGTGTCGGCATAAATGCGTGGTACACCCGTATCGGTGACAACAAGGACTTTTCTGCCCTTATCAATGGCAAGAAGCTCGCCTGCTTTTTTTATAGCACCTCTTTCGAGGATAATGTCGTAGGAGTCAGCTCCTAAGTTTATGGGGATAATCATAAGCTGTCACCTCCTTGGTGTGATTATTCGCTCATGAGCTTTTGCTGATAGTCTTTTGATATGTCAATTACACCTTTGATAAAAGGCAGATATAACTCTTTTATATCCTCGTCGGTGATATATTCCATATTATTTCTGATAACTTCGTCTTCTCTCGCAGAGTCGAATATAGGCAGACCTCTCTCTTTTTTGTATTCCGCCACCTGTTTTACGGCATTCATTCTCTTTTCAAAAAGCTCGGCTATCTGCTTATCAGCTTCGCTTATGATGTTTCTTGCTTCTATGAGTTTATCCATAGTATCACTCTTCTTTATATGAGATTATATTCCTTTGCAAGTTCCTTGAACTTAGGCAGTGAGCGCTTGATCATATCTGTTGATACGCAGTATGAAATTCTCACGTATCCGGGGAAACCGAATGAGTCACTAGGTACAAGGAGTAAATCGTATTTCTTTGCACTTTCACAGAATTCTTCGGCAGAGTCAATGGGAGATTTCATAAACAGATAGAAAGCTCCATCGGGCTTAGCTGTCTTGAAACCGCACTCTTCAAAGGCTTCGAGGAGAATGTCTCTGTTCATTTTGTAAGCTGAGATATCACCTGTCATACCCACACACTCTCTGATAACGAACTGCATCATTGAGGGGGCACATACATAGCCGAGACTTCTGCCGGCACCGCAAACAGCCTTGTAAATAAGCTCAAAGTTTTCTACCTCATTGGGTACAAGGATGTAGCCTATTCTGTCACCGGGAAGTGAAAGAGACTTACTGAATGAGTAGCACACAATTGTGTTATTGTAGTATTTGGTAAGGTAGGGCACCTTTACGTCACCGTAAACAAGCTCACGGTAAGGCTCGTCTGATACAAGGAAGATGCTCTTTCCGTATTCTTTCTGCTTTCTTTCGAGGATAGCACAAAGTTCTTTTACGATGTCTTCGCTGACAACAACACCGCTTGGATTGTTGGGTGAGTTGATTACAACTGCCTTTGTGTTGGGTGTGATAGCCTTTTCAAAAGCTTCAAGGTCGATTGTAAGGTCTTCAGCCTTGCACTTAACCTCAACAGGCTTAGCACCTGAAGCTGAGATAAAGACCTTGTACTCGGGGAAATAGGGAGCAAAAATGATAACCTCGTCATCTTTTTCAGCAAGAGCCTTGAAAGTGATGCAAAGTGATGCAGCAGCACCGCAAGTCATATAGAGGTTGTTCATTGTGAAATTTGTGCCGAAACGCTCATTGAGATTGTCAGCGATAGCTGTTCTTGTGGCGTTATCGCCCACAGCTGATGTGTAACCGTGAAGCTCGCAGGGTGAAAGCTCTTCTGTAAGCTTTCTGATAGTCTCGTTAACCTTTGCAGGAGCGGGTACACTAGGGTTGCCAAGGCTGTAGTCATAGACGTTTTCTTTGCCGATTTCAGCAGCTCTCTTCTTACCGAACTCAAATATTTCTCTGATTACTGAGCTCTTTGCACCGAGCTCATACATTTCATTTGATACCATATCATATTCCTCTTCTTTGTTTATTTTTTATAAAAATATAGTTAATAACTTATTATACACCCGTAATTAAAATCGGTCAATTATATTCCGCGATTTTAATTAAACTATGGCAATTAATTTGTTTATTTTTATCTCAGTAGGCGCTGTCGCCACATATATTTTGCAAAAAACACCCCGCCGAGTCGGCAGAGTGCTGTTGGTAAGATAGTCTTGATGTCCTTATACTCCAATTCTATTTGGATTTTTGAGACTTGTCAATAGATTTATATTTTTTTCTTTTCTCTCTTTTTTCTGCAGCACCGCTGCTCAGTAACAGTTTCAGTAACAGTAACAGTAACAGTATCAGTATCAGTATCAGTAACAGTAACAGTATCACCTAATACACCATAGTCATCTATAGTGTACTATAGTGCTGTAATTTATAACCAGTTCCAACGGCGGGATCGGCGGCTCCATTAAATCGCGTTCGCGATTTACAAGGAAGCCCACGGGGCTTCCTTGAGGCGAAGCTGAAAGCTTCGTCTATGGGGCCGCCTCTCACCTCTTGCAGTGACTCCCCCGCCTACAAAAAAAGACGACCCTTACGAGTCGCCTTTATGTATTTAGCTTATGCCATATAGTCTTTCTTATAGCCTTCTTCGTCATAGATGAAGAGAGCATTGAGTGAGATTTCAAGACACTTTTCAACTGTCTTGGGAATCATATTGTCACCCACGTCACCTCTTGTGTGGTAATATCTTGGTGGGCCGGGGTTCATAGCAGCGAGTGTAACTGCGGGCATACCTGCCTGCTGAACAGCAGCAGCATCAGATGCACCTACGAATACTGATGAGTAGGGAAGATCAAGACCTGCTTCAAGACCTGCTTTCTTCATAAGAGTGCAAGCGCCCTGGTCCATTCTTACTGTACCTGTCATATCGCGCTGATAGATAGCGATGTCTTCATAATCTCTGAATGTTTCAAGACCGATGAATACTGTGGGAACATCCTTGAGTTCTTCGCCGTGAGCTTTCATATAAGCCTTTGAACCACGAAGACCTGATTCTTCTGAACCAGCTGCCATAGCAATAACTTCTGTGTGTTCAAAGCTGATGTCGTTGTCCTTGAGGTACTTGAGAATAGCGATTGAGCCGAATGTACCTGTAAGGTTATCGTTTGCACCTTCAACACAAAGTCTGTTGTTTACGAAAAGGATAGCAAGGATACCACCGGGGATACCGAGAAGCTGAGCATAGAAGAGGATGTTGTAGATTGTTGTACCCTCTTCGAGTACACCGAAAGTATTGAGAGCTGAAACGATAAGAACAACAAAGAGTGAAACTACAGCAGTAGCACCGCAACCGTAAAGCATGGGAGCACCACCGAGGTATGTATATCTCCACTCATATGATGAGTCAACGTGACCGCTGAAGATAATTCTCTGCTTGAGTTCGCCTGTAGCTTTCTTTACACCGATTACATTGTGTGAATACTTCTTGGGGAAAAGGAAGTCATAGAAGGGCTTGTAGAGAAGGAATTCACCTATACAGCAAGCAAGAGCGATCGCTGCAAGTATAAGTGAAACAACGGGAATCTTGAGCATTGCAAATACAACTGCAATCATAATCATGATACCGTCCATACGTACCCATGCCATAAATGCATCGGGTGCAAGCTTGAAGGGTTCGATTGATACTTCATCAGCGCAGGTTTTCATCTGCTCAACGATGTATTCCTGAGCCTTTTTTTCGCTTTCGCTACCGGCAGGTCTCGGGCCGATTTCTTTACACATTTTTTTGATTTCTCTGACAGTGTAGTTTGTATACATTCTGACAGAGGCTGCATAGTTTTTTACGCTTTCGCTGGCTTTCAAAACTATTATCTCCTTTGCAAATAAATTTCTATGGGAACGTTACTGTAAAACATCACCACAAATAATGTAGTAATTGTATCATAATATATGCAAATAGTCGAGCAATTTTGTCAATGTTAAACAAATGTTAAAATATTAAATACTATTAAAAAATATATTTCTCGCTTTTGAATTTTATAAACTATTCATTAACAAAATGCATATTAAAACAAGCTCGGTGAGTCATCACTCACTTCTTCTGATTTTGTGATACAAAAAATCAGCGACACAGCAAAAAACTATGTCGCTTAATTGTTGCTTTTTGGCAATTATTACCTGCTGTGATTTCACTCAGATTTCATAGTCCACACTTGCTCTGCCCTCTCTTATGAGAGCGACAAATGATGAGATCTTTTTATGCTCAGGGTGTACTCTGTATTTTTCAACATCTTCGAAAGAGTCAAATGCACTTATGAGCACAGCATCATACATACTTTCTTTCGGGTTGACGTTGATATTGACTTGCATCTCTCTAATGAAGTCAATCTTTTCAGGTAAGGCTTCAAGCATAGCTTTAACCTTCGCGATATTTTCAGCTTTGGTACAGCCCTCAGCCTCTTCTTTAAATTTCCACATTACTATATGTTTAATCATTCTGCTTCTCCTATCTTATGCATATTTGCACCTTTTGTTTCTTTGACTTGTGTTGCAAGCATTACAACTGAAATAGCTACACCGGGTGTTGCGATAACAAGACAAGTGAGCCATACGGGCAGGAAAATCATACCGACGATTACAGCAAGATAACCCACTGCGAGACCGATAATGAGCAATAAGCCCTCAGCACCGACAACACTTGCTCTGATATCTGTAGGCACTTTTTCTGTCATCATAATGTTCATATAGTCTCTGCCTATCCAGTAGCAGCCCTGATACAGACCGCAAAGACCGCCGATTATGTATGGATTCCAAAGGTTGTTGATACCCACACAGAAGAGTACGAAGCCCGTTACGCACAAGACACCTGCTATGGTGATAGTCTTCTTTCTGCCTATAAGGTCGGCAACAAAGCCTGATACGAGAGTAAGGCAAGCATAAACAATAGGAAGCACAAACATTGATTTTGTTATTTCCTCGGTACTCATACCTGCGATGTGCATAGCTGACTCATAATAAAGAGCGATAGCGGGCATACCCGAGTCAAAAATGATATGTGCGATAATGAGCTTTTTGGTGTCTTTATTTGAAAAGATGTATTTTACCGCATTGAATACGCCTGACTGATTGCGCTGAGCTTTTTTCTCAAGCTTCATCTGCTCTTTCTGTCTTTGTCTTTCTTCGTAAGGGATAGAGAGATATGTAATTCTCTCGTTCATATACACTTTGGTATCCTTGGCAAAAACTATAACCAGTACCGCGCCGATGAGACCTGCAATAGCGGGTACAAGGAAAATTGATCTCCACTTAGTGGGGTCGTTACCCATAAGAGCGTTGCGAAGCATAGGTATACACACTACACCGAAGATACCGAGACTCTTAAGGATACTGTATATCATAGCTCGGATTTTGTCGGGAGCTTCTTCGAGAATATATATAATCTGTATATCGTGGGCGTAGAAGAAACCGATTACCGCATAACCAACAAGGAAGAAAACATAGTTGGTTGAGAAATATATGATGAAAAGACCGATGCTCATACCCAATGTGGACATAACGAACAGTGGTTTTCTGCCCCACTTATCGGCAAGAGCCTTGTAGAAAGGTGTGATTACACCGAAAACATAGCTGATGACACTAATAGAGGTATGCAGTGACAGACCCTCTTCAAAGGTATAATTCTTTCCAAAGAGTCCCTTGTTGACAAAAAACTCCGTTACAAAGGATGACTGCACCGATACGGACAGGTTGCTTGTTACCTCATCGAGGATATTGACAAAGGCGATAAGAAACAGCAGCATACCAAAATAGCCTGCATATGTACCCTTGTTTCTTTTAGCAGTAAGCTTTGTAAGCTCACGCGCTTCAGATGATTTGATTTTTTCTAAAGTTTTCATTTTTCTCCTTCTTTCCTGACTGATGTGAGCATTATATCACACTTTTTCTTAAAAAAATATATTTTAAATGAAAATTCTTGAATTACACGGAAAAATCTGTTAAAATCATATCATACAATTGTAAAGGAGATTATGAGTTATGGAAACACCAAGAACCTATGTACCTTTCCAGGAATGGAAAGAAAAATCAAAACAGACCGAATACACCGAAAGCACTCCCTTGCTTGCTCCCGACGGCACACTTCTCGCTAAAGGTTGGGCAAGACACAACGTTTTCGAGTACAACAGAGATTACGTTAAAAAGGGCAGTCCTATGAGCAAAAAGGAATGGGACTTCTATCAGGTGCAGGACGATAAATATATGGTACAGCTCAGCTTTGCCAACATCGGTATCGGCGGCTATGTTGCCGCTAAGCTTATCGACCTTGTAAACGGCAAGGTTATCGCTGATGCTACACAGCTCTTCCTTGGCGGAAAGAAGCATCTTCCCCCACCTAAGGGCGATGTACCCAACCGTTACAAAGACAAAATCGGCAAGGCGGAATTCGACTTCGATACCAAAGAAAACACAAGACGCCTTTGGTTCAAGATGCCCTTAAAAGGCAAGATTGTAGAGTGCGAGTTCAATATGGATATTATGCCCGGCCTTGAAAATATCACAACAGTACTCCCCTTCCCCGGTGATAACAAGAAGTACTTTATGACCACAAAGCAGAACTGTATGCCTTGTGAGGGTACATACAAATTCGGCGATGATGTGTACACATTCTCAAAAGATACCGCATTCTGTGCTCTTGACTGGGGTCGCGTAAACACACCTCACAAGATGGTTTGGTACTGGGGTAACGGCTCACAGTATATCACAGACGCCAACGGAGAAAAGCATCTTTTCGGCTTTGAAATCACTTGGGCTATCGGTGACGAGAGCAATGCTACCGAGACCTGTCTTTTCTATGACGGCAAGGCTCACAAGTTCGGCGCTGTTGACGTTGAAGTATTCCCCAAGCCTGACAAGTATATGAACGAGTGGAAGTTTATCTCCGAAGACGGCAGATTCAACCTGACAATGACTCCCACATTTGACCACCACTCAGATATGAACCTTGGTATTGCGAGAATGCACACCCATCAGGTACACGGCTGGTGGAACGGCGATGTTACACTTGACGACGGCACAAAGCTTGAAATCAAAGACCTGTTTGCTTTCTGCGAATATGTTGAAAATAAATGGTAAACTAAAAAGACCCTTCGGGGTCTTTTTTAATTCGGAATTATGAATTCGGAATTCGGAATTGCGGTTTAAGTTATTACAAACGGCAGGTCACTGCCCGCAGAGTCAACTTCTTTTTGTACGCGGGGAAGTAGGTGCCAAAGGTGAGAGGCGGCTCCATCAGAAGTGAGTACGGTATAAAAAGCAAGGACACCCAAACGGGTGCCCTTAAAAATTATTTTGTAAAATTCAGAATATAGTTGTATAAAATGTCTGCAAACTCAACGCGGGTTATGTCGTTGTCGTATTGACCTAAGATACTGATACTGAATCTGATAATGTCTATAAAATCAAATAAATCTGATTTATCCGTAATCTTATAAAGTTTATAAGCGATCTTAAACTTAGAAACAGACTTTGTGCTGTCGCTGATCTTGTATGTATCGTTAATCTTATTCAGTGCCTTAGAAAACGCCTCTTCTGTGAGAGCCTCATCGGGACCGAAAGTTGTTTCACCTGTGCCTTGCATAATGCCGTTGATAGCTACATACTCGATTGCTTTATAGTCAGCATTTCTGATTGACACGTCATCTTTATACTGAAATCTTGCATCGGGGAGCTCTTCGAGAATTCTGTTTGCAATATGTCTGTGGCCTCCCGGAGTAGGATGGCTGACCTGAACTACAGTACCGGTAGTATCAACATAGATATAGCCATACTTTTCCTGATTTTCAATCATATGCTTATTGCCACATTCGATAACATACTCTTCAATAACCTTTGACACGGGATCAGGACCGTTTATTACATCAGGATTATCCTTTTCGGTCTTAAGATATGTCGGGAACATACCGATGACAGCCACTGTCGCATCAGGATTATTTTCATAGATATAATCCATAATATATATCCAGTTTTCCCTGAGGTTTGAGAAGCCATATTTCAACGCCTCAGGAAGTGCAGCTGCGAGTTCATCGAGAGAATTAAAATAGTCTGCAAGTTCAATGATTTTTGCAATGATATCGTCGTTGACGCTTGCCTCACTGAGATATTTTCTAAGAGCCGCTTTGTACTCTTCGGGAAGGGCAAATTCTTTCTGAACATCAGCCATTACCCAACCGAGATATGCACCCCAGTCATTACCACCGATACCGATGATAATAAGGTCTGACTCTTTGATACCCTGACGCATAATATCTGTATGTGCAAGAATTACGTCTTTAGGTAAATTAGGCACTACTCTGAAAAGGAATTCATCATCAGGTCTGTAAGTATCGTCGAGCATATATCTAAGCTCTATTGTTCTGAAACCGGGACAAGCCATAGCAAGATACTCTGCACCGAGGTCATCTGCAACATAAGCTGCATATGAGTCGTCTACACGGGCAAACTCACCTGTAGGTCCGCCGTAATCGCTGTAACCGCTGGCTTCACTATCACCCAAAAGCATAACTTTCTTATAGTCATAGAACTGTTTTTCACTATCTGCCGCAAAGCATATAAATGAACCTGAAATTAAAATTAATGCAAGTAAAAGGGCTGTTGTTCTTTTGAAAATATTCATCATCTTACCTCCATATTAAAACTGTGTTAATATTAGCATTAATCAGCAAAAAAATCAACTTTTTTCTCCAAAAAACATATATAATGTTTTCTTAACTTTATAGTTTAATCTTTGAATTAACTATACATTTTCAGGTTTATATGATATAATACATTGAATAACTGCAAAAGGATGTTGCAAATTGAAAAGCTTTACTATTGAAAAAAATGATGCCAATCAGCGCCTCGACAAATATCTGACCAAATCTTTCCCGAATTTGCCTAAGGCTCTGATGTATAAGTATATCCGTATCAAGCGTATCAAAGTCAACGGCAAGCGTGCCGAAATCTCAACCCGCCTTAATCTCGGTGATGTTGTTGATATGTACATAAACGATGAATTTTTCGCTGTTAAGGAGACTGTCTATGACTTTATGTCAGCTTCCAAAAAGCTCGATATTGTCTACGAAGACGAGAATGTGATACTCCTTAACAAAAAGACAGGTCTGCTCTCACACCCCGATGACAGCGAATATATCGACACCCTCATCACCCGTACCAAGCGATATCTCTATGAAAAAGGTGAATGGCACCCCGACAGTGAGACTTCGTTTACACCTGCCCTTGTCAACCGTATCGACAGAAACACAAGCGGTATCGTTATCTGCGCTAAGACAGCCGAGGCTCTCAGGGTACTCAATCAGAAAATGAAAGACAGAGAGCTACATAAGATTTATCTTTGTCTCGTACACGGCAAGCCGAAAAAAGACAGCGATATCCTCGAGGGTTACCTTGTCAAAGATGAAAAGAAAAACAAGGTCTTCGTCTCTAAAAAGCAGACACCCGACAGCAAATATATCAAGACCAAATACACTGTTTTAGGGTACAGGGACAATCTGAGCCTTGTGGAAGTTGACCTGCTCACAGGCAGAACTCATCAGATAAGAGCCCACCTCGCATCTATAGGTCACCCTCTTTTAGGTGACGGCAAGTACGGCACCAACGCCCTTAACAAAAAGTCAGGTCTTAAAAAGCAGTGTCTGTGCTCATATAAGCTTGTCTTTGATTTCACAACTGATGCAGGCGATCTTGAATACCTTAACGGCAAAGAGTTCACCATAGATGATATATGGTTCAAGGACGAATTCTACGCAGGTACTCTGAATAAGGAGAAATAATATGAGCGAACTTATGGAAATGCGCAAACGAGCCCAGGAGCTTCGTGACATCATAAACTATCACAACAAAAAATACTACGAAAACGACGAGCCTGAAATCGAGGACTTCGAGTATGACAGACTCCTTCACGAGCTTATCGCAATTGAAGAGAAATATCCCGAGACTGTGACAGCTGACTCCCCCACTCACAGAATCGGCGGTAAGGCAGATACACAGTTTACCCCCGTAGAGCACATTGTGCCAATGGAAAGTCTTCAGGATGCTTTCGGTGAGGATGATGTTTTAGCTTTTGACCAGAGAGTCAGAGCGGTTATATCAAATCCCACCTATATCGTCGAGCCTAAAATCGACGGCCTTTCTGTTGCTCTGGAATATGAGAACGGTCTGCTTGTCAGAGGCTCAACACGAGGCGACGGCAAGGTTGGTGAAGACGTCACCGCCAACATCAGAACTATCAGAAACATTCCCCTTAAAATAAACACCGACCTGCCCATATTAGAGGTACGCGGGGAAGTTTATATGCCCCGTGAGGTTTTCACCGCCCTCACAACCGAGCAGGAATTAAACGGAGAGAAAACCTTCAAAAATCCCCGTAATGCTGCGGCAGGGTCACTTCGTCAGAAAAATCCGAAGATTACAAGCAAACGTAAGCTTGACATTTTCACCTTTAACATTCAGCGCATCGAGGGCAAGGAGCTGACTTCTCATAAGGAGTCTCTCGACTTTATAAAAGCTCTCGGCTTTAACACAGTGCCTTTTTATACTCAATGCAAAGATATCACAGAGGCTCTCGCTGAGATTGCACGAATCGGCGAAATCAGAGGTACTCTCCCCTTTGACATTGACGGTGCTGTTATCAAGGTTGACGATTTTTCTCAGAGAGAAGCTCTCGGCTCAACATCGAAGTTTCCCAAATGGGCACTTGCTTACAAGTATCCTCCCGAAGAGAAAGAGACAACACTCCTTGATATTGAGATAAATGTCGGCCGTACAGGCGTACTGACCCCCACAGGCATATTTGAACCGACACTTCTTGCAGGTACCACTGTCAGCAGAGCCACACTCCACAACCAGGATTTCATCGACGAAAAAGGCATCTGCATAGGTGACAGGGTCATCATCAGAAAAGCCGGTGACATTATCCCTGAAGTGCTTTCAGTTGTGTCTCACGGTGAAAATGCAGTCCCCTACCGTATACCTGATGTATGTCCATCTTGCGGCGGCAAGGTCACTCGTGAAGAGGGTGAAGCAGCTCTTCGTTGCTGTAACCCTGACTGTCCCAATCAGTTACTGAGAAATCTTATCCACTTCTGCTCGAGAGATGCTATGGATATTGAGGGTATGGGTACAGCTGTACTTGAAACTTTTGTAAGCGAAGGCATGATTAAGACGGCGGCGGATATCTATCACCTTGATAAAGAGAAAATCGCGTCCATTGAAAGAATGGGCGAAAAGAGTGCTGATAACCTTATTGCTGCGGCTGAAAAGTCAAAGGGCAACGACCTTGCAAGGCTAATTTATGCTCTCGGTATAAGACACATCGGTCAGAAAGCAGGCGCACTGCTCAGCGAAAAATTCATCACAATGGACGCGCTTATGAATGCCTCAACTGAGGAAATCGCTGAAATTGAGGGCTTCGGTCTGATTATGGCAAAGAGTGTCAGCGAGTTTTTCTCGCACCCTGAAAGCAGACAGCTCATCGCTGACCTCAAGGCTGTAGGTGTGAATATGGAAAGTCAGAAGGAAATCGTCGATATGCGATTTGAGGGTATGACCTTTGTGCTGACTGGTACTCTGTCGATGTATAAGAGAAGTGATGCACAAAAAATCATCGAGTCTTTCGGCGGTAAGGCATCGGGCAGCGTGTCTAAAAAGACCACCTATGTTCTCGCAGGCGAAGATGCCGGCAGTAAGCTTCAGAAGGCAAATGACCTTGGTGTTACGGTCATAAGCGAAGAAGAATTTGCTGAGATGATAAAATAAACTTTTGGGCGTTATCTTAGGATAACGCCTTTGGTTTTAGTCTGAGCCGGAGGTTGGTCGCGGGGGCTCCACAGCCGGACACAGTCCGGCTCGTGGGCACGCCCACGGAAATCGCATCTCTGCGATTTCGTGGAGCCCCCGCCCCCCTCCTCGTCCCACTTAACAACAAGGATTATTTGACACTTTACTATTGACAAAAGACCTCAATTATTGGTAAAATAATAGGGTATATAATTCGAAAGGAGTTTTAATATGAATAAAGGTAAGTTTTATATTACAACCGCTATTGCATATACCTCAAGAAAGCCTCATATAGGCAACAGCTATGAGATAGTTCTCACTGATGCTATCGCAAGATATAAGAGACTTCAGGGTTATGATGTTTTCTTCCTTACAGGTACTGACGAGCACGGTCAGAAAATCGAGGAGTACGCTAAAAGTGCAGGCGTAACACCCAAAGAGTACGTTGACAAGGTTGCCGCTGAAATTCAGGGCATCTGCGACACACTCAACACAACTTACGATAAGTTTATCCGTACCACTGACGATTACCACGAGAAGGTAGTACAGAAGATTTTCAAGAAGCTCTATGAGCAGGATGATATCTACAAGAGTGAATACGAGGGTCTTTACTGCACACCTTGTGAAAGCTTCTGGACTGAAGCTCAGCTCGTTGACGGCAAGTGCCCCGACTGTGGCAGAGAAGTTAAAAAAGCAAAGGAAGAAGCTTATTTCCTTCGCCTTTCAAAATATCAGAAACAGCTTGAAGATTACATTGAGAGCAACGACAATTTCATCTATCCCGAGTCACGTAAAAAGGAAATGCTCAACAACTTCATCAAGCCCGGTCTTCAGGACCTTTGTGTATCAAGAACATCATTCAAATGGGGTATCCCCGTTGACTTCGATGACAAGCACGTAGTTTACGTTTGGATTGACGCACTTTCAAACTATATAACAGCTCTCGGATACGACCCCGACGGCAGTGGCGAGCTTTATAACAAGTACTGGCCTGCAGATGTACACATCATCGGTAAGGATATCGTACGTTTCCACACAATCTATTGGCCCATTATGCTTATGGCACTCGGTGAGCCTTTACCCAAGCAGGTTTACGGTCACCCCTGGCTTCTTTTCGGTGTTGACAAGATGTCAAAATCAAAAGGCAATGTTATCTATGCTGACGAGCTGTCAAAGCTTATCGGTGTTGATGCTGTTAGATACTATCTTCTTTCAGAGATGCCTCACGCAAACGACGGATCAATCTCATATGAGACTATCATTGAGAGATATAACTCAGACCTTGCCAACACTCTCGGCAACCTCGTTAACCGTACAGTTGCTATGACCAACAAGTACTTCGACGGTGAGATTATGGCTCCCACAGCTCCCGAAGCTCTTGATGATGAGCTTAAGGCATTCGCTCTCGAAACAGTTGCAAAGGTAGACAAAAACATCGACTCATATCATATGGCAGATGCTGTTGAGGCTGTAATTAACCTTGCTAAGCGTTGCAACAAATATATTGACGAGACAGCTCCCTGGGCTCTTGCTAAAGATGAAGCTAACAAAGAAAGACTCGGTACAGTACTTTACAATCTTCTCGAGGGTATCAGATTTATCAGCGTACTCTTAGAAGCATTTATGCCCGAAACATCAAAGGCAATTCTCAGCCAGATTAACTGCGATATTGCTGATTACGAGTCACTTTCAGCTTTCGGTGCTCTTAAGGCAGGCGGTAAGGTTGGCACAGCTACTCCCCTCTTTGCTCGTATTGATGCAGAAAAGATGCTCGCTGACATCGAAGCACAGCAGAAGGCAGCTCAGGCTAATGAAAAGACTATCGAAGAAATCGAAGGCGTTGCAAAAATCGGCATCGAGGACTTTATGAAGGTTGACCTGAGAGTTGCAACAATCACAAACTGCGAGCCCGTAAAGAGAGCTAAAAAGCTTCTCAAGCTCACACTCAACGACGGTACAAACACACCCCGCACTGTAGCATCAGGTATCGCTAAGTGGTACAAGCCTGAGGACCTTATCGGCAAGAGCGTTATCGTTGTTTCAAACCTTAAGCCTGCAACACTTTGCGGTGTTGAGAGTCAGGGTATGATTCTTGCTGCTGACTGCAGTGAAGACGATGTTAAGGTTATTTTCGTTGACGGCGTACCCGCAGGTTCAAAGGTAAGATAAATGTATAAGAATATTTTTGACACTCATGCACACTATGATGATGAGCGTTTTGGTGGGGACAGAGATGAACTTCTGTCCTCTCTCTTTGAAGGCAGCGTCTCACATATCGTCAACTGTGGCTGTGATTTAAAATCGAGCCTTACCACCATCGCTCTTGCGGAAAAATACGAAAATCTTTATGCTGCTGTTGGTGTACACGCCCACGAGGCTGAGTCCTGCACTGACGATGACCTTGCGAAAATTGCTGAGCTTTACTCACACAACAAGGTTGTTGCTGTGGGCGAAATCGGTCTCGACTATTTCTATGATTTTTCACCCAGAGAGAGACAGATTGAGGTTTTCAGAAAGCAGATTGAACTTGCTAACAAACTCGACTTACCTGTTATTATTCACGACAGAGAGGCTCATGAGGATACCCTCAACATCTTAAAAGAGCTCCGACCCAAGGGTGTTGTACATTGTTTTTCAGGCTCTGTAGAAATGGCAAAAGAGATTATCAAGTTAGGGCTTTACATTGGTCTTGGCGGTGCTGTAACCTTTAAAAATGCCAAAAAGCCCATCGAGGTTGCGGAGTATCTCCCACTCGATAGACTTCTTCTTGAAACTGACGCGCCTTATATGACACCCGTACCTTTCCGTGGTAAGAGATGTGATTCGGCTCACATTGCCTACACAGCAGAAAAGATAGCTGAGGTTAAGGGCATGGATGTGCAGGAATTGATAGATGTTTGTAATGAGAACAGCAAAAAACTTTTCAATATAAAATGAGCAAAGTTTTTTGATTACTTTTTTTCAAAAAAGTAATGCCAGCCCGGCGAGGGCTAATAAAGCCATTATATAAAAGTTTCACCCGACAGAAGGAATCTGTCGGGTGATTTGTTTATTGTATAGGAAAAATGACCGATCGAAGCAAGGACGCATAAAAACGCTAAAAGACAATCAATGGTCGCCCTATATCTTATTCGCTCGCCGCGTGGCGTTACTTTTTGCTATCGCACAAAAAGTAACCAAAAATGCGATGATACTTCCAGACACAGATAATTAGAACACCTCATACTCTCCACCGAAATCTTCGGCTGAGAAAGCATTTTCTATCAGATTATATCTGACAATTTTTCTATCTTGTTGCCAGAGCTCAAGGACATCAAAACGTGGTTGCTTGAAAGACTCAGTTTCACTCAGATACTTCAGAGCTGTCAGCGTCAACTTTTTTTGCTTGCGATAATCTACCGCCTCGCCAGGGGTACCCATAGAAGTAAGATTGCGGGTTTTAACCTCAACAAAGCATATAGTGCTATCATTCTCAGCTATCAGGTCAATTTCACCGTAACGGGAGTGATAGTTTTTAACTGCCACAGTGTAACCTGACTTTTCATATAGCTCAGCGGCGAAACTTTCACCAAGGTCGCCTATTATTTTCTTACTCATAAAACCACCTTAATTTACAATACAAACAACCCGAGGGATTGCCTCGGGTTATAGCTTTTATTAATACATTCCGCCACCCTGAGCCATTGCAGCAGCTGCAGCCGCGTCAGCAGCAGGATCAGGAATATCTGTGATGAGTGACTCTGTTGTGAGCACCATTGCAGCAACGCTTGATGCGTTTTCAAGAGCTGAACGTGTAACCTTTGTGGGGTCAAGGATACCTGCTTCAGCCATCATTACATACTCTTCCTTAGCGAAGTTGAAGCCGTAGCCAACCTTACCGCTTGAAACGATTGAGTTGATGATAACTGAGCCTTCGAGACCTGCGTTCTTAGCGATCTGACGTACGGGCTCTTCGAGAGCCTTAAGCACGATACGGATACCTGTCTTTTCGTCCTGATCTTCAGTTGCCTCGAGAAGAGCATTTACTGAGGGAATAGCATTGAGAAGTGCAACACCGCCGCCTGCTACTGAGCCTTCTTCAACAGCTGCCTTTGTAGCTGCGAGAGCATCGTCAATTCTGAGCTTCTTCTCTTTCATTTCGGTTTCTGTTGCAGCACCAACCTTGATTACTGCTACACCGCCTGCAAGTTTAGCAAGTCTTTCCTGAAGCTTTTCTGTATCAAATTCTGATGTTGAAGCTTCGATCTGAGCCTTGATCTGATTTACACGAGCCTTGATAGCTGCCTTGTCGCCTGCACCGTCAACGATAGTTGTATTCTCTTTTGTAATAACAACCTGACGAGCTGTACCGAGCATATCGAGACTTGCAGTGCTCAGCTCAAGACCGAGGTCACTTGTGATAACCTGACCGCCAGTAAGAATAGCGATATCCTGAAGCATTTCCTTTCTTCTGTCGCCAAAACCGGGAGCCTTGACAGCAACACATGTAAATGTACCTCTGAGTTTGTTTACGAGAAGAGTAGCAAGAGCCTCACCCTCAACGTCTTCTGCGATAATAACGAGCTTTTTGCCCATTTTAAGCACCTGCTCAAGAAGAGGAAGAACTTCCTGAATGTTGCTGATTTTCTTGTCTGTGATAAGGATTGAAGCGTCGTCGATAACAGCTTCCATCTTGTCGAGGTCTGTTGCCATATAAGGTGAGATATAACCTCTGTCAAACTGCATACCTTCAACAACTTCTTTGCATGTTTCAGCAGTCTTTGACTCTTCAACTGTGATAACACCGTCAGTTGTTACGATTTCCATAGCCTCAGCGATGAGGGTACCGATGCTTTCATCAGCTGATGAGATTGTAGCGATACGAGCGATATCTTCGAAAGTATTAACGGGGTTTGAGTTAGCTTTTACTGTTTCAATAGCAGTCTTAACAGCCTTGCTGATACCCTTCTTAACTACCATAGGGTTAGCGCCTGCTGCAACGTTCTTCATACCTTCGCGTACGAGTGCCTGCGCAAGAAGTGTAGCTGTTGTGGTACCGTCACCTGCAACGTCATTTGTCTTTGTTGCAACTTCTTTGATAAGCTGAGCACCCATATTTTCAAAAGCATCTTCAAGTTCGATTTCTTTAGCGATGGTAACACCGTCATTTGTGATAAGGGGTGCGCCGTACTTCTTGTCGATAACAACGTTTCTGCCCTTGGGACCGAGTGTGATTTTAACTGTATCTGCAAGCTTGTCGATACCGCTCTGAAGAGCCTTGCGAGCCTGCTCACCGTAAATAATCTGTTTTGCCATAATGTGTTTCCTCCTGATATTATTCTACTATTGCAAGAATTTCGTTCTGACGTACGATAGTGTACTCTTCACCGTCAAGCTTAACTTCAGTGCCTGAGTATTTGCCTGTGATAACCTTGTCACCGACTTTAACGTGCATAGCGATTTCTTTGCCGTCAACGATACCGCCGGGGCCTACTGGAACAACCTCGGAAAACTGAGGCTTTTCCTGAGAAGCTGTTGTGAGAATGAAGCCGCTCTGTGTTGTCTCTTCAACTTCTGTTGCCTTTAAAACAACTCTGTCAAGTAAAGGTTTAATTGTCATTATATTGTCCTCCAATGTGAAATTATTTACTTAATTTTGTTATTAGCACTCTCTAGTTCCGAGTGCTAATTATTATTCTATCCATTATTTCAAAAGTGTCAAGGCTTTTTACAAAAATAGTTGATTTTTTTGCAAATATTTCCTGTTATTACTTCTTTTTTACTTGGGAAAATAATCTTGGTGATCCTTATGCTCAAAAGAGTCCTTTCATTATATATATTCTTCATTTTTTGTTTTATGGTACTCCTCGGCAGAATTTATTACATCGCGAAAACTGATTACAGTGCCGTAACTACCCGCCAGAGTACCCGTACCATCACTATCGGAGAAAAACGAGGTGAAATTTTCGACCGAAACTTTTCGCCCATGGTCGGCTCAGAAAAGAAGCTCATTGCCGCCGTAACCCCCTGTGCAGGGTCTTATGAGTACCTGAGAGGCAAGGCAGACGAAACATATCTTCGAGAAAAAATCGAAAACGCATCGCCTTTTATTATAGAAACAGATGAAGAAATCAACAACGAGCTTATCCGCACATTTTCAGTGCCTGAGCGGTATTCTGCCGACCAACTTGCAGCGCATCTTATCGGGTACACGGACTCTTCGGGTAAAGTTGGCGTGTCGGGTGTCGAGAAAGCATACAACAACTATCTGTCACAAAACAGCGGCAAACTTACCGTAACATTTCAGGTAGACGCAGTCGGCAGGGTACTTGCGGGGATGGACAAATATATCGATGATGAGAATTTCACATCTATGGCAGGTGTGGTGCTGACTATTGACAAAGAGGTGCAAAAAATAACGGAGACAGCCCTTAAAAACAGCAGGGTAAAAAGCGGAAGCGCTATAGTAATGAAGGTGCACACAGGTGAAATTTTAGCTATGGCAAGTGTGCCGAAATTTGACCCGAACAATCTAGCCGAGTCCTTGACAGCTGATGACTCGCCCTTTGTCAACAAGGCGTTGATGAGCTACAGTGTGGGGTCTATTTTTAAGCCGGTAGTGGCTGCCTGCGCTCTCGAAAACGGCATTTCGCCCGACAGCGAGTATGAATGCAAGGGTGAAATCACTATCGGCGACAAGGTTTTCAGATGTTATGACAACAAATCTCACGGCAAAATTAATATGACAGAGGCACTAGAAGTGTCCTGCAATTGCTATTTTATCGAACTTATAAGCAAAGTTGATATTGATCATCTGCTGAAAATATGCAGTGCAATGGGACTTGGCAATAAACAGACATTGGCTCCCTCTCTCAGTGGTAGTGATGGTGCTCTGCCCACAAGAGAAAGACTCGATACCAAGGGCGCACTTGCAAATTTCGCCTTCGGACAGGGCGACCTGCTCGCTACACCTTTGCAGATAACTTCGGTGTACCACACACTCGCAACTGGCAACGCCCTAGAGCCTAAGGTTGTGATGGGACTGACAAATTATATGGGGCTTATGACAAAAAATCCCGACTCACCTCAAAGGAAAGTATTGACAGATGAAACAGTAATAAACCTCAGACAAATGCTGTCAGCTGTGGGTAAGTCTTATAATCTTGAGAATTCTGCAGGCAAGACGGGTACGGCTCAGAGCGGCATATATAAAGATGGTAATGAGATTCTTCGCACCTGGTTTGCAGGATATTTTCCCGCAAATAATCCTGAATATATAGTTGTGGTGCTTAATGAAAACGGCAACAGCGGTACAACGGACTGTGTGCCTGTTTTTAAAGCCATCACTGAAGGTATTAAGAGGTAAGTCAGCGGTGGAAGCGGGGGCTCAGGCAAAATCCATTAAAAATGGATTTTGTGGAGGCGGCCCCAATAGGGCTACCTCCTGCCGAAGCTTCGCTTCGGCCCTGAGCCCCCGCCTGCCCTCCTGCACTCACTAAATCTTAAGCAGAGGTCAAGGGTCCCTTGCCCGCTGCCACTATGGTTACATATTCTATTTTACTCAGTTTCCGGGATAAGAACTCCGTAGCCCCCACCTTTTCGTGCATAAACCACACAGATTTTATAGCTCGTTGAGTCAAGGAACATATAAAACTGATGATCAAGAAGATTCATCTGCAAAATAGCTTCATCTAAACTCTGAGGTTTAAGGGTGATCTCTTTTGAGCGGACAACATCATAGTCGTCTTCGGGCTCAAAGGTTTCGATAGCATCATATTCCTCAAAAGCTGCCTGGCGGAGTTTCTTACCGACCTTGGTTTTGTTTTTGCGAATCTGACGAACAATTGAGTCAGCGCACCTGTCAAGAGCATCGTTCATATTGACTGCTCTTTCCTGAGAACGGAAAATCATACCATCGTGGAAGATTGTGACTTCGACTATCTGCTCATTTTTTTCAACCGTAGCAGTAATCTTTGCTTCAGCATCTGAGCCGAAGAATTTTTCCACTTTTGCAAGTCTTTTTTCTGCTCTGTCTTTGAAAGAATCTCTCGGTGTGCATTTTCTGCCGATAACTGTAATTTTCATATCGTCAGCTCCTCTCTATAAATGGATATTCTGCCTTTCGGCAATTATATTATAGCATATATAGATAAAATATTAAAGTCTTTTCTTTAAATTTTATGAACTTTTAACAATTAGCTTCTTTTAGCGGCGAAACATGCCAAGGTTTGTCGATAATAGCTCCACACATAAGGAATAGGTAAAATCAGCAGACAAAGCACAAACCACCCAAAAAAACTCCGTCTCAATTTTCTGAGGTTCTGAACTTCATCTTTCATATCAATCTGCGACTGCGATAGCATGTTTGAAAAGCTCAGTGCTTCCCCTTTGATAAATCTGTATCGTGCCAAAATGTACGAGTCACATACATCACGATAGGTTTTCAGTGCAGACAAGACAAATATTATTGTGAACGCGCCGAAGATACTGCAGACTAAAGCAGAAAAGCCCGCCGAGGAAATCACATAAAATACATAGCCGCAGATTATAGCCGGCACTGACAAGCCAACGAGAACCAGTAGCTTGGTCACAGCAAATCTCAGCGAAAACCAAAACATAGTCATTACTCTTTTGGGAGCCAGATAATAAAACATATCCCCTGCACCTGTTGCTGTGTTTTCAGCGCGCTTGAGCATAAATCTGTCAGCACCAAGGCTCAAACCTCGATAAAGTACAAACGAAAACAGCAATAAAATAAAAGAGAAAACCGCAGATATGATATTTTCATTTGACGTGACAATTGGCCTAAGCACCACCACATATACCCCGGGAATAAGACTGATGGATACGAACGAAAGGATAATAATCATAAAGCTTAGGGTCAATATAGCACTGCACTCCCCTTGTTTTTCACGCGCTTCGAGTCGTAGTTTAAACATATAATCACCCTTAAAAGTTTTTGCCTTCCAGGGAAAATTATACAAAAAATCAGCAGGCAATTTTGTTTACCTGCTGAAATGATTTTAGATTGTAGCACTACTTGTATAAGATGTATTATACTGTGTGCCTGATTTTGATACAAGGAAGTTTTCGGGCAAGGTGTAAGTTACGGTACTGCCTGATGAAACGCTCAGAGGTGAAAGGTCGATTACTATCTCCTGCATTCCGTCACTATTTTTAGCCGCTGTTACACTGCAAGACACTCTGGTTGCCGATGTTACACCGTCAACTCTGACATTGATATGGATTGTGTTAGCCTTGATATCTGTGCTCCAACCGCTGGGGCTGATGCCGAGATAGAGCTTGCCTGATGAGGAGTTATAACCCTCTGAGTCGATTACAACGGCTGTGGGGAACTTTTCAACCTTGGTAGTTGTGGTTGCTGTAGTAGTCTTTGCGGTTGTAGTGAGAGCGGGCAATAAAGGCTTAGTTGTGGACTCAGTAGTGCTTGTAGGCAGAGTCGGATTTGTTGAGGGCTGAGTCGGAGCTGTAGGTATAATATCCGATAAAGATGAACCTGTAGTTGATACAATATTCACCGGAGGAATTTCGATGTTATCTGTAGGCACCGTGATAGTGTTGATATCAACTGCCGTTGTTTCAAATCTTGTTGTTTCCTGCCAGGGTACTGTTTTGTCTACAGCGGTTGTCAGCACATAGCTCTTTGGCTCGGGCTTTGTTGTACTAGGTTCAGTTGTAGACACATTTCCTGTTGAAATAGGTTCTGTTGTTGGTGGCTCTTCGTTACCGCCGCAAGCTGTGAACAGCACAACAACAGTAGCTAACACCAAAAATACTGCAACTATTTTACGCAACAATATCGCCTCCCATAAATAATCTATCGTATTATACTACAAAAACTCCTGCAAGTCAAATGAAGAAATATTAATTTACAGAAGATTAAAATTTTCACTTATATATCTTGCACAATTAACCTTAATCTGAGTTAAAATATCACTTTCGTTAAGAGTTTTGTCAAAATTATCAATTTTACTCTTGCTAAAAGATATGCTCTCATCATCTTTGTCATACATTTTAGCAATTTCTGAAAGCATATCCGCGAAGTCAGTCATACCGATTGCATGTAAAGCATCGAGGATAATATCCGTTAAAATTTCACCGTTCTGGCTGAAGAAAACCTCTGTACTGCTGTCGCTAACAAATACATCAAGGACATAGATATACTTTTTTTCTATAGGCAACGCGCCAAAGAAAGCTTCCATATCATCGCTTTTCTGCATATCGATCTGAGTCAGAAGAGCAAAGCCTTCCATAACCTCTTCCTGATTACACTGTGCCAACTCTTCGGCGGTGATGTTTCTGTATTTATTCTTGAGAGCTGTCAGCTCTTCAAGCTGTTTTTTCTGAGCATTGACAGTATTATAGTGTTTGCTGTAAGCTTTTGCCGCTCTGTTGAGTACCACAATAAACACCACCAGTACCACCACAAAAACTGCAACTAAATATCCGTGCTCTGAAAACCACTGACTCATTATTCTTCCTCCTGTAAAGCTTTATAAATATCGCCTTTTTTTATTCCTGTCTGTTTAGCGGCAGTTTTAGCCGCCATACTGATGCCCATACCCTCACCTATATAGACCTTGGCAAGTGATATTGCATCTTCAAGGGTAACCTCTTCCTCTTCGGTTTCCGGTTTACCTGAAATTATCAGCACTATTTCACCTTTGAGCTTATCCTCGGCATATTTTTCAGCCGCACTTTCAAGGTCAGTACGGATAACCTCCTCGTGAATTTTGGTTATTTCGCGTACAATGGCAAGCTCGCGGTTACCGAGAGTATCAAGCAAATCTTTAAGTGTAGCACTGAGTTTATGAGGTGCTTCGTAAAAGACCATAGTGCGCTTTTCGTCTTTGATTGACTCAAGATGTTCACGGCGCGAAACCTTGTTCATACTAAGGAATCCTTCGAAAGTGAATCTGCCGACACTCATACCCGACAGAGCAACAGCAGTTGCAAAGGCTGTTGGTCCCGGTACACTCTGGACCTGAATACCGCTTTCGTGGCAGAGTCGCACCAAATCTTCACCTGGGTCTGAGACTGCAGGCATACCCGCATCAGTCACAAGTGCGCAGGTCTCACCTGCCAATATTTTGCCAACGATAACCTCACCTTTTTCGCGTCTGTTATGCTCGAAATAGCTTATCATAGGCTTTTTTATGTCAAAATGGTTGAGCAACTTAAGAGTCACTCTCGTATCCTCAGCGGCAATGAAGTCTACAATTGAGAGAGTTTCTACTGCTCTTGGAGACATATCACCGAGGTTGCCGATAGGCGTACCAACTATATATAAAATTCCTGCCATTATTTACCTCCGGGTTTGTTGAATTCGGAATTCGGAATTGCGACCGACTTTCTGCGATAGGATAGCCTTGTATCCGCAGAGTAGGTCTGTTATATACCTAAAATATAGAATCCGTTATATTCTTTTGATTTCTCGAGCCAATCAAGAAGCACCTGATAATCTAAGGGTTTAGTGTCATTTAATTTTTCAATAATAGACTCTGTTACATTCGGACCATAATAGTTAAGCCCGTATATATCTACAGTTCCACTTGATAAGTTGTTATATATACCGCAATCAAAAATCTTGCTGTATTCTGTGTAGAATCGGTTTTCATCATCGACATACAAAGAGTCGTCCTGCCAATGAACATCGCTGTTAACTAACTCTTTTATGGGTGTTTCCATAGGCAATCTGCAAAACTGAAACTCTATAAAACATGAGCCACCGTATTCCCGACGCTCCTGCTGAGAATTAAAAATATGAAAGAGCATATCATCACCTTATATCATTTCTGAAATCAGATTTATGATGGCATTATCCGACTTATACACACCCTCATATGGAAGCTCAACATAAACCTGACCATTTTCATCATAGACAAAATAACAGTAGCTTCTGTCGGCTTCAATCACAATCTTATAGTACATTTCAGCTGTGGGATAATCGTTTACACTCATCCTTCTGGTGGGCTCAGCTTCGCTGATTTCTTTAAGCAATTCAAAGAACAATTCTTCGCTGAGTATAACCTCTTCTTCGTCATTAAGGCTGATTGAAACGCTCATTATTTCATCTGCACTCGGGCATTTTATAGGCTCTGCCACGGGGAAAATATTATAAAAAACAGCAATTGCGCCTATAATAAAACCACATAAAGCGACTATCAGACCGATAACCAAAGCTTTCTTTTTCATAGCCCCCACTCCCCTGCGATTTATAATTCATAACTATTTGTATGTCCTCGCCGGACAGGCGTTACTTTTTGCTAGCGCACAAAAAGTAACCAAAAATGCGCTGTCGCCGGGCGGGTTTGGATTTAAACATTCCGCTAACTCACCCGCAATTCCGAATTCCGCATTCCGCATTCCGAATTTACTGATGTCCGTCCATATAGTCGCCGAACATAGCTCTGAATTCGTCGGTATTACTGCCGTCGTCATTTTTCATCACAAGCTCGCCCTCAATTGTTACACCGCTTTTACTGCCGCGCTTGCCTTCAACTAACACAAGCCAGGGAGCTTTGCCTTTTTTCTCCACCACAAATCGTACTCGCTTGACTTCGATGCCGCCCTGACGCATACTCACGATAATGTCGCAGAGTCTCTCAGGTCGGTGGCACATACAAAATCTGCCACCGTATTTCAGCAGTTTTGAAGCCGCCTGCACAGCATCGTCGATATTGCAACATACCTCGTGTCTTGCTATACGCTGAGCTTCACCGATACTCTCTATACCCGTACCCACAGGCTTATAAGGCGGGTTCATAGTTACAAGGTCAAACTTGCCAAACTCCATCACACCTTTAAGATTTCTCAGGTCACAGTTAACAGCATTAATTCTGCCCACTATCTCGTTGAGCTCGAGCGATTTTTCAAGCTGACCGATAGCTTTCGGCTGAATATCCAGAGCCCACACCTCTTTGGTGATGCCCTTGCACCATATCAGCGGTATAATACCGCAGCCCGTACCCATATCGCAGGCAACATCTTTTCTTCTGATAGATGCAAAATTCGCAAGCAGCACTGCATCGGTACCAAAAGTATGGCTGTCAGACACAACAATGCTCATATTATTGCCCAAAGGCTCTATTCTTTCGTCGCTGAGTAAATTCAAATCCGCCACCTGCCCATAATAATACTATTATAATGATAACACAATTAGCTATAAAAGTAAAGTAAAAAACCACTCGAATTAACGAGTGGTTTAATGTTGTTTGTATCATGCCCTCGCCGGGCAGGCATTCTTTTCTTGTAAGAAAAGAATCAAAAGAACTTTACTCACTATTATTAGTGGTCGTGACCATCGTCAGCTGAGTGACCTGCAGATGCATTAGCGTTGATGTTTCTGATCTGCTCTTTTGCAAGTGACACGATGAAGTCTTCTACACCCTGAACGCCTTCTTCAACGATGTTGTCGATCTTTACGTTGTCAGCATTTTCAAGTTTTTCAGCGAGTGCGTTGTACTCAGCTTCAGCAAGGTCATTTCTGATTGTATCTGACCATACTGTCTTTTCCTTAGCGATGAAGTACATAATGTGGTAACCGAACTCAGTTTCAACGATACCAACATCGCCTGCTTCTCTGCCTTCTTCAAGTGCCCAATCTTCAAACTCAGCAACCATATAACCTTCAGTTACATCTTCATAGATACCGCCTTCAGCAGCGTTGCCGTCTTCTGAGTACTTAACAGCAAGTTCACCGAACTTCTCTTCTGTCTTATCGCCATCGAGATATTCCTTAAGGATATCCTGAGCCTTGTTGTAAAGTTCAGCATTTGTGTATTCTTCAGTTTCTACTCTGATGTCAACAGTTGTGTCATACTTGCTTGTATCAAGTGCTTCAACTGTAACTTCTTCTTTTTCTTCTGTCTCTTCTGTAACTTCTTCAGCTGAGTCAGTTTCTTCTTCGGGGAACTTAACAAGGATGTGTCTTACATCATATGTGTAAGCATCGGGAGCCTTGTGTACGGGTTTTTCCATCATAAATACGCTGTAACCTGAGTTTGCATTTTCAACGACATATGTTTCACCTGCTTTGGTGTCTTCATCAAATGCCCAATCAAGGAACTTTGTATCTGATGTTTCGTATGAAAGATCGCTGTAATTAATGTCAGCCATAGCTGTCTTGCTGTCATCATCGTTGAAATCAACATAAGCTTCGTTGCCTGCAGCCTTTTCTGTTTCAGCAGCAGTTGCCTTGAAGTTTTCTACTGTGCTGACCTTACCTGCAAAAGCTTCAGCCTTAGCCTTAGCAGCAGCCATAGTCTTGTCTGTTACTTCCTGTGTATCGCTTTCGCCTTCTTTTTCAGCCTTTACAGTTTCTTTTTCTGCAAGGAATTCATAGGTGCGAAGTGATACTACACCGTATGTTTTGAGATCATTGTAGAATGTCTTTTCAACCTTTGCTTCTGAGTAAGAATCAGCAAATTCAGCAGTCTTAACTTCTGAAACCTTAGTTGTGATAGCCTGTTCTGTCATAATCTGCTTTAAGAGAGCAGGAGTGAGACCCTTGTGATAGAACTGACGAAGGTAAGCAGCAAGTGAGTAGTTGATGCTCTTTGCACCCTCTTTGAATTCTTCGTATGAAGCTTCAACTTCTGCTAAATCTTCTTCATCAAGCTCAATGCCGTTTTCTTCAGCATACTTGAGTGAAGCCTTTACGTATTTGATGCTTGTCATAGCCTGATCAGCAAAGAAGTCTGTGTACATGGGATCTTCTACACCTTCGATTTCGCCGCCCTCATATTTCTGCTGGTCGGGAGAAACTGAATAGTCATATCCTGTATAAAGCTTACCCATACCTGCACCGTAGTAGGTGTCGTACTGATATGAATACTGGAAGTAGTTGTTGAATGCTGATGAATAATAGTAGCCGTATTCTGCAGCTGAAATTTCAGTGTCACCTACATTGAATGCGGGCTTGCCTCTTTCGAGTACACCTGAAGTGTTAACTACAACTGCACCGATACCGGCGATAATAGCCAGAACAACGACCACAGCGATAGCTTTTTTAGCGCCCTTACTGAGGATAACCTTGTTCTGTTTTTTTGCGTTCTTTTTTGCAGCTTTAGCAATACGCGCTTTTCTTTCTTCGCGGTAAAGCTCAGCAGCTGACTTTTCTTGTTTTGCCATAAGTTTCATCCTTTTCTGAGAAAAATTTTGATACTCACCATTTTATACTATTTAAATAAAAAAAGCAAGCATATTTTAATATTTGTAATATTAGAACCATATTTAACTTAATTTTACTTTAATTTTTACCTTAACTCCAAATATTCGGAGTGTAGTTCAGTCATAAAAAAATATATAGTCTATTTTTGTCGATGCTATTGACAAGTATGAAAAGTACAAATAGAATGGAATTATAACGAACATTTGTTCTGTTTGTAGAACAACAAAATGTAAAACCAAGGGAGGTATTAAAATGTCAGCATCAGCAAACAACAGCTTCAGCAAGGCGGATATAGAAAGTGCACATCTCGCTTTCAGTTTATGGCAAGGTACACAGCAGGAAACCGTAGACGAATATGTAATAAGAAAAAGAAAAATTGAGCTCAACTGCCTTGTAAAGGAGGTTATAGAAAACGAGCTTTCACAAAATGAGCAGACTATAGTGCAGTTATATTGGTATGAGGGTAAAACCTTATGTGAAATCGGTGAGATTATGGGCGTCAGCCACACAAGCATCAGCCGTAAGCTCAGCAAAATCAACGACATAATCTACGACAAGCTCAAATACGCCATTCAATACCGCTACGGCAAGGACTACTCCCGGGCCGTGAAAGTCATAATAAAAAACAAAGACGGTCTTTATCTTTTCCACGGAAAAGGCGACTCCCCTGCCATGCGCATAAAAAATCTGCGTTTAGGTCAGGGCCTCACCCTCACAGATACCGCACAAATGACGGGCATCTCAGCCGCAAAACTCGACAGCATCGAAAAGGGTGAGCGCGAAATTTTAGTATCTGATGTTATGCGCATCGCCACAGCCTTCAGGATTTCGTGCGACTACATTATTTTTGGTAAAATGTAAGGAGGTTCTGCCAATGAATATGACCATCAACGAACTTTACGAACAGTATGAAAAAAGTATAGCAGTGCAATCGGACATCATCGCCTCTTGCCGACGAGACCTTGATAGAGCGAGAAAGGAGCGAAAAAACATTCAGGCAGCAGAAATCAGCCGTATACTGCGCATACTATATGAAGAAAGAAACGAGCTTATGCTCAACGCACACGAACTGAAAAAATACATAGAGACAACTCAGAGCTGATGCGTGTTTTTACTTCAATCTATAATTAAAGATGGCGAGTAGGAGTTTACCTACTCGCCAAAACATTGTCGTAATTACGAATTCATAGTTTTCTTCGCTCGCCGCGGAGCATTACTTTTTGCTTGCGCGCAAAAAGTAATCAAAAACGCGCTCTCGCTTTATTGGCTTTTCTTTACGTCAAACCAGAATTCTACGCCGTCAACTTTATTTTCAACGCCGTACTTCTCCCCTGTCATCTCCTGAATAGTCGCAACAAAGGAAAGACCGAGACCGAACCTGCCCTCTTCTCTCGAGTGGGCCTTGTCAGCTCTGTAAAAGCTCTGCCAGATATTCTCAATGTCGGTACCGGGTATCTGCTTGCCCGTATTGAAAACTCTCACACGGTAGCTCTCACCCATATCCTCAGCAGTTACACTGATAACCTTGTCGAAGTCAATATGACTTATAGCGTTGGAAATATAGTTGCTGAAAATATTCTGTATCATCAGCGGGTCACTGTAAGCCATAATCTCAGGATTAATGTCCATAATAACGGCTATATCTTTTTCTATAATTCTGTGCTGATGGTCAGCCACACAGTCATTCAGCAGCTCTAAAAGATTAAAGTCTGAGCTGTAAAGTTTGTATGCACCTGCACTGAGCTTCATATACTCCATAAGTCTGATAATCAGAGCATTCATCTTGTCAGACTCTTCTATAATTATATCGCAGAACTCCTCTGTACTGTCACAGCCTACACCTATCTTCATGCCCTCGGCATAGCCTTTTATGATAGCAATGGGGGTTTTCAGCTCGTGAGAGACGTTGGAAATGAAGCTCTTTCTTGCCTTTTCCTGCTTTCTTTCCATCAGAATATCTGTTTCAAGCTGTCGGTTTTCACTCTTGAGCTTTTCCATGGCAACGCTCAGGGATGACGACAAGGTATTGATACTCTGGCTGAGCTCATTGAGCTCTTTGATTTTGTATCTCGGGCACTTAGCACTGAAATCGAGATTAGCCATACGCTTCGTGTTGTTTATCATATTGTGAAGTGGCATAAATACCATCACACCGATACGGATAGATAAAGTAATAATCAGCGCCATGATAATCAGACTCAGGTGGAAGATAACTGTACTCGCTATCTCCGAATTTTCTTTGATAAGGTCAGCTGAATAGTACATCTCAAGAGCCATATCTTCGCCGTCTTCACTACCGAAGAAGCAACCGTAAACCACATATTCAGCTGTGGCAAAGTACTCCTGACGAAGCTCAAAATAGCTATTGTCTTCGTTCTCCGTACGCTGAAGTATCTTCATGATTCGTGGATTGAGTTCATCGGGATCGATACCAGTGTTATCATCAATGGGGGTATCATAAATAGACTCGTTACTTCTTGTGGTATAGATAAGTGTATCGCGGGGGTGGTATATTTCTATGTACAGGTTATCGTTTGCTTCAATGTCTGCAAGTTCCTTTTCATAACCGGGTTTATGGAAATTCATCCTCTCGATTTTAGCAGCAGAGTCTATCATATCGAGCTTAACAAAAGCAAGATAGATATCGTCCATCAGCACCGACTGTACCACAGCAAATATAGCTATACACAGCAAAACAGCACCCACTGAAATCAGTGAGTACCTTCTATTAAGCTGAGATTTTGTTCTTTTCTGTCTGGCCATCAGTTTTCCTCTATCTTATAACCGATACCATAAACGGTCTTAAGGTGTTTGTTACCCCAATCGCCAAGCTTTGTTCTGAGTCTTGCAACGTGTGAGTCAACAGTTCTGATATCGCCTGAAAAATCAAAGCCCCATATACTGTCAAGAAGCTGTTCACGGCTGAATACTCTGCCCGGTGATTCGAGGAATTTCTTGAGAATCTTATATTCTTTAAGTGTGAGGTCAATTTCCTTACCCTCAAGGCGCACTTCGTGAGCGTCATCATTAAAGACAAGCTCGCTGATTTCTTTTTCACTCTGAGCAGCATTACCTGCACTGACTCTGCGCAGAAGAGCCTCTACCCTCTTGACGAGTACACCGGGACTAAAAGGCTTTGTAACATAGTCATCTGCACCGTTTTCGTAACCGGTAAGTATATCAAACTCTTCACTTCTCGCCGTAAGCATAATCACAGGTACAGTGGAAGTTTCTCTGACTTTTCTGCAGACTTCCCAACCGTTAAGGCCGGGCATCATTATGTCAAGAATCATCAGGTCAATATCTTTGTTTTCACAAAAGAGTCTGTAGGCCTCATCACCGTCTTCTGCTTCGACAACAGCATATCCTGACTTTTCGAGGAAACCGCCTACTAATTTTCTTATCTTCTGTTCATCATCTGCGACAAGTATTTTCTCCATATTGGGCACCACCTTTGAATATTACTGATTATAATATAACATATCCACAATTATAATACAATGATAATTTTGTCATAATTTGTTAAAAAATTGAACTTTTTGAGATTATTATGTGTGTTCACAGACATAAATTCAATTCAGACATAATTATACCATAAAATCACCACCAACAACAAAGGGTAAATTCAGGAAATTCAGAAGTCAAATAATCAAGATTTTTTCAAAAAAACTATTGACAAATCATCAACCATTTGATATAATTCCAAAAGTCAACTGCAGATGGGCCATTAGCTCAGTTGGTTAGAGCAACCGGCTCATAACCGGTTGGTCCGGGGTTCGAGTCCCTGATGGCCCACCATTATAATTAACATAGGGGTATAGCTCAGTTGGTAGAGCAGCGGTCTCCAAAACCGCGTGCCGAGGGTTCGAGCCCTTCTGCCCCTGCCAAAAGACATCGCAAAAGCGGTGTCTTTTTCTTTATATAAAATATAGTAATAATCGGACCCGAGGTACGCGGAGCGTGCCGGGCTTTGAGCTTGACCGCGTCCTGCGGACGATAAAGGGAAAGCGAAATGGCGTAGCGGTCAAAGTTTCTGTGCCGCTCCAGGCACAAAGAAACTTTGGACACCGCAAGAGGGCCACGAAGTGGTTCGAGCCCTTCTGCCCCTGCCATATAAAGAGACAGCACTTTAAGGTGCTGTTTTCTTTATTATTTATGAATCTTTATATGGGCTCGAAGTAGGAGCGGTAGTGAATGAAGCTCCGGTAGAGCTTCAGAGCCGCGAATGACCGAGCACCGCAGTGCGAGAGTCGAGCCCTTCTGCCCCTGCCAAAGGACATCGCAAAAGCGGTGTCTTTTTTATTTACCCCACACAAAAAACAGGAAGTTTCATCTTCCTGCTTTGACATTTTTATTGACTGATAGTCGTTTGGGTTTTGGTGTAAAAAAGTCTCGCTGTTGAAACAGCTGTGATTATAAGCATAATAATAAGCACTGTCGGAAACAGATGAGCCCCCATATGCTCGGCAATCTGCCCGAAAACTATAGGCGACAGCAGTACCGATACACTGGAAACTGCCATCTGCAGACCGATGAGAGACTGAGATAAATCCTTGCCGAAATGCACGGGCATCAGATGTGTCAAATTCGGGAAAAGTGGACCGTTACCGAGGCCTATCATAAACAGACCGATAGTTGCCACTGTCATATTAAAAGGTAGTAACAACAGCATAATGGCGATAAAGGTGACGCACTCCCCTGTTATGATAATCTGCTTTGGTGAGAGCTTTTTGGAAAGAAAACCGCTTAGGAGTCTGCCGAGGGTCATACCGAGAAAATAAAATGTGATACTCTGAGCGCCCTGCTCTTCAGTGACGCCTCTCGCCTCAACTAAATATGTCGAGCCGTATACGAGACAGATCGCCTCAATTGCCACAGAAAAAACAAACATCATAAGAGTAGGCTTTACCCTTTTGATTTTCAAAGCTTTTGGTATGCTGATAGTTTTCTGCTGGACCTCGGGCTCTGCTTTTTGCTCTTTGACCTTCTTCCACACGGGCAAGGTGACGAGGACTAGTAATGTGATAGAAATCTGTATCAGAAACATAGCGCGGTAACCGTTACGCCAGTTGCCGTCACCGATAGCCATAGACATAAGATAAGGGCTGACAGTTACGCCCACACCGTAGGAGGTGTGAAGAAAACTCATCTGAGTGGCGTTGTAGTTTATAGCCACATAGTTATTCAGAGCCGTATCAATAGAGCCCGCTCCGAGACCTAAGGGAATGGCACTCAGACACAGCCAGAACAAATTATCTGACAGTGAAAATCCGAGCAAGGCAATTGCTGTCATCAGAGTGCTGACAAAGGTCACCCTTGAGGTGCCGAATTTTTTGATGAGTGTCGCACTTGACAAACTCGACACTATAGTACCCGTAGCATGGATGACGGTGATAAAGTTTGCATATGACACAGGCAAAGACATCTCGCCGTAAATCGCAGGCCACGCTGCACCAAAAAGCGAGTCAGGTATTCCGAGACCGATATATGACACGAAAATTATTACCATTAAAACCGTAGCCATATTATACCTCTTCACACCCTGAGTCTGTTGATGAGCAGAGATAACTCTGAGGATATGACTTTTTAAGCTCATCAAGGCACTTTTCAGCACTGTTTTTATCTTCGAATATACCGAATACGCTTGGGCCACTGCCACTCATACAAGCGCATACAGCGCCGTTTTTTCGCATGATATCTTTGATGATAACTCTTTCAGTTACGTCGATAAACTGCTCAAAGACATTACCGACTTTTTCATATACTTTTTCTTTATCAGATGCAATAACAGCCTGAAGCATACCGTTTTTGTCAAGGTGGCGTACTCTTTCAGCTGAGTCAAATGCCGCATAAGCCTCGGCTGTGGACACATCCTGAGTTGGCTTTGTGATAATGATATAAGGCAAATCCAAATCAGGCAGATGCGAGAGCACTGTACCCGTATACTGAGCCAGCATTGTGCCGCCAAGTGCACAGAAAGGTACATCTGCGCCTACCTTTGAGCCGATAGCAATTATGTCTTTTTCTCTGAGGTTTGTGCCGAAAAGCTTATCGAGAGCTACGATAACAGCTGCACCGTCTGTACTGCCGCCTGCAAGGCCCGCCGCGTGGGGAATGTTCTTTTTGATATCAATTGCAATACCGCTGTTTTCTATGCCTGTATAGCCCAAAAAAGCCACAGCTGCCTTGTATGCGATGTTCTTTTCATCTGTGGGAATCGATGGCACATCGCAGGTAATTGTAATATCCTTGCTGTCAGTTTTTTCTACAGTAACCTCATCATAAAGTGACACCGACTGCATAATCATAAAAAGATCGTGATAGCCGTTTTCAAGTCGAGAGAGAATGTCAAGCATCAGATTAATTTTAGCATAAGCTTTAAGTGTGATTTTCATAATTGCTCTCCTTAGTTTTACTATATCTTTATTATAGTGCAAAATTATACTTATATCAATAGTAGCTGAGAATTTTCCGGCTTAACTTTTATGACATTTACATCTTGAAAAAATGATATTTTTCTGCTAAACTTAAATGGTTAATGTTAAGTAGGTGATTTTATGAAAAATATATCTTTGCAGGTTAAAACTGCAACACAGGAACTTATAGAAAAAGCAAACCTCAAAGCAGGTGACTTGCTTGTAGTCGGCTGTTCATCAAGCGAGATTGTCGGCAGTGAAATCGGTCACGGGTCTTCACTTGAGGCCGCTGAGGCTGTATTTGAGGGTATCTACCACATACTCAAAGAAAAAGGCATCTATCTTGCGGCTCAGTGCTGTGAGCATCTTAACCGCGCAATTATCCTTGAGAGAGATTATGCTGAAAAACACGGCATTGAAATAGTCAATGTTGTTCCTCAGCCAAAAGCAGGCGGAAGTTTTGCGACAACCTGCTATAAGAACTTCTCGTCTCCCGTGGCGGCAGAGTACATCAGAGCCGACGCAGGTATGGATATCGGTCTGACTCTTATCGGTATGCATCTTAAAAGTGTTGCTGTACCCGTAAGACTGAGCATAGACAAAATCGGCTGTGCAAATGTGGTTTTCGCAAGAACAAGACCTCGCTGTATCGGCGGTATCAGAGCAATTTATGACGATAATCTGATGTAAGTCTTGAAAAGCTCCGACTTTTTTGATATACTTGATAAGATAATGCAAAAGAGGTGATTTTATGCCTATTAAAATAGATGACAGACTCCCTGCAAAAGAAATGCTCGAGCAGGAAAACATATTTGTTATGACGGAGTCCCGTGCTAAAAGTCAGGATATCCGTCCCCTTAAGATTCTCATTCTCAATCTTATGCCAACCAAAATCGTTACGGAAACTCAACTTCTTCGTCTCATGAGTAACACTCCCCTTCAGGTTGATGTTGAGTTTTTACAGATGGCAACACATCAGTCAAAAAACACTTCTCAGAGCCATCTTAATAAGTTCTATTACACCTTCAATATGATCAAGCATAAAAAATATGACGGTATGATTATTACAGGTGCGCCCGTTGAGCTTATGGACTTTGAAGAAGTGGACTACTGGGATGAGCTTTGCGAAATCTTCGAGTGGACCAAGACCAATGTATACTCGACTTTCCATATCTGTTGGGGCGCTCAGGCAGGTCTTTACTATCACCACGGCATACCCAAATATACTCTGCCCGAAAAGATGTTCGGTGTATTCCCCCACAGACCCCTCGACCTTTACCATCCTCTGATGAGAGGCTTTGATGAGACTTATTTTGTACCCCACTCAAGACACACCGATGTGAAATTTGACGATGTTGCTCTTTGCAAAGATTTGCAGATACTCTCCTACTCCGAGCAGGCGGGTATACATCTTGTATCAGACCTTGAGTGCCGTAACTTCTATGCCACAGGTCACAGTGAGTACGATGCTGACACCCTCGCTAAAGAGTACTTCCGCGATAAAGAGAGAGGTCTCGACATCAAGGTACCCTACAACTACTTCCCTGATGACGACCCAACTCAGAAGCCTATTATAACCTGGCGAAATGTCGGCACACTGATGTTCACCAACTGGCTCAACTACTTCGTATATCAGAGAACACCTTATGATATCAACGACATCTAAATAAAATCGGAAAGAGCGACTCCTCATTGCAGGGGTTGTTCTTTTTTTGTATTGCCCTCACCGGGCATCGTCACCGAAGTGCCACCGGTGGTGGATGAAGCGAGGTGAGGATGGCGCAGCGGGCAAAATTCATAGGCCGTGGGGCCGTAATGAATTTTTGGGAACCGCAAGAGGGCTTGCGTTACTTTTGCTATCGCCCAAAAGTAACCAAAAGACGATGATAAAAAGGCAGGTTGCTGACCTTTTACGGAAAGCAACCTGCAAACATATAATATTTAATCAATATCTTTCGTCTTCGAGTACTGCATGTGCACACTTGATGCCGTCAACACCTGCAGAGACGATACCGCCTGCATAACCTGCACCCTCACCGCAAGGATAAAGACCTCTGACATTGGTCTGATAAACCTCGTCACGGATAATTCTTACAGGTGATGAGCTTCTTGTTTCGGGGGCTGTGAGCACTGCATCAGGCAATGCAAAGCCTTTGAGCTTTTTATCCATCTGCACAATAGCATCAGCCATAGTATCTGTAACCTTCTTAGGAAGTACTGTTCTGATGTCACCGGGTGTAACACCTGTAGGACAGCTGGGATTTACAAACGAAAGTTTGGTGGATTTCTGACCCTTAAGGAAGTCGCCTACCAGCTGACAGGGAGCTGAATAATCTCCACCACCCATAATGAAAGCCTTCTGCTCCATCTCTTTCTGAAGATCGAAACCTGCGAGCACATGGTCTGAGGGGAAATCTTCAGGGTACACATTGACAAGCAGAGCCGAGTTTGAGTTTTCAGCATTTCTCGCCCACTCACTCATACCGTTGACAACAACGCCACCTTTTTCACTTGTTGCAGCCACAACTGTACCACCGGGGCACATACAGAAAGTATAGGCACCTCTTTCGTGCTGAGAGTGACAAGCAAGCTTATAGTCAGCGGCACCGAGGGCTTTGTGACCTGCAAATGCCCCGTACTGAGCCTTATCTATCATTTCTCTCGGATGCTCAATTCTCGCACCGACTGAGAAAGGCTTCTGCATCATTTTGACGCCCTTGGAGTAGACCATTCTCACTGTATCTCTTGCAGAGTGACCGATAGCAAGAATAACAGTATCGGTTTCCATATCGTAGTGCTTGCCTTTTTCTTCGTAGGATATGCCCTGTATAAATCCGTTGTAGATTATAAGATCTGTCAGCTTAGCTTCAAACTTCACTGTACCGCCAAGAGCGATAATCTCTTCACGCATATTTTTAACTACGCTTGCAAGCTTATCTGTACCGATATGAGGTTTGCCCGAGTAAAGTATCTCTTCGGGAGCACCATGTTCAGCAAACTCAAGGAAAACCTTACGACACAAGGGACTCTTGATACCTGTAGTGAGCTTACCGTCAGAGAATGTACCTGCACCGCCCTCACCAAACTGCACATTTGATGTCTCGTCTAAGATTTTATTGATAAAGAAGTTGTTTACATCTTTAGTACGCGCGTCTACATCTCTGCCGCGCTCGAGCACAAGAGGTTTAAGCCCTGCTCTTGCAAGAGTGAGAGCCGCAAAAAGACCTGCAGGTCCCAGACCCACAACTACGGGAGTATATTTTGATGTGCGCTTGTTTTCGGGCATCTCATAGCTGAAAGGCTCTATATACATAACCTTATTTGAGTTGCTGCGTTTGATTATCTTGTCTTCATCACCGAAAACCTCAACATCCACACTATAAACAAAGAAAATATCCTCTTTCTTTCTGCTGTCGACACTCTGACGGGCAATGGTGATTGATTTTATCTGCTCGTCATCTATTCTCAGTATTTTCTTACAGGCATTGAAAAGGTCTTCCTTTGAGGCATCAAGACCTTGTTTTACTTCGTTAATTCTTATCATTATATCCGTCTCCGTTTATATATCAATAATGCTTTCGCCTACAGCTCTGCCACTGGAAAAGGCCCACAGCAGATTATAGCCTCCGCAAGGGCCGTCAACATCGAGCAGCTCACCGCAACAGTAGAGATTTTTCACCTTTTTAGATTCAAGGGTACTTCTGTCAAACTCTCTAAGGTCCCCACCGCCTGATGTCACCTGAGCGTCGTCAAAGGATCTGAGACCTGATATTTCAAATCTGAAACTTTTACAAGCAGACACGAGAGATTTTATATCTTTATCACTGAGCTCACCAACATTCTTGCTAAGAGGTACACTGACGCTTTTTGCAACTGTTTCGCCAAGTTTTTTCGGCATAAACCCTGTCAGGAGATTTTCCGTTTTAAGCTCCTTGTTGTATCGGCAGATTTTTCTTAAGCTGTCACAGAGCTCACCAAAGGTCAATGACTCAGCAAAATCGCACTCCACCACGGGCAAAGTCTTACTGCCGCGCATATGACGGGCAATATATGATGAGAGCTGCATTACTGCTATGCCTGACAGACCGTAATCCGCAAAAAGAAGCTCACCGCTCTCTTCAGTTATCTTTTTGCCGTCAATATAAAGCGTCAGCTTAGCCTTGTGTCTTATGCCCTTGAGCTGTTTGGTGTAGGTGTTATCTTTAACTGTCAGCTTTGTCAGAGCAGGCATAAGTTTAGTCACTGTGTGACCCATACTCTTAAGCAGCTCGTATCCGCCGAAGTTTTTAGCTACTGCTTTACCACCGCAGGCAAGGACAACTTTATCGTAATATTTACCGTCACTGATCACGAAGCCTTTACCCTGCTTTTTTATAGATGTAACTTCACTTTCACAAAGAGTTCTCACACCAAGATGCTCACACTCGAGTCTCAATACATCGAGTACACTTGTAGCCTGATTGCTAAGAGGATAAGCTCTGCCCTCTTCGTCAGTACGGGTGTAAAGACCTAAGTCCTCGAAAAAAAGGCGGGTTGATTGTGCATCATAGCGCGAGAGTATGTCGCGTACAAATGAAGGTGAAGAATAGTAATCAGCTGTAGCCCTGTCATTGAACATATTGCATCTGCCATTGCCCGTAGCAAGGATTTTTTTACCCACACGGTCTTTGGACTCATAGATAGTAACCTCAAGGCTTCGGTTTTTTTTCGCAGCAGTGATTGCACAGCAAAGCCCCGATGCACCGCCACCGATGATTGCAACTTTCATTTTTTCCGCCTCCTTTTTTCAGTCTTTCAGGATATTCTATCACAACTAAAAAAATTTCTCAAGTTATAATGAAAAAATCCCCGAAATAAATCGGGGATTAAATTTTATTTATTCTTATCAAAAAGTCCGTCAGTCCAGCCAAAGAGAAGATTCATAAAGTTATCCATAGCTCTGATAAAGTTGTTGATAAGGTTAGCGATAGCGTTTTTGATGCTGCTCATAAAGTTGTCGGGGAATGAAGTGATAACATCACCAACAACTTCACCAAGATAGAATGCACGAATCTCAGGGAATACGAGAGCACTTGTAAAGATATCTTCCATTACAGTTTTTACGCTTGAAATATCTGAATCTTTTGTTTCGCTTGTATGATTAGCCTTTAAGAACTGCTCTGTCTTTGTGATAAAGTTGTTGATTAAAGATGTGTTACCAGCATAAGCTCTGTTGATATCAAAGTAGCAAAGAAGATAGAGATAAAGCTCGTCGATATCCTTTGCATTGGCAAGTCTTACTATAGGCAGAGGAGCAAATGTGAAGTTAGTTGCTGATACGCCGGCGTCAATCTTATTGAAATAAATGTTGTCTGCAATAAAGTTGATGAAACCGTCGAAAGTTGTCAGCTCAAAGCCGTCATATGACTCAACTGAGTCACCGGGAGTTTTTGAACGGTCAAATACAGATTCAAACTTATATGCGAAAAGATCCTGGATAGCCTGTTTGTATAAGCCGTCATAGTTTCTTGCAAAAAGCTGGAAAAGTCTTGCTATGTAACCCACGGGACTGTCAATAAAGCTCTTGTAAATATCGGTGAGAATTCTTGCACCCATATAAGTACCCTTTGTAAGTTCAACTTCAAGGATAACTTCGTCCTTGGTTGAAACGCCGAGAGCTGTCATGATATCTCTTACATCATAAGTATTTGCATTAACCCAAAAAGCCTGAAGAATATCATCGAGACCTGACTGCTCAGTAACAACTCTGAAGAATTCCTTATCTGTCATACTTACGTTGTTGTCGATAATAACTGAATCAGCGGGAATATTATCAAATTCAGGGTAGAGAAGGTTACCGATGAAGTTTGAAAGCTTGATTGCATTTGCGTTTGCAATTTCTTTTGTTGCATAAATCTTACCGTTAGCGATAGAACCGTCAACAACTTTTTTGATAAGATAGTTTGAGTTTGATCTCATAAGAGAGAACTGGCCCTCGTCGAAGAAATAGGAGTATTTGTAGTGAGCTTCATTTCTGCGTGTTGAGTTGTTGAAAAGTGTAGTCTTCGTTTCGACAATGCTTTCGTAAATCTGCAAATCGAGAGCCTTTGAAGGATAGTCATATTCATAGCCGTTGAGAATCTCACCGCAAGTGTCGTACCAACCCTTCATCTGACAGGTTGATTTTGTCTTGTTTGCTTCAGCCTGGCTGATTTCTTCATTGTGGATATTGGCATTTGCTGTAAGCTCAAACTTGCAGAAATCCCATGTGAATTCGCTCTTGTCGATATTGTAAAGGAAGTCAAAATTCACACCGAACATTTTATCATCAGCCGGAAAAATCTTGCTTGTTGTGTAGCTCTTGATACGTTTTTCGAATTCTGACGCTGTAATCGGACTTTCAGCTGTCTTATAACCCATATCATATATACCCTTTGAAAACTCAGAGTCGATGCCTGTGAGTATGGGGTCGATAACCCTTGCAACTTCTTCCGGGCGGTACAAATAATCTGCAGCCGAAGCTGTCAGGCAAATTCCGAAGCAGGAAAGTGTCATAACAACTGATAAAACCAAACATAATAACTTTTTCATTTTTACAGCTCCTTAGTATTAAAGTATAGTTATCCATAATTTTACCTATATAGTGTACCACCAAAAAGCTATTAAGTCAATATAATGTTTACGGCGTTAACAATTTTTTTCATTAGTTTTCACATATTCTTTTATGTTTCAGCCTGAAAATCAAACATTTTTCGTCAGTTCGCAAATTTTGTTTGACTATAATGCATCAATGTGATAAAATAGTTTATCAATATTAATTAGGAGGATATAAAATGTCTAATCAACTTACAAAAAAATACGGCCTTATGACAGCTATCTGCACAGTTGTCGGCACTGTTATCGGCTCAGGCGTATTCTTCAAGGCCGAAAAAATACTTACAGAGACCGGTGGTAATCTCCCTGTTGGTATCCTTGCTTGGATAATCGGCGGTTTCATTATGGTTTCATGTGCTTACGCATTCTCAATCCTTGCCACAAGACACGAAAAGGTCAGCGGTGTTGTTGACTTCGCAGAAGCTCTTGTAGGCAAAAAGTACGCATACTTTATGGGATGGTTCCTTGCTCTTCTCTACTACCCCACTCTCACATCAGTTCTTGCGTGGGTAAGTGCAAGATACCTTTGCGTACTGCTTGGCTGGGATATTGTCGGCCCTCAGTGTATGACTATCTCAGGTTTCCTTCTTATCACAATTTTCGCCCTTAACACTCTTGCACCCAAGCTTGCAGGTAAATTCCAGGTTTCAGCTACATTCATCAAGCTTATTCCTCTTTTCCTTATGGCTATAGTCGGCACAATCAAAGGCCTCTCAAACGGTCTTCTCATCGAAAACTTCACAACTGTAGTTAACGAAGACATCTCGACCTCAAGCGGTCTTTTCAAAGCTGTTGTTGCAACAGCATTCGCATATGAAGGCTGGATCTGTGCTACATCAATCAACGCAGAGCTTAAAGACGCAAAGAAAAATCTTCCTAAAGCACTCGTTATAGGTACGCTCATTATCGTAGCAGTTTATATCACATACTACATCGGTCTTGCAGGCGGTATCGAAAATGCCGTTATCATGCAGGGCGGTGAAGCAGGTGCCAAGATTGCTTTCTCAGCAGTGTTCTCTAATTTTGCAGGCACACTTCTGTTTGTATTCGTTGTTATCTCATGCCTCGGTACTCTCAACGGTCTTACACTCGGCTGTTCAAGAGCTTTCTATGCTATCGCTGCCCGTGATCAGGGTCCCGCACCCGCTGTGCTCAAGCAGGTTGACAACGAAACATCAATGCCTTCAAACTCATCAATGGCAGGTCTTTTCATCAGCGGTGCATGGCTTCTCTTCTTCTACGGTTCACAGCTTGGCGAACCCTGGTTCGGTCCTTTCTCATTCGACTCATCAGAGCTTCCCATCATCACAACTTACGCTATGTATCTTCCAATTTTTGTAAGCATGCTCTTTAAAGAAAAGGGCCTCGGTGTTGTTAAGGGCAAGATTGCTCCCGTGCTTGCTATTTTCGGTTCAATCTTCATGGTTATTGCCGCTATCTTTGCTCACGGTATTCTTCCTTATCAGGCAGCAAAAGCTAACGGTCAGTTCTCACTCCCCGTACTCTTCTACCTTATCACATACGTTGTAATTATGGTAGTCGGTGCATTCTTTATGAAAAAAAGAAAGAGCAAATAATCAGCTTTAAATTAAAAAGTCACTTCCGATAGGGAGTGACTTTTTTTGTATCGTCGGCGATATTTTTATGTACTACCGCCATCAGGTGAAAGTCCGAAGCTTACGGAAAGAGCCTTATCTATCTTATACATCTCACTTTTATTTAGTATCCCCATCTTTTCACGAAGACGCTTTTTATCGAGAGTCCTCACCTGCTCCAAAAGCACAATCGAGTCTTTGGCAAGCCCGCAATCGTGAGCGTTGACCTGAATGTGTGTAGGCAGATTTGTCTTGAACCGCTGACTTGTTATTGCGGCAGCTATAACTGTAGGACTGAACTTGTTTCCCACATCATTCTGCACTATCAGAACGGGTCTTACACCGCCCTGTTCAGAGCCTATTACAGGGCTCAGGTCAGCATAATATATTTCACCTCGTTTAACCGACATAGCTGTTTCCTCCACTGTAAATATTCTTTGCAAAAATAGTTTATCCCCATCGGCGAGCTTTTAAACAAGTGGAGCTGTAATTATTTTATGTAACCGAAGTCAAAAAGTTAACGCACATTGATTTGTCTTTCAATGTGCGTTTTAATCATTCAAAAATATATGTGAATTTTCCTGCTTCGATGTTTGTTATTCTGTCATTTTCACAGTCAAAAATCATTTTGTACCCTGCCGATGAGGTTTCTCCCGAATGTGTGAATTCACCTTTCAGCGAAACTGTAAGCTCTGTTGAGGAGACATCTGCAACAACATCGAGAAGTATCCTCACCGGACTGCTGTCGGCAACTTTGCCGTAAGATGTCTTGACTCCATCGACAGAGACTTCATCGCGACTAAAAACCAACCCCGATACATAATCAGGCTCACTGACAGTGAAAGTAACATTATCCGCCGCGACAAAGTTCAGTTTACCCCTGACGGTGACGTCACCCATATCAAATCTGACCTCACTGCAAAAAGGCGCGAGTACAAGACTCTTCTGAGCACCGCAGGCGCCAAGAGAAAACACCAAAGCTATACACGATAAAACCGACAATATCCGTCGCATAACACCACTCCGAGCTATAATGACGGATCAAAGCCGCCATATCATTTTTCAAAAGCTCTCATGGAATAAGCAAGCTCTGATACAACATCGCTGGGAAGCATACCTGACTTTGACATTTTTTCTGCAACACCGTCAGCAGTATAGCCGTGGATGTAAACAGCCGCAGTCATAGCTGAAACTGTATCAATACCCTGAGCGAGGAAACCGCCCATAAGACCTGCGAGGACGTCTCCGCTTCCGCCTTTGGCAAGACCTGAATTACCTGATGAGTTGACATAAGCTTTCTTTGTCATAGGCTGAGCCACAATTGTGTTAGCACCCTTAAGAGCAATATAAACTCTATAGCTGTTGGCAAAATCTCTTGCAGTGGCAACTCTGTTAGTTTCAATAAGCTCTGTTCTTGTGCCGCAAAGACGAGACATCTCACCGGGATGAGGAGTCAGCACTATATCACATGAAGCGCTTTGTAATATACTTATGTCGTCAGCTATGATATTTATGCCATCAGCATCAACTAAAACGGGAACTTTTGCATTGGCAAGCACCGCTTTGAGCACAGCCTTGGTGTCATCATTGACACCCATACCTGGGCCGATAACAATTGCACTGTATTTATCAAGAGAAGCTAAAATCTTATCTGCAGCAGAGGCTGACAGTGTACCATCAGCAGTCTCAGGCAAAGGCATCATAAGTGCTTCGGTAACCTTCGATGCTACGGGCAGATATGCACTCTCAGGGAAAGCCATAGTAACAAGACCTGCACCACTTCTAAGAGCCGCACCGCCACAAAGCACGGGAGCACCAACCATATTTTTTGAGCCGCAGATACACAGCAGATGGCCAAATGTACCCTTATGAGACACACTTGAGCGCTCTTTGAAAAGGTTGCCTACTTCCACTCTGTTGTGGGTATAAAGTGAGTCTGATACAAGCTGATAGCTTTCCTCAGGGATGCCGATATTGGCAATGATGATATCACCGCAACACTCTGATGCAGGGTGCATAATATGAGCAGGCTTAAGAGCAGAAATAGCTATTGTATAATCAGCCTTGAAGCAACCGGGGTCATTATATCCGCTGTCGCAATAAACACCACTGGGTACGTCGATAGCAAACTTGAGACCCTTTGCATTTGACATCTCTTCAAAGAGATAGCGAAGCTCGGGGCTGATATTTCCGTAAAAGCTGAAACCGAAAACAGCATCAACTATAATATCAGCATTTCTGATAGTCTGCACTGTCTTTGCCTTGTCTGCATCATACCAGATTGTAGGAATCGACATATCGATAACAAGCTTATACATATATGTAGCTTCCTGACTTGAGGGGTATCCAGTAGCCATAATAACGCAGACATTATATCCGTTTTCGCTGAGCTTTCTTGCCACAACAAAGCCGTCACCGCCGTTGTTACCCTTACCGCAGACAACAACCACATTTCTTTTCAGACTTTTTTCTTTTTCAGTTTCATTTCTGATGTTTCTCGCACAGGCAGCACCTGCATTTTCCATCATACGCTGATATGACAGACCATACTTTGCCGTAAACTGTTCTACCTGTTTCATTTCATCTGAATTAAGCAGTCTCATAACCGAATACCACCTTTATATGTATAGTTTTAATTTTATTCCGATCTTTTGTAATTATACCATTTAGTCCTATTATAGTCAACCACAAGATTAACCATTAAAACAGCCTGCAAAGATAATCTCTGCAGGCGATTGTTTAAAATAATATTTCCAGGTCTTTGACTGTGGAATAGTGAATGGGAGTGATACCTATAGCAGGCAGATGCTCAAGATTGACAATGTTGTCATCAACCATATAGATTTTATCATACTGCTTATCAAAAAGAGATATGCAATGCTTATAGATTCTGACGTCGGGTTTTGCCATTTTCACATTGCAGGATATAACCGTATGATCAAATAACCTCCAGAGATCATACTTATCAAGTATACTCTCAACTACACCGAGAGGTGCATTTGATAAAAGGGCAATATCATATTTTTCACCGAGTTTTCTGATTACGGGTACTATCTCTTCTCTGAGTACAAAAAGCTCTTCCCATTGAGGCAGCATTTCCTCTTTGGTCATACCGAGCGCATTTGCCATATTGTCCATAAGCTCTTCATATGTAACCTCACCCATATCTGCAGGCTGAAAGAGCTTTTCTTTTATGGTATCCGCCTTATCCTCGGACAGAAACTTTTTAAGAAAAACAGGAGCAACTTCGTTCATTATTACACCGAAGCAGTCAAAAATTACAAGATTCTGAGCCATAAATCCACCTTATTTCTCGATTTTGATTGTGATATCGTAACTGCTGTCACCTGTAGTCTCAGCTACCCAGGTACCCTTAGCAAAATCACGGGCTCTGAAAACAACCTTGGTCTTATAAACCTCGAGCATATAACCTGTACCTGCATCGTTATAAGTACCGTCTTTGTTTTCAATTGACATTGAGGGTATATTGATAGAATGTACACCGTCAACATTGTTGTAGCTGTCAGGGCCAAAGCCTGAGTGAAGGTGACCTGTGATAAGAAAAACGTTCTTATACTTTGAGAGAATCATTTTAATTGCAATGCTCTGTTCACCTACATGACCGCCTGCATTAGTGATACTACCGAAGGCTTCCTGCTCATTATGAGTGTTCTTTAAAGGCTGATGAAGTATTACAAAGGTCGGCTTACCCTTTTCTTCAGCAAGCTCATCATCAAGCCACTCGAGCTGTTCGTCACTGATATAAGCCTGCTCCATTTCAGTTCTGTCAGAGCCCAGTACTATGATCTTATATCCCTCAACTCTCTCTGAGTAGTGGTAAGAATCCATATCCTCATCACCATTGAGCGTATTGGTAAGCTTTGAGAAAGCACCAAGACTCTGCTTATAATTTCTCAGTCTTATATCGTGATTACCTGAAGCAAATATATATCTTGTATCGAGACCGCTGATTTTGTCGTATACCAGCTGATAATCAACCGCAAACGCATTTTCTGTGATATCACCTGCACCTATAAGAGCATCAATATCACACTGTGCGTTATGTAAGTCCTCACAAGCTGCAGTAAAGACAGGATACCTCTTGAACATATAATTTGACACCTGAGGGTCGGCTACGAGAGCCATAACAGCCTGATCCTTTCCCGGGTGCTTTACGTCTATAGGAGTATCGGTTGACGGAGCTACATAGGGTCCGTTAATAGCAAAAAACAGCGACATACAAGCTCCGAAAAGAGCAAAAAGAACTCTCTGATAGATATTTTTCAAAAACATTTCAACAACATCCTTTCAATATGTATAAATTAGAGTTTAACATCAGCAAAACCAAATGTCAACTTTTTTATGATAATAAAATTTATATTATCATATTCTGTCGTAATTTCAGCTAAATAACACCATAAAGCAAAAAAATATTAACAAAAAAATTCAAAATACCATTGTTTTATCATTTGAAATGATATATAATATATCTTGTATTTTAATTTATTCTTGATTGGAGGGTCGAAATTATGATCGACGAAACCATTAAATTCAAACTCCAGGGCGGTTCACCCGAAGAGATGAAAGATGTTATGAAACAGGTTTACTCTGCTCTTAAAGAGAAGGGCTACAACCCCATTAATCAGATAGTCGGTTATATTCTTTCAGAAGACCCGACATACATCACTACACACAACAATGCCCGCAGTCTTATCAGAAAGGTTGACAGAGACGAGCTTTTACAGCAGCTTGTCAAAGATTATCTTAAGGAAGACTGACAGATTAAGGAGGTAAACAATGGCAACTAAAAAGAAAAGTGAATTTTTAACATACAAGGGCAAACCCCTCGTAAGAAAAGGCAACACCCTTTACTACGGTAACATGAGCGACAAATTTGTTGTTATGTTCCAGATACTCTCAACAAAAGATGTTGACGGTTTGCAGGTGGCAGACAGAGTCGGTGTACAGCTTATCAACACAGACCCCAACGTACGTCCCCACGACAGAATTGCACAGAAGACTGAAAAGAAAGGTCTCTATGCAGCTATGGATATCGGCAAGATTTGGCTTGAAAGAGCTCTTGCTGAATAATTGCAGACTGACGGCTGTTGTCTTATGGCAGCAGCCGTTAAAAATTTAATATCCGCTCGTGGCGCAGCTGGATAACGCAGCAGATTCCGATTCTGAAGAACGGGGGTTCGAATCCCTTCGGGCGGGCCAAAAAGCGCAGCTATTGCTGCTAAAAGAATAAAGAATAAAGAATAAATAACAAATAATAAAATATGTTACGCTCAAATTTGCGCTTTTTGTTTTATTCTTTATTCAATATTCTTTTTTCTTTATTCTTTAAAAAGGATGTTATACTATGAAAGAGAATATTTTACTAGATAAGTCGTTGCACTTCGCCGCACGAATAGTTAAGCTTCATAATTATCTCATTAAGGAAAAGAAAGAAAACATTATTTCAAAACAAATTATTAGGAGCGCTACTTCTATCGGCGCTAATGCTAACGAGGCTGTTTACGGAGTTTCAAAAGCTGATTTTATTGCAAAACTTCAGATTTCTGTTAAAGAAACTGCCGAAACAGAATACTGGCTCAGATTGCTTATTTTATCTGAATACATAACAGATAAAGAGGGACAATCATTGCTTAATGATTGTCTGGAAATTAAGAAGATATTGATTTCAACCCTCAACACAGCCAAGAAAAACGATTAATCTTTTTTAGGAGAACATGTTATGACTGATCCTATTACTCACTATGACATGCTCATAGATGAAAATAATGATTCTTTTAATGAGCCTGAAATAATGCAGGATTATATGAATAAATGGGATGGAGAAACTTTCATCAAGTCCTTATCTTCAGACAAATGCAAAACCGCTTTAGAAATTGGTATGGGTACCGGTAGGCTTACCAGCCGTATTGCTCCCCTTTTCAGCAAAGTTACAGGTATTGATATTTCTCCAAAAACCATAGAAAGAGCAAAAGAAAACCTTTCCGATCTCAATAACATTTTTTATATACTCGACGACTTTATGACCTATGATTTCATTGAAAAGTTCGATGTTATCTATTCAAGTCTGACCTTTATGCATATCGATGATAAGCAATACGCCATATCTAAGGTTTCTGATTTACTTTCAGCAGGCGGCAGGTTTGTTCTTTCTATTGATAAAAATCAAAGCAATGTCATCGATTATGGCACAAGAAAAATAAAAATTTATCCAGACAGGCCCGAGATTATTTGTAAATATATAAAAAATGCAAACATGAATATTACTGAAATCAAAGAAATCGATTTTGCATATATAATCATTGCATCAAAAGACAGTTAACCCTGTCTTTTTTTCTTTATATTAATACCAAAACTATTGCATTTTAACCTTTCTTTTGGTACAATTAATATATATTGACCTATCAGGAAGTGGTAAAATGAAAGCAATCATTAACGGTAAAATCATACTCAAAGACAGAATCATCGAAGGCTCAGCTCTGCTGTATACTGATGTAATTGAGGGAATTGTCCCACTCGGCAGTGTACCCACTGACGCTGAAATTATCGATGCAAAGGGCAAATATGTTGCACCCGGTCTTATCGATATGCACATTCACGGCTATTTAGGCAAAGATGTCTGCGACGGCGAAGAAGAAAGTATCCGCACAATCTCAAAGGGTCTTCTCGCTAACGGCGTAACAGGTTACCTGCCTACAACTATGACCGTTGATATGAAGGTTATCCGCAAGGCTCTCGAAGTCTGCCGTGACCTTAAGGAAGAAAGTAAAGACTGGGATGGCAGCACAATCCTCGGCTGTCATGCAGAGGGTCCCTTTATCTCAGAGAGCAAAAAAGGTGCTCAAGATGCCAAGTACATTCTCAAGCCCGATGCTGCCTTTGTCAAGGAATATGCTGATATTATAAAGACCATTACCCTTGCTCCCGAAACTGATGAAAACGATTTCGCAGCAATCCGTGAGATAGTCAGAGACACTGATGTGGTTATCTCAATGGGTCACACCTCGGCTGACTATGAAACAGCTATGGCAAGCGTCAATGCAGGCGTAAAACATGTCACTCACCTTTTCAATGCTATGACTCCCCTTGCTCACAGAGCTCCCGGTGTTGTAACGGCGGCTATGAATGCTGATATCAGCTGTGAGCTTATCGTTGATACCTTCCATGTAGATGCAAGCCTTTACAATATGCTCTATAAGCTCAAGGGCAGAAAGCTTTGCTTTATCACTGACTGTCTGCCTGCAGGCGGTCTCCCCGAGGGCGAGTACACACTTGGTGGTGCGAAGATTATCTACAGAGGTATCGTCTGCAGACTCGAAGACGGTACTGTAGCCGGCAGTGTACTGCACCTTAACAAGGGTGTATGGAATGTTTACACCAACTCAGATATTCCTCTTCACGAGTGTGTAAACTGCGCATCTCTCAACCCTGCCACAACTCTCGGCCTTGAAAAGACCAAGGGCTCACTCGAAGTAGGCAAGGACGCTGACATCATCATCACCGACAGCGAATTTAATGTAGAAAAAACCATTATTGGAGGTAAAATAAAATATGAAGCTTAAAGTCAATGCAAAACTCGACCCCAAATTCCAGCCCCTTTCAGTTATCATCCGCAATATGCGTCAGGCTACCGCAGAAAACGGTCAGGACATCGTAATTGCTGTCGAAAGAAACAAGGGCTACACCACTACATACAAGACCCGTATCTTTGCTGACGGTACAGGTCACGATGAAGAAAACTTCAAGTTTGTTGAGCGTCTTGCTAAGTCACTTCTCTGGGTTGCAGGCGGTTACAAGGTTATCATCGCAGGCAGTGAGGTTGTCGGTGCCAAGATTAAAGAGGCTTTCTCATACGGCGGTCTTCGTGATTTCGATGTTAAGTTTATGGAAAATGTATATGAAGAAAAGTTTGTTGTTGAGGTACGCGCTTTAGAGGACGCACCCGAAGACAAGTCATCAGCCGCGCCTATAGGCAGACATCTTGACGGTTGCCGTATCGGTTTTGATGCAGGCGGAAGCGACCGCAAGGTCAGTGCTGTTATCGACGGTGAAAGCGTTTATTCAGAAGAAGTTGTATGGTTCCCCAAGCTGAACTCAGACCCCGACTATCACTATCAGGGCATTTTAGATGCAATGAAAACCGCGGCTTCAAAGATGCCTCGTGTTGACGCTATCGGCGTGTCCTCAGCAGGCGTATATATCGACAACCGTATTATGGCTGCTTCACTTTTCCTCAAGGTAAACGAGGAGGACTTCGACAAGAAGGTCAAGAATATGTATCTCGATGTAGCTAAGGAAATCGGTGCTGATATTCCCATCGAAGTTGCAAATGACGGTGATGTTACTGCTCTTGCAGGTGCTATGGATCTCAACGATGACAGCGTTCTTGGTATCGCTATGGGTACCAGTGAAGCAGGCGGTTATGTTGACCCCGACGGAAATATCACAGGTTGGCTCAACGAGCTTGCATTCGTACCCGTTGACTTCTCAGAAGAAGCTATGGTTGACGAGTGGTCAGGCGACTACGGCTGCGGTGTTAAGTATTTCTCACAGGACGGCGTAATTAAAGTTGCTCCTTGGGCGGGCATCGAACTTGATGAAAGTCTCTCCCCTGCTGAAAAGCTTAAGGTTGTTCAGGGCCTTATGGCTGACGGAGATCAGCGTGCAGCAGATATTTACGATACAATCGGTGCATATTTCGGCTATGCTATCGCTTACTATGCTGAGTTCTATGACATCAAGCACGTGCTTATTATGGGTCGTGTAACCTCAGGTGAAGGCGGACAGATTCTTCTCGAAAGAGCTCAGGAAGTTCTTGATGTTGAGTTCCCCGAACTTGCTAAGAAGATTCAGCTTCACATTCCTGATGAAAAATCAAGACGTGTAGGTCAGTCAGTTGCTGCTGCAAGTTTGCCTAAGATTAAATAATAGGATAAAATTTAAAGGACGGTGCAAACCGTCCTTTTTTATTTGTAGTGAGTGCAGATGGTCGGACAGCGGCTCCATTAAATCGCTTTGCGATTTACAGCGACATTGTCGCTGAGCCGAAGCTTCTAGCTTCGGCTATGGAGCCGCCTCGCCCTCTAGATCAAATTAAAATTATTCGCCCTCGCCGGGCAGGCGTCACTTTTGCTGTCGCCCAAAAGTGACCAAAACGCGATGATGCTTTATTATCTTTACAAAGAAAAAAGCCACCGCATTTCTGCAGTAGCTCTTTAAATGTACAATTACTGTTCGATTGCGTAAACGCTAACCTTTTTGCGATCCTTGCCCATACGCTCAAACTTAACCTTACCGTCGATAAGAGCGAAAAGTGAGTCGTCTGAACCTCTGCCAACGTTGTTACCGGGATGGATGTGAGTACCACGCTGCTTTACAAGGATGTTACCAGCGAGAACGAACTGACCGTCTGCGCGCTTAACACCAAGTCTCTTTGATTCAGAGTCACGACCGTTACGGGTTGAACCCATACCTTTTTTGTGAGCAAATAACTGGATATTTATCTTAAGCATTTGTTACACCTCCGTATTATTCTTAAACAGTTTCTGTTTTGCAGG
>JAZTWC010000025.1:0-9909 GCA_045635665.1 Acutalibacteraceae bacterium
TGATAAATTTGCAATATCTCATTGATATTTTAAAATTATATAGTATACTGAATAAGCTTTTATTATAATGATGTGTAAATATATCATCATTTAATATACACACAGTTCGGTTATTGTCAGTGTACATAAATTAAGGTTTAACACTCACCTATACTATATAAAATATTAATTTTGTATAGTTGGTAATATTGTTTTTTTAAGCTAGCCGATTTTCTCTCTCCCTTGTTGTAAATTTAAAAAAATTATGATAAAATGAAAACTATTATAAAACAAAGGATAACTATCGTATGCAAATTATTATTCAGAATGGAATAGTTGATTTATCCGGTGAACCTGTGCTGAAAAAAGTTAATATTGAAATTAATACAGAAAGCAAAATCGGTATCGTCGGCAGAAACGGTTGCGGTAAAACAACTTTGCTCAGGCTTATTGCCGGTGAACTGCAGATTTCAAAAGATAATCCTGAAGCAAACAGTAATTTTATGGTTTCGGGTAAACCTACCATTGGTACACTAAATCAGATGTCATTTAAGGATAACACTGTGTCTTTGGTTGATGAAATCAGAAGTGCTTATCAGAACATCATTGATATGAAAAATCGTCTCGACGAGCTTCAGTTAATCATGAGCCAGGAAGAAAATCCGGATGTTATAAGCGAGTACACTACTCTGCTTGACATTTTTACCAATGAAGGCGGATTTTATTTTGAAAAAGAATATGAAGCTGCAATCAAACGTTTTGGTTTTTCTGAACAGGAAAAATATAAGCCTTTATCCGACTTTTCCGGCGGTCAGCGTACAAAAATTGCGTTTTTGAAGCTTTTGCTGTCAAAACCTGATTTGTTGCTTCTAGACGAACCTACAAACCACCTTGATGTTGACGCTGTATCATGGCTTGAAGAGTATCTTTCGACTTATAAAAAAGCTGTAGTAATCGTATCTCATGACCGTATGTTCCTTGATAAAACAGTTAAAGTAATTTATGAAATTGAACGCGGTAAGACTTTCAAATATAATGGTAACTACTCTGATTTTGTAATTCAGAAGCAACTTTTAAGAGAGCAACAAGCCAAGGATTACGAGGCTCAGCAAAAAGAAATAGCTCGCCTTAATGAACTTGTGGAGAGATTCAGATATAAGGCAAATAAAGCTGCTATGGCTCAGTCAAAGCTAAAGCAACTCGAACGAATGGATCTTATTGAACCTCCTGAAACATATGATAACCGTACATTTAAAGCTGCTTTTCAGCCTACTGTACGTTCTGTTAATGATGTTTTATCTGTCAGAAATCTAGCTATCGGATATGACAAAGTTCTCTCTGAAGTCAGCTTTGATATCAAACGCGGTGAGCATATCGGCATTATTGGTGGTAACGGTCTTGGCAAATCTACTCTGTTGAAAACATTAGTTGGTGCACTCTCCCCTCTTGGCGGTGATTATGTTGTCGGTGGTAGCGTTAAAATCGGATATTTTGATCAGCAGATGGCTCAGTACTCGAGCTCAGATACTGTACTCGAAGATTTTCGTAATGAGTTCCCGTCTTATAATGATTTTCAGGCAAGAAGTGCTCTCGGAGCATTCCTTTTCAGTGGTGAAGATGTTTTTAAGACAGTTGATATGCTTTCCGGTGGTGAACGTGTAAGACTTGCTCTTTGCAAGATTTTCGGCAAAAAGCCTAATTTCCTTATTCTTGACGAACCCACCAACCATATGGATATTCTTAGCAAAGAAGCTCTCGAGGATTTGCTTATGGACTATGAGGGTACTCTTATATTTGTTTCTCATGACAGATATTTTATAAAAAAAGTTGCTCAGCAGATTCTTTCGTTCGAAGCTGGCGGTACAAAATTATATCGCTTTGGCTATGATGAGTATCTTGAAAGTCAGCTACTCCCCTCGCCTGATACTCAGAATGAAGTTAAAACTCCCGAAAAGGCACCTAAAAAGACTTTCACTACCCCACTTAAGGAAAAATCACGTCGAGAGAGAGCTCTCAAAAAAGCGGAAGAAACAGTAGCAAAATTAGAAAGTAAGGTATCGGAATTAGAAGAGGCTCTTTCGGATGAAAATAATCAGAGTGATTACATCAAGCTTGGTGAACTTCAGAATGAACTCGCAAGTGTGACTGAGGAGTTGGAGAATGCTATGATAGCCTGGGAAGAAGCTGAAGCTCTTATGCAAGAAATAATCGAGTAGATATATTAAAAAGGCATCCGTTTGGATGCCTTTAAGTGTCTTTATTCAGCTTCTGAAATTGTTGTGTACATAAAGTATTTATAGCCGAGAGGGTTACTGTAAAAACCACTGATGCTATCGTCAATCATATAGATGTCAGTGTTGTAATATATAGGAGTGAGACAGCCTGTTGACATAAGCATATCCTCTGCTAGATGCATAAGTTCATACCGTGTTTCAATGTCATCGCAAGCCTTGATTTCAGTTATAAGTTTATCATAGGTGTCGGCCCAGTTAGCATTTTCGACCTTATAATCAATGCCATAATTTGTCAGGTCAAGATCATAAATTCTTACATTTTTGTGGGCTCCTTTACCAAACTGTACATCATTGTTGCCTGAGGCTGTTGTCCACATATCAAGAAATGATATAGGATCGTTGTAGTCGGCAATCCAACCGTTACGTGCAACTGCATAGTCACCGTTTTTACGTGTCTCCAAGAAAGTGTTCCACTCCTGGTTTATAAGTTCAATATTTATACCAACAGCGGCAAAAGCTCCCTGGAAGTATTCTCCGATAGCCTGATGGGTGTCGCTAGTGTTGTAGATATACGTCAGTGTGGGTACGTTGGTAAATTTTCCTGAAGTTTCATCGAATGCGTAATACTTTCTTAAAATCTTTATGGCTTTTTCGTAGTTAGATTCAAATGCTTCTACAGATACATTGTAGTATCCGTAAAAATCTTCATTATCACCTGCAGTATGATAGAACTGACTGCCATCAGGGTTTGTAAGTCCCATAGCAACAAATGACGATGCAGGTACTTGACCGCCCTTGGAAATCTGATTTACAATGTAGTTTCTATCAAGTAGAAGACTGAGCGCGTGTCTGATTTCCGCCTGAGCTTTTTCTGCATCAGCGCCTGTGAGTGTGCTGTCAGCAGGCAGAAGATTTTCGTTGATATTCCAGGATACATAATATGTGCCGAGCTGACCGGTTACAACAAACTCATCAGGATGTGCCTCTTTAAGGGCAGTTATTTCGTTTGTAGGTACGTCGTCTATGAGAAGCCAGTCGCTGTTTCTGAAGTTTGTCAGCATATTATTAGTGTCATCTGAAAGATAAAATCTGATTGCAGGCATTGTTATATTTTCTGCATTATAAAAATCTTCATTTTTTGTTAAAGTGATAACACTGTTGTGCTCCCATGATGTGAGTTTGTAAGGACCGTTAGAAATATAAGTTTCAGGTTTTGTTGCCCAACCTTCATCAGTCACTATATCCTCGCGTACAGGGTAGTATGTGGGGAAAGCAAGAAGCTCATTCCAATATGTCACTTTATTGTTTAGTGTAACAACGAGAGTTTTGTCATTTTTTGCTTCAACAGCAAGTTTAGCATCGGGGTTGGTGTATACTGACTCAACAACAGGCTTGCCATTTTCATCAAGTTTATCTGTAACGTGCTCCTGAGTTTCCCACATTTCATGGTAACCTTTGATTACATCAAACATATAGTTATAGTCCCCGGCTGTTTCAGGAGAAGCTGCACGATTCCATGCAAATACAAAATCCGAAGCTGTAACAGCTTTGCCGTCAGACCACTTGAGATTGTCTTTAAGTGTATAAGTGTAAGTTACTGTACCATCTTCGTTTACAACGCCATCTGTGAGCTCTTTGGCTGCATCAGCAACAATTATGAGGTTGCCGTTTTCGTCTTTTATCCATTTAGCAATACCCGAAAACAGATGAGCGAGCATGGTTGACCCGTCAGCTGATGAGTTGAGGGCGGGATCGATTGATAAGGGTTCAGATGCAAGGCAAACCGAAAGCACGTTTTTGTCTGCATCATTTCCACTGCAAGCGGTTAGTGTAAACAACATTACCACAGCAAGGGTAAAAGCAATAATTTTTTTCATATTGTTCATCCTTTCTGTTATATATTATATCGTAAAATCACGTAAGATTCTAGTTGATTTCAGTAGTTCTATGACAAGCTACAAAATGTCCTGCTGACACTTCTTTGAATTCGGGCATTGACTCAGCACACACCTGAGTTGCATGAGGACAACGAGTACGGAACGGGCAGCCTGAAGGCGCATTAAGAGGACTCGGAATATCTCCACTAAGAATAATTCGCTTATTTGTTCTTGCAATCTTCGGGTCAGGGAAGGGTACCGAGGAAAGAAGGGACTGTGAATAAGGGTGAAGTGGATTATGATATATCTCCCCTGCCTCAGCTAGCTCAACAAGTCTGCCAAGGTACATTACACCGATTCTGTCGCTGATATGACGTACAACAAGCAGATCATGAGCTATAAAGAGATAAGTCAGACCAAATTTCTCCTGTAAATCATCGAACATGTTTATAATCTGAGCCTGAATTGATACGTCAAGAGCTGAAACAGGTTCGTCGCATACAATAAAGTCTGGATTTACGGCAAGACTCCGTGCAATACCTATTCTCTGTCGCTGACCGCCTGAAAATTCATGAGCATATCTTGAAGCGTGTTCAGAATTGAGTCCAACATAGTTCATAAGCTCTAGTATTTTGTCCCTTCGTTCTGTTTTGTTATCATAAAGTTTATGCACATCCAAAGGCTCACCAATTATGTCGGAAACTGTCATACGAGGATTTAGTGATGAATAGGGATCCTGAAATACCATAGTTGCTTTCTTGCGGAACTGTTGTATATCAGCTTTGGTTTTGACGAGCTTACCATTGTACCATATTTCGCCGGCAGTCGGCTTATACAGATGAAGTATAGTTCGTCCTACAGTGGTTTTTCCGCAACCTGATTCGCCGACAAGCCCTAAGGTTTCACCTCTTTTGATTGTGAGCGAAACATCGTCTACAGCTTTAAGCGGTTTGGTTTTAAAACCTGCGACATTAATATCAAAGTACTTCTTCAGACCTTTTACTTCTACAAGGTTATTGCTTTCTCTCATTGGTTATCACCGCCTTCCGACGCCTTTTCCGGGGAAATATCACCATTGGCAATCATATTTTTAATACACATCCAGCAAGTTGCTGAATGATTTTCGTTGACAATGATATTTTCCGCTTTATCAGTAAGACAGATTTTCATTGCGTTGTCGCATCTTGGTGAAAACGGACAGCCTTTTGGCACATTGAGAAGGTCGATGGGTGTGCCTGAGATTGGCTGAAGCTTTGTTCCTGCAGAGGTTGCTGACGGAATCGAACGAAGTAACCCTTTGGTGTATTCGTGCTGTGGATTGTAAAAAATTTCGTCCACTGTACCTTGCTCACAAATTGATCCGGCATACATAACTATAACCTCATCACACATCTGTGCAACAACACCAAGATCGTGTGTTATCATTATAATAGCCATACCAAGCTCTTGCTGAAGAGTTTTCATTAGTTCAAGAATCTGAGCCTGAATTGTTACGTCGAGAGCCGTAGTAGGCTCGTCAGCTATGAGTATATCAGGTTCACAAGCGAGAGCCATAGCAATCATAACTCGCTGACGCATACCGCCAGAAAGTTCAAATGGGTATTGCTTCATACGTTTTTCGGGTTCGTTTACGTTAACAAGTCTGAGCATTTCAATAGCACGGTCAAAGGCCTGTTTTTTATCGCGATTTGTGTGCAGCAAAATTGCTTCCATAAGCTGATTGCCGATTGTATATGTCGGATTAAGCGATGTCATCGGATCCTGAAAGATAATCGAAATCTTGTTACCTCTGATGCCTTTCATTGTGTTCTCATCAGCTCCGATAAGCTCCTGACCTTTGAATTTAATTGAACCGCCGACAATTTTACCTGACGGTGCCAATATCTGCATAATCGAGTATGCTGTAACTGACTTACCTGAACCTGACTCACCGACAATGCCGAGAACTTTTCCTTTTTCGAGGGTAAAAGATACTCCGTTGACTGCTTTGACCTCACCTGCATCTGTAAAAAAGGAGGTACGAAGGTCGCTGACTTGTAATAAGTTCATAGTGTACTCTCCTTTCTCAGCTATTTAGCTTGGGGTCGAATGCATCACGAAGACCGTCACCAAGCAGATTAAGTGATAAAACTATAAGTGAAATTACTATTGCAGGAATTACCAATCTATATGCATACGAATTTACGCCGTTAAGTGCTTCTGAGGCCAATGAACCCAGTGACGGCATCGGAGCATTTACTCCAAGCCCCAGAAAAGAAAGGTAGCTCTCTGTAAAAATAGCATTAGGTATCTGTAGTGCAGTTGAGATTATGACTACGCTGATACAGTTTGGTATCAGGTGCTTTCTGATAATCCAGCTGCCTTTTGCGCCTGTTGCTTTTGCCGCAAGTACATATTCCTGCTCGCGAAGAGATAAAATCTGACCGCGAATGAGTCTTGACATTGACACCCAATAAAGCACGGCAAAAACTATAAACAGGCTTATGATGTTAGTACCAATTTTCGCAAGAAAAGTGGCATCGATAATTGGTTTCAGTGAAACATTTAGCACCGATGACAGTAAAATAACCATAAGCATATCAGGAAGAGAGTAGATAATATCAACTATTCTCATAATTATCAGGTCGATTTTTCCACCAAAATAACCTGCTATCGAACCGATTGTAAGGCCTATTAGAAGTACAATTATACTAGCAAAGAAACCAACAGCAAGTGAGATTCGTGTGCCGTAAACAACTCGGATAAAATAGTCTCTCCCCTGCTGATCCGTACCGAAAATATGTGGAAAAATCTTTTCGCCCGATGCTATTTTAGACAGCTCAGTTGCCCCGTACTCAAAAGGCGATAGATTAGCATAAGAGGCGTCAACAGGTTTACCGGGTGTAATGCCAAGCTGTGTGTCATAGGCGTATGGCCAGAACATCGGTATAAATATTGATGCGAGAGTTATAAGAACAATTATTACAAAAGATATAAAGGCAACTTTATTTTTAATGAGACGTTTGACACCGTCTTTAAAAAAGGTTGATGATGGTCGCATCGGCACTATATATTCTTTTTCTTTGTCTGTTGCAGGAACAAAGGAGTCAACGTTCAAGTGAATAGTGAAAGCTTTGTTTTTCATTCTATGTGACCTCCTATTCCAAAGTAATTCTCGGGTCAACTGCCTTATATACAAAGTCAGTGATGAGATTCATTAAAACAATCAGAGACGCAAGAACTATTGTTGTGCCCATTATAAGTGTATAGTCTCGATTAATGATGCTGTTGACAAAAGATCGGCCTATGCCTGACACTGCAAAAATCTGCTCAACAACAAGTGAGCCGGTTACGATATACGCAAGCATAGGTCCGAAGTAGGTAACAACGGGAATAAGTGAATTTTTTAGTGCGTGTTTGAAAATGATGCTTTTCGGTGCAACGCCTTTTGCACGCGCGGTACGGATGTAGTCCTGTCCTAAAACGTCAAGCATTGATGAACGTGTAAGTCTTGTTATATACGCCATAGGATACAGTGACAAAGTGATTACCGGCAACACAAGGCCCTCTGTTGTTGTACCGTTTGCCGGGAAGATTCGAAGCTTAATTGCAAATATTATAAGCAGCAAAGTTCCCATAATAAACGATGGCATTGATACAAAAGCTGTAGTTACCACCATAATGATTTTATCTGCAATCCGATTTCTTCTGAGTGCTGCGGCAGAGCCGAGACTGATGCCAATTATCAGAGCTATAAAAGCTGCGGCTATACCGAGCTTAGCCGAAACCTTGAGTCCGTCTGAAATTATATCGATCACGTTTCTGCCACGTTGTTTAAGTGAAGGACCGAAATCAAAATTGGTGACAATATCTTTAAGATAAGTGAAGTACTGAGTTGCTAAAGGTTTGTCGAGACCGTACTTTGCTTCGAGTGCCGCCTGAGCGGTGGGAGTTGTAGCTTTTTCACCGATGAATGGCCCGCCGGGTACGGCGCGCATAACAAAAAATGTTACAGTGATAACAATCCAGATGGACAACAGTGAAAGTGCTGTTCTTTTTAATACGTATAACGTTGTCTTTGAGTTCAAATTAAAACCACCTTAATGTATTTCGAAATGAATTTTACACGTTAATTATACTAAAAATTTTTTTGTAGCACAAGTACACTCAAGCAATTGGATATATTTAGCCATTTATCAGCTCGTCACAAGCAAGTACATAGTGTATGAGAATTTTTACTGCATCAAAGAAACCTTCGATGTCAATCATTTCATCACACTGGTGAGGTCCGCCGTGACCATCGGGCATCTTGAGCACAGGAGTCTTCCTATCTTTTTTGATGACATAGGTGCCGATTGAAAAGGCGTTATCGAGCTTTCTTGCATAGGTGCCGCCCGACATCAGAACACTCTTTAGGCTGTCACCTGTCAGTTCAGCATATATTTTTTCGAAAGCAAGAGGAAACTTACTGTTTTTATCAATTGAGAAACCTGCACGGTTGTCTTTATATGTTATGTCAAAGTCTTTATTGTTAACTACAGTTTCGCTGTTTGCTTCAATCATTTCTGCACTGTATCCGTCGCCGTATCTGCAGTCAAAACTAAGGCAAACCTTACCGTCTTCGGTTTTAACCATGCCGTTTACTGTTGTAGTTTTGCCAAAATTGACGTCATTATAATAAATATCAAGGGATTCTCCATATGATGAAGAGAGAATATCAGCAACATTTTGCATTATAGTTTTATCATTTAACGATAAATTATTACAAGAGCTGAGAAGTTTTGCAGTTATATAAGCGGCATTGACAGAACCGTCGGGTACGCTTGCATGCTTAGCGACACCTTTAGCCAGCAGAGTGATAACCTCACTGTCAGCAGTTAACATATATGCATGAGTTGAAGCTGTTTTGGCTTTGAGCTCATTATAAAGCTCATCGTTGTATCTGATTTTGGTATAAACTTTATCAAGCACGATATTAAATGCTTCGCCACCGCTGATTGATATAATATCAGTGAATTTATTTCTGTTTTTACACCAGAAATGATATATACCTTTTTCACCTGTACTGCAAGGAAAATCAGCATCGGGAATGATTGATACATCGGGCATTTTTTGTTCATTAAGGAAGTTGATAAGGTCGCCCATACCGCATTCTTCATCAGAACCTATAAAGGTCTGAAGCTTGCTCTTGAGTCTGATATTATTGTCATTTATAAACTTAGTTACACAAAGAGACGCAATTATACCGGATTTATTGTCTTCAGCTCCTCTACCGATGAGGGCTCCATCTTTGACAATCGGGTTAAATGGCTCGGTGAAAATCCAATCCTCTCCTACGGGCACTACATCACTGTGAGTAAAAAGTCCGATAGTTTTATCGCCATCACCATAAGTTGCAAGACCGTAACCACTATTTTCATAGCAGACAGTGTCTATACCGTCAACATTGAATAAACTTGTTGATACTTTGAGAGCGCGAGCACATTCCGTTCCAAAGGGTGCTCCCGGAGCAGGTTCGCTCTTGATTGATGGTATCTTGCAGATTTCTATCCATTTATTTATCATATCCTCTTTATTGGCTTGTATCCATTGATCAATCTTATTATTTAATTCGGAGTTACAATTTAACATAATAGGTTTCCTTTCTGTTTTGAGATTTAAGCTGAAAGCTGCTATATACAACTTAGCTGTTTTCACGTGTATTACTGCAGTATTATATCATATTGGCTGTGAATTCGCAAGAAATATGAAGTAGTATTATTTGCATCAACGGTATTGTTGTATAATATATCTGAGAGTTTTAGCTATTGTAATTACGTAATATGTAGTAAAATCAGCTA
>JAZTWC010000026.1:0-14366 GCA_045635665.1 Acutalibacteraceae bacterium
ACCATAAGCACACCGTTAAATCCGTAATCAACAAAACCGAGCACTGAGCCGACAACAATCAGCAGTATCCACAGAGCCGATAAAGCAATATCTTTAGCCTTGTGGTTTTTCTTGAGATTATCAATAACCTTGATTGCCATAAGACCAAGCAGAAGTGTGAAAAGCACATTCTGATGATAAGGGTTAAACCAACGGCTTGAATAGAAAAGGTTGAAAGGCAGCTCCGAAAGAAGAGCAAAGCCTAAAAGCCTGAGTGCGTACTTCTTGAAGTTTTTAGTATGTACAAAGCCCTCTGCTATCTGAAAAGCGAATATAGGAAATGCCATTCTGCCGATATAAGTCATCCAGTTGCCAAGAGACATATAGGTTGCCCATACATGGTCGCTGATCATCAGCAGTACTGCTATAGCTCTGAGCATGTTGGATGTCAGACCACCGAAAGGATGTCTGATAAGGGGTGAGTTTTTAGGGAGTTTCTGTAATGTTGTCATAGTCTGACACCTCACTTTCTAATTTATCTGAGTTTTTGCTCAATTGTATTGTAACATAAAAAACACTGAAAGTAAATAGAAAAGCCAAGCTCTTACAAAACTGTAATAACTTGGCAAAACTTTCTGCAAAATATCTTATTTGAGTATCATACCGATAATCTCAACCTGCATTCTGTCAGGCAGGCTGTTGAGTAAAAGCAGCAGCGGGTTACGGTTGATTTTGTAAACGTACTTTGGTCTCTTACTTTCAAGAGCATCAAGCACCTTATCTGCAATTTTGTCGGGGGTAACATTTCTTGACTCGACACTGTCAACAATCTTTTTGAATCTTGTTGAGTTTGTCTTATAGAGCTTTGTGCCTGAAACAAATCTGTCAATAGCCTGAGTTGATGCGCCCAAAAGGCCTGTCTTTACCGCACCGGGACGAATGATGCTGACCGGAATATCAAGAAGGTTAGTCTCCATACGAAGAGAGAAAGCATACTTCTCGAGAGTAGCCTTAGTGATGCCGTAAATGCCGTTAAAAGGCAAGGGATCAAGGGGGGCAAGCTCACTTGAGGTAATGACTATACGGCTGCCTGTACCAAGTATAGGAGCAAAAATCTGATTTATGCGGAACACACCGAAAACATTTATATCGAAAATGCGAGTGAATCTTTCCTCAGACATCTCAATAAGAGAGTCCATATCATAGATACCGGCTGTGTGTACAATGCCGTGAATTCTGTAAGCATCTTCCTTGATGCTCTCGTAAACCTTTTCAATAGATGCTCTGTCAGTTACGTCACACTCAAAAAATGTTACTCCCTCAATATCGTCGCCTTTTCTGTAATCGATACCATAAACCTTATAGCCCTTTGCGACAAGAGCCTGACAAATAGCTACACCCATACCGCCTGCTGCGCCTGTAACAAGAATTTTTTTCATATGTATTTCTCCTTTTAATTTTCTAAGGCTATTATATCACCAAATTGCAATCAGTGCAACAAAAAAACAGCCCTTTGGCTGCTCGACTTTAAATTTTCTTTATAAAATGAAATAACCCCCGAGGACCGATGTTTCTTCACACATCTTTTAATGGTCCGGGGGGTTACTTCTGTTCTGACTTGTTATCTAACAACATTTGGTCAACCTCTACTTTCTACAGAATTCGTCGTCTTCGTGTTTCTCCTGTTTTGCTTTTTTACTTTTATTTTCTTACTCTTTCTTCATATTTTATAAGCAAAACTTTTTCTGAAGACTTTGGTTACTACCTATCTCATTGGTATCACCTTTCCCTTTCTGTGTCTATAATATACCATAAAATTTTCCACATTTCAATATCTTTTTTGTACAAATTTACATATAATATTTTTATGCAAAAGGGAGAAAAGCCGATACTTCATCAAAAACCGTTGACTCTCCCCTATCAGATTTGCTATAATGGATATGTTAGGCGCTCTCTGTCAGGGCGCTTTTTTATTTTGTACGCGATTAAATATGTATCTATAGTAAAATGCACCCCGCCAAATAAGCGAGGTGCTTTGATTTTTACGCAAGTATACCTATAAAATACATTTTCAGCCAAACAGCAACCTTTGTGAAGAAGTCCACTTTGGATTTATCCGACTCTTTCTGTAAGTGCCTCGTAAAGTGCTCTTGTTTCTACTATAGTTTTACCGCTGATAACAAGCTTTTCTTCGCCGACTGTGATAACAATACAACCTGCATCATCAGCATAGGTATATCTTGTATAATAGCCGAACTCATCATTTTTAAACTTACCCATAAGCAGTTTAAGACTACTGAAACCGCTTGCTCTCAGTCCGTCTGCCGTTACCTCACGAAACTCTATATTGTCAATATTGTCATAGCTGATGCTGATGTCCTGATAAAAGTCGGCATCTATCTCAAGGGCAGTATCGGTCACTCTGAAATCTATATCACCCGAAAACATAATGAAAGGAAGCACCACAGCAAGCACCGCAAGGACAGCCATAGTTGTGATTTTATATGATTTAGGCAATGAGGCAACAACGCTCTCCGAGGTGTCATAGGTACCGTTTTTCACCTGTTTTTTATAGTACAGGTAGGAGTAGGCTACAGGCAGGATAACTACAGGTAAAATTATACCCATAAGCAATATCGGTGCATACTTTTCGGGCAGGAATGCACAAGGTAAAATAAGCAGACCGCAGATAAACCACACCTTACCGCTGAAACGGTGAGTAGCTCGCCAGTTTTCGGCATTTTCAAGAGTCCACTTGATTTTTATACCGAGGGTAGCATTTTGTTTGCAGACGGGCAGATAGTTGCCGATACATATAAACATAAAGCCGAGAAAGATAACCAGGAGTATCATGGGACTAAACTCAACCTCAAATGCTACAGCATACATAAGAGCATTCACGCAGATGCTTGCCATAGGCAAAATCCAGAAAACAATGCCAATCGCTTTCTTAGGCTGTTTTTTATGACCGGGATCTTTACCGCTTATCCACAGGCAGAAAAGATGTGCCGCAAGTAAAATCAGAGGCATGCCGAAAACCATAAATGCTTTGCTTTCCACAGCGTCAGGAGTACCGTCAGCACCTAAGTGAGACACCATCTCGTCGGGCAGCTTATCCCAGACTATCAGACCGAAAACTGTGGGTAATAGAATTAAAAGTGATGATATCAAGGTTTTGAGTTTGTTGTTTTTAATCATTGTCATTAGCTCCTTTCAGCTCGGTTATCCAGAGCATAATTTCCTCGAGTACCGAGGCATTGAGTTCATAATAGATATATTTGCCGTCTCGCTCGTCTCTTATAAGGTCGGCATCTTTGAGCACACTCAGATGTCTTGACACAGCCGCACCGCTGACAGGGAATTTTTCTACTATCTCCCCTGCTGTAAGTCTGCCTGACTTGAGCATAGTGAGTATCTCTCGCCTTGTCGGGTCAGAGAGAGCTTTAAGGGTGTTTTGCAGACTCAATAATATCACCTCGGTTCATTTTATTTAACATTTAACTTAAATGTTAAATGTATTATAGCTTGTGAATGAAAGTTTGTCAATAGGAAAGCGAGCAAAGTTTTGTCAAACTTTTTCAAAAGTTTGTGGGGTGCGGGGCAACGCCCTGCAAAAGATTTTATATCTGTTATTTTCTTCATCGCTCGCCGCATGGCGTTACTTTTTGCTATCGCCCAAAAAGTAACCAAAAAGACGATGATGTCACTAAAAATTAAAAGCACAGAAGATTTCTCCTCTGTGCTTTCATTATATATACTATATTATTTAACCGTGATTCTGCACTTTGCACTGACACCGTATGTGACACTGATTACTGTAATTTCAACAGTACCCGAAGCAACAGCTTTGACTTTGCCATCTTTTACAGTAGCAATCTTGCTGTCACCGCTAGTCCACATTACAGTTTTATCATATGCGTTTGCAGGAAGAATTTCAGCAGTCAAGGTCTTTACATCGCCATTTGTCATCGTGATTTCTGTCTCACTGAGTTTGATTTTGCTTACAGGCTCCTTGACGGTAACCTGACACTCTGCATAAACAGTGCCGTTGCCCTTGGCTGTGGCTTTTATAGTAGCTGTACCACTTGTTTCCTGAGCAGTAACAACACCGCCGTTTACCTTTGCAACAGACTCATCAGATGAAGTCCATACTATTGCATTGTCATCCGCATCGGCCGGTGTTATATCAGCCTTGAGGACAGCAACATCATTCTTATCCATAAGGAGTTCTTTTTTATCAAGAGCAATCTTATCTATACCCTGAACAACCTTGATGATACATACAGCATAGAAATTACCTTCTTCGGTCTTTGCTGTAATTATAGCTGTACCTGATCGAAGAGCTGTAACCTTGCCGTTTTTGACAGTAGCAACAACCGGATCACTTGAAGTCCAGATAACATTCTGATTACTTGCGTCGGCAGGCTGAACCTCAGCGGAAAGTCTTACATTTTTGCCTGCGTAGAGTGTTTCCATATTACTGCTGAGAGAGATACCCTCAGTGTGCTTTTTAACTGTAATTGTGCAAGTTGCCTTCACACCACTGTCTGCAGTTTTTGCAGTGATTACGGCTGTACCCGAAGTATGTGCTGTAACAACACCGTCTTTTACACTTGCAATCTTTTCGTTATCGGAAGTCCACTCAATACCTGTATTGGTATTGTCTTCGGGTAAAACGGTACTTGTGAGAGTGAGAGTTTCACCGCTGTAAAGGGTAGCTTCTGTCTTGTCGAGAGTAACAGCAGTACTCTTAACCTTAACATTTACTGTACACTCACCATAGACACCTTCTGTGGTGCTCATAGCCTTGATTGTTACAGTACCGGCCTTGATTGCTATAATCTTACCTGACTCTGAAACTGTAGCGATGCTCTCGTCAGATGATACCCAGGTGATCTCTTTTTCACTTGCATTTTCGGGAAGCACTATAGCCTTGAGTGTAATGCTCTGCTCTTTCTGCAGAGTGATTATATTTGCGTTAAGCTCAACTTTTTCAGCAAGTACGAAAACTCTTACCTTACACTCGGCTGTCACCTTACCGTCTGAGCTTGTAGCGATAACCTTGCACTCGCCTACCTTGTGGCTTGTAACCTTACCGTCAGCGTCAACAGTAGCAACTTTTTCATCGCTTGATGACCATGTAATATTTTTGTTGAATGTGTTTTCGGGAAGCACTGTTGCTGTAAGAACAGCAGATGTGTTGACATTGAGAGTAAGTGTCTGCTTGTTGAGAGTAATCTCTTCAGGTGACTGTCTTACAGTAACCTTGCACTCGGCAGTTTTGCCTGAGTCGACAGATGTAGCAATAATTGTAGCCACACCGCCCTTGAGTGCTGTTACACCGCCCTTTGCATTGACTCTTGCAACAGTGTCGTCTGATGATGACCACTCAACCTCAAGGTTATCCGCATCGGCGGGAGCGAGAGTTGCAACAAGGTCGAAGCTGTCACCGCTGTAAACAGTCTTGGATGTACCGCTGAGAGTAACACCTGTTACTGCACGCATAACTCTTACGGGAATCTCACAGATAACCTCAGGATTCTGCACACTCTGTACAGTGATGATTGTCTCACCCTTAGTGATACCCTTGATGTTACCGTTTGCATCAACCGTAGCAATCTTTTCGTCTGCACTCTTATATGTCACAGTGGGGTCATGTGCATCGAAGGGAAGTACTGTGATATTGATTTTTTCGCCGTTGTTTTCGTGAAGAGCATAGCTGTCTTTTTCAGCCTTGATTTCTTCAACACCGAGAAGCACTGTAATCTTACAGGTCTTGACGATATCTTTGTTGCCGTCTGCAGTTACAAGGATAGTAGTCTCACCCTTACCTACAGCTTTTACGACACCTTTCTTGTCAACCTTGGCAACGCTTTCATCCATAGACTTGAATGTAGCTGTCTTGAGAGTTGCATCTTCAGGGGAAACTGTGAAGTCAATCTTGCCTGAAGCGCCCTTATAAAGAGTAATTGCGTATGTTGCAAGAACCATATCATCTACAGGCTCAACAACTGTCACCTTACAGGTAGCAGTCTTGTTGTTTTCCTTTGACTTGACAGTGATAACTGCTTCACCGCAAGCGATAGCCTTAATGAGACCCTTGTCTGTTACAGTAACAATCTTTTCATCTGATGATGAGAAGGTGTAGCCCTTTTCTGTTGCATTTGAGGGCTTGATTGTTGCTGTGAGCTGTTCTTCATTGCCGTTAGCGATTGTAAGCTCTGTCTTATTAAGAGCAATTGATGTTACGTGCTGTTTAACTGTTACTGTACAGTTAGCTGTGTAATCGCCTTCTGTAGTCTGTACTGTAATAACAGCTGTGCCTGACTTGACACCGGTTACAACACCCTTTGATGTAACCTTAGCCACAGATGTATTTGAAGATGACCACTTGATACTCTGCACATTTGCGTCTGCAGGAGTAACCTTAGCCTTGAGAGTAATCTTCTCGCCTGCATAAACAGTAGCTGTCTCAGTGAGTGTAACGCCTGTAACAACCTGATATACAGTTACCTTACAGGTATCCTTAAGACCGTTTTCACTCTTGACAGTGATAGTTGCAGTACCCTTACCAACGGGAGTAACAACACCCTTTGAGTTTACTGTAGCAACCTTCTTGTTGCTTGATGACCATGTGAGAGTCTTATCTGTTGCGTTTGAAGGCTTGATTGTTGCCTTGAGTGTCAGAGTGGTATCGGACTTGAACTCTGCTGTGGTTTTGTTGAGGGTTACGCTTGTAACAGCTCTCTTGACTGTAATCTTACAGGTATCTGAGAAGCTGCCATCGCTTGTTTTTACTGTGATAGTCACTGTACCGGGAGCTACAGGAGTGACTACGCCCTTTGAGTTGACGGTAGCAACTTTCTTGTCACTTGATGTGAATGTGACAGCTGAGTTTGTTGCACCTGAGGGTGAAACTGTAGCCTTGAGAATCAGAGTCTTGTCGAGATAAAGAGTAGCTGATGACTTGTTAAGCTCAACACTTGTTACCTTCTTGACAACGTTTACAGTACAGGTCTTCTTGAGCCCGCCGTCTGCAGTTGTGACTGTGATAGTCGCTGTACCGATCTTTTTGGCTGTTACAACACCTGAAGCTGATACTGTAGCAACACTCTTGTCACTTGACTTCCAGGATACTGTCTTGTTTGTTGCGTCTGAGGGTTTAACAGTAGCTTTAAGAGTAACCTTATCGCCCACTTCAATACGAAGTGAAGTTTCTGAAATACTGATACTCTTGACGGGTTTTACAACACTGACAGTGCAGGTTGCTGTCTTTTCACCCTGAGTTGTAGTAGCTGTGATTATAGCGTAACCTACACCCTTGGCTGTTACCTTACCGTTTTCGTCAACAGTTGCAACGTCATAGTTGCTTGAAGTCCACTCAACTGTCTTGTATGTTGCAGTTGAGGGGCTTACTGTTGCGGCGATAGTTGTTGAGCCGCCCTCTTTGAGAGTTGCTGAAGTCTTGTTGAGTGAAACAGACTTAACAGGAGTATATATCTTGATTTTGATTGTCTTGCTTACTGCACCGTCACCTGATGTTGCGGTGATTTTAACGGTACCTGCCTTGATACCCTTGACAACACCCTTTGATGATACTGTGGCAATTTTCTTATCTGAAGTTGACCATGTTACATCGGGATTTGTTACATTTGAGGGCTGAAGTGTAGCCTTGACAGTCTTTGATGAGCCTACAGCAATCTTCATTGTTGTCTTTGACAGGTCGGTGCCTGATGTTGACTTGAGAACAATTGATGTTGCAGGCTGTTTTACCGTTACCTTACAGCTTGACGAAGCATTGCCGTCTTTTGAGGTAGCTGTGATTGTAGCTGTACCTGCAGCAATACCCTTGATTGTACCGTTTGAATTTACAGTGGCAACCTTTTCGTTGGAGGATGACCAGGTAACTGTTTTGTCTGAAGCTGATGAGGGAGAAACTGAAGCTTCAAGTGTCTTTGTTTTGCCTGCTTCAAGAGTTACACTTGAGAAGGTGATGCTCACGCCTGTTGCAAGCTGAACAACCTCTACGATACAGCTATCTGTGTAACCACCATCTGTGCTTGTAACTGTGATTTTGGCAGTACCCTTTGTTCTACCGGTAATCTGACCGGTTACAGGGTCAACCCTTGCAACGCTCTCGTTGGATGATGTCCATGTGAGCTCTTGATTGGTTGCATCTGCCGGAGCGATTGATGCGGTGAGTATTCTTTTCTCGCCCTTAGGAATTGACACTGATTCAGCTGAGAGGGTTACTCCTGAAACTGCAACATATACAGTTACATTACAGGAAGCACTGAATGTGCCGTCTTCTGTAGTTGCAAGGATAATAGCGTTACCTGCGCTCTTTGCTCGGATAACACCTGAAGATGTTACTGTTGCAACGCTTTCGTCAGATGATTCCCAGACTATAGTTTTTACTGTTGCATCTTCGGGAGTGATTGTTGCCTTGAGTGTCTTTGACTTGCCTCTTGCAAGCTTGAGTGTGTCAAAGCTGAGTGTCAGACCTGTTACAGGCTGAGTAACTGTGATTTTACACTGTCTTTGATATGAGCCGTCTTTGGTCACTGCGGTGATAACTGTTTCACCCGTGCTTACAGCTGTGACTGTACCTGTGTTGCTTACAGTTGCAACCTTCTTGTTTGAAGAAGTCCAGGTGATAGTTTTTTCACTTGCATTCGAGGGTTCAACTGTTGCAACGATTGTTGCACTCTCACCCTTGAGCATATTGAGGTTAGTAATATCTATGCTAAGACCTGTTACATTGACCTTATCACCAACTGTAATTGCGCAGGTAGCTGTATAGTTACCTGAAACTGTCTTTGCTGTAACAATGGCTGTACCTCTGCTGAGAGCTGTAACCATACCGTTTGAGCTGACAGTTACGATTTTGCTGTTGCTTGAAGACCATGTTACATCACGGCTTGTAGCTGTCTCAGGCAGTACATAGGGAGTGATTGTCGCAACCTGACCTATATACATATTTCTCACGTTATAGTCGAGCTCGATGCCTGTAGGCTCTTCGAGTACACTGAATACACATGATGCTGTGTGACCGCCGCTGACTGTAGTAGCGGTTACTGTAGCCTTACCGCCGGCAATAGCTGAAACGGTACCGTTTGAATTGACCTTGACAACTTTTTCATCTGATGAGGTCCATGTGACGAGCTTGTTTGTTGCTGTAGCAGGGGTAACTGTAGCCTGAAGTGTATAGTTAAATCCTGCCTGAAGGGTCATAGTCTCTCTGTTGAGGGTAACAGCCTGAGCTGAGATAACAACGTTGACATTACAGTTAGCAATATAACCGCCGTCAACTGTTGTGCAGGAGATTGCAACTGTACCTTCTTTTTTACCTGTAACAACACCCTTGCTGTTAACTGTAGCAATGCTTTCATCTGATGATGACCAGGTCACATCTTTGTTTGATGCGTACTCGGGAAGTACCTTTGCAATAAGTGTTATCTTATCGCCGACACTTACTGTTGCTGTCTCAGTGAGTTCAACACCTGTAGCACCCTGCACAACTGTAACAACGCAGGTTGCACCCTGATATGTGCCGTCAAGAGCTGTTGCCTTGATGACAACCTTACCCGGATACTTTGCAGTAACTACACCGTTCTGGTCTACTGTTGCGATATTTGTGTCACCTGATGTCCATTCAACATCGTTATATGTTTCGCCGTCGGTAGTTGTTACCGTAGCAGAAAGAGTCATTGTTTTGCCGCCGTTGAGTGATACCTCTGATTTGCTGATGCTTACTGATGCAGCGGGAGCAGCTACTCTCAATGTAGCGGAGGTTGATATGTTAGTACCGTCTGTGGTGGTACCTGTAATGGTGCAGACACCCTTTACCTTGGGATAGAGCTTGCCGTTTTTGTCTACTGTACAAATTGACTCGTCACTGCTTACCCATGAAAGCACGTGGTTACCTGCATCTTCGGGAGTTACAACAACTTTGAAAGCCGCATCTGTTGTTGTGGGAGAAATTACCAACACATTGGGTGAAAGTGAAACTGTCGAAATAAGAGGCTTTACAACAACGACGAATGAGCCTGTAACACCACTGCCGTCTGTAGCCTTGTATGTGACTCTTGTCTTACCTTCTTTGATAGCTGTGATTGATACACTTGCTGTTGAGCCTGACACCTTCTCGCCTGAAACAGTAGCGATTTCGGGCTTTGATGATGACCATTCGATATCTTTGAAACTTGCATTTGAAGGAGTAACTGAAAGTTTGAAGGTTTCTGTCTCGCCGAGAACCATATTGAAGTTTTCACCAACAAGAGTTGATGTGGGAGTAAGAGCTGTGATATGTACTGTCTCATTTACAGTGACCTTGCAGGTAGCTTTTACTGATTTGCCCTTGCCGTCACTTGCTGTTACTGTGATAGTTGCAGTACCAGGTCCTACGCCTGTAACCTCACCGTCGTCGCTGACAGAAGCAACTGAGCCTTTGCTTGTTGTCCATGTATAGAAAACATCGCCTGTTGGTGATGCACTTGCATCGGCACCGACAGCAGTAGCAATAAGCTGCTGAGTCTGGTCCTCATAGAGAGTCAGAGCTGTGGGTGAAATTTTTACGGCGTTGAGAGGGTTGAGAACTGTGACTGTGCAGGTGGCTGTTTTGCCGTTGGACACTGCCGAGATTACAACCTTTCCGGTTGTAAATTTATTTACGGTGATTGTTGCTTCACGGTCACTAATCTTTTCGACACTGACACAGGCAGCATTGTTTGATGACCATCTTACCTCATCGCCTGCGCTCTCGGGATTGAGAGTAACCTTAAGTGTGGCTGTCTTACCTGCTTCGAGGCTGAGAGTTGAATGAGATATGCTTATACTCTGGGTATGGAAACGAAGTGAATCTATAGCATCCTTAAGGCCTTTGGTAACCTCATCGATTTCTGACTGAGAATAGTTACGAATAGCATTCCATGTGATGATGCTCTTAGCCTGTTTGTAATAGGATTCGAGAAGTCTTGTGTCGATATAAAGATCCCAATCGTCCTCGTCAGGCACAGTATCATAGACCTTCTGCAGCTCGGTTATATCCCCTGCGAAAGCCTCTATTGTAAACACATCTGCAATCGGACTCATAGGCACCGATGACAAAAGCATTACGCCACATAAAATTAAGCTAAGCACTCTCTTCTTCATTTTTCAATTACCTCGTTTCATCAAAGTTTTTATTTAAAGTTTGCTTATAGTTATAATATATTATTTATAATACAATAATAGGGTGCAAAATCCTATTATAAGCATTCTACATTATAGTGTAAAACTTCCGTCGTGTCAACCGAAGAAACAAATCTATTGTAAAAGTTTACAATTTGTGCTAATATTATTCTCAAAGATTACACATTCCGTGTCAAATAACAACAAAATCACAAGGAGAATGTTTATGAAAAAATTTATTTCATGGAACGTAAACGGAATAAGAGCCTGTGTGCAAAAAGGCTTTCTCGACTCTTTCACAGAGCTTGATGCAGATATTTTCTGCCTGCAGGAAACCAAACTTCAGGCCGGTCAGATAGAGCTCGACCTCCCCGGGTACCACCAATATTGGAACTATGCCGAAAAGAAAGGCTATTCAGGCACGGCAGTTTTCACCAAGGAAGAACCTATCAGTGTTTTTCTCGGTATGGACAAGGCTGAGCACGACACCGAGGGCAGACTCATCACTCTCGAGTTTGAAAATTTCTATTTTGTCTGCTGCTATACCCCCAACGCTCAGGACGGTCTCAAGCGAATTGATTACCGTATGAAGTGGGAGGATGACCTGAGAGATTATCTGTCATCACTGAGCGCCAACAAGCCTGTGGTGTACTGCGGTGACCTCAACGTTGCCCACAACGAAATCGACCTTAAGAACCCAAAATCAAACCGTGGCAACGCAGGTTTCTCAGACGAAGAGCGTGAAAAGTTTTCACAATTACTTTCAGCAGGCTTCATCGATTCATTCCGCTATCTTTACCCCGATATTGAGGGTGCGTACTCCTGGTGGAGCTACCGTTTCCAGGCCCGCGCAAAGAATGCAGGCTGGCGTATCGACTACTTTGTAGTGTCGGATTATATCAAAGACAAAATCATCGACTCAAAAATTCACCCTGAAATCTTCGGCTCAGACCACTGCCCCGTTGAGCTTGAAATCGATTTGTAATCGATTTCAAGAATTCGGAATGCGGAATTCGGAATGCGGAATTGCGTCCTGCTTCAGCACAATGTGTTAAGTTATCCCCGCTACTTCTACGCTGATAAAGTTTTTCTTACACCCGGCATATTCGACAGAAATAAAATTTTTATTTTGGTTCAAGCGTTCCGCAATTTCGTGTTCAATATTCCAAATCGGAATGTATTCTCGCAAACCGAGAGTGATTTCAAGGTCTGCTGAGTGGTTTTTAAGGTACACTGCCGTTATAATGAAGTCACAACAAAAGCTAAAAGGAGCGATTTTTATGACAAACAAATCAATGGGCAGTTTTCTGTCAGAACTTCGCAAGGAGAAAGGTATAACCCAACGTGATTTAGCTGATTATCTCGCCGTGTCGGATAAAACTATCAGCCATTGGGAATGTGATAAGTATTCACCTGACTTAAGTGCGATACCCATTCTCGCGGAATACTTCGGTGTCACTTGCGATGAGATACTCAAAGGTGAAAGAAAAGCGCCTGAGTATAATGAAAACAATTTTAGTTTTGAGCCACTTGATAAGAAAAGTGAGTATGAAAAGTATGCTAATATAAGACTTCAGAATGCTTATAATAAACTGAAAACTTCTATGGTTATTACTGTTTTTGTATCAGTTGTTACCATAGCATTTCTGTGCAATCTTATGTGGTTTCTCGACGACATATTTTACGATTGGATATATTCTGGTTACTCAATTTTAGTATCGCACGGCATACCGGCTTCAATTATCTTTGGTGTCTCGCTGTTTATGTTGCTGTCTTATCTTTCATATCAAAAATTTAAAACTGTTATCATTTCCTGCAATGCAGACGAATCTAAGATTAGTCGATGGAAAAGGAAAGGTGCTACAGTTATTGCAATTCCTTTTATCATTTGTCTTATATCACTATTACTTTTTATCTGTGCTATTTTTCCCACTAATACAATAAATACAGATCCGACGGTAGCTTTAACCGACCCACCGACTTCATATTCGGGCGACACATCTGAATCTTTTATATATCCGTCATCCGTAACTGTATATCCATATACTTCAACCGAAACCTCTTTCTAAAGTACAAACCAATATTAACTTTTTTATGTGGAATCAGTATGATATTTTTTTAAAGTATTGTGCTGATTCCTCGTTCTTATGTATATATTTTTTCCTCTTTCTGTATATTTCGCCATAAAAAAAGAAAAAGGAGTTGTGATAATGCACATTTCGGGCCTGCAAACTGCTCAAAAACCGCCCGATTTCCCCGTACCGACAAAATAAAAATGGCGGGTAGGAACAGACTGTCCTACTCGCCTTAGTTTTAACGTGTACCAATAAAATATTATGCTTTATCTCTGTGTGTTTCGATAAGCTTGTCTGTATCAATGCCCTCAATAGTGTCATACTTGGGCACCATAGCGTACACCGCTGCCGCCACAACAACACATGTAGAAATGATTTTCACAGCCTTAACAGCAATTTTTGCAGTTTTGATTGCTTTTTTAATGTCCTTTTTCATGTTTAATCTCCTTTACTCGTCTATGCTGATAGAGTATCCGCACTCTTTGAAATATCTTATAAGAAAACTCTTGTTGTTGCCCTTGTTAAGCCATAAAGTTGAAACCTTGCCTGACTTGATAATTTCATCAAGCAACTCCTTGTTCCGGTTGACCCAGGACTTGTATTCGATGTCGGGCATAAAAATCACATTGCCTGCCATTATATCACTCCTAATGTTGGTGAGTTAATTATTGACCTCTTACATTATATTCTATTCACTATGCAAATATCAAGAGAAAATCAAAATAAAAAAAGAAAAACTGCAGTTATTACTGCAGTTCTTTTGCTGTGTCGGCATCGCCTTATCTTCCCGGGCCGCTTCCAGCCAAGTATTGTCAGCACTGATGAGCTTAACTACCGTGTTCGGGATGGGAACGGGTGGACCCTCATCGCTAAAAACACCGACTTACGCTTACGGTATTCCGTACTCGTTTCATTCAGCTTGATTATTATACATAAGAGCATATGGTTTGTCAATACCTATTTCGATATTTTTTGCATTTATTTTCAAAAAAATCTCACATAAAAAAGAAAAAACCGCAGTTATTACTGCAGTTCTTTTACTGTGTCGGCATCGCCTTATCTTCCCGGGCCGCTTCCAGCCAAGTATTGTCAGCACTGATGAGCTTAACTACCGTGTTCGGGATGGGAACGGGTGGACCC
>JAZTWC010000027.1:0-23086 GCA_045635665.1 Acutalibacteraceae bacterium
ATGGCTTCAAGCAAGCAGAAGCTCAAGCAGAAGAGCCAGCAGTACAGAAAGCAGGGCACCCGCTCAAACAAGAGAGAGACCGAAGCTGAAAGACTCAAGAGAATTGCCGCTGAAAGAGCAAAGAAGACTCTCGTTGTAAAAATCCCCGATGAAATCACAGTTGCAGAGCTCGCAGCACTTCTCAGAAGAACAGCTGCCGAGGTTATCAAAGAGATGTTCAAGATGGGCGTTATGGCAACAGTGAACCAGACAATCGACTTCGACACAGCTGAAATCGTTGCAACCGAGCTTGGTGCAAAGGTAGAAAAAGAAGTTGAAGTTTCAATCGAAGAAAGAATCATCGACGACCACGAAGACACAGCAGAAGATCTTCTTCCCAGAGATCCCGTTGTAGTTGTAATGGGTCACGTTGACCACGGTAAGAGATCAATCCTCGATGCTATCCGTAATGCAGGTGTTGCTGCAACTGAAGCAGGCGGTATCACACAGCACATCGGTGCTTACAGAGTAGACCTTGACGGTCAGATGCTCACATTCCTTGATACTCCCGGTCACGCAGCTTTCACATCAATGAGAGCAAGAGGTGCTATGGCTACTGATATCGCAGTACTCGTTGTTGCTGCAGATGACGGTATCATGCCTCAGACCATTGAAGCTATCAACCATGCTAAGGCAGCTAATGTACAGATCATTGTTGCTATCAACAAAATGGATAAAGAAGGCGCTAACCCCGACAGAGTTAAGCAGCAGCTTACAGAGTACGGCCTTGTACCCGAAGAGTGGGGCGGTGACGCTATCTGTGTACCCGTATCAGCTAAGACACATATGGGTATCGACAACCTTCTCGAATCAATTCTCCTTGTTGCTGAAATGGCAGAGCTTAAGGCTAACCCCAACAGATCAGCTAAGGGTGTTGTTATCGAAGCAAGACTTGACAAGGGCCGTGGCCCCGTTGCTACACTTCTTGTGCAGAACGGTACTCTCCGTGTTGGTGATATCGTTGTTGCAGGTCAGAGCGTAGGTAGAGTAAGAGTAATGCAGACTGAAAGAGGTACACGTATCAAGGAAGCTGGTCCCTCAGTTCCCGTTGAGGTAACAGGTCTTAGCACAACTCCCGGTGCAGGCGACACATTTGACGTTGCATCAGATGAAAAGCTCGCTCGTGAACTTGTTGAAAGAAAAATCCACGAAGCTAAGCAGGCTGAATGGGGTGCACAGCAGAAGGTTACACTTGATAACCTCTTCTCATCACTTCAGGACGGCAATATGAAAGAACTTTCAATCATCGTTAAGGCTGACGTACAGGGCTCAGTTGAAGCTCTCAAGCAGAACCTTGAAAAGCTCACTAACGAAGAAGTACGTGTACGTGTTATCCACGGCGGTGTTGGTGCTATCAACGAAAGCGACGTACAGCTTGCAGCTGTATCAAATGCTATCATCGTTGGTTTCAATGTTCGTCCCGACACAAATGCTCAGACACTTTCAGAGCGTGACGGCGTTGAAATGAGAATGTACAGAGTTATCTATGACTGCATCGAAGAAATCGAAGCAGCTATGAAGGGTATGCTCGCTCCCAAGACAAGAGAAGTTGCTCTCGGTAGAATCGAAGTTCGTACAGTTATGAACCTTTCATCAGCAGGTAAGATTGCAGGTTCATATGTCCTTGAGGGTAAGGTTACAAGAAATGCTCTCATCCGTGTTGTACGTTACGGTATCGTTATCACTGAAGACTCAATCTCATCACTTCGCCGTTTCAAAGACGACGTTAAGGAAGTGCAGACAGGTTTCGAGTGTGGTATCGGTCTTGAGAAGTTCAACGATATCAAGGAAGGCGATATCTTCGAGTGCTTCATGATTGAAGAATACAGAGACTAATCTATAACTATATTGAAACTATAGGGAAAGGAAAAATCCTATGGCAGGTTTCAGAATAAACCGTGTATCGGAAGATATAAAAAGAGAGATTACAGCCATTATCAGGGAACTCAAAGATCCTCGTGTAATGGGCAAAATGCTGACAGTTGTCCGTGTTGAAGTCAGCTCTGATGCTTCATATGCAAAAGTTTATGTAAGCGACATCAAGGGCATCGACTCAGCTAAAGAGGCTGTCAAGGGTCTCACCGCTGCGACAGGTTACATCAGACGCGAAGTCGGTGGCAGACTCCACTTAAGAAAGACTCCCGAGCTTAAATTTGTTGCCGATGATTCTATTGAACAGGGCTTTAATATGTTTAAAGTTCTGGAGGAATCTCAGCGCAGAGGTGACGGAGATGAAGATTGATTTAACAAGAGCCGCAGGACTTCTGAAAGAACAGGACAACATCCTTATTCTTACTCACAGAAATCCTGACGGTGACACTCTCGGCAGTGGCTTTGCTCTTTTGCGCGCTCTTAAAAATATGGGCAAGAGAGTAAGACTTCAGAACAATGACCCCATACCCAAAAAGTATGAGTATCTTTATGCGGGCATAGGGGCAGAAGATTTCACACCTGACTTTGTGGTCAGTGTTGACGTTGCCGAGAGAAGACTTTTAGGTGATGACCTGAATGAAAAATACGGTGATAATGTTGATCTTGCGATTGATCATCACGAGTCATCACGCCTTTTTGCAAAAGAGACCTACTGTGAGCAGGACAGTGCATCTTGCTGTGAGATAATTTATCTTCTCGTAAAGGCTATGGGTACCCCCATAACCAAAGAAATCGCTGACTGTATTTACACAGGTATGAGTACGGATACAGGTTGCTTCAAATATTCAAATGTGACTCCCCGTACCCACAAGATTGCTGCTGAGCTTATAGCGGCAGGTGCAGACCACAGCCGTATCAATGTCAGAATGTTTGAGACTAAGACAATGGGCGACTTTATGCTTCAGAAGATGTGTCTTGATACTCTCGAGGTTTTCGGTGACGGCAAGGTTGCAGTTATAAGTGTAACCAAGGCTATGCTGGCACAGTGCGGTGTTGATAAGTCTGCACTTGATGCGATCAAGCCGATTACGAGACAGATTGAGGGTGTAGAAATAGGTCTCACCATTAAAGAGGAAAGTGACGGCAAGGCCGGTGCTTCTGTGCGCACAGGTGAAAACTATGATGCGGCGGCTATATGTGCACATTTTGGCGGCGGCGGTCACGTAAGGGCTGCAGGCTGTGAGTTTAAGGGCACAGTGGAATATGCAAAAGAAATGATGAAAAAACACCTGATTGAAGAAGTGCTGTAAAAAATCAGCGCATTTTGTGTTACTTTTGTGCGCTAGCAAAAGTAACGCCATGCGGCGAGCGGCGAATAAAGGCGATATATTGCTTCGCAACTCGATATATTGCCTAAGGCAATTCGATATGTTGTCTGCGACAACTCGATATGCACCTGACGGTGCGAGAATGAAAGGAGAGCACCTGAATGAACGGTTTCATATATGTTGACAAACCCGAGGGGATTACGTCTTTTGTGGCAGTTGCTAAAATCACACGACTTTTCGGCATAAAAAAAGCCGGTCATACGGGCACTCTCGACCCTATGGCGACAGGTGTACTGCCTATAGCTATAGGCCACGCAACAAGATTTATTGAGCTTATACCCAGCCACGATAAGGCTTACAGAGCCAAGTTTATCTTGGGCAAAACTACTGATACTCTCGATATCACAGGCACTGTGACAGGTGAGTATGAGGTCACTTCTACAAGGGAAGATGTTGAAAATGCTCTTGCGGATTTCCGCGGTGAAATTCAGCAGATTCCCCCTATGTACTCAGCTATCAAAAAAGACGGTGTACGTCTTTATGATTTGGCACGTCAGGGTATCGAGATAGAGAGAGAAAGTCGTAAGGTGAATATCTATACTCTCGAGCTTATATCCTACTGTCAAGAGACGGCAGAGTACGAGATAGACTGTGAATGCTCAAGTGGTACTTATATCCGTACCCTCATAGCTGATATCGGTGAGAAATTAGGTTGCGGAGCCACTATGACAGCACTGCGACGTACCAAGGCTAATGGTGTAGCAATCGAAAATTGCTATACTTTTGAAGACCTTGAAAAGCTTCGTGATGAGGGAAATATTGAAAGTTCAATCAATAGCGTTGACTCTTTGGTGGTATATGATAAAATCAAGGTGACAGCTCCTCAGGCAAGACGCTTTTCAAATGGCGGTGAGCTTGACTGCAGTCGTTTCGGTGGCAAGAAAGAGCCCGGATACTACAGAGTGTATTCACAAAACGGTGATTTTCTCGGTATCGGTGAGATTGATGAAAACATAACACAGCTCAGTGTTAAAAGAGTCTATGTAAAATAAGGAGGGTAAAATTTGTTTTGTCTTGATGAAAAAACAAAAGAAAAAGGCACGGCAGTTGCTCTCGGTTATTTTGACGGTATCCATATAGGACACAGAGAGGTCCTTGATAAGGCTCTCTCAGTTGCTGAGGAAAAGGATCTCATACCCGTTGTTATGCTTTTTGATATTCACCCGAGAAAGCTTGTCTCAGGCAAGATTCCTCCTATGCTCACAAGCGAAGAGGATAAAAGAGAGATACTCACTGAAATGGGCTTTACAATATTTGATTTCAATTTTCACGAGGGTATGAACTATTCTCCCAATGAGTTTATTGAAAAAATTCTCGTTGAAACTCTCAATGCAAAGGCTGTATCCTGCGGGTTCGACTACCATTACGGCAAGGGCGGCAAGGGTAATGCCGACACTATGAGAGAAGAGCTCGGCAAGAGAAATATCGAGTTTTTCTCAGCTGCTCCCGTTGTTTTAGGTGAGGACATTGTCAGCTCCACAGAAATCAGAAAGTGCATAAGTGAAGGTAATATCGAGAAAGCCAATGCTATGTTGGGTGATTACTTCTCCTACGACTTTGAGGTTGTAAGAGGTGACGGTATCGGCAGGACTATAGGTTTTCCGACAATCAACCAGTTTTTCCCTGAGGATTTCATAGTGCCGAGGTACGGTGTATACGCCTCAATGGCTAAGATTGACGGCAGGACTTATCCCGCTGTTACCAATGTTGGTATAAGACCCACTGTGGCTCAGGACGGTATGAGAAGTGAAACCTGCATACTTGATTTTTCAGGTGACCTTTACGGCAAAAGAGTGCAGGTTAAGCTTATAAAATATTTAAGAGACGAGATTAAATTTCCTGATATAGAAGCTCTCAGAAGAGCGATTGGAAAAGATATTGAAAATGCAAAAAATATCTGTAAAGAGGTGGAAATAAATGGCTAAGTTAGATGTTAAAGGTATATTTTTTGACTTTGATGATACTCTTCAGAGCAGAAAAGGTGCATACAGACTTTATTGCGAAAGCTTTTTAGATAAGTACTTCCCCGACATCGATGAAGAGGAAAGACTCAGAAAACTTGATGAAATGGAAGAACACGTTGACGGCGGTTACAAAGACAGAGAAGTTTACTTCCCTGAGATGATTGAGCTCTGGGGTTGGGAAAATCATCCCCCTATGCAGGAGCTTTTTGACTCCTTCAACTATGACTTCGGCAAGCACATTGTTATGCTCGACGGTGCTATAGAAGTGCTCAAGGAAATCAAAAAGAGAGGTTATGTTTTAGGTTGCATTACTAACGGTGTATCCTCACTTCAGAATATCAAGCTTGACACAGCAGGCATCAGAGATATGTTTGATGTTGTGGTGGTATCAGGCGATATCGGTATCTATAAGCCTGACAGAAGAATTTTTGACGAAGCAATCAGACGTGCAGGTATCGAAAATTCACAGGCTCTCTATGTTGGTGACCATCCCGTAAACGATATTAAGGGTGCTCTTGGAGCTGATATGAAAGCCGTAAGAATGAACTATGGTGATTTCAAAGGCAAGGGCCTCGGTCAGGCTACAGTTGCTGAAATCGAAAGCATTACCGAACTCCTCGATTTAATATAAAAGCGAAGGATGATTTAACATGATTTGCGAAAAATGTTCAAAAGAATATGACGACGGCCTTGAGTCCTGCCCACATTGTCAGGAGCAGACTGAGTCTGCCGAAAAGTTCAGAGTCCATATTCCTGAGGAAACTGCCGAGGCAGTAAAACCTCAGAAAAAAAAGAAAAAATCAGCAAAGAAGAAAAAGTCTGTATCCAAAAGTGAAAAAGCATCAAGACGTATAGTTTTAGCTCTCAGTTGTGTAATGGCTGTAATAACAGCTGTTGTGGCTGTTTTAGGAGCTGCAACTGATGTTTTCAAGGGTTCAGATGTTAAGGCTGTAACAGTGCTCATATTGCCTCAGGAAGACAAAGAGGAGCTCGAAAAGCATCTTTCCAAGCTGTGGCCTCTTGCTACTGCAGGTTTTGACACAGAGACCATGACAGTTGAAGAACTTATGGGTTATATAAAGCCTTACTCTGAAAACGGCTTGTATACTTCTTTTGGCTATTCTTCTGTGGCTGTTACACACGAAGCTGACCCTGCAGACAGATTCAAAGACGCTGAAGGCAATTACTGTTATTTTAAAATCCCGGCCGAAGAAATCGACAGTATACTCAAGCAGTTTAATGTGCAGAGCAATCATGCCGTAAACAACAAGGATTACTACTATTACAATTCACACTACTACTTCTCATGGGGTGAATCCTCAGACGAAAAGAGCAGTGGCCAGGTTACAGTAGGTGACAGTAAGAGAATTCAGGACGGCAGATACTATGTACCCTGCAAATTCGGCAAAAATGAGGTATACGTAATTGCAAGCATAGAAGAAAAGGAAGACAGCAGATACTGGAAAATCCACTCTATGTCACTGACTCCCGTTTTTGACAGCCTTGGAATTATGATTAAAAATGAAGAGTCAACAGCTGATACTTACGAAATCCGTCAGATCACAATTGAAGGTAAAGCTGACGACGGTACTGTATTTAAAAAGTATGTAATAAAATATCCCTACTTCTTCGGTGAAAGTCAGGGCGAGATAGGTGCAAACAGCTTCTATCAGAGCATTATCACGTACTATCAGCAGCAAGCTGATCAGGTACAATCTGATTACAAGAAATTTATCAAGCGTGGCGGTAAAACTGCAAGTTTACCTCAGGAGATTCATTACGATGCTGTAGTGAGCTATGCTGACGACGAGAAGCTTTGTCTTATCAACGAAATTTCAGAATCAGTACTTCTTTATAAAGGTGATGAAAATCAGATACTACCCAAGAAAACTCTTGAGTGTGACACCTTTGATGTGGAGACAGGTCTTTTTGTTGCAAAAGATAGCATCATCGGTAAGGATTATCACAAGATTTCCGAAATTCTCTACAGAATTTACAGCGGATACTCATACGATGACCTTCTTGATGAAAATGCAGAGTCAAAGGATGTACCCGATGATGAAAACGGTATCGGTGAAAAGATATATGACAGTGCTTCTACACTTTGCAAAGACGGCTATGTTTTCTGCTATGTAACAGAAGACGGCATAAGAGAAGATGTTGTTATTCCCTTTGAGACTATAGGCAAAATAACACAGACAACAGAGGAATAAAATGAAAAATACACAGATAAAAAATATGGTGCTGACAGCAATGTTTCTTGCTATCGGTCTGGTGTTACCATTTTTTACGGGTCAGATAAAGCAGATAGGCAATATGCTTTTACCAATGCATATTCCGGTATATCTCTGTGCCTTTATATGTTCCTGGAAATACGGTATGGTTCTGGGATTGGTGATGCCTATAATGCGCTCGGCTATTTTCCATATGCCGGTGATGTACCCTAATGCAGTCGCTATGGCAATTGAGCTTGCAACTTATGCCCTTGTGGCAGGTTATCTTTACGGTAAGTCAAAATATAAGTGCACAAAGGCTATTTATAAGAGCATGATACCTGCTATGATTATCGGCAGAGTTGTGTGGGGCATAACAGAGGTTATACTCCTTGGCATCAACGGTAAAGCTTTCACAATGTCAGCTTTTATTACAAGTTCATTTCTCAACTCAATCCCCGGTATAATACTCCAGCTGGTACTGATACCGATAATAATGGTGGCACTTGGCAGAGCAAAGTTTGTGCCTTTGATAAAGAGAAAACCGAAAGAATAAGCATCATCGCATTTTTGATTCTTTTTGTGCGAAAGCAAAAAGAATGCCTGTCCGGCGAGGACAATACAAAAAGATAAAAGTCACGGGCTGAAAAATGTCCGTGGCTTTATTTGTTATAAGTGGTACACTAGCGAGATTTTTGGCAAAGTACTATAATTTTAATCCGGGCATATATTATAATGGGGTGGTATAATGAACTGCTGTATAACAGATCTCAGGAACAAAGAGGTCATATGTGCAAAAAACGGTTGCAGACTCGGCTGTATAAGCGATGTGGAAATCGATACCTGCAGCGGTTGTCTTGTGTCGGTGATAATATGGGGTAAAAGTCGCTGCTTCGGACTTATGGGCAGAGAAGATGATATAAAAATCTGCTGGAAAGATATCGAGGTTATAGGTGATGATACGGTGATAGTCTGTGGTGATTACTCTTGCAAATGCAGCGGCAATCAGACGAGACTGAGACGCAATATGTTTGAAAATCTCTTTAAATACTGAAGCCGTCAGATATTGACAAACGAAGAAGTTGCTGATAAAAATTAAAGTATAAATCCCAAGGAATTATTGACAATAGTTGACCGTTTTGATAAAATTGATATGCAAATAATAATCTTCTGATTGAAAAAACGGAGGAATGAAAATTGAAGAAAATAACCAGTTGGATTTTTATAGTTGTTGAAGCACTGCTTTTCTGTGCTTTTGTAACAATGGACATTATGAGTCTTGACGGTGAAAACATTGTCAAATATGTGGCGATTGCCTTAGTCGGTCTTATGGGTCTTCGTGCAGGTAAGGATAAAGACAATGCGGTGGTAACCGCGGCACTGATTTTCACTATGCTCGCTGACGTTTTCCTGATACTTATCGGCAACTTTGTGGTGGGTGTATGTGTCTTTATATGTGTGCAGACATGCTATACAATCAGATTCTCGTTTATGAGCGGTAAACCGCTTGTAGGTGAGCTTCTCAAGAGACTTTTGCCGGGACTTATTTTAGGCGGACTTGCAACTTACTTCTTAGACATAAAGGTCGGTATAGTTGTAGCTTATGCCTGTAGTTTTGCAGTTAACTTTGTTCACGGCTTTGAGCTTCATATACTCAAGCCGTCGGCGAGACATCTTAGATTTGCAATAGGACTTTTCCTTTTTGCCTGCTGTGATGCCTGTGTGGGTATTACTAATCTCAAACCGGGCTTTCTCACAGAGCAGATGATAAGAAATGCTGAGGTTATGACCTGGATATTCTACCTTCCCAGTCAGATACTTATACTCTCGACAACAGATGCTCTCAGCTTCAAAAAATCATAACATATATCGCCTCACAGAGTGGGGCGATTTTTTTGTGCTTAGTGTTGAGTTGATAAAAACATTGTGATATAATGCTGATATAAAAGACAAAAAGGAGAAATATATATGAAGACTATACTTTTTCAGGGCGACTCAATAACCGACTGTGGCCGTTATCGCAAAGCAACAGAAACCAAAGAAAACGGTATCGCTTTGTTCAGAGACGGAAAACTTTTCAAAAAGATTACGGCTCTCGGCGATGGGTACCCCGCCATGGTAACAGCAGAGCTTAAAGAAAAGTGCCCTGGCAAATATAAATACATCAACAGAGGTGTCGGTGGCGACAGAATCCCCGACATATATGGCAGAATAACAAGAGATATTATCAACTTAAAACCCGATTATATGAGCCTTCTTGTGGGTGTAAACGACGTATGGCGAATTTTTGACTCAGGATACGGCACAGGTGCGGCAAGATTTGAAAAGATTTACAATATTATTCTCGAAGAGTTAAAGGAAGAGCTCCCTGAGCTGAAGATTATCATTATGGCACCGTTTCTTATTCCCGGCTCAGCATCAGCAAACACTCCGGATGAACCCAACAAGAGTGAGAAATTCAAGCGCGGTGTAGCTGAAATGGCAGATATAACAAAGAAACTTGCTCAAAAGCACGGCTGCGCTTTCATTGATCTTCAGGCTATGTTTGATGAGGCTATGAAGACAATACCTGCCACCCAGCTGTCAGGTGATGGTGTACACCCCTCGGCAAAAGGTCATGAGCTTATCAAAAATGAATGGCTTAAGGTTTTTGAAAAGATTACAGAGGGTGAAGTGTAATGGATAAGATTGCAGTAGTCACAGGTGCGAGCTCAGGCATCGGCAGATGTACCGCCGAAGCTCTCAGAGATATGGGCTGTAGGGTCTATGACCTTAGCAGAAGAGATATCCCCATTGACAAGGTCAAGCACATAAAAACCGATATTACTAAAGAAGAAGACGTAACATCGGCTATTAATGAGATAATTACAAACGAGGGCAGAATTGACATTCTCGTCAACTGTGCAGGTTTCGGCATATCGGGAGCCGTTGAATTTACCACCACTGAAGAAGCAAAAAGTCAGTTTGAGGTTAACTTTTTCGGTGCCGTAACGGTTACAAGGGCAGTATTGCCTCATATGAGAAAACAAGGTAGTGGCAGAATAATCAATATCAGTTCTGTTGCCGCAGTGGCTCACATACCCTTCCAGACATATTATTCGGCATCAAAGGCTGCTATCGAGTCGTATACCTGCTGTCTTGATAATGAGGTCAAGGCTTTCGGTATAAGAGCAACAGCCGTTGAGCCGGGGGATATCTGCACCGAGTTTACGGGGGCAAGACAGAAGTCTTTTGATGGTGATGATATTTACGGCGGAAGAATCAGCCGAAGTGTTGCCGGTATGGAAAAGGACGAGCAAAAGGGTATGAGTCCCGATGTTGCAGGTAAGTACATAGCAAAAGTCGCTCTTAAAAAGAGTGTCAAGCCAGTGTCAGCAATCGGAATGTCATACAAAGTTTTAAGTGTAATGTGCAAGACTTTCCCTTGCAAATTCAGAAACTTTGTTGTGGGTATGCTGTACGCGAAATGATAATATCTGCTGATATAAAAAAGCACTTACCATCGGTAAGTGCTTTTTGCTGTCTTATTTATTGAAGAGACCTTTGATAGCTGTTGATGCGAGCTCAACTAGTCTCTTTGCAAGAGCCACAGTGTCTTCTGTGAGAGAAGTCACTTGCTTTTCTTCAATACCTGTTGTAGGAGCAAGGCTGCCGTCAGCTGCAGCGTATGTGTACTGAGGGAATTTATCTCCGGAAAATACTGTAGGATCTTCGTATACGATGTAATTAATCAGCTCGTCGAAACCTGCATTCTTCTGAGTGTGTTCGAGGCCTCTTACATACCAGGTGTGGATTGGGTCGATACCTGTTGAAGCATCAATACATCTGTCGGGAGAAAGGTAGTTATATTCGGTATGTTTTGCCTGTTTGTAATCTGCAGGTAAAATCTCGCCGTACTTGCTTGCGGTTGCACCGAGGGTAACGTCTTTTACATCAACAGAGCCGTCACTCATAAAGCTGCCTTTTTTGCTGATAGGCATAGGAGGTCTGCCATATTTGCAGATAATATTCATTTTAATTCCGTTGTTTTGTGCGGTGGTATATATTTCATCGAGTTTTTCTGCAATATTCTGCTGATAATACAACACCTTGGAGATAAGACCTGCATATTCGTGATTGGGGTCGGTATAGTTTTCGCCGTAGATGTTTTTCATAGAGTCGTAGAAATAATCCGTCTGTACAAAGGTCCAGATAGAGGGAATGGTACCGATGGTATCACGGATGACATCTCTTGATACATCGAGGGCTACTGCTTTTAATGCGGGTATAAGCATATACTCGAGGAGAATTTTAAGCAAACCGCTTTTGTTGAGTACGGAAAGGAAAAGACCGAGATCCGGATTATCCATACCTACATAAGCGTACTGGGTGAGGGTATCGTGATCTACGTGGAAACTACCGCTGTAAATTTCACCTATAACGGAAAAGCCACCGTATGAAGGAACACTAAGAAGAAGTGAATCGATATTTTTATGCATTTCGGGGTGTTCGTTGAGATAAGTCATAACAATGGTTGTGCCGTAACTTGCACCTACAAGCTCGAAACGCTTACTGCCGGAATGCTCCTGGACTTTAAGGATATAATCGTGAAGCTGTTCTGCAAGGTCAATGGGGCTCAGACGACAGTCGTACTGGAAATAGTAAAATCCGTCACCCTGACAGTAAAACTCTGTAGGCTCAGTGGTAATTCTGTCATCTGCGTTTGTAATGCCGTCGCCTTTAAGTGCGGTCATACCTAAGGTGTCATAGAATACTGAGTAAAGGTAGTTGGAAAGAATATCTGTTTTGCCGTTTTTAAGAGCCTCGGTAGTATAGTCTCCGAATTTTTTCAGGTTGTTGAGCATAAGGTCAAAATTAACAGGGAACAGCATTGTTTTGTTGGGGTCATCTTTAAAGTAGATGTGTCTTGATTCATAACCTGCCACATAAACCTGAGGCAGATGGTCATAATCTGTGTCCGCTGCTGAAACTGCAAAAGCACAGCAACTGAAAGCAATGATTATGCAAAGGATGATACTGATAGATTTTTTGAAAAGATTCATATTGGTCCTCCTTGATATATCAATAATTTGTTAACAATATAATAATACTACTTTTATTCAAGATTTTCAATAGGGAAAATTAATAACATAAGAAAAATAAGTTTTGTCTTAAATCTGACACGTGTATATTAAAACGCAAGTGGTTATATATAGTCAAGATTAATTATCTCTTGATTATTCGGCTGAAGTGGTCTATAATGTATGGGAAGGAGTTGATATTATGGCTAAATTCTGCTGTGAGCAGTGTGCTTATTATGATTATGATGAAGAGTATGATGAGTACTTCTGCAGTGTAAATCTTGATGAAGATGAGATGGAAAAATATATGTCCGGCAATACAGATTCCTGCCATTATTTCACTCTCTATGATGAATATAAAGTTGTAAGGAAACAGAATTGATAAGGTGGAAAAAACTATGCAGTCGTTGAAATATTTATATAAAATAGGCAGAGGCCCCTCGTCATCTCACACTATGGGGCCCGACAAAGCTGCCCGTTACTTTAAAGAAAAGTATGAGAACGCAGACAGCTATAAGGTTATACTTTATGGTTCGCTGTCGAGTACGGGTAAGGGTCATAAAACCGATGAGGCTATCCTCGATGTCTTTGAGGGCAGCGACATTGAGCTGATTTTCGGCAGTGGTGAAACGCTCGGTTTACCCCATGAAAACACTATGGAGTTTTTCGCTTATAAAGGCGGAAATGAAATCGCAAGAGAGCGCATTATGAGTGTCGGTGGCGGTAAGATAATAATTGAGGGTGAACCCGATTTAGACGGTGAGAATATTTATGACTTGCCCACCTTCGGTCAGATTGCAGATTATTGCAGTACCCACAACATCAGACTCTGGGAGTACGTTGAAAAATGCGAGGGAAAGGAAATTTGGTCCTACCTTCACGAAATATGGAAGACTATGAAAAATGCCATCAACGAGGGACTTTCAACAAAGGGTGTGCTTGACGGTGGTCTCGGAGTTGAAAGAAAGGCACAATTCCTCTATAATCAGTCGCACATTGATGAGAGCGACATCACAAGAGAAAACCGTCTCGTGTGTGCCTATGCTTTCGCTGTCAGCGAGCAGAATGCAGGCGGAGGTGTAATTGTAACAGCTCCCACTTGTGGTGCTTGTGCGGTGTTGCCCAGTGTGCTTAAATATATGCAGGATAAAAAAGGCTTCAGCGATGATGATGTATGCAAGGCGCTTGCGGTAGGAGGTCTTGTGGGCAATCTTGTCAAGACTAACGCTTCAATCAGCGGTGCGGAGTGTGGTTGTCAGGCAGAAATCGGCACAGCCTGTTCAATGGCTGCAGCTGCTCTTTGTGAGCTTTTCCATATGGGTATCGGTCAGATTGAGTATGCGGCTGAGGTAGCTATGGAGCATATGTTAGGCCTTACTTGTGACCCTGTCTGCGGTCTTGTACAGATACCTTGCATCGAGCGTAATGCCGTAGCGGCAATGAGAGCTATCAATGCTCTCTCACTTGCCAATTTCCTTTCCACAACGAGAAAGATAAGTTTTGACACAGTTGTGGAGACTATGTACAAAACCGGCAAGGACCTCAATGCTATGTACCGTGAGACATCTCAGGGTGGTCTTGCGGCAACATATATGCACCCGGGGTCATAATAAATTCGGAATTATGAATTCGGAATTCGGAATTGCGACGAACTTTTGGCGAGTAGGTTAAACCCTACCCGCCGTTTTTAGTTGGAGTAAACAAACTAATCTGCTAAATAGATACGCCCCTGCGGTGGAAGATGATTTAGCAAAAAAAGAGACGCGGTTTTCGCCCGCGTCTCTTAAATGGTTAATTTGTCTTATGCCTTTTTCTTGCCGAGCACAAGGTTTGTGATGATACCGAGAATAAGTGCACACGCAACGGCAGTGATTGTAATCTTGCCGAAGTTGAGTGTAAGACCACCGATACCTGAAATAAGAATAACAGATACAGTGAAAAGGTTTCTGTTGTCTTCAAGGTCAACAGCCTTAATCATCTTAAGACCTGATACAGCAATAAAACCGTAAAGTGCCATACACACACCGCCCATTACACAAGCGGGGATAGAATCAACGAATGCAACAAATGGTGAGAAGAATGAAATGAGAATAGCAAGGATAGCTGCTGTTCTGATTGTAGCAACACTTGCGTTTCTTGTGATAGCCACACAGGCTACGCTTTCACCGTAAGTTGTGTTGGGGCAACCGCCGAATAATGCACCGAACATTGAGCCAACACCATCGCCGAGAAGTGTTTTATCAAGACCCGGCTCTTTGAGAAGGTCTTTTTCAATAATTGAAGAAATATTTTTGTGGTCAGCGATATGCTCAGCGAATACCACAAAAGCAACGGGAAGATATGCCATAGCGATTGTGCCGATGTATGATGCGTTAATCTCTTTGATACCGTCCATGGCTGTAAGGAAGGTAAACTGAGGAATCTCAAAGAGTGACATCTGGCTGAATATACCGAAATCTATAACCTTGAGTGCATCAATACCTGCGCTGTTGCCTATAACAGTAAAGATTGCAGCTAAACCGTAACCTGAAAGGATACCGATAATAAAGGGAATGAGCTTAACTGACTTCTTGCCGTAGGTTGAGCAGATCATTGTTACAAAAAGAGCAACAAGACCGCAGAGTACAGCGATGAGAGGGTGAGTGAGCATCATAGTTGTTGAGCCGTCTTCTAAAGGCATGCTGAGCATAACATTTACGTCACCCTTCTGAAGGTCACCGATAGCATTACCTGCAAGTGAAAGACCGATGATAGCAACTGTGGGGCCGATAACCTGTTTGGGCATAAGCTTGTCTATCCAGTCAACGCCGACACCCTTGACAATAAGAGCGATAACTACATAAACGAGACCCGCAAAAATAGCACCTAAGATTATACCTGCATAGCCGAGAGAAGCGGAAACACCACCTGCAAAAGCTGCTGACATAGAGCCGATAAATGCAAATGATGAACCGAGGAAAACAGGGCTCTTACCTTTTGTGAAGAGCTGATAAATAAGTGTACCCACACCTGCGCCAAAAAGAGCCGCTGATGGCTGCATATCATGACCGATGATTAGGGGTACCACCAGAGTCGCGGCCATAATTGCAAGGAGCTGCTGAACAGCATACATCACAAGTTGCGGAAATTTGGGCTTGTCCTGAATGTCATAATAAAGTTTCATATTTTGACCTCCTGATTATTTGGGATTTCTTAAGAAAATAGTATCATAAGCTATAGTAAAAGTAAATAGGGATATTTGTAGAAATAATGGTGTCGCTTTTGTGAGTTTAGACTAAAAGAAAGGCTCTTAATCAATATTATTTTATCTGCAGAAAAAAACACCTTGACCTTATGCTTATATTTAAGGTATAATCAAAAAGAAAACTAATCATAGGAGGAAAAATATGAAGAACAGTGAATTAATCAGTAAAATGACCCTTGAAGAAAAAGTCAGCCTTTGTTCGGGTAAAGACGGCTGGTACCTCAAAGGTGTCGACAGATTGGGAGTACCCGAAATTATGCTTACAGACGGACCTCACGGCTTAAGAAAAGCAAATCCCGAGGGTAAATTCAAGCTTGAAAACTCTGTCCCTGCAACCTGTTTTCCACCGGCTGTTACAAGTGCCTGCTCTTGGAATCCTGAGCTTCTTTATGAAATGGGTGTGGCTATCGGCGAAGAATGTCTGCAGGAAAAGGTCAGTGTAATTCTCGGCCCCGGTGTGAATATGAAGCGTTCACCTCTTTGTGGCAGAAACTTTGAATATTTTTCCGAAGACCCATTACTTGCAGGTGAGCTTGCCGCAGGTTGGATAAATGGTGTGCAATCTCAGAATATCGGCACATCACTCAAGCACTTTGCCGTCAACTCTCAGGAAAAGAAACGTCTTGCAATAGACAGCGTTGTTGACGAAAGAACTCTCAGAGAAATATATTTAACAGCTTTTGAAATTGCTGTTAAAAAAGCTCAGCCATGGACAGTAATGAGTGCATACAATAAAGTCAACGGCACATACAGCTCTGAAAACAAGCATCTTCTTAAGGATATACTCAGAGATGATTGGGGCTTTGAGGGCATTGTCGTAACAGACTGGGGTGCAGCTAACGACCGTGTGGCAGGTATTGAAAACGGCAACGAGCTTGAAATGCCTTTCTCAAACGGTTTCTATGATAAAAAGATATGCACCGCCGTAAGAAACGGAAAGCTCAGTAAAGATGTCGTTGATAAGAGTGCTGACAAAATGCTCTCTCTCATAAAAAAATCAGCTGACGCAATAAAAGACGGATACAAATATGACAAAGAGGCTCATCATGAGCTTGCCGCTAAAATTTACAGCGAGTCAATAGTGCTTCTCAAAAACGAAGACGATATTCTCCCCATAGCAAAGGATAAGAAGATTGCAGTCATTGGTGAAATGGCTCGTGCGCCGAGATATCAGGGAGCAGGTAGCTCTCTTATAAATCCGACTAAGATAAGCGATGCATTTGACGCTCTTATCAAAGAGGGATACACTCTCAACTTTGCTCCGGGGTACAATAAGAAAAAAGATGAGATAATGCCGGCTATGATTAAAGATGCCTGCACAATCGCAGAAAAAGCTGATATCGCTCTTGTTTTCATCGGACTTACAGAAGAGTATGAGTCAGAGGGTTACGACAGACAGCATCTCAATCTTCCTTCAGTACACAACTATCTTGTAGAAGAAATTCTCAAGGTTAACAAGAACGTTATTGTGGTACTCTCAGGTGGCTCGCCTGTTGCAATGCCTTGGCTCGGCAAGGTCAAGGGCCTTATCAACGGTTATCTTGGCGGTCAGGCTTGTGGTGACGGTATAGCTGATGTTATCAGCGGTAAGGTCAATCCCTCAGGTAAGCTTGCGGAGACATATCCTCTTTGCATTGAGGATACTCCTTGCTATAATTATTTCCCCGGTACAAAGAGAAATGCAGAGCATACAGAGAGTATCTATATAGGTTACAGATATTATGACACTGCAGAAAAAGATGTGCTTTTCCCCTTCGGTTACGGCTTGTCATATACTCAGTTTGAATACAGTAATCTCAAGCTCAGCAAGAAAAAGATTAAAGATACGGATATTCTCAAAGTTTCATATAAAATCAAAAATGTCGGCAAGTGCGACGGTGCTGAGGTTTCTCAGATTTATGTCAGCGATAAAGACAGCACAATCTTCAGACCGAAAAAAGAGCTCAAAGGTTTTAATAAAGTATTCCTGAAAGCAGGGGAGGAGACTACTGTCACAATTGAGCTTTCCAAGAGAGCATTTGCATTCTATAATGCCGCTGAGTCAATCTGGCAGGTAGAGAGTGGTGCTTTTGAGATAATGGTGGGTGCGTCCTCAAGAGATATAAGACTCAGCGCAGATGTTTTTGTTGAGTCCACTGATAATGTACCCGTACCCGACTACCGCGAGACAGCTCCATCATATTACACCGCTGACGTCAAGGCAGTGCCCGATAAGGAGTTTGAGGCTATACTTGGTCATACTATTCCGTTGAGAGATTACAAGTCCGGCCGTAAGCTTGACCTGAGCAGTTCTATCGGTGATGCAGCAGACACCAAGTGGGGCAAGGTTATCACCACTATGCTCGATACAGCCCTTGACCGTATATTCAAAGGCAGTGAAACTGAGAACGCTGTTAACAAAGCCAATATATTTGATTTGCCTATTAAAAACTATATGGTGACAGGTCCCGATATTCTGACAGAAGAAATGTACAACGGACTTATAATGATACTAAACGGTGAAAGATCAGGTAAGGGTCTCGGTAAAATAGTTTCAGGTCTCACAAAGGCTGTAAAGAAGCTCCCGGATATGATTAAATAATCCGTCACTAAACAACTGAAGATTATCCGCTCGGTGCCGATGTGTATCGGGCGGATTTTTATCTTAAAAGTGCAGAAAATACCTTTTAAAAACAAAATCAAAAAAAATCGAAAAAATTTTAAAAAAAGGTATTGACATATCCGATTCCTTGTGGTATTATATCCAAGCACTCGACGAGAGATAAGCGCCGAGAGATGAATAAGCTGGTGTAGCTCAGTTGGTAGAGCAGCTGATTTGTAATCAGCAGGTCGGGGGTTCGAGTCCGTCCACCAGCTCCAGTTTTTTTAATATGGGTAGGTTCCCGAGTGGCCAAAGGGAGCAGACTGTAAATCTGCCGTCAACGACTTCGGTGGTTCGAATCCACCCCTGCCCACCAGAACTCAGTAGTATAAAAACTACTGAGTTGTTTTTTATGCAAATAAACAGTTTGGAGGATTCGAAGTAGGAGCGGTAGTGAATGAAGCCCCGGTGGAGCTTCAGAGCCGCGAATGACCGAAGCCGCGTTGCGCGGCAAGAGTCGAATCCACCCCTGCCCACCAGAACTCAGTAGTGTAAAAACTACTGAGTTGTTTTTTTTATGCAAATAAACAGTATAGAAGATTCGTTGTTTTGCGGGTGTTTTATAACCATCAGATAAATTTCAGACGCGTACCAAGTAATTTTGGTAGCGGGTGATTTTTTTATAAAACCTCTTGATTTTCTGTTGGCTTTATATTATAATATCAAAGTTAAGAGTAAGATACTTTATTTTGGTCATGCGGTGGTGGGTCCTGTGCGACAGTACGCCGCGAACCATGTCAGGTGGGGAACCAAGCAGCATTAAGTGGAATGTCTGTGCGACACAGCCAACGCCTGCCACCGTATGACCAAGGAAATGTGTCTTACTCATTTTTAATAGAAAGGCGAGAAGTTTATGTACCAGGTGCTTTACAGAAAATACAGACCCGGCGTTTTCAGTGATGTTGTGGGTCAGGAACATATTACATCTACTCTCTCAAAAGAGATTGAGACGGGCAAAATTTCTCACGCCTATCTTTTCACCGGTTCACGTGGCACAGGTAAGACTACTTGTGCTAAGATTCTTTCCAAGGCTGTAAACTGTCTTAACCCCGTTAACGGTAACCCTTGTAACGAGTGCGAAATCTGCAAGGGTCTCGACTCAGGTGCAATCCTTGATGTTGTGGAAATTGACGCTGCAAGTAACAACGGCGTTGAAAATATCCGTGACATCCGCGATGAAATCAACTTCACTCCCGCTTCTTGTAAGTACAGAGTGTATATTATAGACGAGGTTCATATGCTTTCAATAGGTGCCTTCAACGCCCTGCTGAAAACCCTTGAAGAGCCTCCTGCACATGTAAAGTTTATCCTTGCTACTACTGAAGTGCATAAACTTCCCGTAACTATAGTATCACGTTGTCAGCGCTTTGACTTCAAGCGAGTCAGCAGTGAGTCTATGAAGCAGAGAATGCAGTTTATCGCTGATAAAGAAGGATTCGAAGCTGACGATGAAGCATTGTCGCTTATTGCCCGTATTTCTGACGGCGGTATGCGAGATGCATTGTCACTTCTCGACCAGTGTACGGGTCACGGTAAGCATATAACTGCAGAGATTGTATGTGATGTTGCAGGTATGACCGGTAAGGATCATCTTTTTGCCCTTGCTGATGCTGCAGCTGAAAACAGCACAAGCAAAGCTCTTGAGACTGTCAACGACCTGCACTCTAACTCCTGTGATATGGAAAGACTTTGCAGTGATCTTATAAATCATTTCAGAAATCTGATGATTGTCAAAACTGTCAGATCTGCAAGTGAAATCCTTGTTTGTACAGCTGAAGAGCTCGAACAGTATAAGGTTCAGAGCGGTAAGTTTACCCTTGAAAATATACTCTACTGCATATCTCTTTTGCAGGAGAGTATGACTAATATAAAAAGAGGTGCTGCACGTCGCATCGAAATGGAAATGGCTGTTATCAAGCTGTGTTCGCCTAATCTTTCCACAGATAACGATGCTCTTCTCAGACGTATCAGTGACCTTGAAATGAAAATCAGAACAGGTGCTATTGCTGTTAAAGCAGAGACTGTCACTCAGGCAACTGAAGACAAGCCTGTAAAGACAGAAGAAGCTCCCACTCAGGTGCAGAGTGCTCCCGACACGTCAGGGTACACTGCCGAGACGGCAAAACCTGAAGTGTCTCAGGAAGAAAGTGCTGACGGTGAGATGCCTATTGACTGGGCAGAGGTACTCAGTGAGCTGACTAAAACCAATATGCCCTTATGGGGTGTACTCAACGGCTCAAGTGCTATTATCAGGGGCGATTATGTGCTTATCAAGAGCGATAATCCCACTCTTTCAGCCTTTATCAAAACCGGTGGTAATGCGAGAGATGTCAAAGAAGCTGTAATGAGAGTTACAGGCAAGAGATATCGTCTCGGACTCTATAGCGGTGCACCATCACCCAAGATGGCAGCACAGCAACCTGCACACACACCAAAAGACCCCCTTGAAAATCTCATAAACAGAGCCAAGGATATGGGTATAAATGTTGATGTAAACAACTGATTAAAAACAAATCAGACGAATATAATAAAAGGAGACTACTAAAATGAAAGCTAGAATTCCCGGTGGCGCACAGGGTGGCGGCCAGATGGCAATGATGAAAAAAATCCAGGAGATTCAGGCTCAGCTTGAACAAAAGCAGGCTGAAATCGAAGCAAGCACATTCACTGCATCAGCAGGTGGCGGAGCTGTTGAAGTAACAGTTTCAGGTGCACACGAAGTTAAAGATATCAAGATGCAGCCCGATGTTGTTGACCCCGAAGATATCGATATGCTCTCAGATCTTATTATCGCTGCAACAAACGAAGCTATGAAAAAGGCTGATGACGCTATGGAGCAGGCTATGAATGCTGCTAAGGGCGGTCTTAATCTTCCCTTCTGATGGCAGGATATAATGTAGCAACTCTGGCAAAGCTTATAGAGCAGTTTGAAAGAATGCCCGGTATCGGTCACAAGACTGCTCAGAGACTTGCCTTTTATGTATTAAACCTTACAAAACAGCAGGCTGAAGAATTTTCAGCTACCATACTGTCGGCTCACGAGAAGATAAAGCAGTGCACTTGTTGTTGTAACCTTGCAGAGGATGAGCTTTGCCCTATCTGCAAAAATGAGGGCAGAGACAAGAGTGTTATCTGTGTTGTCGAAGACCCGAGAGATGTTTTCGCCTTTGAGCGCACCCACGAGTTTGAGGGTACATATCATGTGCTTCACGGAGTTATTTCACCTATGAACGGTGTCGGCCCTGAAGATATCACTATCAAGGAGCTTCTTGCCAGAATGGGCGACGGAGTGGTGCAGGAAGTGATTATGGCTACTAACCCCACTGTTGAGGGTGAAGCGACAGCTATGTATATTTCACGTCTTCTCAAGCCTATGGGTATTACTGTATCAAGACTTGCGTACGGTGTACCGGTTGGTGCTGACCTTGAGTATGCTGATGAGGTGACATTGACGAAAGCCCTTGAGGGCAGAAGAACGCTGTAAAATCAGCGCATTTTTGGTATTTTACGCAAGTATAAAGGTTCTTGAGTGCGAAGCGCGAAAGGTTCTTACTTTTTGTGCGCTAGCAAAAAGTAACGCCTTTTCTCTTGCGGTTCCCAAAATTCATTACGGCTTGGAGCGCCTATGAATTTTGACCGCTGCGCCATCCTCACCTCGCTTTATCCACCACAGGTGGAGCTTCGGTGACGATGCATCGAGCGTAATTTAATTATGGTTTCCGCCAAAGAAATCGGAAATTCCCAATCTGCTTCCGCAGCCGGAATGAATTACTAAGTCGATATATTGCCTGCGGCAACTCGATATGTGCTTCGCACTCGATATGTTGTTTGCGACAACTCGATATGCACCTGCGGTGCGATAACTTTAAGAAAGGAGTGCCTTACTATGGCAACTGTACAGCAAGACGAAAAGCAAATAGTCGCCCAGAATAAAAAAGCAAGGCACGACTACTTTGTTCTTGAAACCTATGAAGCAGGTATCGAACTTTTCGGTACGGAAGTAAAATCTATAAGAAAAGGCAGAGTCAACCTTAAAGACTCCTGGTGCAGTATCGATGACGGTGAGATTTTCGTCAAAGGTATGCACGTGAGCCCCTACGAGCAGGGCAACATCTTTAACCGCGACCCTATGAGAGTCAAGCGACTTCTGATGCATAAGCGCGAAATCAACCGCCTTTACGGCACTATCAAACAGCAGGGCCTTACGTTAGTACCCCTTAGCATCTACTTTCTTAAGGGCAGAGCTAAGCTCGAGATAGGTCTTTGCAAAGGTAAAAAGAATTACGATAAGCGCGAGGTTGCGGCTGAAAAAGATGCAAAACGAAATATCGAGCGCAGCATGAAAGAGCGCTATTAAAAAAGCAAGATTTACCTGTTGTTTTTTAAGCAAAAGGGTATATAATAAAAAAGCAACGTTTGCGAAGCAAACACTTCATATTGCATTAGCAATGCTTCACTTGACGAAGTCAAACTTCACTCACGCTTGGGCGTGAACTTCACTGCGATGCATCGCATCGCCTATATGGGGACGAAAGGATTTCGACGGGGATTTTGAAGCATGATAAGCGGGTAGCGCTGTGGCAATCGCTTTAAAAGGTCACACATTTAAAATTAACTGACAATAATACAGTTTTAAAGGCTGCCTAATGCGGCCCGTCTTGGTTA
>JAZTWC010000028.1:0-47590 GCA_045635665.1 Acutalibacteraceae bacterium
AACAGGTATGGTATCACCCTTACTTCTTCCCAAGTATGCAAGACACGAAAGAGAGGAAAACAAATAATGCGTGAGATTAATGTTGACGTAATTATTGATACTATTGAAAAGCTTTGCATCGATGCAAACTGCCACTTACCCTCAGATGTTAAGTGCGCAATCAAAAACTGCAGAGCTTGCGAAGATGGCAAAATCGCTCAGGGTATCCTTGACGATATCATCAAGAACTATGAAATCGCTGATGAAGAAAATGTACCCGTATGTCAGGATACAGGTATGGCTTGTGTATTCCTTGAGATCGGTCAGGATGTACACATTGTTGGCGGTGACCTTACAGAAGCTGTTAACGAAGGTGTTCGTCGCGGTTATGATAAGGGTTATCTCAGAAAGAGCGTTGTTAAAGACCCCGTACGCAGAGGTAACACAGGCGACAACACACCCGCTATGCTTTACACAGAAATCGTACCCGGTGATCAGCTTAAGATCACAGTTGGTCCTAAGGGCTTCGGTAGCGAAAATATGAGTGCTATCCGTATGTTCAAGCCTTCAGCAGGTCTTCAGGGTATCAAGGATTTCATCATCGAAACTGTTGAAACAGCAGGCCCCAACCCCTGTCCTCCTATGGTAGTAGGCGTTGGTATCGGTGGTACATTTGATAAGGCTGCTCTTCTTGCTAAGAAGGCACTTATGAGATCCATCGATTCAGAGAATCCCGATCCTTTCTATGCTGACCTTGAAAAAGAGATGCTTGAAAAGATTAACCAGCTCGGTATCGGTCCTCAGGGCTTCGGCGGTATGACAACAGCAATCGGTCTTAACATCGAGACTCTCCCGACACACATCGCAGGTATGCCTTGCGCAATCAACATCAACTGCCATGTAACACGTCACAAATCGGAGGTAATATAAAATGGAAAGAAAGATTACATTACCCCTTACCGAAGAACTTGCAAAGAGCCTTAAGGCAGGCGACAGAGTTCTTCTTACAGGTATCATCTACACTTCAAGAGATGCCGGTCACAAGAGAATGTGCGAATCACTCGCTAAGGGTGAAGAGCTCCCCATCGACCCCATGAATGCTACTATCTACTATGTAGGTCCTACACCCGCTAAACCCGGTACAGTTATCGGTTCAGCAGGCCCCACAACAAGTGGCCGTATGGATGCATATGCACCTACAATGATGTCAGTTGGCGCAAGAGGTATGATCGGTAAAGGCGCAAGACTTCCTGAAGTTGTTGACGCTATGAAGAAATACAGCGGTGTATACTTCGGTGCTATCGGTGGTGCAGGCGCACTTCTTGCTAAGTGCATCAAGAGTGCAAAGCTCATCGCTTATGAAGATTTAGGTGCTGAAGCACTCAGAGAGCTTTATGTTGAAGATATGCCTCTTATGGTTATCATCGACTCAGAGGGTAACAACCTTTATGAGCTCGGCAGAGAAGAATATCTTGCTAGCAAGAAATAAAATGCAAAGTTTTGGTCAAGCTTTTTCAAAAGCTTGTGGGGTGCGGGGCAAAGCCCTGCCACTCGATAAAACTTAATATTTATGGTACGCGGATTAATTTTCGCGTACCTTTTTTGTCTTTTCCCGCCAAGGAAGAAGAGATGTTGTTCTTACTAAAAAAGAAGCACCCATCGGGTGCTCCTCAAATCCTAATTTATAATTATGTCGCCCTCGCCGGGCGGGCGTTACTTTTTGCTACCGCACAAAAAGTAACCAAAAATGCGGTGATTTAATTTATAATTTTAAATCAGTGGCATCCGTGCTCGCCACAGCTGTGACCTTCGTCGTGTTCATGGTCGTGATGGTCGCACTTAGCGTCAGGGTTATAGTCAAGTTTGCCACAGACATACGCAACTACAGCCTGGTCAGCACTTCCCTGTACACCACCAAAAAACTTAATGCCGGCCTGAGTGAGAGCATTCTGAGCCCCTCCACCGATGCCACCACAGATAAGCACATCAATATCATTTTCCTTCAGCAAACCTGCAAGCGCACCGTGCCCGCTGTCGTTGGTGTCGAGTATCTTGAAAGACACAACACTGTTGTCGATTATCTCGTAGATTTTAAACTGCTTCGTATGGCCGAAATGTTGGAATATCAAGCCGCTTTCATATGTAACTGCTATTTTCATAGTATCATCTCCTTAAAACCTGGATAAAGCAAAGTCAACATTTATAGGCTAATTACGGAAGTCTGTATCCCGCCTCGCGGTAAATTCTATACCAATCTTCTCTGGAAATAGTTATGTCCGCTGCCTTTGCAACAGCTTCGATTCTGCCTGGGTTGGTACTGCCGACGATAGGCTGCATCTTATCAGGCAGACGAAGTATCCAGGCGATAGCCATACCTGTAGGTGTGGTGCTATATTTTTCAGCAAGCTCTTCCATAAGCTTATTGAGACCCTTATACTTTCTATTATCCACAAAACTGCCCTCTATGAATCCATACTGTAAAGGCGACCAGGGTTGAATGGTGATGCCCTTGAGTCGGCAATAGTCACGAAGGTATCCGTCATAGTTTACGCCGTCGTCGCAGGGCAGATTTACATTGGCGCCACTTGCAATCATATTGGCATTGGTGATGCTAAGTTGCATCTGATTGATAGTGAGCTTCTGCTTAACTTCTCTCTGTAACAGCTCAATCTGCAAGGGACTGTGGTTAGACACACCGAAAGCACCGACTTTACCCGAAGCCTCAAGTTCATCAAAGGCTTCGGCTACTTCAGAGGGTTCCATAAGCAAATCAGGGCGGTGTAACAGCAGTACATCAATATGCTCAATTCCAAGTCTTTTAAGTGAGCCATCAACAGAGCTTATAATATGTTCCTTAGAAAAATCGTACATACTACCCGGTACGATAGAGCACTTGGTCTGGATGTAGATTTTATCTCTCAGAGTAGGGTTGCGTTTAAGAGCAGAGCCGAAAACTTCTTCGCACTTGCCGCGACCGTAAATGTCTGCGTGGTCAAAGTAGTTGATGCCGAGCTCAACAGCATTACCGAGGTAAAAATCAGCCTCTTTATCGCTCATGTTGCCGATTCTCATACAGCCGAGAGCTACCTGAGAAACTTCCTTGTTGTCTGAAAATGTCTTGATGTATTTCATAAAATCACTCCTTTTCTTCATTATATCGCAAAAAGCAATAAAGTCAATAGCGATACGCGGCGCAGTCAGGGCTGCAGGGTAGTTTTCCACCGCCGGGTTGTAAAAAAAGCCACCCCGTGTGGAGTGGCTTTAAGTATAGAGTTTATCTTAGAATACGATGATGAGAAGCTGTGATACGAGAACAACAGCGATGAGAGCAATGGGATATGTTGCAGCATAAGCTGAAGCAACGTCCTCTGTCTTAGCAACACCGATAAGAGTACCGAGTGCGGGAGTTGATGTCATACCGCCTGTGATTGAGCCAAGGTTGTTGAGAAGGCTGAGCTTAAGAACATACTTAGCAAAGAGGTAACCGATGATAAGGGGAACGATTGTCATGATGATACCGTATACGAAGTACATAATGTCGAAGTTTTCAACGAATTCTGCACCACCGGGGATACCTGCACCAACAAGGAAGAGTACAAGACCGAGTTCACGGAAGAGCTTGAGAGTGCTCTGTGCGGGCATAATATTTACCTTGCCTACTCTGCCGAAGTGACCGAGGATAAGGCTTACAAGGAGGCAACCGCCTGTTGTTGTAAGTGAGAAGCATGTACCACTGAGACCTGCACTTGAAAGAGGAATCTTAATCTGACCGATAAGTGTACCGAGAATAGCTGCAAGAGAGAATGCTGCGATACCCATGTGGTCGATTTCAAAGAGCTTACCTATGAAAGTTTTCTTTTCGCCTTCTTCTTTAACTACGAGCTTAGCGCGTTCTGCGTCCATATCAGCTTTTGTGAGTTTGGGGATAATCTGTACAAAAAGTACAACACCGATAACACCGAAGATGTATGCGATACCGTGACCAACTGATACAAGTGCCTGATACTGAGGATCAACAGTTGCCTTAGCAGCTGAGAAAGCGGGAGTTGATGTAAGTGAACCTGAAAGAAGACCAACGATCATAGCAACGAAGCCATCCTGATCTTCGATAGCGCCACCGTAACCGATAACTTCACCGAGACCGATACAGCCTGCGGCAGCGAGACCACCAGCGCAGATGATGATAAGACCGAGTAAAACGTATGATTTGAAGTTTCTCTTGAAGTTGCCGAAGAACTTAGGACCTGCGATGAAACCAACTGAGGTTACGAAAAGCACAAGACCGAAGCTTTCGATAAGTGTGAGACCGCTTGTGAAGTCAAAGGGGGTTGCTGAACCGCTGAAAAGAAGTGCGCCTTCGGGATCAACATGGAAACAAAGTGCACCTGCTAAAAGTGCGATGATGAATACGCCTGCGTCACCGAGTGAAATGCCTTTGATTGTGATTCTGCCGAGAGCATAACCGCCAACTAAAACAGCAAAAACAACAAAGAGAAGAGTTGAGATGTTGCTGATGGAAATTATTCCGCCGAATAAACTCATGATAATTGCCTCCTGAATGATTTTTTTATATTATTTTGTCACTACGACAAACCTGAAATATTTTATCACTTGTGCCATAAAAACTCAATTAGTAACATATACAAAGTTAACAATTGTTTACAGTGTGTTTTGTGCAATTAGTATAGTTGTTTAATCGCCCGTGTATCGGCATTTTTCTATATCGACAGTATACTCATCTATAAAGGTGACACCCTCGCTTATAAGCAGATCTTTCTGCACATTTTCACCGCCGAAAGCAAAGGCTTTTGAGAGCTTGCCCTCTTTGGTGACAATGCGGTGGCAGGGGATGATGCCGGGCTCAGGATTAGAGTGCAGTGCGTACCCGACAACTCTGGACCAACGTGGATTGCCTGCCATAAGAGCGATCTGACCGTAGGAGGCAACTTTGCCTTTGGGGATCTTTTTGACCTGTTCGTATATCTTTTGAAATGTATTCATATTAACCTCCTTTTTTATATTTAATGTAACAAAAAATATTATAAAAATCAAGATTAATTAAAGATAAACTGTTGACATTTGTCATAGTTAATAGTATAATCGACGAGCAATCCAAAATAAGTGGTGGAGTCTGTCATAGAACGAAATACGTTCTATTTGTTATGGGTTGTAAATTTAGCTGATCGGAGAGTGTAGCTATCTCTGATTATATCTGAATTTTGACAGAATCCGTTTATGCGGGTTCTTATTTTTTTGCACAGAACCGCCCGAAATATTTTTATTCAGGAGGTTGCTCACATGAGCCCAATCACAATCACCGCTCTGGTTATCTTTGCTGTCACTTATGTTATGATGATGGCATTTCAGAAAATCAGACCCTACATCACAGTAGCATCAGCACTTATATTTGTTGCTTTAGGTGCCGTTGCAACATTCAGCCCCGCACTTTTTGGTGAAGGTTTCTTTAATCTTTCATCAGGTGCATTCAGTTACAGCTTCAGCGATGCTCTCTCGGAAATTGACTGGAATGTTATTATGATGATAGCAGGTACTATGGGTACTGTTTATCTTTTCATCGAGTCAAAGATGCCTCAGCTTATGTCTGACGTACTTATTTCCAAGATGCCCAATATGAAATGGGTCGTTGTTGCTCTTTCACTTTTCGCAGGTATCGTTTCAGCTTTCGTTGACAACGTGGCTACAGTTCTTATGATTGCTCCCGTTGCACTTGCATTCTGTAAGAAAGTAAACGTTTCCCCGGTACCCGCAATCATATGTATCGCAGTCTCATCAAACCTTCAGGGTGCTGCAACGCTTGTAGGTGATACGACATCAATTCTTCTTGCTAAGGCAGCAGGTCTTGACTTCTCTGATTTCTTCGTACACGACGGCCATGTTGGTATGTTCTGGATTGTTCAGGCAGGTGCTATTGTCAGCGCACTTATTATCGTTTATATGTTCCGTAAGGAAAACGGCAAAATCGAGTTCAGTGGCAGAACAAAGGTTGAAGACAAGTTCCCCACTTTCCTTCTCGTGGGCACAGTGCTTTCACTTATCGCCGTTTCATTCATTCCTTATAAAGACGGTGCTGCTGAGGGACAGTTCTACAAACCCGACATCACAAACGGTATCATCTGTATCGCTTTCTTTATTGTAGGTATTCTTCGTGAACTCTTAATCAAGAAAAACAAGGAAATCGTCAAGAACGCTTTCAAAGAAATCGACTACTATACTATCGTGCTTCTCACCGGTCTTTTCGTTGTAATCGGCGGTGTAAAGAGTGCAGGTGTTATCGATGTTATCGGTGATGCTATTGCTTCACTCGGCTCAGGCTCAGTATTTGTTGTATACACTATCATCGTATGGATGAGTGTTATCCTCTCAGCGTTCATCGACAACATTCCTTATACTGCAACAATGCTCAGTATCGTACCTGTTATTGCGGGCGAGCTCGGGGTTGAACCCACAATCCTCTACTACGGTCTTCTTTGCGGTGCTACTCTCGGCGGTAACCTTACACCCATCGGTGCAAGTGCAAACATCGCAGGTATCGGCATACTCAGAAAAGAGGGCCACGAGGTTAAGGCTACAACCTTTATGAAGTACGGTGTACCCTTTACACTTGCAGCCGTAATCACAGGTTATGTACTTCTCTGGCTTATCTGGATGTAATTCTAATAAAAATATAGCTACATATGAGGACAGCTTCGGTTGTCCTCTTTTTATACAGGTCGGATTTGTGGCGACTTATATGAAAGCAAATTTCTGTTACCCCTTGACATATATTTAATTGTAGAGTATAATCTATCCAATATCGTTTAAAAGCTATGACTGAGAAAACAGTAGTTGACGGACAAGACTTTTCAGAGAGGGGTTCATTTGCTGAAAGAATCCTACTGTCCCCGAAGATGAATTTCGCCTCACGAGCCGCCTGTGAAAAGCAGGATGTAATTGCTGCATTAAAGCAAACCAAAGTGGCAGGGTACAAAAGAGACTTTGCAATTTGAGTGGTACCACGGATATTTTTCCGCCTCAAGACTAATGAGGCGGTTTTATTTTTTATATGGAGGTTTAACAATGGATAACAAAATTGCTGCTATCAAAGAACAGTTTTTAGCTGAGCTCTCAAAAGCAGAAAACTCAGCAGACCTTGAAGCAATAAGAGTTGCTTATCTGGGTAAAAAAGGCTTTGTAACAGAGCTTATGAAAGAGATGAAAGATCTTTCAGTTGAAGAAAAGAAAACTTTCGGTCAGAAAGTAAACGTAATCAAAGGCGAGGTAACTGATAAGATTGCTGAAAAAAATCAGGAGCTCAAGGAAAAAGAACTCCTCAAGGAAATCGAATCAATGCCTGAATTCGATATTTCAATGCCCCCGACACTCGGTGAAGGCTCATACCACCCTGTAACACTTGTTCAGCGTCAGTGCGAAAACATCTTTAAAACAATGGGCTTTGCTGTTGAAGATTACTCAGAAATCGTATCTGACTATGAGTGCTTCGAGGCTCTCAACATCCCCAAGCATCACCCTGCAAGAGATATGCAGGATACCTACTATCTTGACAACGGTCAGCTTCTCAAGAGCCATACTTCAGCTGCTCAGAACGCTATCTACAAAAAATATAAGGATGCACTTATCAACGACGGTGTACCCATCAAGGCTATTTTCCCCGGCCGTTGCTTCAGAAACGAGGCAACAGATGCTTGTCACGAAAACACATTCTTCCAGATGGAAGGTGTAATGGTTGACAAAGACATCTCAATTTCAAACCTTATCTACTTTATGAAAACTATGCTTTCAGAAGTATTCCAGAAAGATCTTAAAGTAAGACTTCGTCCCGGCTTCTTCCCCTTCGTTGAACCCGGCTTTGAGCTTGACATCAGCTGCCTTATCTGCGGTGGTGAGGGTTGTCCCTCTTGTAAGCACAGCGGTTGGCTTGAGCTTTGCCCCTGCGGCATGATTCACCCCGAGGTACTCAAGGCAGGCGGCATCGACCCCGATGAGTACACAGGCTTTGCTTTCGGCCTTGGTCTTACAAGACTTGTTATGATGAAATACGGTATTAAAGATATCCGTGACCTGAACGGCGGTTCACTCAAGACCCTCACTCAGTTCACCGATGACCAGTAAGAGAGAAAGGAGAGTATAACTTATGTTTTTATCAATGAATTGGATTTCAGATTTTGTTGACCTTGAAGGTCTTGATAAGCTTGACCTTATCCACAGATTTTCACTCTCAACAGCTGAAGTAGAAAATGAAATTTTCTTCAAGGGCAGCGATATTGACGGTATCGTTGTTGCTGAAATTAAAGAAATCGCTGATCACCCTGAATCAAAGAAGCTTCACCTTCTCAAGGTTGATGCCGGCGACGGCAAGCTCACTGATGTTGTATGCGGTGCTCCCAATGTAAGAGTAGGTATGAAAACTGCTTTCGCTAAAGTTGGCGCTAAAATCGGTGAAATCGACATTACTCCCCGTGATCTCGCAGGTTACACATCATATGGTATGTGCTGTAGCGGTAAGGAAATCGGTATCAGCGATGACAACAGCGGTATTATGGATATTACAGATGATATTCCCAACGGTACCCTTATCAAAGACGCATATGAAGTTGACGATATCATCTTCGAGGTTGACAATAAGTCACTGACTAACCGTCCTGACCTTTGGGGTCACTACGGTATTGCAAGAGAGTTTGCTGCACTTGCAGGCAGACCTCTCAAAGCTCTTGACAGTGTTGATCTTTCAAAATATGACAGTTTACCCAAAATCGATATGAAAATCGAAGACAGCCTTTGTCAGAGATACTCCTGCTTACAGGTTGAAAATATCACTAAGAATGTAAGCCCCGTAAATATGCAGATCAGACTCTTCTATTGCGGTATGAGAAGTATCAACCTTCTCGCTGACCTTACAAACTACCTTATGCTTGAAATGGGTCAGCCCATGCACGCTTTCGACTCAAGAAAGGTTGAAAAGCTCCGCATCAAGCGTTTCGACGAAAGCTTCAGCTTTACAACTCTTGACGGTATCGAGAGAAATATCGATGAAAACACTCTTATGATCTGTAACGGTGACACACCCGTTGCTATCGCAGGTATCATGGGCGGTCTCGACAGTGAAATCGTAGATGATACTACAACGCTTACTCTTGAAAGCGCAACATTTGACGCTGTATCAATCCGTAAGTCAACTGTAAGACTTGCTCACAGAACAGATGCTTCAATGAGATATGAGAAGTGCCTTGATCCCGAGATGACAGTACCCGCTATCGCTCGTTTTGTTAAGCTTCTTCAGGATATCGACGGTGGTGTTAATGTTGTTTCATCACTTACAGACGAGAGAGCTTTCGAGTACGATAAGATAAGCCTCAGCTTTGACAAGAACTTCGTTGACCGTTATACGGGCATCGAAATCAGCAATGCTACAATCGTTAAGACTCTCGAAAGCCTTGGATTCGGTGTTGAGCTCAAGGATGACAACTTCACTGTCCTTGTACCCTCATGGAGAGCGACTAAGGACGTAACAATCAAGGCTGATATCATCGAAGAAATCACAAGAATTTACGGCTATGATAACTTCGACATTCACACTACTGCAACACCTGTTTATCCCATCCGTCCCGCAGTAGAAAAGACAATCGAAGAAAAAATCAAGGATATCCTTGTTAAGCGTTTCTCACTCCACGAGATGCATTCATATGTATGGATGTACTATGACGAGTGCAAAGATCTCGGCATCGAAATCGAAGACAACGTTAAGCTCGTAAATGCAACTAACCCCAATATTGAGGTTATCAGAAAGTCAATCGTTCCCACTCAGCTTTGCCAGGCTAAGATCAACAACACATATGCTCCCTCATTCGGTATCTTTGAAGTGGGCAGAGTAGTTGAGGGTTACAGAGAAGACGGCCTTTGCAACGAAAGAAAGAAGCTTGCTATCACACTTTTCTCAAAGACAAAGTCAATGCAGGAAATCTATTTCGAGCTTCGTGATATCCTCGCAACACTTGCACTTGATCTTAAGCATCTTACTCTTTCATATGAGGCTAAGACAGCAACACATTGCTATCAGCATCCCAAAAACCTCAATGATATAATCCTTGGCGGCAAGGCTATCGGTGAAATCGGCATTGTGCATCCCACAGTATCAAAGAAGGTTGACAAGAAGGCAAATATTGTTTACGCTGAAATCGATGTAAGAGATTTTGCTGAGACTGCAGCTCAGGCTATCAAATATGAAGAGCCTTCAAAGTTCCCCGGCATCGAAATCGACCTTTCATTCATCAGTGATAAGTTTGCTCCCATAGGCAAGGCTATTGCAGATGCAAATTGTCCTCTTATCAAGAAGACAGAGGTTGTTGACACATACGAAGATGAAAACGGCAAGTCAATCACTTCAAGAATCACTTTTGCTCATCCTGAAAAGACTCTGACTAAGGAAGAGGTTATGGATGTAGTTAACGGTATTATAGCTGACCTTGAAACAAAGGGCATCAACCTTAAGAAGTGATCATCGCGTTTTTGATTCTTTTTCCGCGATAGGAAAAAGAATGCCTGCCCGGCGAGGGCAATACAGAAAAAACAGTGCAGAAGTTCAGTGGCTTCTGCACTTGCTTTTTATAGAAAAGAGTAGTATAATAACCCCATAAGCCAATAGGCAAAAGGAGGAAAAAATATGAAAAACAGTAACGCATTACAGGCTGTAAAATTTGCTTTATTCTCAGCATCAGCAGGTATCATCCAGGTCGGTTCATTTACACTTCTCAACGAGCTTGTGCTACCTAATATCAGCATCGAAAACGAAAAAATTATGGCGATTCTTAGTGCCGAGTACGGTGTGTGCTATCTTATTGCACTTGTGCTTTCAGTTTTGTGGAACTTCACATTTAACCGTCGTTTCACCTTTAAGTCAGCTGCAAATATTCCCGTGGCAATGGCAAAGGTTTTCGGTTTCTACCTTATTTTCACACCTGTGTCAACCATTCTTGGCAATATGGCAACCGGCAAGGGTATCAACGAGTATATTGTTCTTGGTGTGACAATGCTTTCAAATATGATTCTTGAATATCTCTTCTGCAAGTTTGTGGTTTACAAGGGTCAGGAAAATACTATTGAAGAGAAGTGAGCAAAGTTCTTTTGATACTTTTCTTACAAGAAAAGTATGCCTGCCCGGCGAGGGCTAGATAAAAAAATAACAGATTTTATTGGGACGCGACTTGGTTTCGCGTCTCTTTTCGTATACAACAAAGACGGCCTCATATGAAGCCGTCTTTTAATATTATCTGATATAAGGATAGGGATTTACTTTTCTGCCGCCGATAAGCATCTCAAAATGCAAATGAGGTCCTGTTGAGTTGCCGGTAGAACCGATACGGCCTATCTGCTGACCTTGATATACTTTCTGGCCGACGCGTACTGTAATAGAACCCGGATACATATGAGCATAGCGGGTACGAACGCCGTTGCCGTGGTCGATGACAACTGTGTGGCCGTAACCGCGCCAACCGCTGTTGGCTGTGACAACTGTGCCCGATGCGGCTGCAACTATGGGGATGCCTGCGGATGAGCCATAGCCGAGGACTATATCTATACCGCCGTGATATGACCAACCTGAGATGCTCGCACTTCTATAGCCATAGTGGGATGATACACTATAGGCGCCTCTTGTAGGCCAGATAAAGCCTGTAGCACTTGAAGATGAGCCACCGTATGCATTTGACTTTGTGCCGATCTGCACAATTTCATCCACAGGCTCAGTGATGATTTTTTCTGATACTGTGGCCGTGTAGGTCTTTTTTGAGTCAATATAGGTCACAAGCTCAGTGACCAACATCTTACCATTCTTACCCTTTTGCAGAGTCTTTTTGGTGCCTTTATAAAGAGCTGAGGTGTTTTTCTTGACTGTATCATATTTAACCGTCTCATGTCTGGTGACGGTTTTCATGGTTTTGACTCTGACAGGAGAGTTGTCTGACTGCAAAGTTTTCATCAGCTTGGCTGTGTCCCATATGATGTCACTGTTTTCAGGATAGTAGCCCTGAACGTATTCGATTTCTTCCACAAAGCCGACTATGGTGTTCTCATCAGCTTTCTTTTCATATGGGGCGAGTATACTGTCGAGAACTGCAAGTGCGTCGGACTCATTGTGAGTTGCACAAAGTAGTTCGCCATCTATATAGATACCGCAGACTCGCTTGTACTTGGTGCTGCTGTTTGCGAGCAAGCTCTCGCTGATAACCTGGGGGCTGCTCAGCTGTGAGGGCTTGACACGCTCTATTTCAAAAGTTATATCATCGAAGATTTCTCCGGCATCTGCGTCGGAATATATCATAGACAAAGCCTTGCTTTTACCATCGTTCCATGTCTGCTGATTTTCCGCGTAAGCAATAGGCATACCGTTGTACATAATCTTCAGGGCGGGAATTTTATTCTGAGTGCTTAGAGCACCTGAGATAATAAACATCAGCACTGCAAAAGGCAGAAGATAGTTGCAGGCGCTTTTTATAAGGCGGTCTTCTTTTAAAAGATAGTCAGAAAGCTGAACGCCTACAGCCTTGAAAAAGTAGATGGTTTTGTTTTCATCGTCCTGCTTCATAGCTTTAAGTCGTATAGCTTTGATTTCACCGCTGACGGTGTCACTTTCTTTGAGATATCGACGAAGCTTCTGATTTTTGAATTTATGAAGGAAGTTACTTATCAGTCTGATTAAAGTTGCGATGCCTTTGAATGGCAGAAGCACTATGGGCAGTACAGTTCGGACAATAGCCTTAAAAGCACCGATGTACATTGCACCTAAGGCTTCAGCAAAATCGAGGAACTCTGATACGATAGCTCTTTTCTTCGGTGCTGTTTTTACAGGTTCGGGCTGTTTCTTTCTTACAGAGAGGTTGATCTCTGTGGGTATTATGATTTCAGCTGCCTCAGCATTGTCAAACTTTTTATACTGTATCTTGTCGTCGCCATATACCGTGAAAATGTCTTTGTCCAATAAATAACCTCCTTTCCATTAAAGATAGTTCTAAATTTTTATGTGCTTATTTTTTAGGATAAGCAAGCTGATCTACTGACCATGTAGCGAGAACTTCGTACATATCAGCTGCCTCTTTCTTAGCACCCTTGAGGTTGTGGTCGCGGTAGTTGCCGCACTCTTCAGCTGATACTCCGGGTACATCGCCTAAATACTCAGCACAGAATTTGAGAGCTGAGCGTGTGAGGGCAATTGCACCCTGCTTTGAGAGTGAATCAAGAGTTATAAAGTAGAAGCCTGTTCTGCAACCCATAGGGCCGAAATAAACGATTTTATCAGCAACGTCGCTGTTTCTTACATATGTTGCAAAGAGATGTTCAAGGGTGTGAATTGAACCGTTATCGAGGACTTCCTCAACGTTGGGGCGTCTCATTCTGATGTCATAAGTAACAGTATTGGCATCTGTACGTGACAGATACATACCCTTGGGAAGAATTGTGTGGTCAATTGTAAAACTTGCAATTTTTTTCATAATCATATTCCTTTCTCAGTTGAAGCTTAATTTGTTTTCTGCTTGTTTTATAAGTAAATTTTTAGTTGCTGCTTTAAGTCCTGAATTTTCAGGTTTTGTAAGTTTCGGGTCATCGGCAAGAATTTTTTTAGCTGCCATATGAGTCTGTCTTACAGTGTCCATATTCTCCGTGAAAGATGCTATTTTCATCTCAGGCAGGCCGTGCTGTTTTGAGCCGAAAAACTCACCGGGTCCGCGAAGCTCAAGATCTTTGTCTGCGATAGTGAAGCCGTTGTTGGTTCTGCACATTATATCGAGACGGGCTTTAGCGGTTTCGCCCTTGGCATCGCTGACGAGTATGCAATAGGACTTGTCTTTGCCACGGCCGACTCTGCCTCTGAGCTGATGAAGCTGTGACAGACCGAAGCGCTCGGCGTTTTCTATAACCATAACAGTTGAGTTGGGTACATCGACACCAACCTCGATAACTGTAGTTGATACGAGTAGCTGTATATCACCTTTCTGAAAATCTGTCATAACCTTTTCTTTATCTTTGGCTTTCATTTTGCCGTGTAACAGTCCCACCTTGAAGTCTTTGAATTTTTTTTCGGCAAGCTCTTCTGCGTGGCTGACAGCTGAAGCAATATCGCCCTCATTTTCCTCTACGGCAGGGCATACGATATAGGCCTGATTGCCTTTGTTGATGTTGTCTTTTATAAAGCCGTACATTCTCTGGCGATATGATGAGTCCACCGCAAAGGTAGAGATTTTTTGTCTGCCCTTGGGAAGTTCATCTATAACCGACACATCAAGGTCACCGTAAATAATAAGCGAGAGGGTACGGGGGATAGGTGTTGCACTCATAACGAGGGTGTGTGGGTTATTTCCTTTACCTGTCAGAGTGCCTCGTTGGCGTACGCCGAAACGGTGCTGTTCATCGGTGATGACAAGACCTAAGTTCTGGAATTCAGTGTTGTCTGTCAGCAGGGCGTGGGTACCCACAATATAGTCGATTTCGCCGTTTTTCAGTCGCTCTTTTATGTCGGCTTTTTTCTTGGCTGTAACAGAGCCTGTCAGAAGTTCGCAGGTGATATCTTCGTCTTTGATGAGATTTTTGAGTGTGGCGAAATGCTGACGTGCAAGAATTTCTGTAGGCGCCATAAGTACACTCTGAATTTTGTTTTTAGCTGCCGTGTGTATAAGACAGGCCGCTACTACGGTTTTACCGCTGCCCACGTCACCCTGAACGAGTCTGTTCATAGGTGTCTCAGTTTTCATATCAGCGATACATTCACCGATAACTCTTTGCTGTGCCGAGGTGAGTGTAAAGGGTAACTGTGTCATAAACTCATCTGTGAAATCGTTTTTGAGAGAAAGGCTTGTCTTGCCTTTATTGCGGTTTTTGAGCCTGAGCATTGCTGTCTGAAATACAAGAAGTTCCTCGAAAATAAGACTCTTTTTTGATATCTCAAGGTCGTTTCTGCTCTTAGGAAAATGTATATTTCTCAGAGCGAATTGCTTATGAGCAAGTGAGTACTCGGCTCTGATTTTTTCGGGTACGGGAAGAAGGATATCATCTTTGAAGTATGCTTCAAGTGCATTGTCGATGATTTTTTGCAGTATGTTTGAGGAGAGTCCTGCCGTCAGAGGATAAACAGGTCTAAGACCTGCCTCTTTGTCATAGGGGATAACGAGAGGGTTACTCATCTCATATGAACCGTTTGATGCTGTGACTTTTCCGTAGAAAATATATTCTTCGCCCTGCTCTAGGGAGTCGGCGAGATACTTGCTGTTGAAGATGTTTATTCTGACACCTGCCGTGCCGTCGGTTACCATTGTTTTATAGATTACCATACCCGTACGAATTTTGTTTTCGACGGGAGGATAGCCGACAATAGCGCTGAAAGCATAAGTCTCACCGGGAATCATCTGTGAAATCGGTGTCAGAGCTGTGAAATCAAGATATGTCCTTGGAAAAAAGTGCACAAGGTCAGAGAGAGAGTAAATACCGAGCTTGTGGAGAAGCTCCTCTCTCTTTTCGCCTATGCCTTTTATATATCTCAAAGGGATATCTGACATTACTTTGTTACACTCCATGAATAAATATTTGCAAAGAGCTCATATTCATTGACAGTGTCCTCATAGGTGAGTTCACGTGAATAATAAGCCATACCCTCTCTGAAAAGAAGAGGTATAAAAGGTTTCTCTGAGTTGAAAACCTGAATGAAAGTTGAAATATCTGTCTTGCCTGTCTTGAAGTCGGTGTAGGCTTTAGCTGTGGCACTTTCGCTGTCAATGCCGTATGATGCACCACCGTTTTCTGAAAAGAAAGCGGAAAGACTCATATTTGCTGAAAGCTTGACTTCACCTACATATAAATCATAGTTGCCGCTTTTAAGCTCGCGCAGATACTCATCGTAACTTACTGAGTTGAGAGTAATCTTTATACCGAGATCTCTGAACCAACCGGCAATTATTTTGGCGATTTCTTCTTTGGGCTTGTTTTCATTGTTGACAAGAAGTGTCATCTCGAGATACTCAAAGTTTTTACTTCTGTACTGGTTGCCGCTGTAGGCGTATACATAACCCGCATCCTCAAGGATTTCTTCAGCTTTGAGTGAGTTGTAATCATAGAAAACTGTGTTTATACCTGACATGATTTCCCACTCGGGGTTAAATGGTACATCGCTGAGCTTAGCTATACCGCTATAGGCTGTATCGGCAAGAGATGTCTTGTTGATAGCATAGCAGAGAGCTTCTTTGACTTTTTTACTTTTGACCGTGTCGCCGTTAATGCCGAGATAAACCATATTGTTCATAGGTACACGGGCAGTATTAGCTCTGATTTTGGTGTATTCGCCGTCACTCAGGTCATCGAAAAAGTAAGTAAGGTCGCCTGTCTGTAAAAGATAAAGCTCGCCTGCATCTGAGGTTATGGGTACTAAGGTAATCTGAGTGGTTGCCATCTCTTCAAGTCTTGTGGAATTCTCGTTGGCTGTGAGTCGGTAAGTGCCTGACTTTTTAGCAATAGTATATCTGCCGCTACCTGTCGGAATGGAATTGTCACCTGTGCCATATTTGACTATGGGAAAGGTCAGACAATTTTCAGCATAAATGTCTGGGGAAACAAGTGTGAAGGTAATACTGTCAACGCCTGCGGCAACAGATGAGAAGTTGCTGAGTCTGCCCTTGTAGTTATCGCTTTCTTTAGCGAGATTAAAAGAGTAAACGACATCTGATGGTTCAATAGCTGTGCCGTCGGCAAAAAGTGCCTCAGAGTCAAGAGTAACAGTGAGCATTTTGTCTTTATTGGTGAAAGACAAACCTATCAGAGGCTCAACTGTATATGCATCTGTAGGCAGGAAGAGACTGTCGTATACCAGTGTCATAAGATTTCTGTTGGTAGGACTCTTCGTCTTGAAAGGGTTAAGAGATTTACCTTTATAGTATCCGAGAGTGACCTTTCTTTCGGATACTGTATTTTCAGTGACAACTTCACTGATGGTGGTATCTGTAGTGGTAGTGTCATCGGTGTTTCTGTCGCCGCAACCTGATAATATTCCCGTTATCAGCGCGAAACACGCGAAAAGAGATATCAGCTTTTTCATATTTAGCTCCTTTATTCGAATCTTACAGGTTCTGTGAAAGTGCATTTGCCACTTCTTTCATCAATAGTAAAAATACAGCCGTTAATCATACATTTGCCCTTTGCGTTATCAAATCGGGCGGGCATATTGTTTCTGAATTTCTCTATAATGATGTTTTTATCTACACCGAGTACACTGTCGATGACGCCACACATACCGATATCGCTGATGTATCCCGTACCGCCCTCGAGGACTCGGTCATCATTGGTAAGCACGTGGGTATGGGTGCCGAAAACAGCGGACACTCTGCCATCGAGATAATAGGCGAGAGCCTGCTTTTCACTTGTGGTTTCAGCATGGAAATCGACAAGGATAATCTTTGTCTTGCCCTCGAGCTCCTTGAGTGCTTTGTCGACGCTGTTAAAGGGGTTATCGAGATTTTCCATAAACATAGTACCCATAAGGTTGATGATACCTATAGTGTACATGCCCGTATCAACAAGAGCGACACCTTTGCCCGGGTTTGAGGGAGAATAATTATAGGGTCTGATGATATATTCACTGTCGTCAAGCAGGTCATAGACTTCCTTTCGTCTGTAAACGTGGTTGCCTGTAGTGATAAAGTCTACTCCGCTTGTGAAAAGATGCTCTGCTGAAAAAGGTGTGATACCGTTGCCCTCTGAAGAGTTTTCACCATTGGCAATTGTAAAGTCTATACCCTTGAGTCTTTTAAAAGCCGGGAGCTTCTTTCTTATAAATTCGCAACCGCTGTCACCGACAACGTCACCTAAAACAAGTATGTTCATATTAGTTCTCTCAATCGTATAAGTATTCGCTGACGTCGAAGTCATCATCGTTGGGGTAGTAGTCCCAACCGTCATAGTAGTTGCCCTGAGTCTCTTCCGATGAGATTTCAGGGATTTCCTTTATTACTTCAAATTTGTGACCCTGCATCCACAAAAAGTGGCTGACTCTTACAGTGTATCCGCAACCGGGAGGTGTGAGCCAATCGCTGACAGATGCCTCGGGCAGACCGAAGTTTGCAAGTATAGTCGAAATTACACCACCGTGGGTAACAATCCCAAGGTCTTCAGTACCTGTTTTGATAACGCCGTCAACTATTTTTACAAAGCAGTTGCAGACTCTCTTGGCAAAGTCCTCATTACTTTCACCGAAAGGAGGTCTTACACCGGGCTCACCCTTAAGCCATGGCTCAAAGTTAGGCTGTTTTTTCTGAAGCTCTTCAGCCGTCTTGCCCTCGAATTCACCGAAGTTGTATTCTGTAAGGTCTTCTATAACAATAGGCTTAAGGTTTGGGTAAAGAATTTCAGCGGTCTCTTTACAGCGTGTGAGTGGAGAAGTAAAGATAAACTGAGTATCGGGATAAAGATATTCCTCTTTCATTTTCATAAGCTGCTCTTTGCCTTCATCGCAAAGGGGTGTATCCGTAATGCCGCAGTAAACACCCTCGATATTATCTTTGGTGATGCCGTGACGGATAAAGTGTATCTTATAAGTTTTCATATATGTAACCTCTTCTTTCAGGGGATATTAATCTACGTTATAGTATTATATAATAATCTTAATGGAAATTCAATCTAATAATTGAAAAAAGAGCAAAAGTCAGTTATAATATGACTATAAAGTTTATCCGGGGGAGAAAACGATGCTTAATTTTATTGCGGGTGTAAAAAACAGCGGTAAAACTGCAAAGGCTCATCAGGTGCTCGGCAAGTGTGTCGCCGAGGGTAAAAAGACTATGCTCATTGTACCCAAGCAGTTTACATTCGATACCGACAGGGGGATACTGCACCTTTTAGGACCTAAGGCGGCGAGTGAAATAGAGGTTCTGTCTTTCTCAAGACTCTGCCACGTTGCCTTAAAGACTTACGGTGGTATCAATGCGCCCATAGCGAAAACGGGTATGAGGGAAGTTTTTATGTCCGTTGCAATAGAGGGTGTCAGAGATAAACTCAAGTTTTTTGCTAAACATAAAAATGAAATCGCTCTCGTAACCAAGCTTTTAGCTGAAGTTGACCGTATGAAAAACAGCGGTCTTACCCCTGATGAAATAGAGCTTAAAGCCGAGAGTCTCAGCGATAATATGCTGAAAACTAAGCTTCTTGAAACAGCTATGGTATACCGTGCTTATGATGCTGTTGTATATCAGAGTCACTTTGATGACGGCGATATGCTGATGAAGGTTTATGAAATCCTCAGAGATACAGACTTTTTTGATGGTACAACTATAGTTGTCGACGGCTTCAGAAGCTTCACTGTACCTGAGCTTAAACTCATCGGACTTATGATGAGAAAAGCGGATGATCTTTATATTACTCTTTGCACAGATGATATAAACTCCGTTGATGAAATGAGTGCTTTCAGCAGTGTCAATGCCGTAGCAAGAAGACTCAGACTTCTTGCGGGTAATGATGGTATTGATACAGGTGAGGTTATCACCTGCCACAGAGATAAGAAAAACTTTTCAGGTGAGATGTATCATCTGCAGGAAAATATCTATAAAAACACAGTGGTGACTTACCCTGATACCACAGACAAAGTCACCTTGATTGAGGCTGATAAACCTGAGAATGAGTGCGATGCCGTTGCAAGGCAGATAAAAGCTCTCATTCGTCAGGGTGAGTACCGCTGCCGTGATATTGCAGTTGTCTACAGAAAAGACGAGAAGTACCGCAGATATCTTGTGAGTGCTATAAAAAAATATAATCTCCCTATGTTTGAAGACAAGCGACAACCTATTGCCAATCAGCCACTCATATGCTTTGTGAGAAATCTTCTTTCAGTTTGCAGTGAGGGCTATAACTCCGACTATGTTTTCAGATTGCTTAAAACAGGACTGTTAGGTTATGATGAGAAAGAAATCAGCGAGCTTGAAAATTATGTTTTTACTTGGGATGTATCCGGCAAAAAATGGCTCAGCGACTTTGCAGGTAATCCCGATGGTTTCAGTGAGATGGGTGATAGACAAAGAGAAACCCTCGTGAGCATCAACCTTACAAGAAAGAGCATTACTGACACAATCGAAGATATAAGAGACAAGCTCCGTGATGCTAACGGTAAACAAACTGCAGAGATAATATATAGATTTTTACGCGATAGTAAAGCAGATGAGAGACTGAAGGAATACGCTGAGCTGTTGCAGAGTCAGGGCCTTAGTGACCTTGCTGTTGAGCAGGAGCAGGTGTGGGATATACTTATGGAAATTCTCGATGAGCTTGCTATGAGTGTCGGAGACAGAGCGGTCAGTGTAAAGCGATTTCTTGAACTGTTTGAGATTGTAGTTTCTTCCAAGTCTCTCGGTAAGCTTCCCGACGGATATGACGAGGTGAGCATCTGTAGTGCTGACAGAATGCTGACAAAATCAGCTAAGGTTGTTTTCCTTGTGGGTATGAATACGGGTATCTTCCCAGAACAGAAAAATCAGGGTGGTATTTTCTCTGTAGCTGAGACTAAAAAGCTTCAGAATGTCGGTCTTGAAATCAGAGATGACATAAGAAAGCTTACCCTCGAAGAAAGGTTTATCTGTTACAATGCTCTCTCAAGTGCCGAAGACAGAATTTATCTTTCCTACAGCACCTCAGGTGAGGGTGCTGAGATACTCACAGAGAGTGAGTGCGTCAGACAGATTGAAGCTATATTCCCGAGACTCAGAAAGATTAATACCAATACCGAAGACCTCAGCGAGCTTATAGAGAGTGAAGAGTCTGCTTTTGAGCTTATGGCCAAAAGATGGAAGCTTACCGACGGCAGATCTCAGGCTCTCAAGGAATATTTCCGAGATAAAAAAGATTATGAGGGCAGACTCGCATCAATTAACAGAGCAGTTAATGATAAGGGTTCAGATATAAAAAACAAAGACACAGCTATGTCTCTTTTCGGTAAAAACATGTATTTCTCGGCTTCACAGCTTGAGGTTTACAGCGAGTGTCCCTTTAAATATTTCTGTAAGTATGGTCTTCGTGCGAAACCAAGAACAAAGGCAAAACTTGATGCTCTTACGGGTGGTAACGTGGTACACCACGTGCTTGAAATGATACTTTCAGAGTATAAGGATAAAGGGTTTATGAAGCTTTCATCTGAAGAAATTGATGAGAGAATAAGGTGTCATCTTGGTGAATATATGCGCCTTAATATAGGCGATAGTGAGAGTATGCCCCTTCGCTTTAATTATCTTTATTCGAGAATGTTCAAGATACTTAAGCATCTTATGGAGCGTCTTACGTCGGAGTTCAGTGACAGCGATTTTGTACCCTGCGACTTTGAGCTGTCTATAGGCAAAGACAGTGCAGTCAAGCCTTTCAGAGTAGACCTTGATGAGGGCAGTGTATCACTTATCGGTAAAATTGACCGTGTAGATAAAATGGACAGCGCAGACAAACGATACATCAGAATTGTCGACTATAAAACAGGTAGCAAGAGCTTTGAACTCAGCGATGTATTTTACGGTATGAATATGCAGATGCTTCTTTATCTGCTGAGTATTTGGCGTGGCGGTCACGAGTTTTATGAAAACATCACTCCTGCGGGTATACTCTACTTCCCTGCAAGACTTGATCATATAAATATCAGCAGAGATGACAGCGAGGAAAAACGCGAAAATGCCCGTCTTGCAAGAGGTAAAATGAACGGTATGCTTGTCCTTGATGAAGTGAGCATTGATGCTATGGACAAAAGTCATAAGTCGGTGTTTTTGCCTGTGTCATTTGACAGCAAAACAGGTCAGGTAAAAGGCAAGTTTATCACCTTAGGTCAGCTTGAAAAGCTTGGCAGACTTATGGATGATATTATAAAAAATATGGGCGATAGCCTTCACAGAGGGCTGGTCAGCGCTTGGCCCTTGTCGGGTCCCGGTCACACGGATACCTGTAACTGGTGCGACTATAAAGATGTGTGCCTCAAGGAAAATCCGACTATAAGATATGCTAAAAAACTCAGTCACGATGACTGTATCAGAAAATTAACGGGAGGTGAGGACAGTGGCGAGAAATTGGACTGATGCTCAGAAAAATGCCATAAACGCCCTTGACGGCAGTGTGCTTGTATCGGCTGCTGCAGGCTCAGGTAAAACCGCTGTTCTTACTCAGCGTGTAATAAACAGATTAACTTCTGAAGAAAATCCTACAGGTGTTGACCGTTTGCTTATTGTAACCTTTACCCGTGCGGCGGCTCAGGAAATGAAGCAGAGAATCAGTGATGCACTGACTGATATGCTGAAAAATGATCCGGGCAATCCGAGATTGATAAATCAGCAGTTACTTTTACCTACAGCAAAGATATGTACTATAGACAGCTTTTGCTCAGATCTTGTCAGAGAAAACTTTCAGGCCCTTGATTTGCCTCCTGACTTCAGAATAGGTGATGAGGGTGAGCTTCAGCTTCTGTCAAAACAGGCTATGGATATGGCTATGGAGCATATGTATGGTAATGACAGTGACGGAAGCTTCAGAAATTTAGGCGAGCTTCTTTTTAGTGGCAGAGACGATAAAAAAACTGCAGAAATGGCCGAAAAGCTCTACAGGAACTCAGTGTCTTTCCCGTTCCCCGAGAAGTGGCTCGACTCACTGTGCCTTGATTATGACAGCAATATAAGTCTCAAAGACAGCCATTACGGCAAGATCATTATGTCTCACATCAAAGAGGCTATGGAGTATTGTCTTGAACTTGCAGACAACATACTTAAACAGATCGATGGTGATGAGGTTTACACCAAGATATTTTATAAAGCGGTATCAACGGACAAGGCTCAGGTTGAATATATTCTCGAGAGAATGGAGTCGGGTGAATGTTACGATGAAATAAGACGCAGTATTCTGGCTTACAGTGCCGCAAGACTCGGTGTAGGCACCAAGGTCAAGGAAGAACCTTTATACAAAAAACTAAGCAGTAATCGTAAATCTCTGAAAAATCAGTTTGAAGCTATTGCAGAACTTCTCTGTTGCAGTGAAGATGAATATAAAGAGGATATGACAACTCTCGCTCCTATGGTGAGAGCTCTTATCGAAACAGCTAAGGAGTACGGCAGAAATTATACACTTGTAAAAAGAGAAAAGAAAATAGCAGACTTCAACGATATAACCCATATGGCACTTAAATTGCTCGTTGAAGAAACTTCCGACGGTTGGAAGAGTACAGCTCTTGCAGAGCACCTGAGAGATAATTTTGACGAGATACTCATAGACGAGTATCAGGATACCAATGCGGCTCAGGATATGCTTTTCACTGCCATATCAAGAGACAATCTTTTCAGAGTAGGCGATGTCAAACAGAGTATCTACCGTTTCCGTCAGGCTAACCCTGATATATTTATCTCTCTTAAAGACAGCTACGAGCCCTATGATAAAGAGAAGAATAATTATCCTGCAAGAATTGTTCTCGGCAACAACTTCAGAAGCAGGGAGGGTGTGACCGATGTCATCAACTTTGTTTTCTCTCAGCTCATGAGTAAAGACTGCGGTGACATCAACTATGATAAAGATGAAGAGTTGGTTTTCTCGGCAGGGTACTCTGAAGAAACTGAGGCTTGCACTGAGCTTCATATTATTGATATACCTAAAGAATTGGAAGATAAGCCTGACAAAAACGAGGTGCAGGCACGTCACATTGCATCTGTCATCAAAGATATGATCGGCAGAGGTTACAAGATAAAAGACGGTGACGGAGAAAGAGAGGTCACCTATAAAGATTTTGCAATTCTTATGAGAGCTACAGGTGGCGGTAAAGCTGTGACTTATGCCGAAGTTCTCAGAGAAGAGGGAATACCTTGCTTTACGGAAGTGTCTGGTGAGTTTCTGACATCGGTAGAAATCAGCCTTATACTCAACATACTCAGAGTTGTCGACAACCCCAAACAGGATATTCCACTTCTGAGCGTTATGATGTCACCGGTATTCGGCTTTACAGCCGATGATGTGGCAGAACTTCGTTTGCCCGATAAAAAGTGTGATATTTACAGTAGTCTTATAAATATGGCTAAAAATGAGAAAATCAGCAATTTCCTGACTCAGATAAAATATTGGCGTAACCTCGGTGTGTGCCTGAGGGTAAAAGAGCTTATTGAAGAGATTTACTCAGCTACGGCTCTGCCGTCAATTTTTCAGGCTGTTGACCCGTCGGATATAAAAAGAGGTAATCTTATGCTTCTTTGTGACTATGCTGATATATATGAAAACTCAGGTTATGGTTCGCTGTCGGGCTTTATCAACTTTATTGATCGGCTCGGTGATAAACAGAGAGATATTTCAGGTTCTGTCGGCAAGGCTCAGGATAGCAACTGTGTCAACATTATGACTATCCACAAGTCAAAGGGTCTCGAGTTTCCCGTATGCATAGTTGCATCCTGTGCTTCGAAGTTTAATAAGAGCGACGAAAAAGACAATCTCGTTATCAGTCAGAAACACGGCATCGGTGTAAGAATGAGAAATATCGATACCTTTGAACAGTACGATACACTCTGTCATAAGGCTGTGAAGCTTGCCATAGGTAAGGACAACATCAGCGAAGAAATGCGAGTGCTATATGTTGCCATGACACGAGCACGAGAAAAGCTCATTATGGTTTATGCCGGTGAAAATACAGATGGTACCTGCGAAAATTATGCGGCAGGTATTCCCTCGTGGAAGAGCAAATTCTCACCTTATGCCGTTGCGGGTGCTACAGGTTATGGCGAGTGGCTTATCAGCACATTGCTCAGACACCCGTACGCGTCAGAGCTCAGAGCCAAAGCTGAAACAGATAACTCCGCGGTCTTGCCTGCCAAGTCACCTGTCAAGATTGTGCTCGCTGAGTATCAGAGTGGGTCTGATACGGCGGAAAATGAAGAAATATCGGTTTCAATTGATGAGGATTTCAAATCTCTGATAAAAGAACGCTCGGATTTCAGATATAAATATGAGGCTTTGTCGGGTATCGTGACCAAGAGGGCCGCTTCGGAAACAGATAAAAATTTCATCGACAGAGACTACTTCGCTTCATCTGTACCGGCTTTCCTCTCGGAGTCGGGACTTTCGGGTGCGGCGAGAGGTGTTGCAACTCATACATTTATTCAGTATGCGGATTACCATAAGGCCAAAGACAGTGTTGTAAGCGAAATCGCAAGACTGCGTGAGAAAGGTATACTCAGTGAAGCTGAAGCGAAGTGTATCAATATATCAGCTCTCGGAAAGTTTTTCTCCTCGGAGCTTTTCGGCAGAATACAAGCAAGTGAGCTTGTTATGAGAGAAAAGAAGTTTACCGTTGAGGTGCCTATAGGTGAGGTATATGATGTTGCAGTTGAGTTTGCAGATGAAATGATGATGATTCAGGGTATCGCCGACTGCGCATTTCTTGAAGACGGAGAACTTGTGGTAGTGGATTATAAAACTGACCACCTTGACAGTGAAGAAAGTTTCCGCGAAAAATATGCATCTCAGGTGACTATATACAAAAAAGCCCTCTCTATGTCAACCGGTTATCAGGTTAAAGAGACACTTTTATACTCATTCCACCTTGGAAAAGAGATAAAAGTTGAGACCTGACAGACGTTTGTAGCCCGATTGCAGAAAAATATTTTGAAATAAACAAAAGAAATTTCAAAAAAATGTTGATTTTTGATTTTGACTATGATACAATACCATTCGTTAAATAATGTAATTAACCGAAATGAGGTGAATAGAATGAAAGATAATCTTCATCCCAACTACGAACAGACTAAGGTAAAGTGTGCTTGTGGCGCTATTATCGAAACAGGTTCAACAAAGAAGGACATGCATGTTGATATTTGCTCAAACTGCCATCCCTACTTCACAGGTAAGCAGAAGCTTGTAGATACAGGCGGACGTGTTGACAGATTCAACAAGCGTTTCAACCTTGCTAAGAACAAATAAGTTTTGTTTAAAAAAATCAGACGGCACAATTTTATGTTGTACCGTCTTATTTTCATTTAGGAGGTGAGTCCCATGACTGAATATAAAACCATCAAAGAAGCTTCAAGTGACGAGTTCATAGTCAAAAAGTCAAGATTTATCGGCTATGTCAAGCCTGTTAAAACACAGGAAGAAGCTCTCGAGTTTATAAGTGAAATAAAAACCAAGCATTGGGATGCCACCCATAATGTTTATGCTTATACTCTTCGTGACGGAGGTGTAAGACGCTTCAGCGATGACGGTGAGCCTCAGGGCACTGCAGGGATACCATCACTTGATGTGCTTTTGAAAGAAGAGGTTGTCGATTGCTGTGTTGTTGTAACAAGATATTTCGGCGGTATAATGCTGGGTGCAGGTGGTCTTGTGAGAGCTTATTCTCACGGAGCAAAAATTGCTCTTGATGCAGGTGGCATTATCACTATGTCACTTTGCAAAATCGTCAGGGTAAAGACTGACTATAATTTCTACGGCAGACTCGTACCCCTCATCTGTGAAGAGGGCGGTATCGTTGAAGATACACAGTTTACTGATAATGTTGAGGTTACATTCCGTATACCTCAGGATAAAGTACCGTTTTTTGAAAGCAGACTCGTTGATGTTTCCTGCGGTAAATTCCACAGTGAAGTCATAGACGAGAAGTTCTGCGAAATCTGAGAAAGTAGGTGCAGCTATGTCGGATATCAGACTCAGAACCCTTGAAATTGAAGAGAAAACCTTAAGTGAAAACGCTTTCCTTTGCAAAAACACCAAAGGCAGACTTGTACCGGAGGGTGAATGCCCTGTCAGAACAGCTTTTCAGCGCGACAGAGACAGAATCATCCATTGTGCAGCCTTTCGCCGTCTTAAGCATAAGACTCAGGTTTTCCTTTCACCGGACAGTGACCATTACAGAACAAGACTGACCCATACCCTTGAAGTGTCGCAGATTGCGAGGACTATCGCAGCGGCTCTCGGTCTCAACGAGACTCTCACAGAAGCTATTGCACTTGGTCACGATCTTGGTCACACACCCTTCGGTCACGCAGGTGAGAGAGCTCTCAATGCAGTTTTCCCTGAGGGTTTCAAGCATTATGAGCAAAGTCTTCGAGTTGTTGATAAGATTGAAAAGCTGAATCTTACTTACGAGGTGCGTAACGGCATAGTATGTCACACAAGAGGTGACGAAGCCGAAACCTTAGAGGGAAGAATTGTTAAACTTGCCGACAAAATCGCATATATTAACCACGATATTGACGATGCAATCAGAGGTGGAGTTATCAGTGAGGGCAATCTTCCCGCCGAAGCAAAACGCTTTTTAGGCGACAAAAAAAGTCAGCGCATCAACACTCTTGTTATGTCTGCTATCGAAAACACCGTTGATACGGTACAGCTTGACAGAGATGTGCAAAGTGCATTTGACATACTTCACGATTTTATGTTTGAGAGAGTATACACCAACCCCGTATGCAAAGGGGAGGAAGGTAAGGCTATGGCACTTGTGCAGAAGCTCTATGAGTTTTTCAGTACTCATCCGGATGAACTTCCTAACGAATATATACAGATAGCCTGGAGCGAGGGTGCAGAGAGAGCAGCTGTTGACTATATTGCAGGTATGACTGACAGCTATGCATTAAAAGTATTTACCAATTACTTTATACCCAGCGGCTGGAACGGATAAATCGAATTCGGAATGCGGAATGCGGAATTCGGAATCGCGGGGAACACCCGTCGAGGAAACAACTCTTTTCCCGCCGAGGAAGATAGAGATAAATAAAAAAGTTATAGGTATGACGAAGATGAAAAAGCATAGAATGACTTTAAATCCAATACCGATGAACGATATTCGAAGCGGAAAGAAAACAATAGAACTGAGATTATATGACGAAAAGAGACAGAAAATATTTGTTGGTGATATAATAAAGTTTGTCAATTCAAAAAACATAACAGATACTTTATGTGTTGTGGTTGAGGATTTATTTGTTTTCGATTCATTTGATGAGCTATATAAAAATTTACCACTTTTGGAGTGTGGTTACACAAAAGATAATGTTGACCAAGCGTCACCTCGTGATATGGAGTCATATTACTCAAGAGAAAAACAAAGTAAATATGGAGTAATTGGTATAAAAATATCCCTCATATAAAAAAGCAACTTCCCCTTGCGGGTAAAAACTAACCAATAAGAGGAACTCGGGCGCAATTCCGAATTCCGAATTCCGAATTCATAATTCATAATTAAATTGAAAGGGCGGTGTTATTATGGCAGGGCGTTTTCCTGAAGAGTTTCTCACAGAGCTGAGAATGAGATGCGATATTGAGCAGACTATATCAATGTATGTACCTTTAAAAAGACGAGGCAAAAACCTTGTAGGACTTTGCCCTTTCCATAACGAAAAGACACCGTCATTTACAGTTTATCCCGACTCTCAGAGCTTTTACTGTTTTGGTTGCGGAGCAGGCGGTGAGGTTGTAAGCTTCATAAGAAGAGCCGAAAACCTTGACTACTATGAGGCTGTCAAGTACCTTGCTGATAAGGCAGGTATGGTGATGCCAAGCGAAGGCTTTGATAATTCAATGGCTGAAAAGCGCCGCAGAATGTATGAGATAAACAAGGAGGCTGCACGCTTTTTCAACTCCTGCCTTTTCACTGATGAGGGCAAAGAAGGTCTTGATTACTATAAATCAAGAGGTATGAAGAAAAGTACGATCACCCGTTTCGGTCTTGGCTTTGCGCCTAATAAATGGGATAGTCTGCTTAAATATATGAGACAAAAAGGCTACTCTTATGAGGAGCTCTATGAAGCAAATCTTGCCAACAAGAGCGAAAAAGACGGCAGGGTGCGCTATTACGATTCCTTCAGAAACAGAGTTATGGTGCCTATTATTGATGTACGGGGCAATGTGGTTGCCTTTGGTGGCCGAGTGCTCGATGACTCAAAGCCCAAGTATATCAACTCATCGGATACTCTTGTATATAAGAAGAGTCTTGGCGTATTCGGCCTTAACTTTGCCAAAAATTCAGGGGAGAAATCTCTTATTCTCGTTGAGGGTTATATGGATGCTATCACCCTTCACCAGGCAGGTTTTACAAATGTTATCGCTTGTCTCGGCACAGCTTTCACCGGGGAAATGGCCCACTTGCTCGCCCGATATGCTGAAGAGATTATTCTCTGTTACGACAGTGACGAGGCAGGTCAGAAGGCAACATCGAGAGCTCTCGGAGTGCTGAACTCTATCGGCATGAAAGTCAGAGTTGTACACCTCAGCGGTGGTAAAGATCCCGATGAGATACTCAGAAAATACGGCCCCGAGAGAGTGAAAAGTCTTATTGACGGTGCGGCTAACGATATAGAGTATGCGCTGCTGGCCGCAAGAAAAGATCTTGATCTTGCTACAAGTGACGGCAAGATGAAATATCTTGATCTGGTTGCAGATGTACTTGCGAAAACTAAAAATAATATAGCTCAGGATATATATTCCTCGAGACTTGCAGAAGAATTGCAGGTAAGTAAAGAATCGATACTTGCAAGAATAAATCAGATAGGCAGAAGAAAGCAGTATGCCGAAAATAAAAATAAATTCAAAAAAATTCAGCAGGATTCAATGCGCGAAAATACAAAAGCTGAAATCGCCAATGATACCAATATAAAGGTGCTCAAGGCGCAGGAATTGCTTGTAGCTTTTCTCTACCATAATCCTGATTTTTACAGACACTTTGAAGATGCTATATCAGCGGAAGATTTTACCCCCGGTGACATCAGAGCAATATTCAGCTGTCTTTGTGAAAGAATAAAAGATGGACTGAGTCTGGAATATACATTTTTCTCAGAACTGCTGACAACTGATCAGTTGAGCTATTTTGTGAAAATCAACAAGACAAATCAGGATCTCACATCGTCTCCGAAAACTTGTGAAGACTGCATCGAGGTAATCAAAAACTCAAAGAAAAAAAGCGAAAGCAAGCAATCTTTCGACAATCTCAGTGACGAAGAGTACCTGAAACTCTTCAATAAGAAACAAAATAAGCAATAAATTAAAAAAACTCTTGCTAAAAAGTGATTTATAGATTATAATATACCAAATAGAAAGGCAAGGAAGTATACTTATGGATAATCATGACAAGGAATTACTCTTAAAAGCTCTCATTGACAAGGGTGTAGCCAATGGTAAAATTAACTCCTCAGAGATTGACGCTGTCATCGTTGAGGCTGATATCGATATGGAAAAAATGGACGAGCTGTACTCAAAGCTCGAAAGCAAGGGCGTTGAGATTATCGATGACTTCAGTGACGATGTTATTGACGATATCACAGTTGATATTGATGTGCCCAAAGATTATGACAGTATGTCAGTTTCAGCAATCGATGCTAAAAGCGTTATCGATGACCCCGTAAAGGTTTATCTCAAAGATATCGGCAGGGTACCTCTCTTATCACCCGAAGAAGAAATCGAGCTTGCTATCAGAATCGAAAACAACGATAAAGAGGCAAAGGAAATCCTTACAAAGGCAAACCTTCGTCTTGTTGTAAGTATTGCTAAAAAATATGTGGGCAGAGGCATGATGTTCCTTGATCTTATCCAGGAGGGTAACCTGGGTCTTATCAAGGCTGTTGATAAATTCGACCATTCCAAGGGCTTCAAGTTCTCAACCTATGCTACATGGTGGATCAGACAGTCAATTACACGAGCTATTGCTGATCAGGGCAGAACTATCCGTATTCCTGTTCACATGGTTGAAACTATCAACAAGGTTAAGAAGGCAAGCAATATGCTTCTTCACCGTGACGGCAAAGAACCCACTCCCGAAGATATTGCTAAAGAGCTCGGTCTCGGCGTTGATAAGGTAAGAGAAATTCTTCGTATTTCTCAGGAGCCCGTTTCACTTGAGACTCCCATCGGTGAAGAGGAAGACAGTCATCTTGGCGACTTCATTCCCGATGAAGATGCACTTTCACCTGCAGATGCTGCAGCTATGACTTTCCTTAAGACTAAGGTAAATGAAGTTCTTGAGACTCTCACACCCAGAGAAGCTGAAGTATTAAGACTTCGTTTCGGTCTCGGTGAGGGTACACCTCAGACTCTCGAAGAGGTTGGTAAGGCTTTCAACGTAACAAGAGAGCGTATCAGACAGATTGAAGCTAAAGCTCTTCGTAAGCTCAGACACCCCAGCAGAAGCAAGCATCTCAAAGATCTTTAATCAAAAAACATAAGGTACCCTGCCGAATATCGGTGAGGGTACCTTTTTATGTCGGTGAATTATGGGTTGAAAGATTTAACTTGTTAAAATAATATAGTCACAGATTGCTTTAATCCATTGACATATTATCTATTTAGATATATAATTGATTCAAAATATTGTGAAAGGAGAAAGCAAAATGGAAAAGCTTTCTAAAATTTTAGCGTTGATACTTGCCGGTATCATGGTAATAAACATTGGCGTTTTTGCTACAGATACTGGTGACATAGTAGAAGAATCAACAACTGAAGTTACTACAGAGGTATCAACTACTCAGGCTACTACAGAAGAAACAACAGAAACTCCTTCAGAGGAAACAACTACTGATGCAGCTGAAGAATCAACAACTGAAGCTACCTCAGAGGAAACAACTACTGAAGAAACAACACAGGCTCCCTCAGAGGAGACAACTACTGATGTAGTCGAAGAGTCAACAACTGAAGCTACCTCAGAAGAGACTACTACAGAGGTTGCTGAAGAGACCACAACAGAAGTAGCAGATGAATCAACTACAACTCCCGAAGAAGAAACTACAGAAGCTCCTTCAGAAGAAACAACCACAGAAGTATCAGAGGAGACAACAACTGAGGTTACAGAAGAATCAACAACTGTACCCGAAGACGAGACAACAACTACTCCTGACGAGACAACAACCACAACTCCTGAAGTAACAGATCCTACTGATCCTACAGAGCCCGATGTTACTGATCCCACAGAACCCGAAAAGCCCGTAGTAGAGTTACCTGCAGTTCCCGCTAATATCAAAGCAGGCACTTTCAAAAACGGTAGCGTAAGCGTTACATGGGATGCAGTTGAGGGTGCTACAGGTTATGATGTATACCTCAAATCAGGTAATGAGTGGGTGTACCAGAGCGCTGTTACCAAGACAAAGTGTACACTTAAAAATGCTCTTTACAACAGCAAGTATGTAATGGGCATCAAGACATATGTAACTGTTGATGGTGAAAAGTATGAAAGCGCAGAAATGGCTGAGTACACAGTATTCACAGGCACAGATATCCCTGAAACAAAGTTTACATTAAGTGCATCAAGTGACACTATAACTCTCAAGTGGGATGCTATTAAGGGCGTTTCAGGTTATCGTGTATACATCAAGCAGGACGGCAAGTGGGTTAAGATTACCTCAATCAGTGAAAATACATATACATATAAAAAGGCTCTTCCCGGCAAGACATATAAGTTTGCAATCAAGCCTTATTCAAAAGGCTCAGAGGGCACAAAGTTCGGCAAGCTTCACACAGGCAAAGTAGCTGTTGAAGATTACTCAAAGACTACAGCCAAGGCAACAGACAAGACTGCTTCAACTATTACAATCAAGTGGAGCAAGGTCAAGAACGCATCAAATTACAGAGTTTATATCCACAAAAATGGCAAGTGGACTTACTACAAGGGTATCACAAAGAATACCTATACACTCAAAGGCCTTAAAGACGCAACAAACTACAAAATCAAGGTTAAGCCCTGCTTCAAAGTTGACGGTAAGGTTTATTGGGGCAGCTACAGCGACACAATCACTGTTGCAACAGCAGGCAAGGTAGTAAAAGCGTATCGTGTCGAAAACCTCAAGAAACAGTTCACTAAAGATAACTGGTCAATTAAAGTTTATTTTGAAGAGGGAACTGATGAAGAAGTTGCTATAACTATGGCAGTTAAAGGCAATATGGTTTATACAGAAGAAAATTATATGACAGAATATATAGATACAATCACTCTCTGCAATCTTAAAACTAAAAAATCATATCTGATAAGACATAGTCTCAAGCGATTTACAGAGATACCTGATCCAAGTCGTGCACAGTATGAATATGAGCTTTTATCAGACTTTATACCCTTGGATGCAAAGAATGTTAAAGCTAAAACTACTGTGTTCAATGGCAAGTCAGTTGTAGCTGAATATTATACTACTAAAGACGGAATGAAGATAACATATTACTTCAGTGGTAGTAAAGTTGTAGGTATTAAATTTGTATTTGATGGTTATAGCACAACTTATACATCATACAAGGTTCTTGGTAAGCCTTCTGACTCGCTTTTCAAATTCCCTTCAGGTTATGAAGAAGGCAGATATTAATTAGTATAACTAATGCCGGCACCATATCAGGTGTCGGCATACTTTCTTCTCTTTTTACTTTTTATTAATAATTGTAATAAATAAGTGTTGAATTTATATTTTATTGTGATAAAATTATTACTAATATAAAAGAGGAGGAATTTTTATGAAACTCAAGAAAATACTGGCAATTGTTATTGCTGTAATAACTTTATTATCAACTGTTAATCTGATCTCCCTGGCAGGACCTTTTGATGTGTATGATTCACCTGAGGCAAATGCTATGAGCAAAGAATTCGTTTATGACATAGGTCCCGAAGTTAACGGTCTTTCAATCGACTATAATTATTTTTCACCGGTAAAAGAAAACGATACCACAAAATACCCTTTGGTTATCTGGTTTCATGGTCAGGGTGACGGTAGCAGTGTCGGCAAGCAGATTTCCAATTCCAATATAGCTGCATGGGCAAGTGAAAGCTATCAGAGCCGTTTCACTGATGCGGGCGGAGCATTTATTATAGCACCTCGCTGTGAAGATGGAGGCGATACATGGGGCGACAAATATATCATTGTGGCAAGAGCGGCTATTGATGATTTTATTGCTAAAAACCGTGCTAATATTGATGTGAGCCGCATATACATAGGCGGTTACTCAATGGGCGGTAAAATGACACTTAAGATGCTTGTAGCTTACCCGGAGATGTTTGCAGCAGCATTTCCTATCTGTCCTGCTTGGGTACCCAACGAAGCAGCTACGGCTTGTTTTAAGAATGTGCCTGTATGGATGACAAGCGGTGCTCAGGATCCTTTGGTTAACTACTATGCATTTGCAATGACTACATGGAATCGCATTATATCACAGAGCAATATTGCAGAAATCTGTCGTTTATCAACCCTTAAAACTACTTGCTTTCCTAATGGTAAACGCGCTTACAGTGCTCATCTTGCCTGGTTCAGCGTAAATAATGATATGTTCTCGAGTACTAATGGTGCTTACCCCAAGATGAATACTGTCAACGGCAACGGTGAGAAAGTTATTTTAGAGTATCCCAATGGTATGATTTCCTGGCTCTCAGATTTTGAGAGCAACTATGACGGTTCTCCTGCTACTGATAAGGGTAACGACGAGGCTTATACAGGCTTTGATATGAATATATTCACCTTTATCGGAGCATGGTTCAAGAACTATTTTGCATATCTTATAAGCCTTTGGAAATAATTATGCATACAAAAAGAGACCTCTTAATGAGGTCTCTTTTAATTTAGCTTAAGTGGATATCAGCAACGATGGGGTAGTGGTCTGAGGGGTAAATACCCTGAACTGTGTTTCTGATGATTTTGTAAGTATCAACCTTGAGAGATTTGTCAGCAAAGATGAAGTCAATAGCACCTGTACCGTCTTCTTCATATTTACCGTAGCTTGTGAATGTGCGGCCTGTATCGCTGTTTTCAGCCACCTTTTTGGTGTCGTTGAAGCTCTCGCAAGCAACTGTATAAACAAGGCTGTTGTCTTCGTATGCGTTAAAGTCACCGGTTACAATAATAGGTGAGCCGTTAGCGACTTTGTTTACACACTCGATAAGTACTTTCATCTGAGCTTCTCTTGTGGTTTCAAGTACGTGGTCAAGGTGAGTATTGATGTGGGTATAACGCTGACCTGTAGCTTTATCTTCGAGAAGTGCCCATGATGCAACTCTGAAGCAAGCGCTGTCAAAGCTCTTTGTCCATCTTTTTTCAGGGGTCTCTGAAAGCCAGAATGTGCCGCTGTCTATAAGCTCATACTTATCTTTGAGATAGTAGATACTGCTGTATTCGGTAAATGGACCGTAGTAGTCTCTTGCAGCACCGACACAAGCATATTTTCCGTCGAGATTTGCAGCGAGTATTCTCTTCCAACGCGGGGTGCATTCCTGAACACCGAATGAGTCGGGCGCGTACTGTTTGATAACCTCAATTGCAACCTTGCTGCGGTTTGTGATAGTCTGCTCACCGTCATTTTTGCAGCGAACATTGAATGACATAATACGGGTTGATTCTTCGCTTTTTTCGGGTATGCCGTCGATGATGATTTCATCGAACTTGACAGCTCCTATCTGTGTGTAAATGCCGTAGGCTGCACAGCCTGCGAGAGCCAGGCATACGATGATGCCGATAATGAGTTTAGCTTTTTTCATAATGTGTCTCCTTTGAGTTTTGATATTACAGACAGTTTAGCATTTTTTGATGGAAAATGCAAGAGGGGAGAGTACTGATAATTAAACGAACCACGCCTTCTATGACGTGGTTCTTGAAAATTTATTTTGATAATAATTCCTTGATCTTATCAAAAATCATACGGATGAGTCTCGGAAGAAGTGTAAGGAAATCCTGGAGCCATGAAGTCTCTTTTTCTTCATCGGTGGGGGTGCTCATAGGTACAAGCCCATTGCCGTTATATTCGGGCACTTCGAGATACTGAGGCATATCAGCTCTTGTAAATATATCGAGGTCTTCGTAAAGGACTGTGTTTATGAGATTATAATATGCATCATTCTTTTCGCTGTGGCTAAGACCTTTGATAAACCATGTGTTAAACGGGAAGAGGCTGGTTGAAGCATCTACACAATTGTCGGGGGAAATGAGATTATACTCGGTGTAAAGGGCCTGAGTATAATCTGCAGGGAATTTCTCCTGATGCATACTGCAGGTAGCGCCAAAGCTAGCATTTTTGAGAGTAACAAGGGTGTCACCCATCATATTACCGCCTTTGTTCAGGGGAAAAGGTGCTTCACCGTATTTGGTGAGGATGTTCACATTTATATCAGCATTTGCGACATCTGTGAGGATAACTCTGTTGTTGAGCATAATGTCTTCATAGTAATAAGTTACTCTGCTGATGAGCTCGGCATATTCGTGGTCGGGGTCGGCATAATCTTTGCCGTAGATATTTTCAAGAGCATTGTAAAAATGGTCTTTGCCTACAAAACTCCATAATGATGGCCATGTGCCGAATATATCACGGATTACTTTGCGAAGAGCATCAAGGATAGCCATTTTAAGCACAGGCTCAAGCATATCGTCGATTAAAGCATCGAGGGTACCTGTTTTGTTGAAGAGAGAGAGCCAGCGTGTTATGTCGCTTACACCCATCATTTTTTCAAGGAATGCTACGAGAGCATCTGCGTCGGCATTTATCTCTCCGCTGAAAATTTCACCGATAAATTCTATGCCGTTTGATGCGGGTACACACAAAACAATTGAGTCGATGTACTGACGTGTTTCGGGGTACTCGTTAAGGTAAGCGATAGCAACAGATGCTCCATAACTTGAAGCCGCAAGTTCAAAGCGATCACTGCCTGAGTCTGCCTGTACCCATTTTATGTACTCATCTAACTCTTTAGCCACATCAACGGGACCGAGACGGGTGTCATACTGGAAGACGTATTTGCCGTCACCCTTATAGTTAAGAGTGGTATCGGGTACCATAATATCATCATGCATAGTATAACCGTCTTTGTTGAGTGCTGTCATACCATAGCAGCTGTAAAGCCACTCATAAAGATAAGCTGTGAGGAGATTCGGATCAGAGCTTTCTATTGCGTGGCGGATATTTTCTTCGTATTTGAGAAGATTACCAAAAATCATATCAGTATCGATAGGGTAGAAGAGTGGTTTTTTGTTGGAGTCATCCTTGTAATAGATAGGTTTTGAGTCGAGGCCTTCAACATAAATCTGAGGGAGATGGTCGTAGTCATCAGATGCAAAGGCTATAGCTGATAAGCTTGACACAAGCATAAGCAAGGCAAGAAGCAGACTGATAGATTTTCTGAGTTTTTTCATAAAAATACCTCCTTGTTGTTGGCTTTAAGAAAGTCAACAATTGTATAAAACAATTGTAATACTTTTTTTCTGTTTTGTAAAGCCTGTAAAATAAAAAATAATTTCTCTGATTGTCCATGAAATACAATTTTTGAACGCATAATGATAGCGCATCCTTTCATAAAAAAGTGTGAAAAAGGATGCGCGCAGGTAAATTTTTAAAAAGTGTAGTAAAACCCCCGAAAACCTTGAGTTTTCGGGGGTGTGGAGCTGCTAACCGGATTTGAACCGGTGACCTCATCCTTACCAAGCACAGAAGACCGATGCTCGGTCTTCTTTTGGAAGAGCTTCGCCCTACAAATGCCCTAAATACAAGGCTTTTCATGGTTTTAAATTTAAATGAAGTCTTAATTATTTTTCGATCAGACCTCATCTCTAAACTAATAATAGTATAGATCAACTTTTTCAGAAAATCAATAACTTTTAAGCAGGTTTTTGACAACTTTTAAGTGAGTATATTATTACTTAATAGCGACTATATAAAAAGAAAGATACAACTTTTTTGAAAAAAGTTTGCATCTTTTTAATTTTTGCATTTATAACGACTGCAAATATCGAGGTTCATGATATACTTTAGTCATAGCAAAGGGAGAGAACAAAAAAACGAAACGCCGAAAGGAGTGAACAAAACCAAAAGGCGAACGGTTGAAATCCTGAACTGCTGAACACAAAAAATAAGGTAGCGACTTACCGCTTAATATTAAAAACTAGGGCAGCGACCTACCGCTTATAAAGAAAGGAACTAATATTATGAAAAACACAATTAAGACAACATCAATCGACCTCGCAAACAATCTCACAATTGACCATGCAACAAAGACAATCACAGTTTCAAAGCAGTTACACAAGGCTTCAAGCAAATACGGTTCAGATGAATACAAGCTTTTCGAAGAGCTCATGACAAAGAATCAGGGTTATCAGGTTGTTGTAAAAACTCAGGCTAAGAAGAAATCATTAAGAATCACCTTCGACTTTATGATTAAGTACATTTCAAAGCATGATGAAAACGGTGAAGCTATGAATGAGCTTCTTGTAAGAAGAGGTCTCAAGGCTAATAAAGATAATGTAATTGCCGCTGAATCATTCCCTGAAATCAGAACATGGTTCCTCAATAAATATCCCGAAGTAAAAGAACTTGGCACAAGAGCCGCTTAATGAGAGAAAGGAAGGTACACTACAATGGCTAAAGCAAGAAAGAATCCTGCAAGATTCGACCATAAGAATAAGCAAATCATTCTTTACAAATGGTTTGACGAAAAAACAAAAAATCCGAGAAACCCTGAATTTAAAATATTAATTGGTTATACTACTAATTTTCCTACATACGAAATTGTTGTTCGTGACGATATAAGTGTTAAGGAAGGTCAGGAACACTACAAAGGATTAACTTATGAATATATGGAATCCAAACTGTTTTCATACCAAGCGATTTAGCAGGAATTATATCATTGTCAAGCCTATCTCCAACCATAACAGCATTTTCAGGTTGGCATCCAGCTAATTCAAATGCTTTTTCGAAAATTAACTTATTAGGCTTTGCAACTCCAAGTTCTGCTGATGAAGCCACAACATCAAAATATTTTAACATTCCCCATGCTTCTAATCTTTGAGAAGTTCCCATAACTTGATTTGCAATAACCCCTAAATTATAGCCTCTTATTTTTAATAATTCCAATATTTCTAATGCATCATCAAAGGGCTTTTCATCTTCAGAATGCCAAGGCGTTTTCTTTAAATTAAAAAATTTGATTGCCTCTGAATTACCGTCGAAACCTTCCTTTGCTAATTCAATCCTTTTGCTATCGAAATCAGAAAATGTAATGTTAGTTTCTTTTATCATATCTATGACTCTATGGTCATAAGCTTCTGTTTCATCGACAAGAGTAGAACCAATATCAAAGAAAATCCATTTAATATTCAAAAAAACACCTCCAGAAATTCTTATTTGTTTAACAAAACAGTTCCTTCTTTTTAGATATTGTATCATCTAACAATTTAAAAATCAACATTATCTGCCCTCATACTTTCATCTTTTGGATTTCTGTGCTATAATCAATTCAACATACACAGGAAGGTGATATTATGGCAGTTGGACAGGGAAGGTCTTCAGGTCAGGGTGTAAAGCTTCTTTACATCAGAGACTATCTGAGGGCGAACACGAACAAAGACCATGCAAAGAACGCAAACAAGATTTGTGATTTTTTAGCAACAAAAGGAATTGAAGCATCACCTAAAACGATATATAACGATATATTCAGACTTCAGGTTGATTTCGGCGAACCTATTGAATACAGTGCAAAGCAAAGAGGTTATTATATTACAAAGCCTTTATTTGAGCCGTATGAACTGCGTTTGATTGTTGACAGTATCCAATCGTCAAAGTTTATTACCCAATCTGAAGCACGGTCAATTACGGCAAAAATCAAAGAATTTGCAGATGTGTATACAAAGGACAGTCTGAACCGAACCGCTTATGTGTCAAACCGTGTCCGCAGTAAAAATGACAGTGTAGTAAAAGATGTTGACAAGATACACTATGCTATTCAGAATAATCTGAAAATTGGCTTCAGGTATTTTCATTATACCCCCAACAAGCAGAACCCTAAAAAGTATTCAAAGAAGGGTGAACTGTTTACTGTCAGTCCTTATGCGTTCCATTGGGATAACGGCAATTATTACCTTTATGCTTATGTGTCAGAAAAAGAGGAATTCCGCAGCTTCAGGGTTGACCGCATGGAAGCAATCACCGAACCGATTTATGAAGACCGTGAGGGAGCTGACCTGTTCAGAGCCGAACACCTGACACAGAGAGAAGCAAAGGTGTTTCAGATGTATCACGGCGAAAAGCATACTGTGAAGATGCGTTTTATCAACCGTTTCGCAGATGCAGTTGTAGACCAATTCGGCAAAGATATTATTATGATACCTGACGGAGATAATCATTTCACGGTCAATGCACTGATAGAAATAAGCCCGCCGTTCTTTGCGTGGATTTCTACTTTTGGAAGAGGGGTAAAGATTATAAGCCCTCAGCCGGTCATTGATGAAATGAAAAAATTTATTGAAAAGGTTTCAGATATGTATAAAGATGAGGGCGAATAAAAAACTTTGTTGACTAATAAACAATAATGTGATAACATTAAGTAAAGAGAAGGTTATTCATATATTATTAAAAACTAGCAATTAATGAAAAGAGGATATTGTATATGCCTAAATTAGTAAATTTTATGATTTGTGATACGATTAACAATGTTGTTGATGCTAATGGAAGAAACACAACAAATTTAGTTAATCCATTAATGGTTTTAAGACCACAAGTTATACCGAGCGGATACTCTTTTGGAATTAGCTTTGGTGTGGCTGATATAGACCTCAACAAAGTTAATAAGTTGGGATTTAGCATAACTAATCCGAATGGTGATATTGTTGAAGAGTTAGCGGAAGCCGACTTTCCGGCGGCTATTCCTGTAGACAGTAATTTGCCTTCTAAATATCAAGGTCTTACAATAAGTATTGATATACGTAATATGATGATTTCGGTTGAAGGCGAGTATGTGTTTACAGTTTTTATAAATGGAGAAAAAATAGAGGAGATTATTATACCTGCGTATAAGAGGAGTTGATTGTATGATTAGTAATGTAAGATCAATCAACGAAGATGTAAAATCTATCCCTCAATTTCAATCGACTATAGCAAAGGTTTGCACAGTTTTTACACTGATTTCTTTTATGTCTACGAATTGTGATTCTACTACTGTATTAACTAAGGACAAATATTATAGTTCCGTAGTTTCATCAGAATCAGAAGTAGTTAAATTTACAACTAATACAACAAGTGAAATGAATGTTTATAATTCAGTGCTTGATTATAAGAAGTATAAGAATTTTGGAACGTTAAAAGTAATTGAAGCTTTGCAAAGCAATTGGAATGGATACGGAGCAGATTCATTTTCAGTAGATTTGATTTCTAAAGTTAGAGAGTTTGTTGTTTCTGCAGTGATTCAACCAGATATTTTTCCAACTGCTAGAGATAGTATTCAAATAGAATATGAGAAAGATAATGGCGATTATTTAGAATTCGAGTTTTTTGAAAATGGAGAAATAAAAAAGTTTTTTTACGGTAGTCAAGGAGAAACGGATACTCAATATATTTCTTTTGAATGTTTAAATGGAGAGATAGATACTTTTTATGGACGAAAAATTTAAGGATGATGAATTGCTATTAAGAGCTGTTTGGCCGCCAACCAAAAGGCCGGACTTTTGGAAAAGCAATGGTAAAATTTCAAGTGCTGCCTTAAAAGTAAAAAATGGCTTATCTGTTAATCGAACAGCACATTTAACACTTGAAGAAGCAGTTAATTTTACTGCTAGCAGACTGAACGGATCTATTGTGTCTATATCGGTTAAAAGTTGTTCTTTTGTAAATGCATTTGTTAAATATGCACCGTCAAATGACAATGAATTTCATTCTGAAATTTATGGCAATAAAGAACAAGACGCACTTAGTGATGAGCAGGCTTTTGTTTTGGCAAAAGAAGCAAAATTAGTGTATAGACCAAATGCAGAGTACATTATTTAATAATAAAAATAATTTCTGAAATAATATTTTCGAGGCTTGTTTAAATAAAAAAATCAGATATATAGATGAGGGCGAAGGTTAAATTTCCTTCGCCCTTTCTTCATTGATGTTGCAAGATGTTCAGAGATGTTCAAATCAGCGTTTAATGGTCTCTTTTGGTTTGCTGAGCTGTTCTAATGGTGAGAGACGGTCGTAATTCTTTGCAATGTCCGCATCAAAAATGGAACAGTAATGTTTAGTCATATTTAGAGTGCTATGTCCCAAAAGTCGCTGAAGCATAAAGGCATCACCACCACAATCAACCAAATATTTTCTTGCGAATGAATGTCTAAACAGATGCAGACTTGTTTTATCAACTCCACGAGAGCGATTATACCTGACAATGGCAGTTCTCAAAGCACTTTCGCTGAGTTGGTCGCCGTATTGATTGCAGAATAGATAATCTTCGGGTTTGCCTTTGCGGACAGCCATATAATCATTAAGAATAAGAACCATTCTACTGCAAAGGGGAACAACCTGAATTTTGCCGTTTTTGTTGTGTCTGAATATTATCTGTCTTGCCTTTAGGTCTACATCTCGGTTCTGAATATTACGGACTGTTGAGGCTCGGCATCCGCAGTTCATAAAGAAGTTTACAATTGCCCAATTTCTGAACTCACTGAAATCTGCTTTCTTTACCGGTCTTTTCAATAGTATTTCAAGTTCTTCGTCTGAATAGGTTTCTTTGATTGTTTCTTTTTCTCTGATGCTTGATATGTTAAGGTCTGAAATTCCTTCACGGTTGCACCAATTAAAGAAGGTGTGAAGCATACGGACATAGGTTGCTATTGAGTTATGAGCAAGTCCGTTCGCCCTCATAGATAAAATCATTTCATCAAGTTGCCTTTTGGATAAATCTTCAAAAGGTGTTGATATATCCAAATGTTTTGAAATACTGTGTAAATGTTGTCGGTAATTCCTGATAGTTATATCTGAAATACCCCTTGCAGTTTGAGAAATAATGAAGTCTTCAAAGACCTCACTGAATAATTTCTCTGACTGTCCACGAAATACAATTTTTGAACGCATAATTAGACCGCATCCCTTCATTAAATTTTGTAAAAAAGGATGTAGTCAGATAAAATTATGAAAAACAAAGAAAAACCCCTTGAAACCTTAAGTTTCAAGGGGTTGGAGCTGCTAACCGGATTTGAACCGGTGACCTCATCCTTACCAAGGATGCACTCTACCGACTGAGCTATAGCAGCATATTTACTTGACAACTTTGACATTATACCTTAAAAGACAATGTTTGTCAATATGAAAACTAAAATAATTTCGTGGATTTTGTAGCCTATAGAAAGATATTGACAATTGAGCGCAAGGGTAGTATAATTTCCGTTAGTGCAATTCATCAGTTCCTTTATAAGGACAGATGTGTGAAGGTGCCGTTTTTGTAAAGATAAATCTCATAGGGCTTGGAAATCTCTTTGCACTTTTTAATTACATAGTTTGTGCCTTTGCTTTTACCGTCCCAGAATATGTAGACTTTATCTGACAAAGATATGATATAGTCGTTTCTGAGCAAAGGGGCTCGTCTGCCGTATAAATCATATTCGGGCAGAATTTCTGTGATTAATATTTGATGTTTGTAGGCGTATCGTCTCGCAGCACGATCTATACCAATGGCGCCGCCGGATAAAATTTCCGTAACATCGTCAGGTATACAATTTTCAGGTAAATCTGAGTCAATGTCTCGTGAGCCTACTATTCCGATTGTCATATTCGCACCTCCTATGCTTTGAGACTTACTATATTTTTTATTATAACATATCATAAAATCCACATGCAAGGTTAATTGTAAAACTTTTATTTATTACACATAAAATACACATAATAGTTGTAAAATCCTGCCAGTGGAAAATTATAAAAGTCAGGTGAATTTATGTTTGATATTGTTGAAACAATAGGTAATACTTTTTACTTCTCGGCATTTTCAAATGTTGGTGTATACAAATTAAATAAATCTGAGGTAGTATTGATTGATTCCTGTGATCACAAGAGAATGGTGAGAAGTCTTGACCGTATACTCGAAAAAAACGGTTTGAGAGTAAAAACTATCATTAACACTCATTGTCACGTTGATCATATTACCGGCAATAAATTTTTTTGTGATAAGTATGGTTGTCAGATACTTTCTTCAAAAGGTGAGCAGGGTTTTATCTCGTGCCCGGACAGAGAACCGAGATTTTACTATAGTGGTATAAACACTAATAAATCGCGCAATCCTTTCTTTACAACTGATCCGAGTGATGCCGATGTTATCACTGCTGATAACATACCGGAAGGTTTTGAGGTTATTCCTCTTCCGGGTCACTCATTTGATATGATAGGTGTGCGCACCCCTGACGATGCGGTTTTTCTTGCGGATGCTATACTGTCAAAGAAAACCTGGGATGAGTACAAGCTTCCCTTTTTCTATAATATAAACGAGAGCATTCAGACTCTGAAGGATATTCAGAATATCAAAGCGGAACTGTTTATACCTGCCCATAATGAACCGCTGAAAGATATATGTGAGCTCGCTGAATACAATATTGAGAGCATGATACACAAGAAAGAACTTATATACAGTTTATGTGAGGGTAAGAGTTTTGATGAAATTTTTGCGTGTACGATTGATGCACTTGGACTTCGTCTTATTGTTTCTAAGTATCCGATGTATGCTGTAATGGTGAGAAATTTTCTGCAAAGTCTTGTTGATGATGAGGCTATCCAAGCTACGCTGGAAGACTCGGTGCTTATCTATCACAGAAAATAAAAAAGATTAAATAGTGTGTTTAAAGCAACTTTTTTAGATTTTTTGAAAAAAGTTGCGTTTTTCTATTGACTTTTGTTAGCAGGAGTAGTATATTGATGTTAGTGATTAGCACTCAAATGTATAGAGTGCTAAAACTTAGCAAAAAGGACGGTGAAACAATGGAACTCGGTAAGCGTAAAGAAATGATACTCGCCGCAGTGGTTGAGCACTATATCAATACCGGCGAACCTATAGGCTCAAAGATGCTTATGCAGACTCTTCCGATTTCTGTTTCATCGGCGACTATCAGAAATGAAATGTCAGAGTTGTCGGAAATGGGTCTTCTCGAACAGCCTCACACATCAGCCGGCAGAGTACCATCGCAGAAAGGTTACAGATATTATATCGACAACCTGATGGATAAAGACACCCTCAGCGATGATGAGATGTTTATGATGAAAAACGAACTTGAGCGCTCTATGGGAAGTCCAGATAAGCTTCTGAGCAAAGCGGGGGAAATGCTTGCGAAGATGACAGGCTGCGCGGCTCTTTCAACTACACCCACAGATGAGGGTGCAGTTATAAAGCATATCGAGCTTGTACCCGTCGGAACGAGAATTGCTATGGTTGTTATGATGACCTCAAATGGTATCATCAAAAACGGTATCTGCAAAACCGAAACGGAAATCACCCGCGATATGGTTGATACTTTCTATGATATAGTCAGAGAGTGCTTTATAGGCAAGCCCGTCAGCGATGTTGGTACGGTTATGATACAGACTCTGGTCGCTTCTCTCGGCATCAATGCTCTTGCAATGTCGCCGCTGTTTGTGGTGCTTGCAGATATTGCCAATCAGGCTCTTCAGGCTGAAATCAAACTTGAGGGTTCACAGAATCTTTTACATCACAGAGAATTCGGTAGCAATATCTACGATATGATGCAGTTCTTCGACGAAAAGGATAAGCTTGAGAGAGCGATTACCGATACAGATAATAAAGGCTTGCAGGTAATCATCGGTAAGGAGAATAAATACCGTCAGCTTGAAAATTCAAGTATGATTATCGCACGATACAATGTAGGCGGTCACGACGGCGGTGCAATCGGTATCATCGGACCCACCCGAATAAATTACGCTAAACTCATACCGAGTATAGAATATCTCACCGACCTGGTCGGAAAATTATTGACAGACACTTTGGAGGATGAATAATGGCTAACAAAGATAAAGAACAAGAGGTAGTTGAGACTGCCGATGCTGCAGCGGACACTGCCGAGGAGGCAACTAACGATACAGCAGATAACAAGCTCTCTGAACTTGAAAAAGATCTTGCAGCGGCGAGAGAAGCTCATATCAGAACATTGGCTGAATATGACAACTACAGAAAGCGTACAGCAAAAGAAAAAGAGGCTACATGGATAGATGCAAAGGCAAGTTGTGTTGCTGAACTTCTTCCTATGCTTGATAATTTTGACAGAGCTCTCGGTGTAACAGACTCAGACTTCGACTCATACAAAAAAGGTGTCGAAATGATATATCAGGGTTTCTGCGATACACTTAAAAAATTAGGCGTTGAAGCTTTCGGTGAAGAGGGCGACGAATTTGACCCCAATTTCCACAGCGCAGTAATGCACGTTGATGATGAGTCTCTCGGTGAAAACGTACTCGCTCAGGTTTTCTCAAAGGGATACAAAATCGGCGAGAAAGTATTAAGACCTGCAATGGTCAAGGTTGCAAACTAAAGCTTACAGCTTTATAAATAAACATACTATAATAAAAAAGAAAACAAATTCATTTACATTTGGAGGTAAATATTATGGCAAAGATTATTGGTATCGACTTAGGTACAACAAACTCATGTGTAGCAGTTATCGAGGGTGGCGAACCCGTAGTTATCGCAAACGCTGAAGGCGCAAGAACAACACCCTCAGTTGTAGCTTTCTCAAAGACAGGCGAAAGAATGGTAGGTCAGGTTGCTAAGCGTCAGGCTGTTACAAACCCCGACAGAACAATCGCAACAATCAAGAGACAGATGGGTTCAAACTATCACGTTGCTATTGACGGCAAAAACTATACTCCTCAGGAAATCTCAGCTATGATTCTTCAGAAGCTCAAGAGCGATGCTGAAGCATATCTTGGCGACACAGTAACAGAGGCAGTTATCACAGTACCCGCATACTTCACAGATGCTCAGCGTCAGGCTACAAAAGACGCAGGTAAAATCGCTGGTCTTGAAGTAAAGAGAATCATCAACGAGCCCACAGCTGCAGCTCTCGCTTACGGTATTGACAAGGAAGCTGACCAGAAGGTTATGGTATACGACCTTGGCGGCGGTACATTCGACGTACCAATCATCGAAATGGGCGACGGTGTACAGGAAGTTCTTGCTACTGCAGGTAACAACCGTCTTGGCGGTGACGACTTTGACCAGAGAATTATCGATTGGCTTGTTGCAGGTTTCAAGGCTGAGCAGGGTGTAGATCTTCGCGGTGACAAGATGGCTATGCAGAGACTTAAGGAAGCAGCAGAAAAGGCTAAGATCGAGCTTTCAGGCGTAACATCATCAGCTATCTCACTTCCTTATATCACAGCAGATGCTACAGGTCCCAAGCACCTCGAAACAACTCTCACAAGAGCTAAGTTCAACGAGCTCACAGCTGACCTTGTAGAAGCTACAATGGGCCCCGTACGTCAGGCTATGTCAGACTCAGGTCTCAATGCTTCAGAAATCGACAAGGTGCTTATGGTTGGTGGTTCATCAAGAATTCCCGCAGTTCAGGATGCTGTTAAATCATACACAGGCAAAGAGCCCTTCAAGGGCATCAACCCCGACGAGTGCGTTGCAATCGGTGCAGCACTTCAGGCAGGTGTTCTCGGCGGCGAGGTCAAGGGTATGCTCCTTCTCGACGTTACACCCCTTTCACTCGGTATCGAAACAATGGGTGGTATCAACACAAAGGTAATCGAAAGAAATACAACTATCCCCACAAAGAAGAGCCAGATTTTCTCAACTGCAGCAGATAATCAGCCTTCGGTTGAGGTTCACGTTCTTCAGGGCGAAAGAGAATTCGCAAAGGACAACAAAACTCTCGGTGTGTTCCACCTTGACGGCATTATGCCC
>JAZTWC010000029.1:0-5826 GCA_045635665.1 Acutalibacteraceae bacterium
GTATTTCATATAGATATATGATAAAACTGTGATAACGAGGATTATCACGATGCTCCAACCGTATTCCACACCGAAAAGAAGAGGAAGTTTACCGGTAGTTAGAGTTGCCATAACACCTGCGCCTTTTTGTTTTTCCCAAAGGACAACAAAGAACTTTACAAGCTGAATTGCAACATAATTCATCATAAGAGTAAAGAGGGTTTCGTTGGCTTTGATTTTAGCCTTGAAGTAACCGGGAATAACGCCCCAGATTGCACCGGCAATAACGCTGGCAACAAACATAAGAAGTATCAGAAGAGCGCCATTCATATCAGGCAGAAGCTTGACGACTACACAAGAAGCCAGAGCACCAACAAGGGCCTGACCCTCTGCACCGATATTCCAGAAACGCATCTTGAAAGCAGGAGCCAGAGCGACTGCAAGACAAAGAAGAGCACAAGTGTCTCTGACTGTTATCTTGACACGTCTTGCTGTGCCGAAAGCACCCTCTATCATTTCACTGTAAATCTCACCGAAGGAGATTTTACCGCTTGTTATAAGTAAGAGAACAATACCGCAGGCCAGTAGTGCTATTGCAACACTTGCTGCTCTGACACCATAAGCATAGCCTTTGCTCATATCAGTACGCTTAGCAATTCTGATAAGTGGTTCTTTTGCTGTTTTTACTTTCACTGTGCATCATCCTCCTTTACATTTTCTGTGGGAAGATTGGTCATCATCATGCCGATTTCTTCCTTTGTTGCATTCTTACCGTCAACGATACCGCTTATCTGACCGTGACATATAACAAGTATTCTGTCACAAAGCTCGATAAGTACATCAAGGTCTTCACCTACAAAGATTACCGCTGTACCGCCATCTTTCTGAGCTGAGAGAAGATTATATATGAGATAAGATGAGTTGATATCAAGACCTCGTACAGGGTAAGCTGCCATAAATACTGTGGGAGCTTCTGCAATTTCGCGACCTACAAGGACCTTCTGAATGTTACCGCCTGAAAGCTTTCTTACAGGAGTCTCGCTACCTGGAGTAACAACCTCAAGCTCTTTGATTATTTTCTCTGCAAGATCCTTAGGAGCCTTCCTCTGAAGGAACATACCCTTACCGCCCTTATATGAGCGAAGCATCATATTGTCAGTGATGCCCATTGAACCTACAAGACCCATACCGAGTCTGTCTTCGGGCACGAATGAAAGGCGTACACCAAGCTCTCTTATCTGCAAAGGCGTCTTGTTACGGAGATCCTCCTCCTTACGGGTAACGGGATCAAGATAAACAATTGAACCGCTCTTTAAATGCTGAAGACCTGCGATAGCTTCGAGAAGCTCTTTCTGACCGCTGCCGGCAATACCTGCAATACCGAGGATTTCACCTGACTTAGCAGTGAATGATACGTTTTTAAGTATCTGCACACCCTCTTTATTGGTAACAGAAACATTGGTCAACACGAGTCTGTTTTCGCAGTCGTGAGGCTCACTTCTTTCGATGTTGAGAGAAACCTTCTTGCCTACCATCATTTCAGTAAGGCTCTGCTCGGTTGCATCTTTTGTTTCAACTGTGCCTATATATTCGCCTTTACGAAGTACGGACACCTTATCTGAAAGGGCAAGCACCTCGTTAAGCTTATGTGTGATGATAATGATTGACTTACCGTCATCTCTCATATTACGCAGAATATTGAAGAGATTTTCAGTTTCTTTAGGTGTCAGTACCGCTGTAGGCTCGTCGAGAATAAGCACCTGAGCACCGCGATATATAACCTTGATGATTTCAACAGTCTGCTTTTCAGATACGGACATCTCATAGATCTTTTTCATAGGATCGATCTTAAAGCCATACATATCACAGATCTCTTTGATTTTAGCCGCACTCTTTTTAAGGCTGAGTCTGCCCTCATCTTTAAGGCCGAGAATTACATTCTCAGTCACCGTGAGAATATCAACCAGCTTGAAGTGCTGATGAATCATACCGATTTTATAATCAAAGGCATCTTTAGGCGACTGGATAGATGCTTCCTTGCCATCAACAAAAATCTGGCCCTCATCAGGATGATATATACCTGAAAGCATATTCATAAGGGTAGTCTTACCGCTTCCGTTTTCGCCTAAAATTGACAGAATCTCGCCTTTGTTTACGGTCAGAGAAATGTTTTTATTGGCTGTGATACTGCCGAAGCGTTTGGTAATGCCTTTAAGTTCAATAGCCGCATTTGACATTGTTTAATCTTCCTCCATTGAAATACTTGGTCAGCGACCCTAGGGTCAGCCCATACTTGTTTACTCACATAAAAAGCACAAATTCATATGCCTTTCGTGTCAGCAAACAAGTCTTTATAAAACAACCATTAGCGGAGTGACTTTGCACTCCGCTATGGAATTGATTATAAGTTTAATCAGATGATTTCGATACCATCGATGATGATGTTGAAGTAAGGAGCACTTCTGTGAAGTGATTCAGCAACTTCACCGTCGATAACTGATTCTGTGTCAGGTGCGAAATCAGCATCTGCAACTGCATCAGCAGTGAATGATGTAAGGTGACCTTCGTCGTCAACTTCTGCTGTAACGAATGCGTTTTCAGGTCTGTCAAGAGTTACTGTGAATGTTGAAGTATCAAACACCTTGATTGAACCGTCCATAAGACCAGCCTTAACTTCCTCAACCTTAGCCTTCATTTCTTCTGTTACATTAGCATCGTTGTATTCTGTAAGACGAACTGAGCCTGTTTCAATAGTACCGCAGTAGTCTGCTTCAACCTTTTCGCCTTTTGCAACAGCTGCAAAGATGTGTTCGAAATAAGGTATCCAGTCAATCTTTGATGAAACAAGGTTAGCATTAGGAGCGATATCATTGAAGTTGATGTTGTAACCAACATGATAAAGTGCATTGCCTGCCTTTGTTTCGTCTTCACAAGCCATAGGTGAACCGTCTGTATCAGCGTGTTCGCTCATAAGAACAACGCCTTCCTTGATAAGCTTCTTTGCTGCTTCCTGCTCAAGAGCAAGGTCTGCCCATGAATCTGTGTATGTTACTACCATTGTTGCACTGGGGCATACACTTCTTGCGCCGAGATAGTATGAGGTATAACCTGAAATACACTCAGCATAGGGTTTAGCTGAGATATAACCCATCTTAGCTTCTTCAGCTGTGATGTCACCATTTTCGATGAGTTCATTGAGCTTAAGACCTGCAACAACACCTGCAAGATATCTGCCCTCGTAAATTGAAGCAAATGCATTGTGGAAGTTGTCGAGATTTGCGATTTTAGCGTTTGTGCCTGTTGCATGGAAGAACTGTACTTCAGGGAATTCTTCAGCAGCCTTGATTACAAATTCTTCGTGACCGAATGAGTCAGCAAAGATAAGGTCGCAACCATCTTCAACAAGTTCAACACAAGCATCGTAACAAGCTGAATCCTCAGGAATGTCCTTTTTCATAAGAAGGTTTGTGTCTTTGTCGATGCCGAGGTTGTCACAAGCTGCCTCGATAGCAAGCATGAAGTTTTCGTCATAACCGACTGTTTCGTTATGAAGAAGAACTACACCGATCTTGAGATTTTCAAGACCTACACTTTCGTTGCCCTCAACGGGGTCTGTTGTCTGTGTGTCGTCTCCGTTGCCACCACATGCTGCAAGTGTAAAGAGCATAAGCACTGCAAGGAGAACTGCAATAATTTTTTTCATTGGTATTTCCTCCCTTTGAAATTTTATTTTAACTGTCTTCAGACAGTCATTTACTGATTGCGGAAGATGACCTTGTCGTCTTCCATCCTTTCTACGATAGCCAGAGACTCGACTCTGACGCCGAGTTTTTCGACTTTTTCTCTACCGGGCTGAAAGCCTTTTTCTACAGCAATAGCGCATCCGGCTATCTGCGCGCCCGCCTGATTGCAAAGATCGATGAGACCTAAAAGTGCGTTACCCTCAGCAAGGAAATCGTCAACAATAAGAACCTTGTCATTTTTACCGATAAAGTCCTTTGATACGATTACATCGTATTCGGTACCGTGGGTAAATGAACGCACCTTTGTTTTATAAACGGAGTTGGCGATGTTTTTAGTCTTTGTCTTTTTTGCAAATAAAACCGGACAATCAAAATAGTTAGCCGCAATACAAGCAATAGCTATACCCGACGCTTCAATAGTGAGAATTTTGTTTACACCTTCATTTTCATAAAGGCGCTTGATTTCTTTACCCATTTCGCAAAGCAGACTCACATCTATCTGATGATTAAGAAAAGAGTCAACCTTAAGTATATTGCCCGGAAAAACCTGACCGTCTTTAATTATTCTGTCTTCAAGAAGTTTCAATATGTACACCGCCTCTTACTTTGGTCTTCTATAAGATGTATTTTACCAAAAAACTACATATTTTTCAATACAAAACTCTTGGAAACATATTAGAAAATAAACGCTCCCCTTTGGCTATTTTCACCAAAGAGGAGATAAGAGAATTATTATGTTTTTTTGATAAACTCCTTACCGCAATGAGGACAGCTGATTTTTATCTTGCCTCTGCCTTTCGGTACACGGAGTGTGTTGTGGCACTGCGGGCAGGCATAATAGCAGTGATCCTTATCCTGAAACTGTCTTGATTTTTTGATAATAAATTTCTTCCAGGGCTGAATAAACTCGAGAAATTTTGCGTTTTCCCTTTGTCTTGCACTGATATTCTTTGACAAAGTGCGGTATATAACCAAAATGTAGGGTATCATACCAAGGTAGTGTATAAAGGGTACGTCAACAAATGACAGTATAGCGGTAATTACACAGCCTGCTATCATCAGCGCAAAGTTGAGCATATCGTTACCGTATCTGCCGTACATAAATCTTCTGAGTTTTTCTAACATATAAATCTCTCCATATATAATTCTGCTGACCATAATATGCCAGTAACCTTAATTATAAGTTAAATTTTTTCTTTGTCAACCTCGAGATTTTTTCTGTAACTGTTGATTATTATTGTCCGTTTGCTTATAATGTTATTAACAATATATCCGAAAGAAGTTGAAAACTATGATCAAAAAATATCTCAAACGCTATTTTGTTGATGCTATGAGCTTTATGGCGTTAGGTCTTTTTTCATCACTTATCGTGGGTCTTATTATTAGTCAGCTTGCTAAAATCCCACACCTTGAAATCCTCGCAAGTTTTTCCGGAGTACTGGCGGCTTCTTCGCCCGTTGTCGGCGGAGCTATCGGTGCAGCCATAGCCTATGGCCTTAAATCCAAACCCTTGGTTGTTTTTTCCTGTATAGCAGTCGGTGCTTTCGGCTATGAGCTCGGCGGCCCCGTTGGTGCGTATGTTTCAGCTCTCGTGGCAAATGAAATCGCATCTCTCGTAGCAGGCAAAACAAAAATCGACATCGTTATCACCCCCATCGTTACCATTGTAACGGGCGGATTTGTCAGCACCCTCGTAGGTCCTTATCTTTCAGAATTTATGACAGGACTCGGCGAACTTATTAACAGCGCCACGCAGCTTCATCCCTTCCCTATGGGTATCAGTGTGGCTGTTCTCGTGGGTCTGGCTCTTACAGCGCCCATCTCCTCGGCAGCTCTGTGCATTATGCTCGGCATAGAAGGAATAGCGGCAGGTGCGGCAGCAGTGGGCTGTGCGGCTCAGATGGTAGGCTTCGCCGTAACCTCTTTCAAGGCAAACGGTGCAGGCGGTCTCATATCACAAGGCCTCGGCACGAGTATGCTTCAGTTCGGTAACATTATGCGCCACCCTCAGATTATTCTTGCTCCCACATTAGCGGGTGCGGTTTTAGGACCTGTTTCCACGTGTGTGCTGCAGATGACTAATACTCCCTCGGGTGCAGGTATG
>JAZTWC010000030.1:0-6736 GCA_045635665.1 Acutalibacteraceae bacterium
CTTTGCTATCTTTTTTTCATATGCAATTGATACTAGATTTCTATGGGTTGTAATAACGATGTATATTTTTTTGATGTTTTTTCCGAATATACATCAAAAAATGATAGAAAGAACCAATGTGAAATCAAATGCTGAAAATCCTATCTTAAATGAATTAGCAACACTTCCAAATGAATTTAAATCAAAAGAAATTCAATCTAATTCAGAAGGTGAGGTAAACTTGATTGTAAATGATGACCTAAAAGAAAGTGAAAATGATATTGAAGATAGTGTTGAAGCGTCCAAGGTAACAGTTAATACTGAAAAAATTGAGAAAGTCGATGTTCAAAACAAAGAGTATATATTTATGAACATAAGAGCATATAGTAAGTATGGCATAAGTTTATCTTCTGAAAGATTTAGTTTAAAAGAAGAAGCTGATTATTTTGCAGAAATTTTTAAACATAATTATAATCCTAGGATAAGTGTTTATAATGCTGTTGGTGGCGGTTATATAGTCATGGCGGATTTTGTAAAAGAGTATCTCATTCAAAGTAATTATCAAAAAGAATACGATGGTTATGTTTTTGCGAATTGGAAATATGAACAAAGACATAATTTGCCAGAACCACCATTAGAACACTTTGTAGATAAGTATCCTAAAATAGCAACCGCATTAGTATGTGGAATTATTACTTTACCTTTATATGGTGCGATTTTATTATTTGAAAAAATAAGAGGAGCTGCACCTATTCCGTCAGATTATTCTGTTACAAAAGCTTCTTCTAAAGAATTGGCTAGTATGAGTGGTATAGATTTTGAAAGATATGTAGCGAAACAATTGAGGGGGAGAGGTTATAAAAATATAAAAGTTACACAGTCGAGTGGTGATTTTGGTGCGGATGTGTTAGCTGTGAATTCTAAAGGAGAAACAGTGTGCATTCAATGCAAACACTACTCAAAACCAGTAGGTATAAAAGCAGTACAAGAAATTTATTCGGCTAAGCAATATTATAAATGTAATAAGGCTATAGTTGTTACTAATTCTACATATACTCAAGCTGCAACTGAACTAGCAAAAAAAACAAATGTTGAGTTATGGGCTAATTTTCGTTAATGACGTTATTTATAAATATAGTATTACACAGAGGACTATTCTTTTGGATGGGTCCTCTTTTTATCATCCACCAACAACTCTTTTGGCGGGAAAAAAGTTGCCATATCGTAGAGCACTCGTCGCGTGCCAAGTATAATTTATAATTAATAACCCTCTTTACTTTTTTGTTTTAATGTGTTACAATAAACCGATTATAATTCTCTGAAAATAATGGAGGTATAAAAATGCTTTATACAAGTACAAGAGATAAAAGCGTAAAGGTTACTTCAGCTCAGGCTATCGCTCAGGGTATTTCAAAAGACGGTGGTCTTTTTGTTCCTGAATGTATCCCTGAAATTTCAAAGGAGTTCGTGGATTCACTCGTAGGTCTTGACTACATCTCAAGAGCTAAAAAAGTCCTCGCTCTCTATCTTACAGACTACACTGAAGAAGAGCTCGATATGTGTGTGAACGGAGCTTATGCCAAGGGTAAGTTCTCAAGTGATAAGGTGTCTCCCATCAAGACTATCGCTGAGGGTAAAAACATCCTCGAGCTCTGGAGAGGTCCTACTTGTGCATTCAAGGATATGGCTCTTCAGCTTCTTCCCTATCTTCTTACAACTGCCGCTAAAAAGACAGTTGCAGATAAGACTATCGTTATCCTTGTTGCTACCTCAGGTGATACAGGTAAGGCTGCACTTGAAGGCTTCAAAGATGTACCCGGTACCAAGATTATGGTCTTCTATCCCAATGATGGTGTAAGCCCCATGCAGAAGCTTCAGATGACAACTCAGGCAGGCGAAAACGTAGCTGTATGTGCTATCAACGGCAACTTTGACGATGCTCAGAGCGGTGTAAAGAAAATCTTTACCGACAAAGATGTTGCTGCAAAGCTCGATGCAAACGGCATGATGTTCTCATCAGCTAACTCAATCAACTGGGGCCGTCTTGTACCTCAGATAGTTTATTACATTTCAGCTTACTGTGATCTTATCGAAAACGGTACTATCAAAAACGGTGATGAGGTCAATGTTGTTGTACCTACCGGTAACTTCGGTAACATCCTTGCTGCTTACTATGCTAAGATGATGGGTATTCCCTTCGGTAAGCTTATCTGTGCTTCAAATGCCAATAATGTACTCACCGACTTCCTCAAGAGTGGTACTTATGACAGAAACAGAAAGTTCTTCACAACAACTTCACCCTCAATGGATATTCTTATCTCATCAAACCTTGAAAGACTTCTCTATCACCTTACAGATGAAAATGCTGATGCTGTAAAAGAGTGGATGACTCAGCTTTCAAATGAGGGTAAGTATACTGTATGTGATAAGGTTAAGGCTCTTGTTACAGACCTCTTTGATGCAGGTTGCTGTGACGATAAGGAAACAGCTGAAACTATCGCTGATACCTATAAAGACGGCTATCTTCTCGATACACATACAGCTGTAGCTGTTAAGGTTTACGATGAGTACGTCAAGGCTACAGGTGACAGCAAAGAGACTATCATCGCTTCAACTGCTAACCCCTATAAGTTCTCTGCTGCAGTACTCGGTGCTGTTTCAGAGGTACCCGCTGACGCTGATGAATTCCGTCAGGTTGAGCTTTTAGGTGAGGTTACAGGTGAAGAGTGTCCCAGACAGCTTGCAACTCTTAAGGGCAGCACTCCAAGATTTACAGACTGCTGTAACAAGGAAGATATGATCAATAAGGTATATCAGATGCTTAATATCTGATAAGAGGTGAACTCTTTTGTCAATATTTACAATAGCAGATACACATTTATCTCTCAGTGACGATAAGCCTATGGATATTTTCGGTGGCTGGCAGGACTATGTTACAAGACTCGAAAGTAATTGGAAGAGTCTTATTACCGATGATGATACTGTGGTGGTACCAGGTGACATATCATGGGCTATGAGTCTCGAGGGTGCCTTGGAAGATTTCAGGTTTATTCATAATCTGCCTGGTAAGAAGATTATACTTAAAGGTAATCACGATTACTGGTGGAACACTAAAAGGAAAATGGATGCCTGGCTTGAAAACGAGAAACTCGACTCAATCAGCATACTTCACAACAATGCCTTCAAGGTTGGTGACTATGTTATTTGCGGTACCCGTGGCTGGTTCTACGATGCTGAAAAGAGTGCTGATATGAAGGTGCTTCTTCGTGAGGCATCAAGACTTGATAAGTCTATCGAAGAGGGCAAAAAGTTAGGGGATAACCTGATAGTCTTTTTGCATTATCCGCCTGTTATGCAGATAGGGAAGTGCCAGGAGATATTTGATGTGCTGAAAAAACACGACATAAAACGCTGTTATTACGGTCACTTGCATGGAGAATCAACCCGTCATAGTGTGAATGATACAGTGGACGGTATTAAATTTTCGCTGATTTCTGCAGATTTTCTTAGTTTTTGCCCCCAATTAGTGGAAAAATTTTGAAAAAACTATGGAAATTTTGATTTAATGCTGATATAATATATGGGTTAAAATGTACAGTGGACTCAAGATGTCCACAGATAGGAGTTTTGAAATGAGTTTAAAATCATCAAACAACGTAGAAACAAACGTTTACGCTCTCGAAATCGAGATCGATGCAGCTACATTTGAAGCTGCTCAGAACAAAGCTTTCAATAAGCAGAAGGGTAAGATTCAGCTTCCCGGTTTCCGTAAGGGTAAGGTTACAAGAAAGATGGCTGAAAACTTCTTTGGTAAGGGTTGGCTCTATGAAGACGCTCTTGACCTTTGCTTCGGCGAAGCTGTAGAAGAAGCTGTTAAAGAAGCTGGCCTCGATATGGTTGGCACAAAGTCAGCTGACGTTAAAGAAATCGGTGAAAACGGTGTATCAATGACAGTTGAAATCTTCGTTAAGCCTGATGTAGAAATCACAGAGTACAAAGAACTCAAGGCTACCAAGAAAAAGGTAGAAGCTACTGATGAAGAAGTAGATGCAAGAATCGAAGAGCTCAAAGAGAGAAATGCTCGTCTTGTAAGCATTGAAGACAGAGCAGTTGTTGACGGTGACATCACTGTTATCGACTTTGAAGGTTTCGTTGACGGTGTTGCTTTTGACGGCGGTAAGGGCGAAAACTATGAGCTTACAATCGGTTCAGGTCAGTTCATCCCCGGCTTTGAAGAGCAGATTATCGGTCACACTCTCGGTGAAGAATTTGATGTTAACGTTAAGTTCCCCACAGAGTACACTCCCGAACTTGCTGACAAGGATGCTGTTTTCAAGATTAAGCTTCACGAGATCAAGGTTAAGGAGCTTCCCGAAGTTGATGACGACTTCGCTCAGGAAGCAGCAGACTGCGATACAGTAGCTGACCTTAAGAAGCAGATCAAAGAAGAAATCAAGAACCACAAAGAGCATGAAAACGAGAAGGAAATCGAAATGCAGCTTCTCGATAAGCTCGCTGAAAACGTAAAGGGTGACATCCCTGAGGTTATGGTTGATAACGAAATCAACGGCCAGATCAGAGACATCGACTACAGACTCAGCATGCAGGGTATGAACTTCGAGACATACCTTCAGTACATGGGTATGACAGTTGAAATGTACAAAGAAAACGCTAAGGAGTCAGCTCTCAAGAACGTTAAGATTCGTCTTGCTCTTGAAAAGATCGCTGCTCTTGAAGCTCTCGATGTAACAGAAGAAGAACTCGAAGCAGAATACAAGAAGTTTGCTGAGCAGTACGGCATGGAAGTAGACAAGATTAAGGAAGTTGTTCCTGCTGACGGTCTCAAGGCTGATATGCTCAAAGAAAAAGCAATCACTTTCGTAAAGGATAATGCTAAGGTTACAACAGCAAGAAAGCCCAGAGCTAAGAAAGAAGAAGCTGCTGCTGACGCTGAATAATCTTGATTATTTAAGGTTAATTTAACACAGAATAACTATAATGATGTGGAACTGGCTTAATTTGTCAGTTCCACAATTATAATAATATCAGGAGGTATATTTTTATGCCATTAGTACCTTATGTTGTAGAACAGACTAACCGTGGTGAGAGACAGTACGATATTTACTCCCGCCTCTTAAACGACAGAATTATCGTTCTTTCAGATGAAGTTAACGATGCAACTGCAAGCCTTGTTGTGGCTCAGATGCTCTTCCTTGAAAGTCAGGACAGCGAAAAAGATATCAGCTTTTACATCAACAGCCCTGGCGGCAGTGTAACAGCAGGTATGGCAATCTACGATACAATGCAGTATATCAAGTGTGATGTTTCATCTATCTGTATGGGTATGGCTGCAAGTATGGGTGCCTTCCTTCTTTCTTCAGGCGCTAAGGGTAAGAGATACGTTCTTCCCAATGCTGAGGTTATGATCCACCAGCCCTCAGGCGGTGCTAAGGGTCAGGCTACAGATATTAAAATCGTTGCTGACCACATCCTCAGAACAAAGGCTAAGCTCAATAAAATCTTAGCTGAAAATACAGGTAAGCCTATCGAGGTTATCGCTGCCGATACAGAAAGAGACAACTTTATGACAGCTGAAGAAGCTCTCGAATACGGCCTTGTAGACAAGATTATGTATAAAAGATAAAAAGGAGACAGCTTTATGGCAAGAGATGGTGACATCAAAGACAAGTCCATAAGATGTTCGTTTTGCGGTAAGCAACAGAACGATGTTAAATCATTGATCGCCGGTCCCGGAGTATATATCTGTGACCAGTGTGTCGAGCTTTGTCAGGGTATTATAGAGGATATGGCTGAAGAAAAAGCGGCTGAAAGTGATCTTGATTTCACTTCTCTTAAAAAGCCTCAGGAAATCAAGGCTAAGCTTGATGAATATGTAATCGGTCAGGAAGAGGCTAAAAAGGCTCTCAGCGTTGCCGTTTATAACCATTACAAGAGAATATATACAGGTAACAAGGGTGATGTTGAGATAAGCAAGAGTAACATCCTTATGCTCGGCCCAACCGGTGTGGGTAAGACGATGCTTGCTCAGACTCTTGCACGTATCCTCGATGTACCCTTTGCAATTGCCGATGCAACCACACTGACAGAGGCCGGTTACGTTGGTGAAGACGTTGAAAACATTCTCCTCAGACTTATTCAGGCTGCAGATTTTGATGTTGAAAGAGCTGAAAAAGGTATCATTTACGTGGATGAAATCGACAAGATTGCCCGTAAGAGTGAGAGTACATCTATTACCCGTGACGTAAGCGGTGAGGGTGTACAGCAGGCTCTTTTGAAAATTCTTGAGGGTACCGTTTCCAATGTACCGCCTCAGGGTGGCAGAAAGCATCCTCAGCAGGAATTTATACAGATTGACACATCAAATATTCTTTTCATCTGTGCCGGTGCTTTTGACGGTATTGAAAAGCAGGTTGAAAAGAGACTCGGCAACTCAGGTATGGGCTTTGGTGCCAAGATAAAGTCCAAAGATGAATACGCTAAAGACAAGGTTATGCACAAGGTTATTCACCATGACCTTGTGAAGTTCGGTCTTATCCCTGAGCTTGTGGGCCGTCTTCCCGTTATCACAGCTCTTGATAATCTTGACGAAGACGCTCTTGTAAAAATTATGACTGAGCCTAAAAATGCTCTCACAAAGCAGTATCAGTATCTTTTCGGTATTGACGGTATCGAGCTCAGATTTGATGAAGATGCTCTCAGAAGCATCGCCAAGAGTACCCTCGAAGCAGGCACAGGT
>JAZTWC010000031.1:0-24573 GCA_045635665.1 Acutalibacteraceae bacterium
CGGATTTGATATGGTTCAGGAAAAGGATATTCCCGTTATCGTTGAAAGAGCTCTTAAAGAAGGTAATCCTCTTTATCCCGTTCCCAAGATTATGGACAAGGCAGATTGCGAAGCTGTAATCAGAAGAATGATGAAATAAGAACATCAGACGGTTGCAAAGGCAACCGTCTTTTTGTATGGGTAAGTCTGCGATGTGGGTGGGCAGCGGCTCCTGCACAGTTGCACCAATGTTGGTGATATATACACAGCAAAAGGCAAATTTTTACTTTTTATTCTTTGCTTTTGCTTTAATTTGTGGTATAATAAAAAAGTTAACGCCAAAATTATATTAAAAGGAAGTGATGATATGATAAGCACAAATAATGTAACTCTTCAGTATGGCGGAAGAGAGCTTTTTAAAAGTGTATCAATCAATTTCACAAAAGGTAACTGTTACGGTCTTATCGGTGCCAACGGCGCAGGTAAAAGTACTTTCCTCAAGATTCTCTCAGGTGAAATTGAACCTAATAAGGGTTATGTAACTATTACTCCCGGTGAGAGACTTTCAGTTTTAAAGCAGGACCACTTCGCATATGATGAATATGATGTTATAAGAACTGTTCTGATGGGCAATGAAAAGCTCATTGAGATTATGGACGAAAAAGAAAAACTCTACTCAAAAGAAGAGTTCACCGAAGAAGACGGTATTCGTATCAGTGAGCTCGAAGAAGAGTTTGCTGAAATGGACGGCTGGAGCGCAGAAAGTGATGCTGAAATTCTCCTTAATGCTCTCGGTATCCACAATGAATTCCACTATATGCTCATGAAAGAGCTTACAGGTGAGCAGAAAGTTAAAGTTCTTCTTGCTCAGGCTCTTTTCGGTAACCCCGACATTCTTCTTCTCGACGAGCCTACCAACCATCTTGACGTTGCAGCTATTGCCTGGCTGGAAGAATTTCTTATGAACTTCGAAAACACCGTTATTGTTGTCAGCCACGACAGACATTTCCTCAACAAGGTCTGCACACACATTGCTGACTGCGACTTCGGTAAAATCACAATGTATGTAGGTAACTACGATTTCTGGTACGAGTACACTCAGATGGCTCAGAGACAGCTTCGTGAGCAGAATAAGAAAACTGAAGCCAAGATGAAAGAGCTTCAGGAGTTTATTGCACGATTCAGCGCTAATGCATCAAAATCAAAGCAGGCTACAAGCCGTAAAAAGCTCCTCGATAACCTTGTACTCGAAGATATGCCCGTATCCTCAAGACGTTTCCCCTTTGTTGAGTTCAAGCCTGACAGAGACATCGGTAACGATATGCTCGTAGTTGAGGGCCTTAGCAAAACTATCGGTGACAGAAAAGTTCTCGATAACGTCAGCTTTACCATCAGACCCAATGAAAAGGTTGCTTTTGTAGGTACTGACGCTGTAGCTAAGACAACATTCTTTAAGATTATCACAGGTGAGCTCGAACCCGATGAGGGTACATTCAAGTGGGGTGTTACAACATCTCAGGCGTATTTCCCCAGTGATAACTCAGCTTTCTTTGACGGTGTTGAAGACAGCCTGATTGACTGGATAAGAAAATATTCCGATCTTCAGTTTGAAACTGACGTAAGAGGCTGGCTTGGCAGAATGATGTTCTCAGGTGAAGAGGCAACAAAGAAAGCTAAGGTGCTTTCCGGTGGTGAGAGAGTACGCTGTATGCTCTGCAAAATGATGCTCAGCGGTGCGAATGTACTCATTCTTGATGAGCCTACCAACCATCTTGACCTTGAGTCTATCACAGCCCTCAACAATGCTCTTATCAAGTTCAAGGGTGCACTTCTCTTTACCTCACACGACCATCAGTTTGTACAGTCTATAGCAGATAGAATTATCGAGTTCAGAGCTGACGGCGTATATGACAGAAAGGAAACCTACGACGAGTTCCTTGAGAATAACGAATTACTTATTACTAAATAAAAGGGAGAGAATCATATGATATATGTAATCGGCGACATTCACGGCAACAAAGAGAAATACGATGAAATGCTCGACAAAATTTCACCTAAAGAAACCGATGCAGTTTTTGTCCTCGGTGACGTAATCGATATCGGTGAAGATTCAGTTGAGATTTTGCAGGATATGATGTACCGTGCCAATATCTACCCTGTACTTGGTGAACACGAGTATATGGCAAGAAAGATTCTTCCCCTTATCAGCGATGCTAAAAATCTCGATGAGGCAAAGGCTATGCTTTCAGGTGATGACAAAGCTGAACTTGAAAAGTGGCTGACAATGAAAAGCGAAAAGACTATAAGCGATTTCCTCAGCCTCGACAGCGACGAAAAAGAGGGTATCATTGATTATCTCTCAGAGTTTCAGGCATATGAAGAAGTTGAGGCAGGTGGCAAGACCTTTGTTCTTACTCACGCAGGCATAGACAACTTTGAGCCTGATAAAGACCTTGAAGATTACAGCGAAGAGGATTTTGTTTTTGCAAAGACAGATTACTCAAAGGTTTATTTCAAAAATAAGTATCTCATCACAGGTCACACTCCCACAGTTGCAATCAATCAGAAACTGATGGGTAAGGTTTATTCCAAAAACGGCCACATAGCAATCGATTGCGGCGCAGCATACGGCGGCAAGCTTGCGGCTATCTGTCTTGATGCACTTAAGCTTTATTATTGCTGATTTATAAGTATAGGCGGTGATTGAATCACCGCTTTATTTTTTAGGACTTATTGCATAATTACACAAATATTATAATGTACATTATGACGAATTTGGTTTTATGTGTTGAAATTGTCGAAACAAAAAGCTATAATAATAGTAACTGATTTTTTTCAGTAGTACTTAGAAAAAGAAAGGAGCTTTTGACATGGCTAAAGAACAGAAAGCTCAGAAGCTTAACGTGCCAAAGACCATACTCACAGGTTTCGGTTTCCTGGCAACATCAATCGCATGGGCGATATACGACCCGTACATCACAAAAATCCTTAACAAGATTCTCTCGGAAAGTGATCTTGTAACAACTCTCAGTGCTAAACTCGCAAGCGCTATTCCCTGGATCGGCGAATTTGCAGAAGCACAGGGTCAGAGTACAATTTCCGCATCAGGTGGTTTCTCATTGGTACCTCTTTTCATCGGTATCATTATGACCTTCGATAACATCTTCGGTGTTATTTTCCAGCCTACCTTCGGTAAGCTTTCTGACAACTGTCATTCAAAGCTCGGTAAGCGCCGTCCCTTCATCGTTGCTTGTGCTCCGATTTCGGCTCTTCTGTTTGCTCTTATTCCTATAGTTGCGCTCAACACAACCGGAGCTATGCAGCTTCCCGCAACAATGCTTGTGGTTATCCTCTTTGTTTTCTCAATGTCACTCTGGAGAGCTCCCGTTGTTGCTCTTATGCCCGACCTTACACCTCCCGAGCTTCGCAGTGAGGGTAACGCTATCATCAACCTTATGGGTGGTATCGGTTCAGCTGTAGGTATGGTTGCAGGTACAATCGGTATAGCACTTTGCACACTCTTTGCAGGTTACAGCAAGGCAGAAATCAAGGCTGACGAAACAGTATCATTCCCCTATGTATTTATCGTAGGTTCACTTATTATGATCATTGGTATGCTGGTACTTCTCTTCTTTGTTAAGGAAGAAGATACAAGCATCCGAATCAAGGCTGATAATAATCAGTACGCCGACCAGAAAGCTCTCAAGAAAGCTCAGAAAGAAGCTGCTAAGCAGAAGAAGGCTGAACTTAAGGCTATGAAGCTTTCAAGCGGTGAAAGAAAGAGTCTTGTATTTATGCTCGGCACACTCTTCTTCCTCTTCTGTGCGTCAAATGCTATCACAACATTCTTCTCACTCTTCGCTCAGGAAATCCTTCATATGATTACCTCCGAAGCAACATTTATTATGCTTATCTTCGCAGTATGCTCAGGTGCAGCTGCTATCCCTGCAGGTAAGATGGGTACAAAGTTCGGCAGAAAGAAGACAATTATTGCAGGTCTTGCAGTATTCCTTGTAGCATTTATCGTATTCTTCGGTGTATTCGTAGGCATGCTCGGTGCAAAGGATCTTTCAATCAACGACTATATCTCAGTCAATAACGCATACATTGCTATTGATGAAAACATCAACGCCTACAATGCTGACCTTAGCACTCAGGCTCAGATTGATGGCAGAACTCTTGATGAAAAAGAGGTGCTCACAATCGAAGGCTATCTTGCATATAAGGGCGGTAACGCAATAGAAGGCACAGAAGCTTACTATGAAGTTTATGATGCAAACCTTGTTGCAACTCTTGGCGAAGGCATCTATGAAGATATTATCAGAGTATCAAATGAAATCCTCGCAACAGAGACAGAGAACTTTGAAGTTGCACTCAGCGCTATTATTGACACAGTTGACAGTGTAACAGCTATTCTCAGAGTACTCATTTATCCCGTTCTTATTCTTGGCGGTGCTGCTAATATGTTCATCACAGTTAACACACTTCCCCTTGTACTCGAAATCGGTGGTATCGAAAAAGTCGGTACATTCACTGGTTACTACTACACTGCAACATTCTCAGCTCAGATTGCATCACCCATTGTTTACGGCTTTATCAGAATGTTTGCCGGCACATATATGTCACTGTTCTATTACAGCCCGATAATGTTTGCCCTTGCGATTATTCTTCTTATGTTTGTAAAGCACGGTGAAGCTATCCCCCAGGATATCATCAAGAAGATTGAAGAAGAAAACGACTGATTAAACTGAAAAAGCTGTCGCTTATGGCGGCAGCTTTTTGAATATGGCGAGGTATATCAATGCGAAACTATCAGAAGGAACTCGACAAGTTAATCGAAAGCATACCCGAGGGTGAGGTGCCTACACTTTTGCTTCATGCATGTTGTGCTCCTTGCAGCAGTTATTGTCTCGAGTATCTGTCGCAATATTTTAAGATTACTCTGTATTTTTACAATCCCAATATCTACCCTGAGAGCGAATACTCTCTTCGCAGTGATGAGGCGAGACGCCTTATCAGTGAGATGGACTTTAAATATCCGGTGACTTTTTTGGAGGGTAAGTTTGACCCCAAGGAGTTTTACGATGCGGTAAAAGGTTTTGAAAGCGAAAAAGAGGGTGGGGAGAGATGCTTCAGATGTTACAGACTCAGACTTGAAAGCACAGCAAAGCTGGCTGAGGAAATGGGATTCGACTATTTCACTACCACACTTTCTATCAGTCCTCTGAAAAGAGCCGACAAAATCAACGAAATCGGAGAAGAGCTGGGCGAGATATATTCTGTAAGGCATCTGCCATCTGACTTTAAAAAGAAAAACGGCTACAAGCGTTCCACAGAGCTGTCAAAAGAGCACGGACTTTACAGACAAGACTATTGCGGATGTGTTTTCTCTAAAAGATAATATGTAACGGGCGCAGGTCGCCCGTTTTTTTAGTTAGAGTTGGTTTGTTCTTTTCTGATTTTTGCTTCAGTTTGTATGCGGTTTTTTTCGGCTGAAATCTTTTGATGGCCGTCGCGGATGAAGTCCCCTGTCAGGTCAAATCTGTAAGGATTGGCATCTGTGATACTCTTTTTGTTTTTATCTTTCATAAAAAAATCACCCTTATTATCTTGTCACAAATGACATAAGATATAAGGGTGAAATTTTTGTTATAAATTGAAAGCTATCTTTTCAACAATTTTTCGTTTGTATGTGAGAAATTCTTCTTCCATCACGAGAGAGTTGTTTCGTGGCTTTGGTAAGTCGATAATGATTTCATCGCTTATCCTGCCGGGTTTGCCAGAAAGAATATAAATTCTGTCAGATAGCAGAATAGCTTCGTCGATATCGTGGGTGACTATGAGAGTTGAGAGCTTAATCTCTTTCATAATGTCGAGATACCACTGATGCACAGCTGCTTTTGTGATGGTATCCAGTGCACTGAAAGGCTCGTCGAGAAGAGCGACACCCTTTGATGCTAGGTAAGTCCTCAGGAAAGCAGCTCGCTGACGCATACCGCCTGAAAGCTGATGAGGATATTTCTTTTCTGTGCCTTCAAGGCCAAAGAAAGCAAAATGTTTACTTGCCTTTTCGCGGGCGATTTTTTTCTTTTCACCTGAAATTATAAGAGGCAAAGCAACATTGTCAAGGACAGTATAGTGTGGCAAAAGCAGGTCTTTTTGCAGCATATAGCTCATTTTACCTGTTTTGCCTGTTACATCTTCGCCATCAAGAAGTACCTGGCCGCTGTCGGGTAAAGCTATTCCCGAGAGTATATTGAAAAGGGTAGTTTTACCGCTGCCACTGACACCTAAGAGAGACACTATCTCGCCCTCATCAAGGTGGATGTTTATATCTTCAATTACGTTTTCGCCCTCATATGAGACGGTGATGTTTTTTGCTGTAAGTTTTTCCATAATAAAATCCTTATGAAAGATAATCGTTTGTAAAGCCCGTGCCTGCAGGGATTGGTTTTTCTACAAGGCCTTCGTCGCTGAGCCACTTGTAAAACGCATCCCAACGCTCAGGGTCGATAACTCCCCAACTGTCAGCGTCGGCAATATATTGTTTACTTATCCACTTCTGACTCTCAAGCACAAGCTCCTCTGAGCCTACAAGCGAGCCGGTTTCATCTGCTTCAATCAATATTTCTGCAGCTGTTTCGGGGTTATTGATAGCATATGCATAACCCTTTGCTGTGGCTGTAAGGAAGGCCTTAGCAGTTTCAGGGTCACTTTCAAGGAAAGCGTCATTAGCTATAATTACGGGAGTATAAAAATCAAGTACACTGTCAATATCAGCGAAATTGAAATACTCAAAATCAAGCTCTGTAATCTCAGCATTTATACCTGACCAAGCATAGTAAATCCACACGGAATCAGTGTCGCCGTGTCTGAGAGCCTCAGCCTCATTGGTGATGACGTTTGGTATAAGTTCTACCTTTGAGAAGTCACCGCCGTCTTTTTCCATAATGTATTTTATCATAGCCTTTTCAGTGGGGCTGTCCCAAGTGCTGTAGCGTTTGCCTTCAAGGTCTTTGGGAGACTCGCAGTCAAGGGAAATTATACCCGATGTGTTGTGCTGTAAGATTGTTGCCACAGCGGTGATAGCCATAGGCTCATCGGAAGCAAAGTTAGCTGCAAGAGAATCCTGAGCAGAGATGCCGAATTGTGCCTGACCTGAGGCTGTCATAATTTCAGCGCCACCCTCGGGAGGCTGCACAATTGTAACCTTTAAGCCTGCCTCTTCATAGTAACCGAGCTTGTCAGCAACATATAAGCCTGTATGGTTAGTGTTAGGTGTCCAGTCAAGACACAGAGTAATTTCTTTGAGGTCGCTATCCTTTTCGGTATTGTTTGAGCAACCGCAAAGAGCAAAGATAAAAATAAGAGAAAGCATAACTGCTATAAATTTTTTCATAATATAATCCTTTCTTATTTCTTTCTCTTATATGGCATAGCGATATTTTTCAGTATAGCAACAATGCCCATAAGAGCAAGACTGACTAAAGATACGAGAATGATTACCGCAAACATCTTGTCAAAGGCATAAGCTTTTTTTACTCTTGTCATATATACACCGAGCCCCTCAAAACCGCCGAGCCATTCGGAGATAACTGCACCCACAACGCTGTATGATGCAGAAACCTTAAGCCCCGAAAAGAATTGCTCCATAGCACCGGGGAGCTTGATATGACGGAAAATCTTAAAGTTACCGCCACCCATACTTCTTATAAGATTTATGCTGTCGGGGTCGGCACTTCTGAAGCCGTCAAGCAAAGATATAGCTATAGGGAAAAATGTTGTAAGCACCACAAGAGTAATTTTCGGTGCCATAGAAAATCCCATCCACAAAACAAGCAATGGAGCTATAGCTATAGTAGGTATAGTCTGGGTGATGACAAGTACAGGGTACAGAGCCTTATAGAGAAAGTCAAAGCGGTCCATTAAAACTGCAATGACAAAGCCGAGACCTGTACCGATAGCAAGACCGTAAAGCGCCTCTTGTACTGTGACAAATGCGTGGGACATAAGCACAGAGAAGTCTGCGATAAAAGCGCGTACAACATCGACGGGAGACGGCAGCATATATGAGGGTATAATTTCACCCTCGCTGACAAAGAGCCACAGTGCACTCAGCACAAGTAAAGACACTATGGGTGCAATTTTACCTATGATGTTTTGATACTTTTTTGTCAATGGTTAAAACCTCACCTTCAGGGCGGTAGACAACTTTGATATAAGCCGATACACTGTCGCAACCTGCGTTGATAGCGACTTTCTGGCAGTTGGTAGCTATAGCCATAAGCTCGTCATAGCTTTCGCCCTCAATAGTTGTCTCAAAAGGCCCCACATAATAGTTGAGACCTGTGGATGCGATATAGGCGATGACTTCATCGACTATACGTATAAGTTCTTCCTCGCTGTCGGTTTTAGGTAAAACCTGAATTGCAATACTTGCTGTCATAATATGACACTCCTTATTAATTATTAACATAGGAAAATTCCTGCGGAGTTTCAGCTCTTCCTCGCCGGCAGAGGAAACAAAAAACACCACCCGTATAAAGGTGGTGTGAAAATCAAGAGCATCTTACTTAGCCTACGTCGGTATTATCCGAATCAGGTTATGGGTATAATCTCAGCCGATAAAATCAGCACCCCCAGTAAATATTCTTATGTCGGGATTATTGTATCACTCAGAGAAATTTTTGTCAAGTGTTTTGTACGCGGGTGGGAAAAAGAGCAAACGGCAGGTGTTATCCCGCCGTTTTAGTTTATTTATTCATATGTAACTTTAACTACATCGTATACTTTAGTTTCAGGTGTTATATCAACTCGTCTTGAACCATCTTCATCATATATCACACCATAAGCATAAACCTTGACATATGACGGATTGCCATATGCATTAACCTCAGCTGACAAATCGTTGGTCCATCCGGTAGAAGTCTCATAGCCATTCTTCTTGAGAGAGTAATAAATCGAATAGTAAACATCTTCACCTGCAGATGTCCAGGTCAGTTTCACCTTGCCGTTTTTAAGAACGGTAGCTGATGTTATTTTTACTTTGCCGGGTTCAGTTCCTGTCTTCAGAGCACTGCTTGCCTTACTCCAGCCTATATTTTCGTCTTTGTCTTTTATATATGCCTTAACCTTGAACATATATTTTTTTCCTTGCTCAAGACCTGTAACTCTATAAACGGTTTTGCCCTTTACAGAAGCAATTTTTTCGTATTTTTCTGTTTCTTCGTTAAACTGATAAATTCTGTAGCCTGTTGCATTTTCTACACTATTCCATGTCAGTCTTATAACACTGCTGCTTTGGGTTGCTTTTAAGTTTTCAGGTGTATCCAACTTTAATTTTGCAATAGCTAGAGTTATATTCTTTTTGCAGATATTACAATAGCCTTTTTTACTGCCCTCTTTTGTCAGTGTGGGATTTGTAACGATAGTCCATTTATCAGAAATATGATTATCTGCATCTTTGCTGTATGTATATGTTTTTGTTTTGCCACACTCACAAGAGTAGATTTCTTTACCAATTTCACTACATGTTGCCTCTTTGTCAGTCAATGTGTAATTATGATTGTGTCTGTATAAGAAGTGGATTTTGACACCTCTTGCCTCAAGAGTATCTCTGTCTGTTTCATAAGTCAGTGCATTCCATTTTTCTTCTGAGCCTGCAAAGTATATGTCTTTCAGAAGAGGCATATCATCTGAGGTTTTAATATTAAAACTAATAGTTTTTGTCGGAATTGTCTTTATATAAACCGCTTTTACATTGTTGCATCTGCCAAAATCATCATAACAGTCAAGAGTTACATAGTCTTCTTTTTCGTCACTTGTATTTTCAAAAACTATTTTTTCAAGCTTGCTACAATTCCAGAAGGCTCCGCCTTCAATACCAGTTTCAACATTTTCAGGTATGACAGCCTTTGTTATGGCCGTGCCTGAAAAACAACTATCACCTAAATATTTAATGGTATCCTTGAAATCAAAAGAGGCAAGTTTTTCACAGCCGTAAAAAGCCGAATCACCTATACTTGTAATATCACCGTGTGCAACCACTTTTTCGAGATTTTTACAATCGTTGAAAGCCCTTTCGGGTATATATGCAACACCTGCAGGTAATGTAATAGCTTTCAATGATTCCATTCCCTCAAAAGCACCAAAGCCAATTCTCTCAAGCTCAGCGGGAAAATAAAGTTTTTCCACACTTGGGAAGAAAGTAAAAGCAAAGTCACTGATATATCTGACTGTGCCGGGAATAGAAACCTTTGTTACACTCGGATACTTTTGATTATATCTTTCATAATGTATCTCATCACCGTCGTGTTCATCGAAGTTTGTTACAATTGCCTTAACTTCAATGCCGTCTATCTCGTCAACAATATTGATTTTAGTTGTTGTTTCAGCTAATGTTTCGTCTTCAATAAAGTCGGTTACTGCATAGTGCTCACCGTAATCCAGACTATCATAAGAATACTTCTGGCTCGTGAGCTCATAAACAACATTGTCGATTACTACTTTTTCTTCTGCGGCACTTGCATTGAAACAAAGTGACACTGCCAGCATTAATATAATAGCTGAAAGTAAAGTAAATATCTTTTTCATATTTTTCATCCTTTCTTTGGTAATTCTTACCATCTGCATAATACCACTTAAACGTGTATTTTATGTGTAATAATCCTTGTTATTACAAAACTGTAATTGTTAGTTCTTACATAGGCTTTTAACTCCTTTCTAGAGGTATCTTCAATTTGATTATACCTCTCGTATGTTTAAAAGTCAACATATATTACACATACTTATAAGGATAATTGTGTTATACAATTAAACCAAAGAGGTGTTGGAAATGGAAAAGAATAAAGAAACTCTTACAATATCGAAAAAGACAAATCCTGTTATGTTCACCATAAGAGTTGATCAGACAATAGTTGATTATTATGATAAGCTTGCCGGTGAAACTAACCGAAGCAGAAATGAACTAATTGCAATGGCTCTTGAGTTTGCAATGGATAAAATAGAAATCAAGTGATAGCTGTTATTTGTTATCACTTATTTTTTTGCTTATTTCCCCGGCGGGCAAAAACTATCACCCTCTGATAAGTGACCCGCGTACCAAAGCAAGCCTAATTATTTTTCCTAAACCTCTTGATTAAAGTGCCTGATGTGAGTATAATAATATTCACATTCGCTGGAATAGCTCAGTTGGTAGAGCAGCGCATTCGTAATGCGCAGGTCGCGTGTTCGAGTCACGTTTCCAGCTCCAGTAAAAAAGCTCCTGCATTTTTGCGGGAGCTTTTTTGCAACACTTTGAGTAAATTTGTGCTGAAAAGATTTTCTTTCGGAGCAAAAGCTATTGCATTTTGTGTGTGCTGGTGATAAAATAACTATATATTGAGTTTATTATGAAGAGGGATGATAAGATGAAAATTTACAACAAGTACCCCTTGATTTTTGTGCACGGTATGTTTGGTTGGGGCGATGCTGTCGGTGTCGATAAGGTGGCACCTTATTGGGGTGGCTCAACAGGCAACCTGCGTGAGTATCTGACCAAAAGCAATTTCGAGTGCCACTGCGCTTCAGTCGGACCTGTCAGCAGTGCCTGGGATAATGCCTGCGAGCTTTATGCTCAGCTTATGGGTACAAGAGTCGATTACGGTGAGGCTCACTCAAAGGCTCACGGTCACAGACGTTTTGGCAGAACATATAAAAAGCCTCTTTGTGAAGGCTTCGGTGAAAGAAAGGTGCATCTCATCGGTCACAGCCATGGCGGTCAGGTAATAAGACTTCTGACACATCTGTTGACTTACGGTGACGAAACCGAAAAAAATGCAACTGATCCCGATGATATCTCACCGCTTTTTACTGGTGGTAAAGAAGACTATATTGCCAGTGTTACCTGCATCTGCAGTCCCAACAACGGCTCGACTCTTTATCAGTTAGTCGATGACCATAATCTTGTGCACACAATGGGCAGATTTACAGACTTTGCAATGGGTATGCTCGGCAGAACACCTCTTCACGGAAAATTTGTTGACTATCAGTTCGAGCAGTTTGGTCTCACTCCTGTAGAGGGCGAGTTTGAACCGGATAAGCTTATTACTGCAATGAATAGAGTCAGAGACGGTGAGGACTACGTACTCTCAGACTTGTCTCTCAAGGGTGCTCATGAACTCAATGAGTTAATTGAAATCAGTGAAAATGTCTATTATTTCTCATATGCGGCAAACGGGTGTGTAGGCGAAAAATATAAGCCTAAGAATATGACATTCCCACTTCTTCAGATTTTCAGCGAAGCTCTCGTAAAGCTCGACTTACCAAAAGATGACTACGGAATTACCTTTGATGAGAGCTGGCGCGAAAACGACGGACTTGTTAATGTACCATCAGCAAAGCATCCTGCTGATGAGCCAGCGAGAGATTTCGATGGTGAGATGGTAAAGGGTATATGGAATGTGATGCCTGTGCTTCAGTGTGATCACGGCGGAGCGGTAGGCTTGCTTGCCAATAAGAAAAAGTTACACGCATTCTATCTTAAGCTTGCAAGAATGCTTCTTAAAATTGAACAGTAAAAAATTACAGCAGGTACTGATTTGTACCTGCTGTTTAACTTTATAGATCAGAATTCCATTTTAGCTTCGATGTAAGCAACGAGATCATCAATCTTGATTCTTTCCTGCTGCATTGTGTCTCTTTCACGAACTGTTACGCAACCGTCTTCTTCACTCTCGAAGTCATATGTGATACAGAAGGGTGTACCGATTTCGTCCTCACGACGATATCTCTTACCGATTGAACCTGCATCGTCATACTCAACCATAAACTTCTTCTGAAGAGCATGGAATACTTCTGTTGCACCGTCGTTCAGCTTCTTTGAAAGAGGAAGAACTGCTGCCTTGATGGGAGCAAGTGCAGGGTGGAAGTGAAGTACAACTCTTGTGTCGTTCTTCTCAGCGTCAACAACTTCTTCGTCGTATGCTTCAGTCATAACTGCAAGGAAAAGTCTTTCAACACCGAGTGAGGGCTCAACAACATAGGGGATGTATCTTTCGTTTGTTGTGGGATCGAAGTAGTCGAGAGTCTTACCTGATACTGTTGAGTGCTGTGTAAGGTCATAGTCTGTTCTGTCAGCTACGCCCCAGAGTTCGCCCCAACCGAAGGGGAAGAGGTACTCGAAGTCTGTTGTAGCCTTTGAATAGAAGCAAAGCTCTTCGGGGTCGTGGTCACGAAGTCTTACGTTTTCTTCCTTAAGGCCGATGCTGTAGAGCCAATCACGGCAGTAGCTTCTCCAGTAGTCGAACCATTCAAGGTCAGTTCCGGGCTTGCAGAAGAATTCAAGCTCCATCTGTTCAAATTCACGTACACGGAAGATGAAGTTACCGGGAGTGATTTCGTTACGGAATGACTTACCGATCTGAGCAACACCGAAGGGGATCTTTCTTCTTGTTGTTCTCTGGATGTTAGCGAAGTTTACGAAAATACCCTGAGCTGTTTCGGGTCTGAGGTAAAGCTCACTCTTGCTGTCTTCAGTAACGCCCTGGAAAGTCTTAAACATAAGGTTGAACTGACGGATATCTGTGAAGTTCTGAGCACCGCAATCGGGGCAGGTAATGCCTTTTTCGTTGATGTAAGCTGTCATTTCTTCGTTTGACCAGCCTGCAACGTTTGTACCGTCGAAGTTTTCGATAAGGTTGTCAGCTCTGTGTCTTGTCTTACATTCTTTACAGTCCATAAGAGGGTCTGAGAAACCGCCAAGGTGACCTGATGCAACCCAAGTCTGAGGATTCATAAGGATAGCTGAGTCAAGGCCTACGTTGTAGGGGTTTTCCTGAACGAACTTCTTGAGCCATGCCTTTTTGATATTGCTCTTAAGCTCGGCACCGAGAGGGCCGTAGTCCCATGTGTTTGCAAGACCGCCGTAGATTTCACTACCTGCGTATACGAAACCTCTGCCCTTACAAAGAGCAACGAGTTTTTCCATTGTTTTTTCTGTGTTCTTGAGCATTGTGATTAGCTCCTTTCATTTATATAAGAGTCTGAATTTTTTTGAATTGTTACATTTAATAATAATATAATGTGAGCACTGTGTCAAGGGATAATTTCAATAATTAAAAGATAAAAACCTTTACAGTGCAATCATTTTAATCAGGGGAGAACAAAACCGCACTTTTTCATAACCTTGCTGAGGGTTCTGTCTGCAACTCTTGATGCTGTTGCGGCACCCTTTGCTGCAACTTCCTTGAGGTACGCCTGGTCTTTCATATACATCTCATATCTCTCGCGTACGGGTCTGAGTTCTTCTACTACAGCTTCACCGACAGCATTCTTAAAGTCGCCGTAACCCTTACCAGCAAACTCTCTTTCAATCTGTTCGTAGGAAAGATTTGTACAGCAGGAGTAGATACCCATAAGATTGTTTACGCCGTCTTTACCGTCACCGTAGTATACGCCGCCCTCAGAGTCTGTAACAGCGCTTCTGATTTTCTTCATAATAGTTTCAGGTGTGTCGAATACACTGACATAGCTCTTGGGATTGGGGTCTGACTTGCTCATCTTCTTAGTGGGGTCCTGAAGTGACATAACTCTAGCACCCTGCTTGCCGATATAGGGGTCGGGGATAGTGAAAGTCTTGCCGTAGATACCGTTGAAGCGGTTAGCAATGTCTCTTGCAATTTCAAGATGCTGTTTCTGGTCAGCACCAACGGGTACAAGGTCAGCCTGATAAAGAAGTATGTCGGCTGCCATAAGTACGGGGTATGAGAAAAGACCAACATTGATATTGTCTGCGTGTGACTGTGACTTGTCTTTGAACTGTGTCATTCTTGACATTTCGCCGAACTGTGTGTAGCAGTTGAGTATCCAAGCAAGCTGAGCGTGAGCGGGTACCTGGCTCTGAATGAACACAATGTTCTTTTCCGGATCAAGACCGATAGCAAGAAGAAGTGCAAAAACTTCCATAATCTGCTTTCTGAGCTTCTGAGGATCCTGACGGACTGTGATAGCGTGTAAGTCTGCTACTGCAAATGCGCTGTCAAACTCGTCGCTGAGAAGCTTCCAGTTTTTGAGTGCGCCCAGGTAGTTGCCGAGAGTGGGGATACCTGAGGGCTGAATGCAGGAAAGTATTTTCTTTCTTTTTTCAGGCTGAGGATTTTCGGGTACAATGATTTTTTCTTCCATTATATATCATCCTTTCGATTGTAGTAGAATAAAAAATACCTGCTCCAAAAAGGAACAGGTAATCTGTTTGCCACCTTATTGGTATCACGTACAATTATACGCTCTCATCATAACGGTTAGAGTTTCCGTTGACGCCTACTGTAATTTCGGGCCACCCTCATGAGTCCATTCACATAAAAGTCCACTGCCGCTTTCCACCGTAGTCGGCTCTCTGTAAGCTTCTGTCTATGCTACTACTCTCAATCATCGGTTTAAATAGTATGTTGATATTATATGCAAAAGCACCCTTTTTGTCAAGGCGTTTTGACACTTTACAACAAAAAAGCGGGGTACAGTAACCCCAACATATCCATAATAGCAAATCTATAAGGCAAAGTCAATAGATTTTCGTCAATTTTCATAGTTTCTGCGAATTGCATAAAGAAATTAAGTTAACTTTGTACAAAACGAGTATTGAAATCCCTGAAAATTTATGTTATATTATAGTCACAGAAAGGGAAAGGTGGTACCAATGTACAACTAAAAACCTGAAAGGCAATTAAGATAAAAAGGAAGATGAATTAAAATCCGTAAAATTAATTAAGTAAGTCAAATCCTTCTAAATCTTAAAAGCCGAAAACAAAGACCTTCACAAAAAGATATTATTAGATGCTGAAGAAATAGAAAAATATGAAGAAGAAGGTATCTGATAAGTTCTGAAAAAAGAAGGCATAATCTGTAGAAAGAGAGGATAACAAAAGATGCTAGATATTAAGAGCAGTCAGAAATAACCCCCCGACCATAAAAGATGTGTAAAGAAACATCGGTCCGGGGGTTATTTCTATTTTATGTAAGAATTAATATTTAAGTGGAAGTCGCATAAGGCGGCTTTTTTTATTTTGAGCAGTAATATGAATCTTGACAAAGACCTTTTTGCTGTAGTATAATCTAAACACAATTTTAAGGAGGAATAATTATGAAAAAACTTATTTCACTCATTCTCGTGTTTATTATGACATTTACATTCGTTTTGCCCGCATCAGCCACTGATGATGCTCTCACTGATACAGAGCTTGTTGCTGCAGTTGAAGCTGCCGCTACTGCTTTTGTTGACGGTGACAGTGTTGAAGTCAGTGAAGCACTTGTTGAAGCTGTTGCTGAAGAAGCTGAGACTCCCGAAGACGTTGCAAACTTCTTTTCAAAGTTTGTATTTGTTGAAGACAGTGAAGTAGAAGCTGTGTCACAGAAAATTGCAGATTCATGCAGATACAGAATCACAACTGTTGATGACGGCAGAAAGACAATCTATGTTGCTGTTGACCTTCGTCAGTGCAAAGAAATCTTTGATGCAAGAGTTTTCCTTAACGCAACTCAGAAAGTTTTCAATAAGTGTAACGAACTCGCACTTGCAGACGGTATGATGGAAGGTGACGGACTTTATACTCTTATGTCATATAATCACCTTGCAGGCGAGCTCGCTTTACATATGATTTTGGCTGATGTAACAAATGACCTCGGTGCAAACAAGGGTAATGGTATTCTCAAGGACCTTTTCAACAGATCAGTTGTGTCAGACCTTAATGTTGACGAAGACAGAATTGCTCCCGCACTTATCGAGTTTATCGGTCAGACAATAGTGTTCTTCCTGAATACATTCTTTGTAACATTCAAAAAATAATAACTCAGACATCGAAACCGCCTAAGGCATTCCTCGGGCGGTTTTTTATATAAAGACAGGTGTAGTTAATGAAAGCTGATAAAATACAGATAGGCAGTTATCTTAAATACGATGGTATAGCAGTTGATACAATCGAGTGTATTTCTTCAACCAACGATGAAATGAAAAGGCGCGCCACAGAGGGTGCGGATGAAATTGCCGTGCTTATTGCAGAGAGTCAGACCAAAGGTAAGGGTACCAAAGGCAGAAGTTTTTTCTCTCCGGATGGCAGTGGCTGTTATATGAGCATATTACTTCGTCCGACGTACCCTGCCGAAGAGTGCACTCTGCTGACCACAATTGCAGCTGTTGCTACTGCCTTAGCTATAGAAAAATGCACCAACAACACTACGCAGATAAAGTGGGTAAATGACATATACATCGGTAGAAAAAAAGTAGCAGGTATACTCACGGAAGCTGCCCTTTCAAAAAACGGCAGTGTGCTGGACTATGCGGTTGTTGGTATAGGTATAAATCTCAGTGAGCCTCAAGGCGGTTTTCCTGAGGAAATAAAAGATATTGCCTCTTCTATAAATCTTGACCCCGAAAAGAAAAATGAGTTTATTGCAGAGATAATAAACAACTTTGTTACTTATTATAAAAAGCTTAACGACAGGGAGTACCTGAAGGAATACCGCGAGAGACTCTTTTTTATCGGTGAAACTGTCAGAGTTGCTCAGGGCGAGAGTGTCTATGAAGCCAGGGCTGTGGATATAGATGATATGTGTCATCTGATAGTGGAAACAGACCGTGGTGAGATGAAAACTCTGTTTGCAGGAGAAATAACCGTAAGACAAATATAAACGACAAAATACCCGGCCATCTGGTCGGGTATTTTGTTAAATGAGGTAACTATGAAAAAAATCAAAAAAACATTTACTGGATTTATTTTAATGTTTTTATATCAATCCGTCAATAGTTGCCTGCGATGATTAATATTTATTTAACAAACTTTGTTGAACTTATTTTGCGTCGCTTATAACCTCTTTAAAGGATGTTGCAAGACCTGCAAGGCCCTGAATTTCAGAGGGGATGATAATCTTGGTTGCTTTGCCGTCGGCTGCAGCCTGGAAAGCTTCAAGAGCACGAAGCTTGATAACTTCTTCACTGGCACCTGCTTCATTGAGAAGGCGGATACCTTCAGCGGTAGCCTGCTGAACCTTGATGATAGCTTCAGCCTGACCTTCAGCTTCAAGGATTTTGGTTTGTTTCTGAGCATCAGCACGAAGGATAGCTGACTCTTTTTCACCTTCTGCAAGAAGGATAGCACTCTTCTTTTCACCTTCAGCCTTAAGGATTGATTCACGGCGCTCACGCTCAGCTTTCATCTGCTTTTCCATGGCATCCTGAATCTCTCTGGGAGGCATAATGTTCTTAAGTTCTACACGGTTGATCTTGATACCCCAGGGGTCTGTAGCTTCGTCGAGGATAGAACGCATCTTGCTGTTGATGATGTCACGTGATGTGAGAGTCTGGTCAAGTTCGAGCTCACCGATGATATTACGAAGAGTAGTAGCTGTGAGGTTTTCGATAGCTGTCAGAGGATGCTCAACACCGTATGTGTACATTTTGGGGTCAGTAATCTGGAAGTAAATAACAGTGTCAATCTGCATTGTTACGTTATCCTTTGTGATAACGGGCTGAGGTGGGAAGTCAACAACCTGTTCTTTGAGAGAAACTATCTTTGCAACTCTCTCGATGAAAGGTATTTTGAAGTGAAGACCAACTTCCCAGGTGGTCTGGTACGCGCCAAGGCGCTCAACAACATAAGCCTTAGCCTGCTGAACGACTCTGATGTTTTTGATGAGTATTGCTATAACGATTAAAAATAAAATTGCGATTACTGCAAATCCGAAAGGTCCCATAATTTTTCTCCTTTACATTTTGTAATTAGTTTTAGTTGTTTTCAGTGATTGATACTTTAGGGCGTACAATTAACTTTACACCCTCAATAGCTACAGCTGTCACTGTTTCACCTGTAGTTATTTTTTTGCCGCTTTCGCTTCTTGCGGTCCACTCTTTACCAAGGCACTTGACTGCACCGGTTGCAAGAAGATTGTCAATATCCTCTGTAACCACGCAATCTTTACCGATAACAATATCGGAGTTAGTGGGCTGATGATGGCCTCTGTTAAAATATTTCTTTGCAATTTTCCTTGTGGGTATAAGAGTGAGGATGGTCACTGCGATAAACACCACAATCTGAAGCCACAACTGTCCGCCCAGAAGAGACGTAATCAGAGCTCCGAGAGCACCAAAAGCAAACCACAAGGTTACGAGATTTACCGTAGCGGCCTCGACAATGAAAAGCGCAACCATAGAAATTAACCAGAACAAGGTCATTTCTTTCACATTTCTACCTCCTTTTCTTTCAGATCAACTGACCGGTTGCAGTATCCGAAATGGATACTATAATAATATTAGAATATTCCCAGACAAATGTCAATATAACAGCGGGAAATTGTCGCTTGGAATATCCATTTTAATAAATCCAAACTTTTACATTTTAAGCACCTCGTTCTGTTTCATTGGATTATCTACATTATACGGCAGGGTACTAACAAAATAAATGAAGTTTTCAGCAAAATACTCACCCTTATTTTCAACTTTCCGGCAAAAAAACACAGCAGGGTAACTGTTACCCTGCTGTAAACTTTATTTTGTGGCACTAAGGCGTTTTTCGTATTGGGCTCTGTCGATATTGCCGTCAGCCAGCATTTTTTCTGACCATAGCTGCAGTGTTTCCACCATAACGGAGATTCGCTCGAGTTCCTGCTGAATGTAGATGAAATCGTCTATCTCGTCTTTATCAATCTTTCCGTCAAAGGTGATTTCAATAAGGCGGTCTTTTTTATGATTCATAGAGTTCAGGTGTGCCAGCATCTCCAGTACAATTTCAGACAAAGCTTTGCTTTGGATTTCGGGCACATAGACCTGACCGATAGGGCACTCGTGAGAGCAGTAATGATTGCACAGGTGCGGTGCCTTATAGCCTTTTGCCATAGCTAAAATATCCTCGGGGTGGGGTACAATTCTTTCGTTTTCGATTTTTTCTATGCGCTCGGGGGGCAGAGTCTCAAGGAGCTCGCTTGCCTTTTCGCGGGTAAGTCCAAGGTTTTCACGGGTGGTGTGGTATATATTTTTGTTAGTCTTAACTGATGAACGCGCCATAATGTTTTCTCCTTGCACAGCATTGATAAGATAATTATAACATCAGACAGATTTTCCGTCAAGTTTGTCGGTACGCGGGGAAGCGACAGCGTGTTTTTGATTCTTTTTCCACTCGAGGAAAAAGAATGCCTCGCGGCGAGCGAAAAAATCCCCCTGACGGAAATGTCGGGGGGAAGGCAGTTATCTTTTCAGCCAACCGAAAAGTTTATCGAAAAGGTCTCTGAACCAGTTGATGATTTTTTGTATAAAAGTTTCTTTTACGGGTTCATCAGGAACATCGGGTGTTTCGGGGTCGATTGGCTCAATTGCTTCAGTTTCAAGCTCGTTACAGTGAATACATTTTCGGGCGCGAACTAAATTATCGTAGTCATATATCCATTCGTCCTCGAAGAAGTGAGTGAGAACATAGCCAACACCATTTTTGATAGCGTATGCTTCAGCCGTTGAGCCTGAGTGACAATATATGGTGCCAAACCAAGGTTTTTCATTTACCGGAAAAACATGTTTTAAATATTCCTCAGAATAAATGTCATAAATCATATGTTCTTTCCATAAAGGTAAGAATTCATTATATGTAATCCCTGTAATTATAGCGTTTTCAACTGATGCGGAAAAATATTCGCCTAAAGCAACATCCATACTTTTAACATATATTTTATCAAGGAAGAACATTTCTCCAAAAGCGTATTTCCCTATCGTTTTTACACTGTCGGGAATTATTACATCTGTAATTCCAAAGCAATCCGCAAAAGCATATTCCTCAATTATTTCTACTACATCGGGAATATCTATATTTGTGAGACTTCCACATCCTAAAAAAGTGCTATTTTTAATTTTGGTCACGCTGTCAGGGATGTTTATATTTAAAAGATTTATACAACATACAAAAGCTCCTTCACCTATATCTGTAATATTATCAGGAACCGTTACGTTTTCAAGGTGTAGTGCAAAATAAAAAGCGTAATCGCCTATTGTCGTAACACTGTCGGGAATATCAACACTTCTACTGAAATTTAACGCAAAAGCCCCGTTGCCTATGCTCGTTACTCCATTTTCTATAGTAATATTTTTAATATCAGTGTTACTACGAAATGGAGAAGAACCTAGAGAATAATCACACATGTCTCCCTCGCCACTGATAACAAGTTCACCGTCATCATAGAGAGTCCATATAACATTGTCACCCTCAGCGCCGCACTCGCCTGAATCAACGATTTCTCTGTCTTGCGCACACGCTGTCATACCAATAGCAAAGCATAGCACTGCCATAATTACTACAAGTAGTAAGTTTTTGATTATTCCCTTTTTCATATTATTTTACTCCTTTGGATTTATAATCTCAGTTTACTCCTTTAATTTCAAAAAGTCAAGTTAATGTGGCAGGGCTTCGCCCCGCACCCCACAAGCTTTTGAAAAAGCTTGACAAAACTTTGCTCGCTTATCCTTCTCCCTCGGCGGTCGCAAAATAAAAGGAACGCGAAACTTCCCCGCGTCCCAACAAAAACAAAAAGGCGGGTAGGACTTGACCTACACCGCCTTAGTTTGTCGCAATTCATAATTCCGAATTCCGAATTCCGAATTCTCTTAGTTGTTGCCCATTGAATAGTTGGGAGCTTCCTTTGTGATTGAAATGTCGTGAGGATGGCTCTCGATAAGACCTGCATTTGTGATGCGGATGAACTGTGTCTTTTCTTTGAGCTCGTCGATTGTTGCACAACCGCAGTAACCCATACCTGCACGAAGACCGCCCATCATCTGATATACAGTCTCGCCGAGTGTTCCCTTGTAAGGTACACGACCTTCAACGCCTTCGGGAACGAGCTTCTTGTTGTTAGCCTGGAAGTATCTGTCCTTGCTACCCTTGTTCATAGCAGCAATTGAGCCCATGCCACGGTAAACCTTATATTTTCTACCCTGATAGATTTCTGTCTCTGAGGGTGATTCTTCACAACCTGCAACAAGTGAACCAACCATGATAGCTGAAGCACCTGCAGCAATAGCCTTAACAATTTCACCTGAGTACTTGATACCACCGTCACCGATAACGTTGATGCCGTACTTAGCTGCCATTTCAGCGCAGTCGTTGATTGCTGTGATCTGGGGTACACCGATACCTGCAACGATACGTGTTGTACAGATAGAACCGGGGCCGATACCAACCTTAACGCAGTCAGCACCTGCTTCGATAAGAGCCTTTGTAGCTTCTGCAGTTGCAACGTTACCTGCAATAAGTGAAATGTGGGGGAATGCAGCCTTAACTTTTGATACAGCCTTGAGGATGTTCTGGCTGTGACCGTGTGCTGAGTCGAGAACGAATGCGTCTACGCCCGCTGCAACGAGGGGAGCTGCTCTGTCAAGTACGTCCTGAGTTGCGCCGAGAGCTGCAGCACAGAGAAGTCTGCCGGCAGAGTCACGGGCTGAGTTGGGATACTGAACAGCCTTTTCAATATCCTTAATTGTAATAAGACCCTTAAGGTTGCCTTCATCGTCAACAAGAGGAAGCTTTTCAATTCTGTGCTTCATAAGAATAAGCTTAGCTTCATCAAGAGTTGTACCTACGGGACCGGTAACAAGGTTACCCTTTGTCATAACTTCGCTGATTCTGATGTTGTAATCGGAGAGGAAGCGAAGGTCACGGTTAGTAAGAATACCTACAAGCTTGCCGTTTTCACAGATGGGAACACCGGAGAAACGGTAGGTGTGCATTAAATTTTCAGCTTCATAAACATAGTTATCGGGAGCAAGGAAAAATGGGTTGGTAATAATACCGTTCTCACTTCTCTTAACACGGTCAACCTCTTTTACCTGGTTTTCTATTGTCATATTCTTATGAATAACACCGAGACCGCCTTCACGTGCAATAGCAATTGCCATTCTTGATTCTGTAACTGTGTCCATAGCGGCAGTCATTACGGGAATGTTGAGTCTTATTCCCTTGGTCAGCTGTGTTTCGAGAGAAACGTCTGCGGGAAGAACATTTGACTCGGCGGGAATGAGAAGCACGTCATCAAAGGTAAGACCTTCTTTTACAAATTTGTTGTTGAAATCCATAATCTTAATCCTTTCTTTTAAGTTTATTCAGCTTATTTTTTTCCGTTGGGATTGCGCCTAAAAATAATATTAAGTCATTATAGCATATAGTTTCCGTCATATCAAGACAAAAGCAAAAGAAATTTTTGCCATTTTATGGATTTGGAAATTCAGAAATTGCCTTTGTAAAGTAATTTTCTTGCCCCGAAAATTTGTTTGTGAGTAAAAATTCAACTTTTCAACAGCCTTTCAAAAACTTTTCTCGATTTTTCCGAAGGCAAAAACTCCCTGTTTTAGGGCAGTTTTTAACTTTTTCCACAGAGTTTTCCACACTTTTTCGTTAAAAACCCTGTGGAAAACGAGGAAAACAAAATTCTGTTAATATGATACAAAATTTTCGGGTTCAATTCTACATTTTTCTGCTTTGCCGAAATTTTTTAATGGGCAGGGAATATTCTCCAAAAAGGTTTGATATATTTCCTTTTTTGTGGTATAATAATTAAGTTAGCGAAAAATCAAGAAATTGGAAGTGATATAATATGATAAGTACAAATAATGTTACTCTCCAGTACGGAGGAAGAGAGCTTTTTAAAAGTGTCTCTATGAACTTTACAAAAGGAAACTGCTACGGCCTTATCGGAGCAAACGGTGCAGGAAAATCTACATTTTTAAAAATCCTTTCCGGTGAAATTGAACCCAATAAGGGCTATGTATCAATTACTCCCGGTGAAAGACTTTCTGTTTTAAAGCAGGATCATTATGCCTATGATGAATATGATGTAATCAGAACTGTGCTTATGGGTAATCAGAAGCTGGTTGACATAATGGATGCCAAGGAAGAGCTTTATGCTAAAGAGGAGTTTACCGAAGAGGACGGTATCCGCATTAGCGAGCTTGAAGAGGAGTTTGCCGAAATGGACGGCTGGAGTGCTGAAAGTGATGCTGAAATTCTTCTCAATGCTCTGGGTATACACAATGAATTTCATTATATGCTTATGAAGGAGCTTACAGGTGAGCAGAAGGTCAAGGTGCTTCTTGCCCAGGCTCTTTTCGGCAATCCTGATATTCTTCTTCTGGACGAGCCTACCAACCATCTCGATGTTGCGGCCATTAACTGGCTGGAAGAGTTTCTTCTGAATTTTGAAAATACCGTTATTGTTGTCAGCCACGACAGACATTTCCTTAACAAGGTATGTACACATATTGCTGACTGCGACTTCGGTAAAATTACAATGTATGTAGGTAACTATGACTTCTGGTACGAATACACCCAGATGGCACAGAGACAGATGAGAGAGCAGAACAAGAAGACCGAAGCCAAGATGAAAGAGCTTCAGGAATTTATTGCCCGATTCAGTGCTAACGCTTCAAAGTCAAAGCAGGCTACAAGCCGCAAAAAGCTCCTTGATAATCTTGTTTTAGAGGATATGCCTGTTTCATCAAGACGATTCCCCTTTGTTGAGTTCAAGCCTGACAGAGAAAACGGTAACGATATGCTTGTGGTGGAGGGTCTTTCAAAAACTATAGGTGACAGA
>JAZTWC010000032.1:0-13327 GCA_045635665.1 Acutalibacteraceae bacterium
TATCAAAGAGCTTTTAGAGGAAATTAACATCGAAGAGCTCAATGAAGACCTCCGCGAACAGCTTGCAACTGCAGGCGGACAGAAGAAGGCAAGAATCCTCAAGAGACTTGAAGTTGTTGAAGCCTTCAAGGCATCAGGCAACAGACCCGAGTGGATGATTCTCGATGTTATCCCCGTAATTCCTCCCGATATCCGTCCTATGGTACAGCTTGACGGTGGCCGTTTTGCTACAAGTGACCTTAACGATCTTTACAGACGAGTTATCAACAGAAACAACCGTCTTAAGAAGCTCCTTGAGCTCGGCGCTCCTTCAATCATTATCAGAAACGAAAAGAGAATGCTTCAGGAATCTGTTGACGCTCTTATCGACAACGGCAGAAGAGGCAGACCTGTTACAGGTCCTAACAACAGACCTCTCAAGTCACTTTCTGAAATGCTTAAAGGTAAGCAGGGCCGTTTCCGTCAGAACCTTCTCGGTAAGCGTGTTGACTACTCAGGCCGTTCAGTTATCGTTGTAGGTCCTAACCTTAAGATCTACCAGTGCGGTCTTCCTAAGGAAATGGCACTTGAGCTCTTCAAACCCTTCGTAATGAAGAGACTTGTTGAAACAGGTAAAGCTACACATATCAAAACTGCAAGAAAGACAGTTGATCGTCAGGAAAAATGCGTATGGGATGCTCTTGAGGTTGTAATCAAAGACCACCCCGTAATGCTCAACCGTGCTCCCACACTTCACCGCCTTGGTATTCAGGCATTCGAACCTGTACTTGTTGAAGGTAAGGCTATTAAGCTTCATCCTCTTGTTTGTACAGCGTTCAACGCCGACTTCGACGGTGACCAGATGGCTGTTCACGTACCTCTTTCAGCAGAAGCTCAGGCAGAGGCTCGTTTCCTTATGCTTGCTGCCAACAACCTTCTCAAACCCTCAGACGGTAAACCCGTTGCTGTTCCTTCACAGGACATGGTGCTCGGTTCATACTATCTTACACTTGAACTTCCCGGCAGTAAGGGTGAGGGCAAGGTATTCCGCGATGTAGACGAAGCAAGACTTGCTTATGACAGCGGTGTTATCGATCTTCATGCAAGAATCAAGGTTCGTATGACAAAGGAAATCGACGGCGAAATGAAGTCAAAGATCATCGAGACAACTCTCGGTAAGATCATCTTCAACGATCCCGTACCTCAGGACCTCGGCTTTATCGACAGAACTGATCCCGAAAACGCATTCCGCCTTGAAGTTGAAGGCCTTGTTGGTAAGTCACTTCTCGGTAAGGTTATCGCTAAGTGTATCCAGGTACACGGCACAGCTAAGACTGCTGAAGTTCTTGACAATGTTAAGAACCAGGGTTATAAATATTCAACAAAATCAGGTATTACCGTTGCTGTTTGCGACGCTACTATTCCTGCTACAAAGAAAGACATCCTTGCTGAAACAGAAGCTCAGGTTGATGAAATCAACAGAAAGTACAACCGTGGTCTTCTTTCAAATCAGGACCGTTCAAGACAGGTACTCAAGGCTTGGGACACTTGTACAACACGTGTTGCTGATGCTCTTTCAGGTTCATTCGAAGCTACCAACCCCATCTGGATGATGCTTGACTCAGGTGCTCGAGGCTCTAACAGCCAGCTTCGTCAGCTTGCAGGTATGCGTGGTCTTATCGCCAACACTGCAGGTAAGACTATCGAAGTACCCATTCGAGCTAACTACCGAGAGGGTCTTAACGTTCAGGAATACTTCATTTCTTCACGTGGTGCGCGTAAAGGTCTTGCCGATACCGCTCTTCGTACCGCTGACTCAGGTTACCTTACACGTCGTCTTGTTGACGTATCACAGGATGTTATCATCCGTGAAGAGGACTGCGGATGCACAGAAGGTCTCGAAGTTTACGATATCATGGACGGTAACCGCGTACTTGAACCCCTTACAGAAAGACTTAAGGGTCGTTACCTTCTCAATAACCTTGTTGATGATGCAACAGGCGAGATCGTAATGGATAATGATCATATGATGAGTGAGAAAGATGCTGAAAAGGTTGACGCATACCTCACTGCTAAGATGAATAAAGCTCTCGATGAGGGTATGGACAGAGAAGAAGCTGCTCTTATCCGCAGAATCACAATCCGTTCACTCCTCACTTGTAACTCAGACCACGGTGCTTGTATCAAGTGTTACGGTTCAAACCTTGCAACAGGTCAGCCTGTAACAGTCGGTGAAGCTGTTGGTATTATTGCTGCTCAGTCAATCGGTGAACCCGGTACACAGCTTACCATGAGAACATTCCACACCGGTGGTGTTGCTTCAGGCGCCGATATCACACAGGGTCTTCCCCGTGTTGAAGAACTCTTTGAAGCACGTAAACCCAAGACTCTTGCTATCCTTACAGAAATCGACGGTGTTGTATCCTTCGAGACAATCAAGAAGAATCCTCACATCGTTGTTACAAACCAGGAAACAGGCGAGAGAAGAGAATACTTCCTCACATTTGATGCTCGTGCAAGAGTATCAGAAGGTCAGTACATCAAGAAGGGTGAAACTATCACTGAAGGTTCAATCGATCCGAAGGATGTACTTAACGTGCTCGGTGTAAGCGCAGTTCACGACTATCTCATCTCACAGGTACAGCAGACATACCGTACTCAGGGTGTTGATATCAACGATAAGCACATCGAAGTTATCGCTCGTCAGATGATGAGAAAGATCAAAATTGACGAAGCAGGTGATACAGATCTTCTTCCCAACAGCGTTGTTGACAAGAAAGAGCTCCGTGATGCAAATATCAAGGTCAGAGAAAAGGCTGCAGAAACAGGCGAAGAGCTTCAGGAAGCAACCTTCACTCCGATGATTATGGGTATCACAAAAGCATCACTTGCCACAGACTCATTCCTTTCAGCCGCATCATTCCAGGAAACAACAAGAGTTCTTACAGATGCAGCTATCAAGGGTAAGGTTGATCCTCTCCTTGGTCTTAAGGAAAATGTTATCATCGGTAAGCTTCTTCCCTCAGGTACAGGTATGAAGTGCTACAACAATGTTGAAGTTGTTGACACAACAGCTCCTGCTGACGATAGCGAAGACGAGATCGTTTGGTCTGTATAAAATAAAAATCAGGGAGTCTTGAAAAAGGCTCCCTTTTTTATGTGAGTAAAACAGCATCAGCGCGTTTTGGTTACTTTTGGGCGCTAGCAAAAGTAACGCCTGCCCGGCGAGGGCAACATAAAAAGATAAAGCGAGTTGATCATTTCAGCTCGTTTTTTGGTTTATAATGGGGTTGGTAATTATAGGGAGTGTTTTATTTATAGATGGACGTATGGGTATATTATTTGCGGGACTCTGTCCCACACCCTGCAAGCTTTTGTAAAAGCCCCAACAAAACTTTACTCCCTTTTTTGCATATAAAACACCTCTGTATAATAAACATTACTGAGGTGTTATTATGAATGATTATAATAAAGATAAAATACAGCTTCCCCATAATCTGATACTTAAAGACAGAGCCGAACTGACCCTCAGTGGAGTCACCGATGTGGACTCTTTTGATGAGACTACAATTATAGCTTATACCCACTATGGTGAGCTGACAGTGACGGGAAGTAATCTTCACATAAGCTCCCTTGATATCGATAAAGGCGAGCTGAGCGTCGATGGCAGAATTAACTCATTGGTTTACATAGATCAAGGCCCAAAAGCTACAGGCTTTTTCTCAAAGGTGTTCAGATGAGATACACAGTGCCTTTATCTGACCAGATTTTGATGTTTATAAGCTCTGTCGGTCCGGGGGTAATCATCGGTATTATCTATGATGTTGTGACGTCGTTTTTCGGAAAACTCGGCGAAAATAAAGCACTGACAATTGCAGGTGATCTGATTTTCGGTGTCTCAGCCACAATGATATCTTTCTTTTACATGGTGATTTACAACAGCGGTATCGTGAGGTTTAACATTATCATAGCTCAGATTTTAGGGGCAGTAGTCTTTCATATGACTATGGGCAAATATGTAGCAAAAGCTGTTGGGTTTGTTTCTAAAGTTATTGGTAAAGTTGTCGTTGCCTTAGGTTTTCCGCTGACTTTTTTGGTTGGTAAAATGAGGAAACTATATAGCAATATTGATATGAGTAAACTCATAATGAAAAAGAAAAAAGTTTCTGAAAATAGCGAAGCCACCTGATAATTCAGGTGGCTTAAAGTTTAGTTTGATGAGGCTTAAATTATTTCTTCTCAACTCCGAAACCTTTTTTAGCAAGGATGAGGATGGGGATGAGTACGAACACTGAAACAACAGAAGCGTACATAAACATGCTTGTTGAAGGAACAAGCTTTTCTACACCGTACTCGATGATTGTGAGATTTGATGTACGGCAAGCGATGTCGCCGATCCAAGGACCAACAATCATAGGAATAAGTACGAAGAAAATCATTCTGATACCCTGGAAAAGACCAACCTTGTCTTCGGGGATAAAGTCACGAACTGATGCACTGAGCTGAATCTGAAGAATAACATAACCGATAAGTGTGGGAGCAATACCGATGAGTACAACCACAATACTTGTTGAAGTTGAAAGAATTGCAAGACCTATGATGAAAAGAATAATTGTAGGGATATAAGCCATGAGCTTGTTTTTGTTTGCAATCTTGAGGAGGATAACGATACCTGCAACAAGAGCTGCAACAGCAATAACAGCAACGATGATGGTCTTTGCATCAAAGACAGCACCGGGGATAATTACTTCACCGAGATATACGAAAAGGTAGGGGAAGAATGTCTGTACTGCAATGTTGTAAATACATACAGCTAAAAGAGCGAGGTAAAGCTTTGAGTTAGCCTTAACAACTGAAGGTCTGAAGCCGTAGAAAAGATCGCTCCAATAGTTTGAGTTTGTCTTTTCACCTTTAATCTGAGGCTCTTCAAGAGTGAACAGACCCATTACACCGCATACGGTAACAACAAGACCGAGGCCGAGGAAGAAGATTTTGTAGGATACAACACCTGCCTGAGCAAGGCTACCAACACCCATAACTGCAATCATTGCAAAGAAACCGACAAACATAAGAACGGTTTCAACCTGAGGTCTGACTATAGGGTTAGTAACATCGGTTACCCAAGCATTGAAAGCTGAGTCGTTACTGGTTGAACCCATAAAGGTCATTACCATATCCATAATGATAACAGCCCATACACTGAAAGCAAGAATTTTTATTTCGTCTGAAAGACCGAAAATGCCTGCGATGTTTTCTTTTGTGATGAAACCGAAAGCGGCAGTGATGATACCCCAGATTATGTAACCGACTGAGATGAAAACTTTACGCTTTTTCATCTTTTCGCTGAGAGTACCCATAATGAATGTGGTTACAACAGCAGTGATAGCTGACAGTGCAACCATTCGGCTGATAGCTGTGGTGGGTGCCATTACACCTGCGAGTGCTTCAGCAGACACGCCTTCATAAATTGAGCCGTAGAGGAATGTGTTGAAATACATATTTTCAAGGTTCCAGGCAACGCCGCCCATTAAACTGAAAATAACGATGTTCAGCCACAAACGTTTTGAGAGTTTGTTTTCCATAGTTTTTTCGTCTCCTTTTTATTAATAAAAAAATCTACCCTACTATTATAGCAGAGTAGACAGAAAAATCAAATAGAATTGAGATATTTTTCAATTTTTTTATTTTTTATTGCTTTAACAAGGGCAAGACCTAATGTCATACACACAACAAACTCACCGAGAGCTACCAAGCCCGCCTGAGTGAGGAAGCTTATAAAGTTGAAAGGTCCTTCTATAAAGAAAATTTCGATTTCAAGTCCGATGATAATACCGTTGAAAATCGCGGGCATCAGAGCGGATAAAACCGGTAAGCCTTTGAACTGTATGTTTCTCGTTTTGCGAATACATACTACTGCGAGAAAGGTTGCACAGGTACCCATAATCATATCAATAGGTAAAGCACCAAGTGATACCACATTGGCAAGCAGACACCCGACGGTAAGCCCCGGTATGGCGTAAGGGGTAAAGATGCACAGCATAGTCAGCGCTTCGCTGAGTCTGAACTGCACAGCCATAGAGGTGCTGTTCGGGAAAATCATTTCCTGAGCATAGGTGAGCACAACATAGAGCGCAGCAATAACAGCGCTCACGGCAAGGCCGTAGTTTTTCTTTGAGATATTCATTTTTTTGTCTCCTTTAGTTTTGATTTAAAACGAAAAGTTATTCCTTGTTCGTTTAGGTCAGGAAGGTCTCGAACTGACCGCTTTTCATCAAAGCAAGGAGCATTATATCATAGTTGTCGATTAATTGCAAGTGATTGATTATTTTAATTTTAGTTTGCGGTGAAGGGGAGGGCGGCGGCTCCATTGCCGGACAAGTCCGGCACGAAGATGCCCCAAGTGCATCTTCGAAAATCGCGTTAGCGATTTTATGGAGCCGCCTCCGCCCTCCTCATCAGACTTCGATCGTACGAACACAGTCTGCAAGTTTTTCAGCTGTCTCACGACAAAGCTCTTCACTTTCTGCCTCGACCATAACTCTGATTAAGGACTCTGTGCCCGATGCTCTGACGAGTACCCTGCCGTTACCTGCAAGCTCCTTTTCAGCTTCAACTATAGCTTTTTTTAACTCACTATTGCCCATAACCTTGTCTTTATTTTTGACTGTAACATTAATCAGCATCTGTGGGTATTCCTTAAATCCCGATACGAGCTCGCTGAGTTTAGCTTTTTCTGACAGCATAATCTCCATAATTTTAAGGCTTGTCAATATACCGTCACCTGTAGTGGCATATGAGGAAAATATTATGTGGCCCGATTGCTCACCGCCAAGACTATACCCGTGCTTTTTGATGGCTTCATAAACAAATCTGTCACCCACATCAGTTTGTAAACTGTCAATGCCGAGCTTTGTGAAAGCTTTGTTTAGACCCATATTTGACATAACAGTGCTGACTATAGTGTCGCCCTTGAGCAGATCTTTTTTCTTTAGATATTTGCCTGCTATATATAGTATTTTGTCACCATCTATAATTTTACCATGTTCATCTACACACAGACATCGGTCAGCGTCCCCGTCAAATGCAAAGCCCGCATCAAGACGCTTTTCTTTCACAAAGTCACTTATAGCATCCATATGAGTTGAGCCCACATTATAATTGATATTAGTGCCGTTAGGCTCAGCACCTATCAGATATACCGCAGCCCCAAGAGCCTCGAATACGGCTTTTGCGATATACCAGGCACTGCCGTTGGCACAGTCGAGACCGATACGCATACCCTTGAATGAGTGAACACCCAGAGATATCAGATAACCGATATATCGGTTTCTGCCTGAGACGTAATCTACGGTTTTACCGATTTTATCTCTGAGTGCCAGTGGCAGGTCTTTTCTGTCGCTGTCAATATAATTTTCAATGAGAGCTGACACGTCTTCGCCCATTTTTTCACCGAAGCGGTTGAAAAGCTTTATGCCGTTGTCATAGTATGGATTGTGGCTTGCTGATATCATTATACCCGCATCAAACTCGTCAGTACGGGTTATGAAAGATACGCAGGGAGTTGTTGTCACATGTAGCAGATACGCATCGCAGCCCGATGAAGTGAGACCACCCACCAGAGAATATTCAAGCATATAGCTCGAACGTCTTGTGTCTTTGCCAATAACAATTTTAGGCGGAAAAATGTCGTTGTCTTTTTCGTGCTTTTCTCTGAAGTAGTGGCCGAGAAATCTGCCAATTTTAAATGCGTGCTCAGCTGTAAGATCGACGTTACTTTCACCGCGAAAGCCGTCTGTACCGAAATATTTAGCCATATAATCATACCTCTCTCAGTTATTGCGAAGTTCTTTATCAATACATAAATCCTTAGCTTTAACAATACAGTTGCCTTTTGTTACACCTCTTAGCATATTTAGAGGATAGACTGTAGTGTTTCTTCCGATGATAGTGCCGGGGCACAATACGCAGCCACAGCCGATCTCAGTTTCATCACCGACGATGGCTCCGAATTTGCGTAATTGAGTGTGTATAATCTCACCGTCAAAGTTAAGGCATACCTCACTTTTATCAGACTTGAGGTTTGATATGATTGCTCCCGCTCCAAGGTGAGATTTATAGCCGAGTATACTGTCACCGATATAGTTGTAATGGGGTGCTTGCACACCGTCGAATAGTATGGAGTTTTTGATTTCAGTTGAGTTGCCTATTACACAGCTTTTGCCGATAATTACACTGCCTCTTATAAAAGCGCAATGCCTTATTTCGGTCTCTTCTCCGACGATGCAAGGCGCACATATCTGAGCACTCTTTGCTATGGTGGCACTTTTGTGTATCCACACACCTTCAGTCGGTGAGTAGTAGTCGCTCTCACTCAGACTTTCACCGAGAAAAGAAATATATTCTTTCAGCTGACGAAGAGCCTGCCAGGGATAGGGGAAAGACAGCAGATAGTTTTTAGCAAGAGTATAGTCGGTATCGCACAGGCTTTTAATATCAAACATAAATTCACCTCATAAAAAAATAAGCCACATCTTTTCTGCAGTTGCTTTAGACATACAGTTATAAGACGTGGCTTATACTAAATTTTTACTTCTTTTTGTGGGTACGGGGAGGATAGATGCTTATTTGCACATATCCATTACGGGCAGTGAAAGTGATGCTACTTCCTTGGGATTATATTCCATCATCATATGACCGCCATTTTCGAAGTTGTAGACCTTTGTTTCTTTGGGGGCGTTGTCGATGATAGTCTGCAGATTGTCTGCCATAGCGACTCTGTCTTCGCTTGCAGTGAAAATAACACAAGGTATATCGAGGGTAGAAAGCTTAGTGAAATCAGTGCCTCTTGTGTGTGATGACATTATTGTTATACCGGCACCTGTGCCGTCAACGCTAAGGGGAGCAGTGATGCGATTAAGGTCATAGGTTTTAGCATAGTCCTTATCGCTAAAGCTCATTTCAACTAACTTTCTGACCATAAAGGGCAATCTCAGAGCCATAGCAAGTACAGCTGAAAAAATCGTCTGCATAAGCTTTGAGGCTGACATCTTTGCTGTTAAACCCGTTGCTTCTGTGTTGGTCTGAGGTGCATACAGCACGAGACCGCTGACATCATCGCTATAGTCAGTGGCAATGTTTATAGCAATACCGCCGCCCATAGAGTGGCCGCCGACTATCCATTTACCACCGAGATGACACATAAGTGCATAGATGATTTCCTCGCGGTTGAGAAGCTCCATATCAGTTGTTTCTCTTGATGAGTACCCGAAGTTGGGTGCATCCACTGTCACAACATCATAACCTGCACTCATATATTCCTCTGCCACACTCTCGAGTGAAGCAGTAGAAAGGCAGAAACCGTGTATGAGGATAATCTGCTTTTTATCGGCAGGGTCCCCGTCATAGACTCTGTAGTGCAGAGTATAGTCTTTGTAAGAAAAGAAGTTGCTGTTATTATATGGCTTCTCGGGTATGGGTACAGCAAAGGCGCAAACGGTGAGTGAAAGAAGCATTGATAAAATCAGAAGTAAAGAGAAAAACTTTTTCATAATATTACTCTCCTTATATTATTATGGCTATCTTCAGAAATATAATACAGTATTTAAGGTGTATTTTTCAAGTGTAAAGTTATCAGTTGCCAGCAAATTGGATGATAATAACAATTTGTTAACATGGCAAGCTAAATGTTGCAATATTGGCGTTGGGAGATTATACTGAAATTATAAAATCAGAGAGGTGATAATATGAATATCGACATCAAAGAATATCTCACACACGCAAAAAATATCATCTGTGCTCTTTTGGCTTTAATTCTGCCTTTTGTTGGTATAGGTGTACCTGAGCTTGGTGCAAAAGGTCCTACAGATACAGAGGTTGTAAGAATTATGTCATTCAACGTACGCGATGGCGAGTTTGACCGTGAAGAAATCGTACCTCAGGTTGTGGCAGACTATAAGCCCGACTCTGTTGGCTTCCAGGAGTGCGAGGGTACATGGTACCTGACACTCAAGACTTATCTTCCCGATTATCAGATAGTCGGTGTCGGCAGACTCACAGGCATCAAGCTTTTAGGCGAGTCAACAGCAATTATGTTCAGAAAAGATAAATATAAGCTCATCGACTCGGGTACATTCTGGCTTTCAGAAACACCTGACAAGGTTTCAAAGGGTTGGGACTCAAAATATTACAGAACCTGCACATGGGTTGTTCTCGAAAACAAAGAAACAGGGGAGCAGTATGCACATGTTAACACCCATCTTGATAATACAGGTGCTCAGGCGAGAACAAACGGTCTTGCACTTGTTCTTGAAAAAGCTGCATCATTTGATATGCCTGTAGTTTTAACCGGTGACTTCAATTTCGGCAAGGGTACTGCGCTTTATCGTCAGCTTAACTCAGGTGTAGTTAAAGACTCGGCTTCTCTTGCCAAGGTTGCTGACAGCGGTGCAACAGCTCACGGTTACCGTGGAGATATAGAGGGTAATCCGATAGATTTTATCTGTGTCAACGATAAGGTTACAGAAGTCAGATCCTACAATATAATACGTGATAAGTATAACGATAGATATGTTTCTGACCACTATCCCATTTATTCAGATGTAATAATGTAAAAAAAGGGGACTGCATTGCAGTCCCTTTAATATTTATTTTCTTCTTGAATATCCGCCATGTTTTGAGTCTGTGGAGCGCTTGAGATCTGTCATCTTTTCATCGCTGACCTGTTTGAAACGAGCCATCATATCTTCAAAAGACATAGCACTGTCATTCTGCGGTTTGCTCTGACCCTGCCATACATTGTTATTTCTGGGACGGTCATTTCTTTTTTGTCTGGGTGCACTTTCACGGGGAGTGTCTTCAGCTTTCTTTATTGAAAGACTGATTTTGCCCTCGTCAGTGATATTGACAACCTTTACTTTGACATCCTGACCTTCTTTAAGGTGCTCTTTGATGTCTTTGACAAAAGAGTTGGATACCTCTGAAATATGTACCATTCCGCTTTTTCCGTCAGGTAAACTTACAAAAGCACCGAAGTTTGTAAGGCCTGTTACTTTACCCTCAACAATTGCTCCTATTTCAAGCATAAAAAGATGTCATCCTCCTAATATTATTCACCGTATGAAGAGTTGTAATAAACTTTTTCACCGGGTTTGCAGTATCCGTATTCTTCTCTGGCAATCTTTTCAAAATATTCATCGTGGTCTTCCTCATTGAGGATTTCCAAAATTTCATCGCTTTCCTGGTCAAGCTCAGTAATGCTCTGTTTGATAGAGTCGATTTCTTTGTTGAGTGCATTGAGCTTGATGTAGTTTGATGATATTTTACCGAAAAGAACCATAAATCCCATTATGGCAACTAAAATCCAAAGGAGATGAAATTTGCGTATAGGTTTCTTTTTAGGTTTAGCATCATTGATACTTTTTACAGCCAAAAAAATCACTCCTTCAAAAAATCGTTATATATAACTAAGTATACGCATTTTAAATAATTTTTCAAGTGCATTTTAATAATATTTCTGATTTTTTTTATAATTTTTTATCAATGTCAGACCAAATAAATAAGCTCCGTCAAAAACGGAGCTTGTACTGTTAATCGAGAATATAAAGGCCGGACTTGAGCCAGACGAATTCTCTGCCCATTACATTGATATATTTATAAATCTTTTCATTGAAAACACGGTAGTCTCTGACTGAGTTGGTCTGAATGTTGAGAGTGCGGATTTTCTTTGATGACTGGTTGCAGATGTAAAGAGTACTGCCGTTTAATGTCACAGCGCAGGGGTTTTCGAAAGCTGTAGCATCACCGCCACCGACACGAAGAAGAATTCTGCCTTCACGGGGGGAGTATTTGATAATGGCATTCTCACCGGGTACAGCACACCAAACATAAGCACCGTCAACTGCGATATCGCAAACAGGTGAGCCGTGATACGTGAGAAGTGAAGAGACGTTGAGTGAGCCGTCTGTGTTGAAGATATTATATTCACCGTTGGGGAAAATAGCCATAATGCGGTTGTCGTTGAGCACGCCTACATCACATGAAACATAGTCGCCGAGCTGTGATGCAATTTCCTCATATTCGTAACCGAATTTGATCTTGAGGTAAACTGATTTTTTTATGTGGGTGAATTTATCGTTGATGGCATCATAGCCATAAAAATTTGCCTTTAATCTTCCGTCATCTGTTGTGCTCTTGGTAGCAAAAACAAAACCCTTTTTAAAGGGAGTGATGTTAAGTATTTCGCCTGAAAATACGTTTTCCATTTATTCCTTATCCTTTCGTTGAACTTAATATATGTAGAATAGCTAGTTTTCATTCACCAAATATAATACAATATATTCGCCTTTCGGTCAAGTGCTCAGAAGAAAAAAATGATTTACTATATGTAAATTTTTGTCGATGCGTCAGCTTTAGCTTTGTACTTTGTTTATCTCAGGCATTAAAGGTTAAAAACTCGTAAACAGCCTTGTAAATTACTGCTATCTTCTTGACAAAACCCGCCTTATACAGTAAAATATAAACGTTAATATTCATTAATAAATGAGATATAAATCTATGGAGATGCGAGAATAGATGATGATCCCATAAGGGTTGTTGTGCTGTTCTCTTTTTTGATAGTTAACTAATTATCTTTTCAGGAGGATATGAAGATATGAAAGAAAAATTTGTCCTTGCCCTTGATCAGGGCACAACAAGCTCAAGAGCTATTGTCTTTGACAAAAAAGGCTCGATTATCGCCAAGGCTCAGAATGAGTTTGAACAGATTTACCCCAAGGCAGGTTGGGTTGAGCACGACCCTCTGAACATCCTTTACAGTCAGCTCAATTCAATTACCACAGTTCTTCGCTCAGGCAAGTTCAAGGCTGAAGATATCGCAGGTATCGGTATCACCAACCAGCGTGAGACAACTATCCTTTGGGACAGAGCTACAGGTAAGCCTGTTTACAATGCTATCGTGTGGCAGTGCCGCCGTACAGCTGACCTTTGCGAAAAAATCAAAGAAGACAAAGAGCTTTGCGATTACATAAAGGCTCACACAGGTCTTATTGTTGACGCATATTTCTCAGCCACAAAAATCAAGTGGATTATCGATAACGTACCCGGTGTAAAAGCTCTTGCTGAAGCAGGTCAGCTTCTTTTCGGTACAGTTGAGACCTGGCTTATCTGGAACCTTACCGGCGGCAGAGTTCATATTACAGATTATTCCAACGCATCAAGAACAATGCTTTTTGATGTTGATAAACTCGAATGGGACGAATACCTCTGCGAAAAGCTCGGTGTGCCGATGTGTATGCTTCCCACTCCTGTTAAGTCGGAGGCCAAGCGGTCTTAGGAAGACAATTACTGCCTT
>JAZTWC010000033.1:0-57404 GCA_045635665.1 Acutalibacteraceae bacterium
ATTATTGGTATTTTTTGTCATATTGACTAAATTTCACCCTATAATTTTGCACTTTAAAAAATTGGATTTGCATATTGATGGAAGTTTATGGTATAATGAAAATGATATATGTATTCTCAGGAGGATTAAATATGAATACTAAAAAACTCAGTCACGGTCTGAGGGTTTGTTACCACAAAACCACACAGTTCAAAACCTCAGTCGTATCATTAAATATTATAACTCCCCTTGACAGCAAAGCTTCTCACAAAGCTCTGCTTATCCATCTTCTTGCCCGTACAAACAAGAACTACCCCACCATTACGGATATGAACAGAAAACTCGCATCACTTTACGGTGCAGTAATATCACCCGCAGTACAGAAGATAGGTGAAAGCCAGGTACTTACGCTTTCTCTCATCTGTATCGATGACCGTTTCGCTCTGAATAAAGAGCAGATACTTTCAGAGGGTGTAAAGTTGCTTCTCGACTGTCTCTTTACTCCCGACATTACACTCAAAGGTTTCAAAGAGGATAATATGGCAAGAGAGAAGCGCCTTCTCTGTGAAAAGATTGACAGTGAAAATGATGACAAAATTCATTTCGCATACAAGCGAATGATCGAAGAGATGTGTTGTGATGAAAACTATGGCATAAGCGAGTTAGGTACCAAAGAAGAAATCAACAATATAACCGGTGAAGATGTGTTCAGTGTATGGAAACAACTTTTACTTTTCAGCCAGATGCAGATTAATGTCACCGGCAACTTCAGCGAGGCTGTAATCGAAGACACGGTTGCAACATATTTCGAAAAGCTCGAAAGAAAGAATACTGATATAGTCGATGTACACACTGAATTTATAACTGAAAGCTACGGCAGTAAAACTGTCACCGAAAAGCAAAAAGTGCAGCAGGGCAAACTTGTTATCGGTATGCGTGCGGGTATGACCTACGATATGGACAACTTCGCCGCAATCAAAGTAATGACTGCAATTTTCGGCAGCGGTACTTTCTCAAAGCTCTTTACAAATGTACGCGAAAAAATGAGCCTTTGCTATTACTGCAGTGCGAGACTTATTGCAAATAAAGGCATCATCGCCGTACAAAGCGGTGTTGAAACAGAAAACATCGGAAAGGCACTTGAAGCTATACGCCACGAGCTCGATGAAGTAAGATCCGGCAATTTTACCGATGAAGATATCAAAGCTGCTAAGCTGAGCCTAAAAGACAGTTACAGCAGCGTCAGCGACAGTGTAATGACAATCAACAGTTGGTTTACATCTCAGTGTCTCTCAGGTGAATTCCTTACACCGGAGGACTACATCAATATGATTGAAAATGTCAGCCGTGAGGAAATCATCGTTGCTGCAAATATGGTGACAGAAGATACCGTATACATTCTCGAAAGTGAAAAGGAGGAAGAGTAATGAGCGAGAAACTTATCAGAAATGAGCTTTTAGGTGAACAGTATTACGAAATCGACCATAAAAGTGGACTTAAAATTTTCGTTATGGAAAAGCCCGATTACTCAGGTGCCTTTGCTATGTTCGGCACCAAATATGGCAGTGTAGATACTTGCTTCCGTATAAAAGGGCAGACTGATTATGTCAGCGTACCCGAAGGCATCGCTCATTTCCTTGAGCATAAGCTTTTTGAAAGCGAGGAGCTTGATGCTTTCCAGCGTTTCAACGAGACAGGTGCAAATGCCAATGCTTTCACTTCTTTTGACCGCACATGCTATATTTTCCAGTGTGCAGGTGAATTTGAAAAAAACTTAGAGATACTTCTTGACTTTGTTAAACATCCCTATTTTACCGAAGAAACAGTACAAAAAGAGCAGGGTATCATCGGTCAGGAAATCAGAATGTATCAGGATAACCCCGACTGGCAAGTGCTCTTCAATCTGCTAAGAGGAATATATCACAACAATCCCGTAAGAATTGATATTGCAGGCACTATAGACTCAATTGCTCAGATAAATGCAGAACTTCTCTACAGCTGCTATAATACATTCTATAATCTCAGCAATATGGCACTCTCTGTTGCAGGTAATGTGACAAAAGATCAGGTACTCGCTATCGCTGACAGGATACTCAAAACCGAAGAACCTGTATATTTTGAGCAGATTGTACCCGATGAGCCGACTACTGTTTTGCAGGATTATATAGAAGAAGACCTAGGTGTGGACATAAAGAAATTCGCGCTCGGATTCAAAGAAACTCTCAGGGATATACTTCCCACCCCTAAACACACTCTCGTAATGAATATAGCTCTTGATGTTATTGCAGGTAAAGTATCGCCTCTTTATAGCAGACTTATGGAAGAGGGGCTTATCAATACATCATTCGGAAAAGAATATTTCACAGGCAGAGGTTTCTCCTGCGGTATCTTTACAGGTGAAAGCCATATCCCCGAAAAGGTAAAAGAAGAAATCATAACTGAAATCGAGAAGATTAAATCTGAAGGTATCTCTGACGAGGACTTTGAGGTATCACTGAAAAAGCTCTACGGTGCTCACATTTTCGGTTACAACGATGTTGACGACCTTGCCGGCAACCTTATAGATGCTTACTTCGGTGGATATGGTCTTTTCGATACAGTAGAAATTTATAAGGAAGTTACAAAACAAGACGTTGAAAAGGCAATTGCAGAATCTTTCCAAAAGGATAACTGCTGTCTTTCAGTTATAAAATAAAGGAGAAACATTATGAGTAAAACCCTCGTACTTGCCGAAAAACCCTCAGTTGCAAGAGACATTGCAAGAGTACTTGGTTGTAAGCAGAAAGGTGACGGCTGTATCATAGGCCCTAACTATATTGTAACATGGGCACTCGGTCACCTTGTGACTCTCGCTGACCCTGATGCTTACGATGATAAATATAAAGCTTGGCGACTCGAAGATCTGCCGATGCTTCCAGATAAAATGAAGCTTGTGACTATCAAGCAGACCGCCAAGCAGTACCGCGCAGTCTCAGCTCTTATGAAGAGAGAAGATGTTGACAAGCTTGTCATTGCTACCGATGCCGGAAGAGAAGGTGAATTGGTTGCAAGATGGATAATGATGAAAGCTCACTGCAAAAAGCCCGCCTACAGACTGTGGATATCATCACAGACTGACAGAGCAATCAAAGAGGGCTTCGCTAACCTCAAGCCTGCCAAGGAATATGACAACCTCTATCACTCAGCTCAGGCTCGTGCAGAAGCTGACTGGCTTGTGGGTCTCAACACTACAAGAGCTCTCACCTGTAAATATAACGCTCAGCTTTCAGCAGGCCGTGTTCAGACTCCGACTCTTGCGCTCATTGTTAAAAGAGAAGAAGAAATTTTAGCTTTCCAGCCGAAAGATTACTATAGTTTGCAGGCTGTGTTCAAAGGCTTCAACGGCACTTTCAGAGACAAGAAAAACAACACACGTTTTTCAGATAAAGCTTTCGTTGAAAAGATTGCAGAGTCTTGCAAGGGTAAAAAAGGCACCGTTGCCAAGGTGGAGAAAACCGCAAAGAAAACTCCCCCACCTGCCGCATACGACCTGACAGAGCTTCAGCGTGATGCCAACAAAAAATACGGTTACAGTGCTAAGCAGACTCTTTCACTTATGCAGAGCCTTTACGAGTATCATAAGGTACTCACCTACCCTCGTACTGACTCGAGATATATCACTGACGATATAGTTGCAACTATCCCTGAGAGACTCCGTGCTATGGCGGTAGGTCCTTATCAGTCAGCAGCTATGAAGCTTGTCAGAAACCCAATTCAGACAAAGTATATCGTCAATAACGCTAAGGTCAGCGACCACCATGCAATTATCCCAACTGAGCAGAGTCCTAACCTCTCTAAACTCAGCTTTGAAGAAAGAAATATCTATGACCTTGTTGTCAAACGCTTTATGGCTGTACTCTCAGCTCCTATGGAGTATGACGAAGTTAAACTTCAGATTGATATCGGTGACAACAGTTTTTACGCCAAGGGCAAGACAGTTAAGACTGCAGGTTGGAAAGAGTTTTACGGTATGACTGACGATGAGGAAGACGAAGATACCGAAAACCGCTCACAGGATTTACCCGAAATACGTCAGGGTGTACAGTTAGATGTGCTCAACACCAAAATCATCAGCGGTAAAACAAGACCTCCTGCGAGATATACAGAGGCTACTCTCCTGTCAGCTATGGAAAACCCCGTAGGTCAGATTGAGGACAAAAACCTCAAAAAAGTCATCGCTACTACAAGTGGCCTCGGTACCCCCGCAACAAGAGCCGATATCATCGAAAAGCTCTTCGACAATTTCTCAATTGAACGTGTCGGCAAGGAAATCCATCCCACAGCTAAGGGCAAACAGCTCATTAAAATCGTACCCGCTGACCTTAAGTCAGCTGAGCTTACGGCAAAATGGGAACAAGAACTTCAGAACATAAGCCAAGGCAAAGCAAATATGAAAAAGTTCATAAGTGAAATGAGAGACTACTCAACATCACTTGTGTCTATGGTAATCGGCTCAGATGCTCAGTATACCCATGACAATATGACCAAAGAGAAGTGTCCCGTCTGCGGTAAGTATCTCCTTGATGTCAACGGTAAGAAAGGCAAGATGCTCATATGTCAGGACAGAGAGTGCGGATATCGCAAAGGTCTGACTCAGGTAACAAATGCACGTTGCCCCGAATGTCACAAAAAAATGGAGCTTCGCGGTGAAGGCGACAAGAAAATGTTCACCTGTGTCTGCGGTTACAGAGAGAGACTCTCAGACTTCAACAAGCGCCGGGAGGATAAAGGTGCAGGCAAGGCTGATGTAATGTCTTATATGAGAAAACAGCAAAAAACTCAGGAAAAAGAAGCTTCAAATAACCCCTTTGCAGACTTACTTAAAGACTGGAACAAATAAAAAAGTTATATTTTGGCACCTTTATATAAAATATTGTATGGGTTTTTGCGTATTTTTTACAACTAACCACTTGAAAAAAAAACTGATATGATATAAAATGTCATTTGGTGTATTTTATACTTAGTAAAAATTTAAAGCTATATAAGAAAGGAAAGACACTCATGAACGTATTAAACAAGAAATCAGTTGAAGATATTGACGTAAGAGGCAAAAAAGTTCTCATCCGTTGCGACTTCAACGTAAAGATGGAAGATGGTGTTATCACAAGCGACAAGAGAATCGTTGCTTCACTTCCCACAATCAAGTATCTTCTTGACAATGGTGCAAAAGTTATCGCTTGTTCACACCTCGGCAGACCCAAGGGTGAATTCAAGCCCGAATTTTCACTTGCTCCCGTAGCAGTAAGACTCGGTGAACTCCTCGGCATCGAAGTTAAGATGGCTAAGGACGTTGTTGGCGAAAGCGCTCAGGCACTCGCTGCTGACCTTAAGGAAGGCGAAGTTCTTCTTCTTGAAAACGTTCGTTTCCACAAGGAAGAAACAAAGAATGATCCCGAATTCTCAAAGGCTCTTGCTTCACTTGCAGAAATCTATGTAAACGATGCTTTCGGTTCAGCTCACAGAGCTCACTCTTCAACAACAGGTGTTGCTGACTACCTTCCCGCAGTTGGCGGTTACCTCATCCGTAAGGAGCTCGAATATATCGGCGGTGCTCTCGCTAATCCCAAGAGACCTCTTGTTGCTATTCTCGGTGGTGCAAAGGTTTCAGATAAGATCGGCGTAATCACAAACCTTATGGAAACAGTTGATACCCTCATCGTTGGTGGCGGTATGGCTTACACATTCTTCGCTGCTAACGGGTACAGCGTTGGTACATCAATCTGCGAAGAAGACAAGATCGACCTCGCTAAGGAAATGATGGAAACAGCTAAGGCTAAGGGTGTAAACTTCCTTATCCCCGTTGATAACAGAATCGGTCTTGAATACAAGGCTGACACAGAATGTAAGGTTGTTGATTCAGACAGCATCCCCGATGGTTGGATGGGTCTTGACATCGGTCCCAAGACAGAAGAAATCTTCGCAAATGCAGTTAAAGATGCTGGCACAGTAATCTGGAACGGTCCTATGGGCGTATCAGAGTGGGCTCAGTTTGCTAACGGTACAATCGCAGTTGCTACAGCTATTGCTGAAAGCGGTGCTATCTCAATCGTTGGTGGCGGTGACTCAGCTGCTGCTGTACAGAAGCTCGGCTTTGCTGACAAGATGAGCCACATCTCAACAGGTGGCGGTGCTTCACTTGAATTCCTCGAGGGTAAAGACCTTCCCGGTGTTGTTGCACTTAACGACAAAGAATAATTAAAGCTTACTAAATATAAAGGAGTAACCTAAAATGAATAAAGCTACACGTAAAGCAGTTATCGCTGGTAACTGGAAAATGAATATGACTCCCTCACAGGCTATCGCTCTCATCAACGAAATGAAGCCCCTCGTTGCAGGTGCTGACTGTGAAGTTGTTCTTTGCGTACCTTTCGTAGATATCCCTGCAGCTCTTGAAGCAGCTAAGGGTTCAAACATCAAAATCGGTGCTGAAAACGTACACTTCAAGGCTTCAGGTGCATACACAGGTGAAATCTCAGCTGATATGCTCAAGGAACTCGGCGTTGAATATGTAGTTGTAGGTCACAGCGAAAGAAGACAGTACTTCGGTGAAACAGACCAGACTGTAAACCTTCGTTCACTTGCAGCTCTGGGTGCAGGTCTCAAACCCATCATCTGCGTTGGTGAAACACTCGAGCAGAGAGAACTCGGCTACACAGAAACACTTCTTAAGTATCAGACAAAGATGGCTCTTACAAACGTAACAGCTGACCAGCTTAAGGATGTTGTTATCGCTTACGAACCCGTATGGGCTATCGGTACAGGCGTAACAGCTACTGCTGACCAGGCTGACGAAGGCAACGGCTACTGCCGTGCAGCTATTGCTGAAGCTTACGGTGCTGATGTTGCTGAAACAGTAACAATCCAGTATGGCGGTTCAATGAACGCTGGTAACGCTGCTGAACTTGTTTCAAAGGTAAACGTTGACGGCGGTCTCATCGGTGGTGCTTCACTTAAGGCTGCTGATTTCTCAGTAATCGTAAAGGCTGCTTCAGAGCAGAAATAAGTTTAAACAAAAATAGGGTCGCTTCACGGCGACCCATTTTTACGAAAGGAAAAGTAACAATGAAAAAACCTGTTTTACTTTGTATTATGGACGGTTTCGGCAAAAATACAAGCGATTACGGTAACGCTATCGTTGCTGCTGCAACTCCCAACCTTGACAAAATTATGAAAGACAACCCCATGACCTTTATCGGTGCATCAGGTATGGACGTAGGTCTCCCCGACGGTCAGATGGGTAACAGTGAAGTTGGTCACACAAACATCGGTGCAGGCCGTGTTGTTTACCAGGAACTCACTCGTATAACAAAGTCAATCAAAGACGGTGACTTCTTCAAAAACGAAGCTCTCGTAGGTGCTGTTCAGAACTGCCTCGATAAGGGTACAGCTCTTCACCTTATGGGTCTTATGTCAGACGGCGGCGTACACTCACACGACACTCATATGCTTGCTATAGTTAAGCTCGCTAAAGAAATGGGGCTTGAGAAAGTATATGTTCACTGCTTCCTTGACGGCCGCGACGTACCTCCCGCATCAGGTGCAGACTTTGTAGAAAAGACTTGCAAGGCTCTCGAAGAAATCGGTGTTGGTAAAGTTGCTACAGTAATGGGCAGATACTACGCTATGGACAGAGACAACCGTTGGGATAGAGTCGGCAAGGCTTATGCTGCTATGGTTTACGGCGAAGGCAATAAGGATGACTGCCCCGTTGCTGCTATCAAGAAGTCATATGAGACTCTTGATGCCGAAGGCAAGTACCTCACTGACGAATTTGTAATTCCCACAGTTTGCCTTGAGGGCGCTACAATCAATGCTGACGACAGTGTTGTGTTCTTCAACTTCCGTCCTGACAGAGCAAGAGAAATCACCAGAACATTCGTTGATGAAGCATTTGAGGGCTTTGAGAGAAAGAATGGTTTCTTCCCTCTCTACTATGTATGTATGACTCAGTACGATGCTACAATGCCTAACGTACACGTTGCATTCAAGCCTCAGACTCTTGAAAACACCTTCGGAGAGTACCTTGCTAAAATGGGCAAGACTCAGCTGAGAATTGCTGAAACTGAGAAGTATGCTCACGTAACATTCTTCTTCAACGGCGGTGTTGAAAAGCAGTATGATGGCGAAGACAGAATCCTTGTTGCTTCACCCAAGGTTGCAACATATGACCTTCAGCCTGAAATGAGCGCTTATGAAGTAACAGACAAGGTTGTTGAAGCTATCAAAACCGGCAAGTACGATGCTATCATTCTCAACTTCGCTAACTGCGATATGGTTGGTCACACAGGCATCTTTGATGCTGCTAAGGCTGCTGTTGAGGCTGTTGACGCTTCAGTTGGCAAGGTTTATGATGCAGTTATGGAAATGGACGGCGTAATGCTTATCACAGCTGACCACGGTAATGCTGATAAGATGTATGAAGAAGACGGTTCACCATTCACAGCACACACAACTTTCCCCGTACCTTTTGTAGTATGCGGTTATGACTGCGAACTTCGTGAAGGCGGTAAGCTTTGCGACATCGCTCCCACAATGCTTAAGATTATGAATCTTGAACAGCCCACAGAGATGGACGGAAAGAGCATTATTAAATAATCAGCGCGTTTTTGATTCTTTTTCCGCGCAAGGAAAAAGAATGCCTGCGCGGCGAGCGCAATATAATAAAGATAAGACCTGCAAGTTAGTTTGCAGGTCTTTGTTGTTAGATATTTTATCATGCTTATTAATTCAGCTGTGGTAATTTGTTATTCTAAAAATTTCATAGGCTCATTAACAGAGAATTTATATTCCTTGTCAAAATCATACATGGCACATACATTGAAAGTTTTGTCTGTATTATTATATACAACACTCCAAAGAGTCGAGCATATATAACCGTGCAGGTCAGCATTTTCAAGATGTGTTGCATCAAGAATATTCATAGCCTCTTTTTCAGTAACAAGATAGTTCTTTTCAGAGAGCATTTTCTTAGCTGTGTTATATCTGTCATGTCCGATGCCGTCGGGGTCATCAACGCCTTCAGCAAGCCAGAAGTTTGTGGCGATAAGCGTACCGGTTTCATCAGGTCTCAAAACTGTTGTTTCACCGTTTACATATTCGATAATTGCTGTATCTCCCTTAGCATCAGCAATCTGATAATGATAGGTACAACCGGCGCCGAGAAGATCATGCATATCGTAAGCGTTGAAAATCTCAATTGCCTCGTCAACTGTTGCCGCATGGTCGAGTACATTACGTATGATAGCGGTTGTGGTTATATCCTTTTTTTCTGTTTGCTGGAATGTTTCAGGAGTTTCAAGCTCGAGAACACCGATTGAAAGACCCATTTCATTCATACCGTCAACAGGTATATAGGGTGCTAAAAGGGTTAAAAGTGAAGTCAGCAGATCATCAGGCAAGAAGTTTCCGCCATAACCCAACAAATAGAGAGAAGCGGTTGAAACACTTGCATAACCGTCTTCGGGATGAGTCCACACTGTCAAACCGGGTGAATCCATATAATCATAGTTTCTTGCAAAGATTTTATCGCCCGACGGTGATGTTGCATTGAAGGTTGTGCATCCAAAGCCTTCAAAATTTATAATCTTTTGAATTGTTTCAGAAATAGCTTTGTTATCAATATCACAGTAAAGACCTAAGTTCGAAACAATTTTCTTGGCTTGGGGATTAAGTTGCAAAAAGGTGTCAGCTACCGCATAGAGTACAAGACCTACTGTTGTCGAGTTGCCAGTTTTACTCTCAAGAAGAGTGTCAAGGTCATAATCGTATGTATAGTCCATAATATAATAATTATCCGCAACTTTGGTGATTGATTCGAGAGAATCAATCTGATTGACCCAAAGTCCTGTTGTTGAGCTGAAAAAGCTAAGTAAAGCCGAGAGAATTACCGAAACTACTTTTGTTAAAACTTGAATTGCTGATGCCATAAGTATCACTCCTTGATTTCCCTGTTTGATTATATATTATAACATATGAATTGATTTATTTCAACTTGCAATAAGCATTCTTATATACCACCAACAGCGCACCGTCTTTAACTTCAATTTCGCTCTTAATACCCAAAAACTCATTACTCACCCCAATGGGCATATAAGAATAAAGAGTCGCGTTATTAAGAGGATACTTAAGATTTTCGATAGTCACTCCCCTGCTTTCATCTGTGAGAGAAAAAACGGACACATAACCCTCAAGCTCAGCAGAAAGTGTCAGCGTACCATCAGAAAAAGCCGTAAACACCTCTCTGCCGTGGTAAATTGTGCCTCTTGCACCTTTTGATGCAATATAATGAAGAAGCTGAATATTGGCAACAGAATGATCATTTCTTTCCCCACCCAAGGCACCAAGAATCACAAAATTCCGATAGCCTTGACCATACCCATAATCAACAGCCAACATCATATCTGTTTCGTCTTTTTCGGTGGGTGCAACTATTTTGTTTTTGGTATCGGGGACACTACCGAAAGAGTCGAAGTCTCCCACAACTATATCACACTCTCTGCCAAAAAGAGATTTGTATTTATACCCACCATCAGCACAGATTATTAAATCTTCCTTGTCCGCTTTTATTTGTGGGTCGGTAACATCTCCCGCACCAATAATATAGCATATTCCTGACATTAATGCTCACCTGCTTTCTGATAATATAATACCACAAAATATAATTTAATTCAATATTATGAAAAGGACTTTACAAATCCGCGATTATCAACTAAAATAGACAGAGATTATATTTAAGGAGCATATAATGAACATTCAGATTTACGGCACATCAAAGTGCTTTGACACAAAGAAGGCTCAACGCCATTTCAAAGAACGCGGTATAAAATTTCAGTTTATTGATCTGTCAAAATATGGAATGAGCAAAGGCGAATACAACTCAATTAAGTCTGCTCTTAAAATGAAAGTTGAAGACCTCGTCAACGAAAAGAGTAAAAAATATGATTCGTCTTTCATAAAATATCTCGCTTCTGAAGAAGCTAAAGAAGAAAAGCTTCTCGAAAACCAAGAGCTTTTTAAAACACCTATTGTCAGAAATGGTAAAAAAGCCACACTCGGCTACTGCCCCGAAATATGGAAAGAATGGGAGAAAGAATAATGGTTACACAGGCACAAATTGACAGAATAAACGAACTTGCAAGAAAGGCTAAGACACCCGAAGGTCTTACAGAGGAAGAACTCAAGGAAAGAGATATTCTAAGACGAGCTTATATCGACTCTTTCAAGGCAAGTCTTGTAGGTCAGCTCGAAAACACATATATAGTTGATGAAAAAGGCAATAAGAAAAAAGTACAGCGAAAAGGCAAATAAGGAGATATAATTATGAGTTTTGCAGCAGGATATGGTAAAACAAATGTGGATTTGCTTTTTGAGGGTATGCCTAGACTACCTTTGGAGGGTGAAGAGATTTTCACAGATAAATTTTCACTTTGCCTTGGCGGCGGTGTACCCGGTACTATGGTCACACTCTCTCGCCTTGGTGTAAAAACAAAAAATGTAACTGAGCTGAGTTCCGAGATGTTCTCACAGTTTGCCCTCGATGAATTCAAAAAAGCAGGCTGTGAACCTATTAATATTTATAGCGGTAATAAAGTTGCTGTCAATATCACGGCTGCAGCTATCACACCAAAAGACAGAACTTTCTGGTCTTACGGCAACATCAACGAAAAAGCTGACCCCGAAAAAATCTATCAGGGTCTCACAGGTGCTAAGGCTGTTGCTATGCACGAAAGTTACCTCGATGTTTATCGCAAGCTCAAAGAAGAAGGCAGTATTGTAATTCTCGACACTGGTTTTGTTGAGGATATGAGCCTTGAAAAGTATGAAGCTATGCTTGAAATCGCAGACTACTTCCTGCCCAATCGTACTGAAACAATCAAGCTTACAGGCGAAACAGATCCTAAGAAAGCGGCAGTGGTACTGAGCAAATATCTTGACAAGGCTATCGTTAAGCTTGACAGTGAGGGTTGTCTCATTTATCGTAATGGTGAGTATGTATTTGTAAAGAGTATTCCTGAGTTTGTGCGTGTTGACTCTACAGGCGCAGGAGACGCCTTTTTTGCAGGCTTTATGTACGGCATAATGAAAGACGAGCCCATAGAGAAATGCGCTCTTTACGGCAATATTACGGGCGGTAAGTGTGTTACAGCTGTCGGTTGCACCACTGCTTACTTCACCGAAGCTGAACTTCTCGCAATGGCTGAAAAATATAAGGACAACATAATCTACAACTATTGATACAGACTGATATGAACAACAAAAATTATTCTGATTGGCTGATTGTTTCTGATATTGACGGCACTCTCAACAACAATCGCAGACAGACCCCTGAGGTTAACACCAACGCTATTGCTGAGTTTGTGCATAAAAAAAGTGGCAACTTCACTCTTGCATCTGCAAGAGGTGTGCAATCACTTGCGCCTCACTACAAAAATCTGCCCGATGTTGGTACACCCGCTATAGTGCTTAATGGTGCGGGCATATATGACTTTAAAACAGAAAAAATGCTTTGGTTTAATTCTGTGCCCGAAAGCAGTATCAGAATTATCAGCGATGCAATGAAAAAATTCCGTCAACTTGAAATCGGCATATTTACTGAAGATATGATTTACCTTGTCAGACCACGAATACTCTCCCCCGTTATGATGGCACTTGACTCACTTACACACAAAAAAGTTAAATGTATCAGTGATGTGCCAAGAGGAAGTTGGGGTAAGGTCATATTTTTTTCTCTGCCTTGGATGAAAAACAAGGTTAAGGATTATGTTATGTCTCTTAGTGACAAGTCGCTGACTTATATTGACACAACTAAATTTTCATTCGATATGGTCAATGCCACCACAAATAAGGGCAATGCGGTGTTGAAACTCGCAGAGCTTCTCGGTATTGATAAAAATAATATCGGTGCTATCGGAGACTATTATAACGACCTTGATATGCTCAAGGCTGTCAACCATCCTGCTTGTTGTAAGCAAGCTCCCGAAGATATACACAAAGTTTGTGAGTATATAGCTTGCCACTGCAATGACGGTGCTGTAGCCGACTTCATCAATTATATTTATAAAACTTATTGATCTGCTTCTAAAACAAAAAAATCAAGCATAGAATTTATCGGTGATAACATGAAAATGTTCCGAGTGATTCTATGCTTTTTAATTATTTTTACCCTCGTTTCCTGCGGTAAAAACGAGCTGATAGACCTTAGCGGTTTTATACATAATTACAATATTGTCAGCGACAGCGACCTTAGCCTTACAGATTTCATCATTCAAAAAGATACTGATATTATGTACACTGCCGTATTATCTGAGTCAGGTCATAATATTTTGATTTCCCTTTGTCAGGGAAGCGATAACAAGATTAAGTATTGCAAAATAGCTCTTGTTAAAGAAGACGGCAGAGTACCGACTATTGAAGAAACGGCGGCATTTTATAACGTTATTTTAGATGCGATGACGGCATATTGTAATTTTGATATTCAGACAAGTCACTCTCTGGCTGACAATTTTCACCTTAGTAGCACCGAAACTCTGACTAATAACGGCGAGCTGACTCTTGACAAAGACAATTTTTACTTTGTCTACTATTCAACTGATATTATAAGCCAATTTACAATTTACAATACTTACATTCAAAAGATTGATCCGACAGAAAAACCCGTCAGCAAGCCAAATTTTGGCGAAGATTTCATCATAAAAGACAAAGAAACTCCCTGACAAAATCAGGGAGTCTTAACGTTTAAATCAGTTGTTGCCGAAAATGTTTCTGCCTTTGAAAACGGGAAGAACATCACTCTCGTCTTCGTCGGGATCATCAAAGATTGAACCTGACTTTTTGGGAGGAGTCTCAATCACATCGAAAGCCTGAGTCTGTGCAGGAGTTGCAGGTGCAACGGGAGCTGCAGGAGCTTCTGCAACAGGAGTAACAGGAGCAACAGGTGCTGCGGGAGCAGCGGGGATGGGATCAAGAGGCATCTCGGGGAATGAGGGAGCGGGAGCAACTTTGCCGTTAGCAGCTGCAGCAGCCTGCTCAAAGATTGATACAAATGACTGACCGAACTTTGTTGAAGCAAAATCAACAGCCTCTTTGCTCATTGAACCGAAGATTGTATCATTAGTTGATGCTGTAGCCTGGCTGATAAACTCAGGAGCAGCTGCTACGGGAGCACCAACACTAGCAGCGGTAGTTGTTACCTGAGGCTGAGTTGTTGCACCAAAGCCTGTAGCGATAACTGTGATAAGCATTTCGTCGCCCATATCTTCGTCGAATACTGAACCGAAGATGATGTTTGCATCAGGATGTGATGCATCTGAAATGAGAGCACCAGCCTGCTCGATCATATCAAGTGACATATCGCTTGAGCATGTAACATTGATAATTACGCCGCTTGCACCGTCGATAGCAGTCTCGAGAAGGGGACTTGTGATAGCCTGCTTAGTAGCTTCAGCTGCACAGTCTGCACCTCTGCCGCGACCGATACCCATATGAGCACGACCGGCATCTTTCATGACGCTCTTGATATCTGCAAAGTCAAGGTTGATATAACCGGGAACTTTGATTGTATCTGAAATACTCTTAACACCCTGCCAGAGTACATCGTTAGCCTTTGAGAAAGCATCTTTAACGCTGAGTGATTTGTCACCGAGAAGCTTGAGTCTTTCGTTAGGAATAACGATAAGTGAATCAACATACTTTTCAAGATCTCTGATACCCTCTTCAGCCTGATCCATACGTTTTCTTCCTTCAAACTTGAAAGGCTTTGTAACGATACCGACTGTAAGTGCACCGAGTTCTCTTGCAACTTCAGCAACAACGGGAGCTGCGCCTGTACCTGTACCACCGCCCATACCGGCTGTGATAAATACCATATCAGCACCACGGAGTGCATCAGCAATAACGTCACGGCTTTCTTCAGCAGCCTTTCTGCCAACTGCAGGGTCACCACCGGCACCCATGCAACCGGTAACTTTTTCACCAATCTGAATTTTATGTGTTGCTTTTGAGTTCTCAAGAATCTGTCTGTCTGTGTTGATTGAAAGGAATTCAACGCCAACGATACCTGACTCAACCATTCCGTTGATTGCGTTACCGCCGCCGCCACCTACGCCTACAACTCTGATCTGGTTGTAGGAAATGTTATCATTATCCATTATGAAGCCCATTTTACTTCCTCCTGATTATATTTTCAAAATTAAGTTCAATACTATTACAATCGGCTTAGTTGAATTTCTCAACTGACATTATACGCGATTATAATTCTTATTCAATTGATTATATCATGTTATTACAAAAATTACAATAACAAAACTTAATATCTTTTGGTATTTTTTGAGACATTTTTGTAAACTTTTACTGCATACTGCCTTCCATAAAATATGCACCGATATCATATTTAAGATTAATATACCCTGTTTTCTCTCCGATATCGGATTCATTCATTATTCCGATAGCTCTTTCCATCTTCTTTTTAAGATTTTCTCCATCACCAAGATAGAGTCGGATTTTAGAACGATAAGTAAATGTTATATCTTTCAGGTCCTTGAGATCGAGCACACCATAGTTGAGCGTATCCGACTCTTCGGCAGCTTTTGCAAATTCAAGTGCAATTTTAAATCTTTCTGCGTTTTCCTGAGAGGCCTTGAAGTTTTCGCCTACTGTATACTCCTGCTCGACAAGTCCCTGGACCAGGAACTGACCTTCGTCGAGTTTTTTCTTTTTGTCAGACACTACCTTGCCCATACTGTCAACACAGATATACTTTCTTGCACATTTGAGTATAAGTTGTTCTCTTGTCGGAACTATATTCAGCTCAAGCACATCAGGAAGCTTATAATCAACTCCGATGCTCGATATAAACGGCAATATCGTTGTCAGACTATCATTGAGTGGTTTTTCTCTGATTGTAAGCATATTCATGCCTGTACCAAGATTTGCCGCTTCCAGAATTTCCGTATCTGTATAGACTTCGTTGCCGTTGATTTTAATTTCTGAAATCTCAGCACCTTTGAAGTAGCTGTATGACAGTAGAAATGCCAGAGCAAACACAAATAGCACTGCCACTGAGCTGAGGGTTTTGATACGGTTCATTCTGATTTTCTTGCGATTAATGATTATTCTCGCTTCATCAGCTGTTTTGCCGCGATTTCTCAGTCGCACAAAATCTTTATTTGTCTTTTCTCTTCTCTTTTCTGCAAGGTTCAGCATCCTTTTTGAGGGAGCTTTAAATTTTATCGGTTTCTTCTGCGGTACTCCGCCGCTGCTTATAGGTCTGTCGGATCTTGGCAGATTTGTCTGCTTTTTGGTTTTTGGCACAGACTTCTTTTTGGGTGCAGAAGTTTTTTTCCCATTTTGTACCCTGCCGTTATCTTTAGGTTTTTGACCTGAAGGTTTACGTACACTTCCACCTGCGGGAGGTCGCTGAGTCTTTTGCTGTGGAGTTGGTCGCGTACCAACATTGCGGGATTGTCTCGGCACCTCAGCAGGTTTGTCGGGAGTATAAGCAGAAAAATTGTTGTTGGTTGTAATGGGAGACCACATATCTGATGTTAAGTTTTTCACTTCAAAATTAGGCTTATTGTAGCCACCGAATACACCATTACTCATCTGTTTATACACCTCCTTAAACCACCAAAAGAGACGCAGTTTTGCGCCCCTGACTTTATCGGTCAATTTTTTTTATATCCGCGCCAAGCTTCGAAAGAGTTGCTTCAATGTTTTCGTATCCTCTGTCGATGTGGCGTATTCCGTCAACGACGGTTTCACCCGTAGCACCAAGTCCTGCAACAACCAATGCTGCCCCGCCTCTTAAATCGGGAGCACTCACAGCCGCACCGTATAAATCGCTACACGGGTCGATTAAGGCAACCTTGCCTTCTATTTTAATTTTTGCGCCCATTCTTACAAGCTCCGGAACATGCTTGAATCTGCTCTCGAATATGTTTTCCACAATGACGGAAGTTCCGTCGGCCTTGCAAAGACAAGCCATCATAGGTGCCTGAGCATCCGTGGGAAACCCGGGATAAGGCATGGTACGAATATCCCTGATCGCTTTAGGGCGATTGTTTATCTTTATGTTAAGAATATTTCTATAATTTCTGATCTGACAACCCATACCCTCAAATATAGGCAGGACTGACATAAATGCAGACGTATCAACATTGTTGAGAGTTATATCACCTTTTGCCGAAACAACACTGCACATATAACTCAGTGCGACTATTCTGTCGCTTATAACCTTATGCTCAGCCGAGTGCAATTCTTCAACACCGTCAATGATAATCGTACCATTGGCCGAAATATTTACTTTGCCACCGCAGGCATTGATGAAGTCTGCTAGATCTTTGATTTCTGGCTCTCTTGCGGCATTGAGTATGATCGTTCTACCCTTTGATACAGCACAGCTAAGTATGATATTTTCAGTTGCACCCACACTTGGGAAGGATAAGCTTATTACTCCCCCTGTTATGTGACGCTCCAGTGAACAGTTAATCTCTCCGTGGCTTTCATCAATATTTACACCGAGGCTCCTCAGGGAGCTAAGATGCAGATCAATAGGACGAAGTCCTATTTCACAGCCACCGGGCGATGATAGCACAGCTTTACCTGTACGACCAAGAACAGAACCTAAAAATACAATTGAAGAGCGCATTTCACGCATCAGACAATCCGGTATATTATAACACGTAATGGAAGAAGAATCAACTATAAGCGTGCTATTTTCTCTTTTTACCACACAGCCTAAGTGCCGAAGGATACTGACAGCAGCACTGACATCACTAAGGTCAGGACAGTTATGTATGACACTGACACCTCTGACAAGTACTGTCGCCGCAAGTATAGGCAGAGAACTGTTTTTTGAGCCTTGCACATCTACCTCACCGTAAAGCTTATTTCCTCCGTTTATAACAATACGCTCCACATAATCACCCTTTCACCCTATGTTATGCGAAAAAGTGATCTTTTGTGATTAAAACTTTATTTTATAAGAGAAAGAACTATGTCTGCAATCTTTTCTTTAGCATCAGCAACAGCCATAGCCTTTGCATTTGTTTCTATGCTGTGTCTGTTTGCATCATTATTTACGAGATTCTCAAAAAGCGACTGCATTTTCTCTTTTGTGAGATCTTTTTCTTCGATAATAAGAGCTGCACCTTTATTTACAAGAGCCATAGCATTATGATACTGGTGGTTCTCTGCAACATTTGGTGAAGGCACAAGAATAGACGCCTTACCCAAGGCTTGAAGCTCTGAAAGAGAGCTTGCACCTGCACGACAGACTACTACATCTGCTGCAGGCATACAAACATCCATATCGCTTATATACTCGCGAATTTCGATATTCTTAGCATTGTCAAGATCAACACCGTTTTCTTTAAGTTTATCAGGCACCCATAAACCGTATTGACCCATGGCATGAATAAAGTAAAGACTGTCATCTTTATGATTATCAGTAATAAGGTCAACCATCGCATTATTGATAGTCATAGCACCAAGGCTGCCACCCATTGAAAGAATAAGCTTCTGGTCATCTCTTATGCCGAGCTTAGCTCTGGCAAAATCTCTGTCAGCTCTGAGCATCTCACCTCTTACGGGAAGCCCTGTCACAGTAGCGGGATTTTTGCACTGCATATATTTTTCAGCCTCTTCAGCAGTGAGCATAACTCTGTCAACCAATTTGGCAAGAGTCTTGTTAGTGATACCCGGATAAGCATTCTGCTCGTGTATAGCTGTGGGTATACCCATCTTCGCGGCTGTTCTTACAACAGGTCCGCTGACATAACCACCGAAACCTACAACAACATCGGGTTTGAATTTTTTGATGATCTTTTTGACACTGAATGTACAGAAAATAAGATAGAATATAGTCTTTATGTTTCTGATTATATTTTCAATGCTGATCTTTCTCTGAAAGCCCGAAATTTTAATTGTCGCAAAATCAAAACCTGCAGCAGGTACAAGCTTAGCCTCCATCTTATCCTTGGTACCAACAAAGAGAATTTCAGCTTCGGGGTATCTTTCTCTGATTTCTCCTGCAGTAGCAAGTGCGGGATTGATGTGACCGCCTGTACCGCCCGCAGCAAATAATATTTTCATAATTTATATCTCCTTTATTTTGAAATTGACGAGTTCCTGGATACTGAAAGCACAACACCCATTTCAGCAAGCAGCACAATTATCGCTGTACCTCCAAAGCTGAAGAAAGGCAGAGCCATACCTGTATTTGGAATCATATCTGTTATAACGGCAATATTGATAATTACCTGCAAAGCTATCTGTATCATTATGCCCATAACAAGCAGAGAGCCGAAATAGTCTTTGCATCTGACAGCAATCTTATAACCTCTGTAAATAAGAAAAGCAAACAAACAAAGTATAAACGCTGCACCTATAAAGCCGAGCTCTTCAACAACAACAGGGAAAATAAAGTCATTATGAGGTTCTGCGATATAGAGCTGTTTTTGTTTGGAATTACCAAGACCCACACCAAAAAGACCGCCTGAGCCTATAGCATAAAGTCCGTTTACTGTCTGACGTCTTGCATCAATGTAATCGGGGTTTGCTTTATCGAGAAACGCCATAATACGGCTTTCTGCAAAACCGAAACCTGAGAGTATATCAGGCTTGAGAAGTACCAGGGCAACGACTGCACCGATAAGTGACAACACAATGGCAAAGTACATTCCTCTTGTGCCACTGAGCCACAGCATAGCTATACCCATAAGCATAATAAGTATCGCCGCACTGTAGTGCTTTTCTAAAAGTACCAGGCCGCAATAAAAACCTACCGCTAATGCAAGTACAGTACAAGCAGCTTTCTGACCTCTTACGTGTTTGAAAAGGTAACGTTCATACTTGGGTAACTTGTCTCTCTCGAAATTGAGCACCGCCTTTTTGCCTGCAGGCGCTCTTAGCTGAGCCTGAAAGACGCACATCAGATATGACATCAGTAGAATTATTGCAAACTTAGCAAGTTCTGACGGCTGAAACTGAATTCCAAATATACTCACCCAACGGCTGGTATCCTGGTCACCACTGCCCACATTTGCAATCAAAGCATAAAAGAGCAGACCGACAGCGAAAATATTAACGATTATAGTTAGAAATGAGTTGAATATTTTGTAATCGATTTTGCTTAGAAATATCATAGCAGCAAAACCAAGGACAGCTTTTTCAAGCTGACTTGTGAAAAATATAGTTGCGTTGCCTTTATTGTATTCTGCGTAAACATAACCCGCAGAAAACATCATTATAATACCAATCGTGAACAACAGAAGCACACAGCAAAGAAAGACAAAATCGAAACTGCCTCTTATTACATAGCCTTCATAGAGGTAACGGAATTTTTCTTTTACCTTGCTCATAACAACTCACTCCCGGATAACTTTATTATGGCTGTTATTTTACTGTGATGTACATTACAGCTACACCAATAATACAGCCGATTGTGCTCACAAGGGTGAACACTCTTACAATTTTCTTTTCACTCCAACCGCACATCTCAAAATGATGGTGAATAGGAGCCATTTTGAATACTTTTTTATGTCTGATTTTGATTGAACCAATCTGAATAACATCGCTGAGTGCTTCGATAACATAAACGATACCGATGGGAAGAAGAATAATAGGACACTCAACAGCATAAGCAAGTGCTACGACGATACCACCGAGGAACATTGAACCTGTGTCACCCATCATAACCTTTGCAGGATAGCGGTTCCAGATATAGTAACCGATACAGCCACCGCAAAGAGCAGCACCGAGGATACCAACGGATGTAGTCTTCATAAGTATGCCTATAACTGCAAAAGCAGCACCTACGGGGATAGTAACACCACCGCAAAGACCGTCGATACCATCTGTGAAGTTAACTGCATTGATACAGCCGTAGGTTACGCATACACCGAAAATAACAAAGAATATAATGCCGGGTACACTATCAAGAGCAACCTTGCCGTAGAAAGGAATAAACATTGCAGTGCTCTTTGAAATGATCAGACCGCCGAAATAAGCAGCAATAATAAGCACCTGAGGAATAGTTTTCTGAATTTCAGTAAGGCCTAAATTTCTCTTTTTTACTACCTTGATATAGTCATCTGCAAAACCAACAAGAGCAAAGCAGAAAGCCATAAGTATACCTGAAACAAGACGGGTAATCTGCTGATTTTTAAGCTCTGCCATATCGCTGAAAGGTGAGAATCCTGCACCGATGCAAACAAGAAGAGTCACAGCAGTTGCAAAGATTATACCGATGATAAACATTGTACCGCCCATTGTTGGTGTACCCTGCTTTTTAGCATGCCATGAAGGACCGATGTCAGTAAGGATATTCTGACCGAACTTGAGCTTGTGAAGCACAGGTATAAGTACGTATCCGAGCAGTGCAGTAACTACAAGAGATACAGCAAAAGAAATAATAATGGCTAATGTGATGTTCATTTAAAACATTCCCTTCTTTTGTATTTATATGAATTTATTTACCAAGAATTTCACGGACAATTTCTCGTTCATCCATAGGGATTTTTTCCTCACCGAGAATCTGATGTGTCTCGTGACCTTTTCCTGCCAAAAGAATAATATCATTCTTTTTGGCGATTTTCAAGGCATATTCAATAGCTTTTCTTCTGTTTTCCTGAATATATACAGTTTTTTTACTTTTTTTCATACCCGAGAGGATATCATCAATAATTTCCGTCGGATTTTCCCCTCTTGGATTGTCATTGGTAATAATGATCACATCGCTAAGCTGAGAAGCAATATCGCCCATTAACGAGCGTATTTCTTTGTCTCTTTCTCCCCCGCAACCAAAGACTGTTATAACTCTGCCTTTTTTAAAACTACCCAGACACAGCAACACTTTTTTTAGGGCATCAGGTGTGTGTGCATAGTCTATTATCACCTTATAATCCTCATCGATATCGAGGATTTCCATTCTGCCTTTTACACCATAAAAGCTCTTGAGTGCGTAAGCACAGAACTCCAGACTTATATCGCACTCTCTTGCCGCCGCAACGGCCGCCAGGGAATTCTGAATATTGAACTCACCCGGTACGTTAAGTTTTATTCTGTGAATTGCATAATCCGCCACCACAGCATAATCACTGCCGTTTTCGCTGAGTTTTATACTCTTTGCAATATAATCTGCATCATTTTTACTCAGTGAGTATGTTATTACTTTTCCCGAAGATGCATCGATAAATTCCTCAGTGTAGTCATCATCGGCATTGATTATAGCCTTTTTCGAAGTAGCGAATATGGACTTTTTAGTCTCGACATAATTTTCCATTGTTCCGTGATAGTCAAGATGATCTCTTGATATGTTGGTAAACACAGTCATCCATATATCCAGACCGTATAATCTGCCTTCAGATATGCCTTGTGATGAAGCTTCAACCACACAGTACTCTGCGCCCCATTCATAAAGTCTGCTGAACATCGAGTGCATCTCAAAGGGGTCAGGCGTTGATAAATTACTCTCAATTTTACAACCGCAAATCTCACTTTTTACTGTGCCAATAAGACCGCATTTTTTACCGCTCAAAGTCATAATAGTATAAATCATATTGGCTGTGGTTGTTTTGCCGTTGGTACCCGTTACAGCTATAATTTTGAGGTTACGGTGTCTGTTTCTGAAAAATTCAGCTGAAAGTCTGGCGTACTCCCTTGAAGTATCATCAGTAACTATGCAGTTTTCACATACTTGTTTCTCTGCAACCACAAGGACAGCTCCATTCTTAAGAGCATCTTCAACGTACTTTTCACCGGAATTATGGCAGATGAATATACTGCCCTCACTACACTTCTGTGAGTTGTCGGTGATGTTTTTGATTTCCTTGTCTTTAATTTCCCTGCTGAAATCAGCAAAATCAAAAAGCTGAGAAACTAACATATTATCCTCCGATTTAGTCTATTGCTATATTATCAGATTTGAAGCTTACTGTTATGCTTGAGCCGATATCAACCTTGATGTCCTTAGCTATACTCTGAGCATAAGCCTTTACACCGCCTTCATAAGTCGGTCCCGAGAAAATAACATTCAGGCAGTACTCACCCGCAAGGGCGTTAACCTGACTGACTGTAAGACCTGTAAAGTCGGGTACTTTTGTCTTTTTATTTGTATCGTCCTTTTCTGTGTAAAGTACGATTACGCCACCCTGAGGTATTGTCTGAGAACCAGAGGGCATCTGTGAAATTACAGTGTCGCCATCACCTATTACTCTTACCTTGAGTCCTTCGTTTGATGCAAGATTTCTTGCTGCGCTGACTGTCTTGCCTATAAGATCTGGTGTTGACTTTGAGAATTTCAGAAGCTCCTGAGCTGTATACTTTCTTTCCACACTCAGATACTCAAGTGTTGGCTCCATAACCTGCTTTGCAATTGGTGCAGCAACTGCGCCACCGCTACGATAACCGTCATGTGTGTTATCCACACCTACAAGGATTGCAACTTCAGGGTCATCGGCAGGTGCGAAGCATACAAATGAAGCAACATAAACTTCTTTTTCTTCGTTATTATCGTCAAGCTTCTGAGCTGATGCAGTTTTGCCTGCCACAGCATAACCGTCAATTCGTGCGTTTCTGCCTGTACCGTCAGAAACAACTGAAGTCATCATCTTTGCCACTTTTTTTGCTGTATCTTCGGAGATAACCTTTCTCTTTACTGTCGGCTCAGTTTCGCTGATTATATTGCCTTCACTGTCGACAACACTACCGACGAGATAAGGCACCATAAGGTTACCGCCATTAGCGATAGCACAAGTAGCAGTAATAAGCTGTATGGGGCTTATTCTGAAGGTCTGACCGAAAGATGTACTTGCAAGGTCAACCTTGGTCATTTTTTCTTTTTTATGCACAACGCTGTAAGCTTCGTTTGCAAGGTCAATGCCTGTTCTCTCGGTAAAACCGAAGGCTTCGAAGTATTTATAGTATTTTTCAAGACCGAGTCTCTGGCCCAATGTAATGAAAAATGTGTTACAGGAATTCATCAGACCCTGCGTCAGAGACTGTGAGCCGTGAGCTTTGAAGTTAGCACAGTGATATGTGGTATCAACCACCTTTGTGCTACTTGCGCAGTTGTAGATCTTGCTATCAACATTGCTTACAAGATTTTCTTCAAGAGCCGCTGCAGCACAGAAAATCTTGAAACTTGAACCCGGCTCATAGTTGTTGGTGACACAGAAACTGCTCCACTGGTCATAGAGAAGGCTGCTGTACGCCTTAGAATACTCTTCAGTACCTTTTTCAAACTTTCTGAGAGTGTCTGTTTTAACATTTTCGTCAAGAACACGCGGATTATTAAGGTCGAAGTCAGGTTTGTCTGAAAGTGCAAGTATAGCACCTGTATCTACATCCATCACTATACCGTATACACCGTCGCAATCCAAACTGTCATACGCCTGATTTAGAGCATTTTCAAGATAGCTCTGAATTTCAAAGTCAATAGTGAGGACTACGCCGTTACCCTCAATAGCATCATAATATGCCTCGTAAGATGAATCGAGAACTCGGCCTGCAACGTCGGTAGCAGTGAGTATACGACCGCTTTCACCCTGAAGCATATCGTCATAGTAGGCTTCGATACCTGTCTCGCCTTTATTATCTGAGTTTACAACACCGATTACAGTTGAGGCAAAATTACCTTTTGCGTACTCGCGGTTTGAGTTACTCTCATAATCAAAGAAGTTACCCGCGTTTATTTTGCCTATTTTTTTAACTTCATCTTCAAAGATAAAAAACTTTTTTTCAGTTACATAGTATTCATATGTGTATCTTTCTGCAAAAAACTCCTGAAGTTCAATTCGTTCAGTACCCGTTACTTTCTTTTTTATTACCTGATAGAGCGAAGTGTCTTTTTTGAGTTTTTCCATAGTTTCTGCTTTATCAATTGAAAGAATTTCTGAAAGATTAGTAGCAAGGTACTCATAGAAATCTTCAAGATGTTCAGGTCTTGAAGCAAATTTACGTTTAATTTCCGAGGGATTTACACTGAGGATCCACGCCGCTGTGCTGACTGCAAGAGGTGTCATATTTCTATCGTAAATTGTGCCTCTTATAGGGTCGAGAACAGTATCTGAGAGCTGATTATCAGCGGCAATTTCACTATACTCCTCTCCCTTGAATATCATAATACCGCCGATACTGCCAAGATTAAAAATAAGAATGAGTACTATAAGGCAAATCATCGCAGATTTAGCTCTGCCGGCAAAGTTTTTATCGGTACGCCTTTTAACTCTGTCTTTATATATGCCGTTTGTAAGCTTTTTTATTAGCTCTATTATCATATAGTCACCTGATTTCCCCTTGATATTTTCAAAAGGGCATTAGAAATTAACATAACTTTCTACGCCCTTTTTTACCAACTATTGATTTATATTCTGCCAAAAGCAGTTATTTTACTTTGTTTCAGCAGAAAAAACAATTTTATTTCCGGACTCGCTTTGACCGTAAATTTCGTTTTCGGGTCTGACCTTAACAAGCCCTAATTTTTCTACTGCATATCTTTCGATGTCTACACCTGCAACAAGTGCATTGAGCTCCGTCTTAAGTTCCTGGTTTTTAGCTTCATGAATCGCATACTGGTTCTCTATATATGTAAGGTTGTGCTGAGCATCATTCATAAGTACAAAGCTGTAGCAGAACAGCGACATAACTGCAAGAAGGGCACCTAAAAGTGTTGCTACCTTAAAAGCTTTAGCATTAACAGCTTTTTCTCTTGCTATTTCTTTAGCCAATGGATTGACTATAACCTTGAGTTCAGGTTGTTTCTGAACCTGTGGTTTAGCTTTTGGCTGCACAGCTGCATTGGCATCGTAACCAAAGTCATATCTGTAAGCATTTTCTGCCATAATTTCTCACACCTCAATAATTATTACAACAAAATTTATTTTATTCTCTCCACGCTTCTGAGAGTCGCACTCCTTGAGCGCATGTTTTCTTCAAGTTCCTGCTGTGATGCAGTTTTCTTTTTAAAGGGTAACTTTCCTTCGGGAGTTTTGCCGCATATACAAACAGGTGTCTGCGGCGGGCACTCACAACCTTTGCAATAATTTTGGAAAGCCTTTTTTACTATTCTGTCTTCCAATGAATGGAAAGTTATAATTGCAAGTCTGCCGTTTTCATTCAGTGAATAGAACATATCATCGAGAGTATCCTGAAGCTTGCTAAGCTCACCGTTTACTTCAATTCGGATAGCCTGGAAACTTCTCTTGGCGGGATGTCCGCCTGTACGTCTTGTAGCGGCCGGAATCGCGTCCTTGATAATATCTGAAAGCTCGAGAGTTGTCTCAATGGGCTTTGTCTGTCTGTGCTGAACAATTGATCTTGCTATTCTTGAAGCGAACTTTTCCTCACCATAATCGCGAAGAATTCTCGCTATATCTCTTTCGTCATATGTATTAACCACATCATAAGCTGACATACCCTGCTTTGACATTCTCATATCAAGAGGAGCGTCACTGTGGAATGAAAATCCTCTTTCAGCTGTATCCAACTGGTGAGAGGAAACCCCGAGGTCAGCCATGATACCGTCTACACGGCTGACCTCGAGAAGCGATAAAATCTGTTTCAGATTGCTGAAATTATCATGCACAATCGTTACTCGTTTGTCATTACCTATTCTTTCTTTTATAACCTCGATTGCTTCAGGGTCCTGATCAATAGCAATAAGTCTGCCGTTTTCGCCGAGTCTGTCGAGTACACCTCTGCTATGACCTGCACCACCGCAGGTACAGTCGACATATATGCCGTCAGGCTTTATATCAAGAGCATCAAGAGTTTCGTAATACAAAACGCTTATATGTGAAAATTCCATATTTACACCTCAGTATTATCTGTAGTCTTGAGATAAGCACCTTCGCTTCTCTTTTCGTTTCTGACTTCTTCCTGTGCAAAGAAAGCTTCTTCTTCAGCGAGGGCTGCATCAAGAAGTGAATTATTATATGCTTCGTAAACTTCAGGACTCATAATTTCAACATAGTCACCGAAACCGGTAAGTATACAGGCTTTCTCGAGTTTAGCGATCTTAGCTGTTTCTCCGCCGAGCACTATTCTGCCCTGAGAGTCGCATACAGCTTCGCCTGTACCAAGATACTTCTGAGCTTTGATTCTTCTTTTGAGAACCTCAGCTGTTACACCGGCAAGTGCTTCATCAACCTCTTTCTGAAACTGAGCCTTTGAATAAAGCTGAACTGAGGGGTATTTGGAGCGGCATACCTTGAAAATGAACTCACTGCCTAAAACCGCACGGAATTTAGCAGGGACAAAAAGACGATTTTTGCCGTCGATATTATGTTCATATGTGCCTACCAACACAAAAATCACCTCTTTCACTTTCTGGTATTTTTCTTGAATTTCACCATTTCACTCCATTAAGAAGTTAATTTATGGGGAAATTCACCACTCTGTAACACATATTATAAACTTTTTCCCATAAAAAGTCAACAGTAAAAACAAAAAAACCACCTTAAAAAAGGTAGTTTTTTGCGATTTTTTTAATTTATTTTCTTTTATCCTTTAGCTTCGTACCAATCCTTACCAAAGCTCACATCTGCAGTAAGTTTAATCTTCATTTTGCAGGCATTTTCCATTTCTTCTTTAAGTATAAGCTGAGCCTTTTCTCTTTCGTTTTCAGGCGCCTCCACAAGCAATTCGTCGTGCACCTGCATAATAAGTCGAGACTGCATATTTTCGTCTTTGAGTCGGCGATAAACCTTAACCATAGCAATCTTAATTATATCGGCCGCGGTACCTTGCACAGGCATATTTTTAGCAACTCGTTCACCGAAGCCCTGAAGCATCTTATTACTTGCAGTAAGCTCAGGCAGATATCTTCTTCTCTTGAAGAGAGTCTCACAGTAACCGTTATCCCTTGCCTCATTGACAGCTGAGTCAAGATATTTACTGATGCCCTCATAGTGGTGAAGATAACCTTTGATATAGCTATCAGCCTCTTTTCTGGTTACACCGATATCTTTACTAAGAGAGAATGCACCGATACCATATACAATACCGAAATTAACCGCTTTAGCCCTGCTTCTCATAAGAGGGGTAACCATATGAGTCGGCATATTAAAGACCTGAGAAGCCGTAATAGTGTGGATATCATCACCGTTATTGAAAGCGGTAATCATTGTGTTATCCCCTGACAGATGAGCAAGCACACGAAGTTCAATCTGTGAGTAGTCAGCATCAACAAGCACACTGCCCTCATCAGCCACAAAAAAGCGTCTCATTTCTCTGCCGATTTCTGAGCGTACGGGAATATTCTGCAGATTAGGCTCTGTTGATGATATTCTTCCAGTACGGGTTTCAGTCTGATTGAGAGTTGAACGTATTCTGCCATCGGAGTCGATAACCTTAAGAAGGCCCTCACAATAGGTCGACTTAAGCTTAGCAAGAGTTCTGTAGTGAAGTATGTCCGATACAACGGGATAGTCATTGGCAAGTTCTTCGAGAACCTCTGCATTGGTGGAATAACCGCTTTTTGTCTTTTTCTTGCAGGGTAAACCGAGTTTTTCAAAAAGGGCAACACCCAACTGCTTAGGTGAGTTGAGATTAAACTCAAAGCCTACTTCATTATAGATTTTTTCTGTAAGCTCGTCGATTTTTACGGACATATCTTCACCGAAAGTTTCGATGCCATCTTTATTGACGAGGAAACCGATATTTTCCATACTTGCGAGAACCTCTGACAAAGGTATCTCTATATCACAAAGAAGCTCAGTCTGCGAATTTTCTTCGATTTTTGATAAAAGTTTATCACAAAGCTCTCTCATTGCACCACAGCAAACTGCCGTTTCATCTTCAATATCATCGCTAAAACAAGGCAAAGCTACACCGTATTCTTCGCAAAGTCTTTTCACTTCGTATGAATTTGCCGACGGATTGAGTATATAACCCATAAGTGCTGTATCGGCTCTGACAGACTTAATGTCAACATCTTTGCTTAAAGCGTATTTATAAAGCTGTTTGACATCGGCAGTGTACTTATCACAGTCGCTCTCACAGAAAATCTTGAAAAAGTCTGCAAAATCAAAACAATCCGCACCTACATATTTAACCGCATCGCCAATGAGGAAGTACATTTTGCTGATATCTTTATCGCTATATTCAGTCAGGAAATAAGCCTTGCCCTCTTTTTTGATTTCACCAATAAGTGCAGGCAGGTCTCGTTCTTCAGTAAGAGTCAGAGTTGAAGATTTTTCTTCACTTGGAATAGTAATATTTTCTCTTGTAAGTCCAAGCTTTTCAATAATGCCGAACATCTCAAGTTTAACAAGCATATTGATAGCATTAAAATTATCAACAGCTTTGAGTCTGTAGTTTTCTATATGGGTATCGACAGGAGCTTCAAGGCAGATTGTACCGAGTGTTCTGCTGAGATATGCACTGTCTTTGCCGGCAATAAGTTTCTCTCTGACACCTTTTTTGATGTCAAGCTCGTCGATATGTTCGTAGATATAGTCGATGTTGCCGTAGTTAACGATAAGGTCACCAGCCGTCTTCTGACCGATGCCTGCAACACCGGGGATATTATCTGATGAGTCGCCCATAAGAGCTTTTATCTCAATCATACCCTTAGGGTCAACACCATATTCCTCTTTGAGCTTTTCTATATCGTACTCAGTAGTTACAGCTTTGCCCATCTTTGTCGCTGCAAGTAAAACGTGAGTATTATTGCTGATAAGCTGAAGTGAGTCTCTGTCACCGGTTGCGATATAGCACATATCCTCCCCTTTGCACTGAGCTGAAAGGGTACCAAGAATATCGTCAGCCTCAAACCCCTCTTTTTCAACTACACTACAACCAAGATAGCCGAGGATTTCTTTAATAATAGGCATCTGTGAGCGAAGCTCCGGTGGCATACCTTTTCTGCCGGCTTTATATTCACTATACATTTCGTGGCGGAAAGTCGGTGCTTTAAGGTCAAATGCAACTGCGACTGCATCAGGCTCACACTCTACTCTTAGTCTGATAAGAATATTCAGAAAACCGTATATAGCATTAGTAAACTGTCCGTCTTTGGTAGTTAACATCTTTATACCGTAAAAAGCTCTGTTTGCTATACTGTTACCGTCTATTACAAGAAGTCTCATAATTTTGCCTCTTTTCTTTTTCGTTATCTATCATTGTAGCATATTTTGGGCAATATATCAATTATTTAGTTAATAAAAAAGGAGATGCAGATTATCTACATCTCCGATTTTTTATATTGTACGCTCGCCGCGGGGCATTCTTTTTTCTTGCACGAAAAAAGAATCAAAAACGCGCTGTTATTATTCACCTAAAAGCTTTTCGCAAGCTGCAAGCTTAACGCAGATGCAAAGGAGCTTTGTAGCTGTGAGAAGCTCGTCAACAGGAGGATATGAGGGTGCAATTCTGATGTTCTGATCCTTCGGGTCAATACCGTAAGGGAATGTTGCACCAACAGTTGTAAGAGTAACACCTGCATCTCTGCAAAGCATATAAACTCTCTTAGCGGTGCCTTCCATAACGTCAAGTGAAATGAAGTAACCGCCCTTGGGGTTAGTCCATGTTGCAACACCGTAACCACCAAGCTGAGTCTTGAACTCATTGATAACAGCCTTGAACTTAGGTGCAAGGATACTTCTGTGAAGTCTCATATGATTCTTGATGCCTCTTACATCTCTGTAATACTTAACGTGTCTGAACTGGTTAAGCTTATCGTAACCGATAGTCTGGATGCTCATACGGCCGATAATCATATCGATATTTTTATCTGAAGCTGCAAGCACAGCAACACCTGCACCTGGGAAGCTGATCTTTGATGTCGATGTGAACTCGATTACCATATCCTCGTTACCGTACTTCTTGAGTACATCAAAAATATTTTCGAGACTATCACCCTCATCAGCAAGATCATGGATAATGTATGCATTGTCCCAGATGATTCTGAAGTCAGAAGCTGCAGGCTTCATTTTAGCAATTCTTTCAACAGTTTCAGGACTATAAGTTACACCTGTGGGATTTGAGTACTTAGGTACGCAGAACATACCTTTAACTTTCGGATCTTTGATAAGCTCTTCAACAGCATTCATATCGGGGCCGAAATCTGTCATCTCAACAGGGATAAGCTTAATGCCGTAGTACTGAGCGATGCTGAAATGTCTGTCATAACCGGGGCAAGGACAAAGGAATTTTATTTCTCCCTGATCTTTCCAGGGTTCAGCACCTGAACCTGTAAGCATACACTGTGTGATGTAGTCAAACATCATATTAAGACTTGAGTTACCGCAAACAATAACATTCTTTGTGGGTACCTTAAGAAGCTTTGCGAAAATTTCCTTACATTCGATGATACCTGTAAGAAGACCATAGTTTCTGTATTCAAGTGAATGGTTACTTGCATCATCGTCCCAGTCTCTTGATGTAATTGCATCAAGAAGACCGTTGGAAACAGCAAGCTGATCAGCACCGGGCTTACCTCTTGACATATCAAGCTTAAGACCCTGAGCCTTGTATTCGTTATACTCTTTTACAAGCTGTGATTTAAGAGCATAGAGTTTTTCTTTATCACAATATTTAAGTTCCATTTATAAATTAACCACCTTATTAGAAATCTGCTGAACCTGTTGTTCTTGGGAAAGGAAGTACGTCGCGGATATTTGAGATACCTGTGAGATACATAACAAGTCTTTCAAAGCCAAGACCGAAGCCGGCATGCTTTGTGCCGCCGTACTTACGAAGATCGAGGTACCACCAGTAATCTTCTTCCTTGAGGCCAAGTTCCTTGATTCTGTCAACGAGCACATCGTATCTTTCTTCTCTCTGTGAACCGCCAACAATTTCACCGATACCCATAACAAGAAGATCGCAAGCCGCAACTGTCTTGCCGTCATCATTGAGTCTCATATAGAAAGCCTTGATCTCTTTGGGATAATCTGTAACGAAAACAGGCTTTTTGAAGATAGTCTCTGTAAGGTATCTCTCGTGCTCTGTCTGAAGATCACAACCCCAGAATACTTTGAACTCGAACTCATCGTTGTGTTCTTCGAGCATTTTGACTGCATCTGTATATGTAACGCGTGCGAAGTCTGATGATGCAACTGCTGTAAGTCTTTCGATAAGACCCTTATCTACAAACTGATTGAGGAATTCGATATCCTGCTTGCAGTTTTCCATAACATACTTGATAACGAACTTGATCATTCTTTCAGCAAGTGCCATATCGTCCATAAGATCTGCAAACGCAATTTCAGGCTCAATCATCCAGAACTCTGCAGCATGACGCTGTGTATAGCTCTTTTCGGCTCTGAATGTGGGGCCGAATGTATAAATCTTACCGAAAGCCTGAGCCATAATTTCGCCCTGAAGCTGACCTGATACTGTAAGGAATGCACTCTTGCCGAAGAAGTCTTCGCTGTAGTCGATGTTGCCGTTTTCATCCTTGGGAGGATTTTCCATATCAAGAGTTGTCACTCTGAACATCTCACCTGCACCCTCACAGTCACTGCAAGAAATAAGAGGTGTATGTGCATAGATAAAGCCTTCGCTTTCAAAGAAACGGTGGATAGCCTGAGCAGCCACTGAACGAACTCTGAAAGATGCTGAATAGATGTTTGTACGGGGGCGAAGATGTGCAATTGTTCTGAGATACTCAAGTGAGTGTCTCTTTTTCTGAAGAGGATACTCAGGAGCTGATGCACCTTCAAGTGTAACCTTTCTTGCATTGATTTCGAAAGGCTGTTTTGCTTCGGGAGTGAGAATAACATCACCCTCAACGATAACCGCAGCACCTACATTATATTTTGCAACCTCAGCAAAGTTGTCAATCTTGTCTTTTTCAAATACAACCTGAACGCCCTTGAAGCAGCTACCGTCGTTGAGCTCCATAAAGCCTAAAACCTTGGAGTCTCTGTTGGTACGGATCCAACCGCAGACTGTAACGGGAGATTCGGTAAACTTTTCAGCACACTCATAGAGCTGACTGATTTCTGTACGTTTCATATATAGTTCCCTCCATAATAGAGTATTTTTACGCATTGATTAGATATTATATCAGTTTTCATATTAAAAATCAAGGATTTTACAAGGCATTTGTCACTTTTATTTGCAAGAAATCAACACTATTTTAAAGCTGACACAAAGGCGATGCAGATTTACTGCACCGCCATAGAGCATCATACTATTATTTTGTACCGAAAATTCTGTCACCTGCATCGCCGAGACCAGGTACGATATAACCTTTTTCGTTGAGCTTTTCATCAAGAGCTGCACAGTAAACGGGTACATCGGGATGAGCTTTAGTGAAAGCCTCAACACCCTCGGGAGCAGCTATAATACACATAAATTTGATTGAACGAGGGTTGCGAAGTTTTATCTGAGCAACGGCATCGATGGCTGAACCGCCTGTCGCAAGCATCGGGTCAACTACAAATACATCTCTCTCACCGATGTCCTTGGGAAGTTTACAATAATACTCCACAGGCTTGAGAGTTTCCTCGTCGCGGTAAAGACCTATGTGACCGATACGGGCTGAGGGTACAAGAGCGCTGACACCTTCAACCATGCCGAGACCTGCCCTGAGGATGGGTACAATAGCCATCTTTTTGCCCGCGATATGTCTTACCTTAGTCTTGCAGATAGGAGTCTCAATTTCTATTTCTTCTGTAGGCAAATCCCTTGTTGCCTCATAACACATAAGAGTTGCAATCTCAGATACAAGTGCTCTGAAATCTTTGGATGGTGTGTTCTTGTTTCTGAGGATTGAGAGTTTATGGAGAATAAGAGGATGGTCAAATATTGTTACGTTTTCTTTCATAGTTTTTCTTCCTTTCCTTTTCTTTCATAATTATTATACACCTAAGCCAAAATAAATCAAGTAATATTTATCTTTAAGTTATTGATTAAATGTAGCTCTTGTGTTAAAATATAGCAAATTCACTCGGAGACGATATAATGAAAGAAGTAACTATTTATACAGACGGTGCTTGCTCGGGTAATCCCGGAGCCGGCGGTTGGGGCACAATCCTCGACTATATGGGCAAACGCAAGGAGCTCAGCGGCGGCGAAGCACAGACAACCAACAACAGAATGGAGCTCACTGCCGTTATAGAGGGCCTAAAAGCACTCAAAGTACCCTGCCGTGTAACTGTAGTCACAGACTCACAGTATGTAGCTAACGGAATCAACCTCGGTTGGGCTGTCGGTTGGAAAGCAAATAACTGGCGCAAAAAAGACAAGAAACCTGCCCTTAATCCCGAGCTGTGGGATGAGCTTCTGACTGAGATTGCTAAGCACGAGGTAACCATACAGTGGATAAAAGGACACGCAGGACACCCCGAAAACGAAAGATGCGATGAACTTGCAGTGGCTCAGAGCCAGAAATATTCCGAAGTATAGCACAAAGAGACAGCAGAAAATTTCTGCCGTCTCTTTTTTCATCAGTTAATATTCATATAAATTGCCGCAAAATGCAGACAGGAACCCGCTAAAACAAACAGGTGAAAAATGCTGTGAAAATATTTTTTCTTCTTGCCTACCTTATACAGGGCCATGCCAATCATATACGACACACCGCCAAAAATTACAAGTAAAAAAGTCAACATTGTAAACTCATGATGCTTGAAAATCGGAATCCCAAGAAAACCCGAAGCAAAACCGACAACAACATAGAGATTCATCTGAACTTTCAGATATTTTTCCTGATCGATAAATGTCAGAACAATGCCAAGTACACTCAAAGCGATGCTCATAACAGCCACTGATACAGAAAAGATCTTGTTGTGAGGATAAACCGAAATTATATTGATCGCTGTAGCGGTGCCTGTAATCATAATAAAGATTGCACTGTGGTCAATGAGTCTCATCGCTTTTTTAGCTGTGCCGGCTTTAAGTGAGTGATAAAGTGTAGAGCAAGTATAAAGGATTATTGTCGACAGACCAAAGACTACTGCACCTGCAACATTATTGGTAAGTGTACTTTTTTGTATGCCGAGAATAAGAAATACAATCCCAAGCAATATTCCTATACCGTGTGAAACCGAATTGAGAATTTCTTCTGTTTTACTATAAGTGGGTAGCAAAACTTTTTCAAATGCCATAATTTTCCTCTCCTTCAAATTATAAAAAATTACAGCAGGGTTACACAAAACTCCTGCTGTCTGTTTATTTTATAAGATCTTTTATGACTTCACCGCCGATTATGAGTCCTGCTACAGAAGGCACAAAAGAGATACTTCCCGGGACAGCCTTTATTTTGTCATTATTTTGTGTATTGGTTGGTTTAATCGGTTCTTCTTTAGAGTATAAAACTTTAAGTTTCTTTACTCCCCTCTTTTTAAGCTCATATCTCATAACCCGTGCAAGAGGACAGACACTGGTCTTGTTTATATCCGTCACTTCGAACCTGGTGGGGTCAAGTTTATTACCTGTGCCCATAGACGATATGACAGGTATGCCTTCGCGGTAAGCTTTCTCGATTATAGCGAGCTTACCCGATACAGTATCGATAGCATCAACCACATAGTCATAAACCGAAAAGTCAAACTTATCTATGTTATCAGGAAGCACAAACTTATTGATACAGTTGACCTTGACTGCGCTGTTTATATCAAGTACACGCTGACGCATAACCTCGGTTTTAAGCTGACCCACAGTTGAGGACAAAGCTATAATCTGTCTGTTTATATTGCTCTGACTGACAGTATCATTATCAATAAGGTCGATAGCACTGACTCCTGCCCTTGCAAGAGATTCCACAACGTAACCGCCGACTCCGCCGATACCGAAAACGGCAACACGACTGCGGTTTAACTTTTCAAGAGAGTCAGCACCTATGAGCATTTCTGTGCGGGAAAAAGTTTCTTTCATTTTTTGCCTTTCTTAGTTGGAAATCCGAAAAAGATAAATAAAGTAGCAGGAATAATACTGAGAAGAAGCACACCTAACATAGGAAGATTGCCTCTGAAATACTCATACATAGCCTTGAAAGCCTCCGGCTGAAAGAGAATGATTATTCCTACAATCACAGCAAAAAATGCACTGACAAGCACTGCACCAGCGGCAGCGTCTTTGGCAATTTTTCCGTACTCGGTATACTCTTTACTTGCGAGATTTACTGCGTTTTCGATGGCAGTATTAACTATCTCACCACCTATTACACCGGCTGAAGCCAGCATAAGTATAGCCCAGTCTGTACGGCTGAGAGTAAACCAATCAGTAAACAGCAATATCGACACCATATACACCACACAAGTCAGATGTATGCGCAGATTTCTTTCGTTGGCTATGGTCCTGAATATGCCTCTGAAAGCATATACAAAACTCATAAACAGTTTTTTATAGTGTTCCATTTATGTATATTATTCCTCTGTTGTGTAGTAACTTCCGCTTCTTACAAGTCCGAGCTGAGTGAGTACAGCTTCTTCTTTTTCTCGCATTCTTACAAGCTCAAGTCCGCCCGGCTCGTGGTCATAACCTAAAAGGTGAAGCATTGAGTGTACTGTAAGGAAAGCGATTTCACGGTTGATTGAGTGGCCGTAAAGGTCAGCCTGCTTGATAGCATGCTCGATTGAAATAACGATATCACCAAGCATCTGAGCGCCTGTGTCGTTGTTTATATCGTATTCACCGTCAATACCAAGAGGGAATGACAACACATCAGTAGGCTTATCCATACCTCTGTGTTTAAGGTTAAGCTCGTGAATCATAGGGTCATCCACTATTGTAACGCTGATTTCAGCTGAGCCTTTGAACTCCTCGTTGGTAAGCACAGCATTACAGCAACGTCTTATGAGCATACGCACACCTCTTGGAAGTTTGACAGCGCACTGTGCATCGGTAATAATTACCTTAATTCGATCCTTCATTTTCTCTTCTTTGCCTCCTCGTATTTATCGTAAGCCTTAATAATATCCTGGACAAGTTTATGTCTGACGACATCCTTTTCGCTGAATTTACAGGTCTGGATATCCTCGACGTTTTTGAGTATCTTTACAACCTCTACAAGACCTGACTTTTTGCCGTCGGGCAAGTCTATCTGTGTAATATCGCCGGTAACAACAATCTTTGAGCCAAAGCCAAGTCTGGTAAGAAACATTTTCATCTGTTCCGGTGTGGTGTTCTGCGCTTCATCAAGAATAATAAAGCTGTCATCAAGAGTACGTCCTCGCATATAAGCGAGTGGTGCAACCTCAATATTGCCTCTTTCCTGATATTTCTGAAAGCTCTCTGCACCAAGCATATCAAAAAGTGCATCATATAGCGGTCTCAGATAAGGGTCAACCTTCTGCTGTAAGTCACCGGGCAGAAATCCTAACTTCTCACCTGCTTCAACTGCGGGTCTTGTAAGGATAATACGATTGACCTGCTTTGCTCTGAAAGCACTCACAGCCATAGCCACAGCAAGATAAGTCTTACCCGTACCGGCCGGACCGACACCTATAACAATTGTATTTTCTTTGATAGCCTCTATATATTTTTTCTGACCGAGCGTCTTGGCTTTGATAGGTTTACCCTTTGCGCTGATGCATATACAATCCCCTGCCATAGAAGTCAGCTTGTCATCGTTGCCCTCTTTCACAAGAGCTATTACATATCTGACATTCTGTTCCGTGAGACTCTCGCCTTTATTTATAAGCACAAGAAGATTATTGATTGCTCTTTTGGCTTTGTCAACATTTTCTTCCTCGCCTTGTATTTTCAATTCACTGCCCCGACAGATAACTCTGACCTGAAACTCTTTTTCTATAAGTTTTATGTTTTCATCAAAAGAGCCGAACAAGCTTACTGCCTGCTCCATTCTGTCGATGCTGAATGTCTGTTCAACCAAGTATTTGCACCTCGTTTATTTTATGATATTTATACATAATTCTTATCAATATTTAGATTATTTTAGCACATTTCTTTAAAAAAGTGAATACTTTTTTGATAATTTCTTTTAATTTTCAATATTTTCTATAATTATGGGCTTGCTTTCACCAATAAAATCAATACATTGATACTCTCCCGTAATAACAACCCTGTCTTTTTGGATTTTTTTAGTCAGCTCTGAAGAAACCACATTGCTGTTTCTGTATTTATTATAGGTATAATTACTGTAGTTCAAAACTGCCAAAAGAGATATTTTTTCAATCGGCAGGGTTATTTTTTCGCAACTTGCAATAGTTGTTACTTTTAAAGAAAACGGCAGAATGTGTCCGTCATATTCGCCATAAAAATCTTTAACCATCAGCATCTCCTCTTCGGCAGTGTCCCCCACAAAACCTAAAGGTATTTTTAAGCCGAAAATCTCAACACTGAAGACCCGTCTTATATGGGCAATGCGATATAAATCAGCATTAGCACTGAGAATCATTTCACTTTTATCGCTGTGCGAAGCCGTAAATTTACCCTTTGCCTCGTAGTAAAGTGGCTTTTGGTCTATACCTTCAACGACACCGCTTATGAGTACATCGCCCCTTTTGACCGCATTGCCACGGGAAATATTTTTTGCCCCCTGATAGGTCTCATCTGAGACAATCACACCGTCAAAATCAGCAACGATATTCGACGGCTCACCTTTTTCTTCGATCTTGATTTTTTCGTTTTTCTCTCTGTATTCGATAACAGCAAGACTGCCTTTGATATTGACCTTAACCCATGATAGTCTTCCGTCAAAAGCTTTGAAAATCCCACGGGCAGCCTTTTCTTCATCGAAGGAAGAAACATATACACCGTGATGCAAGCCTGCGTTTTTAGCGGCAGATATAATCTGCTCACGACTGAAATTATTACTGTCTGTTGTGTCAATACACCATACAAAGCGATTCATTACAATGCAAAAAACAATATAAAACACAGCTGATACTATAAGTCCTACACGATTTTTGTGATGTCGAAGATAAAAAGGCAGACCGATTTTTTCACTGATAGTCAGCTTCACTCCGGTCTTTCTTACAATGTGTCTGAGCTTATGAAAATCACGTACTGCAATTTTGCCTTTGATATATCCGTCATAGCAAGTCATATCCCAAACCCGTACCCGACCGAGAGCACAGAGATTGATAAATCTTTCACTGAAACCGCCTTTGGCTATGAAAACAATATAGCCTGCAATATACTTGAAAAGTTTCATTGGCAACATAAAATCACCCCGTCACACACTAGTAAACTCAAAACTAAAAATTTCTCCCGATATAATAACTTCGTCACAACTTGGAGCCTTTATACATAGATTTTCACCCTTAAATTTAAGTATGTATTTGCCACAGTTGACTCTTATGATATGGTTCTTATATTCAAGTACTCCTCTGCTTCCCTCGACAGTAGCCTCTTTGCAAGAGTTGAAAATTATATGAGGCAAAAGATAGTCCGAAAACTCCTCACGTGAAATCTCGGCAATTTTATTTTTTAATGCTCGTTGCAAATCAATCACACCTTTCGTCATATTTTATGTTTCAGATAAACATATAATACTCCATAACAGTATATAAATTCAGTGGTGAATAAATATGAAAACCTTCAGTAGAATACAACCCATTTTAAATAAAATCCCTTTGGAGTTGCTGAAATTGCTTCCAGTAAGCTTCGGTGTGTTTTTTCTTTTGTTTATGCTGATGAAGTTTCCTGAAGCGGTAGCGCAAGGAGCTAGTGACGGAATAGACTTATCCCTCGGCACACTTATACCTACACTATATCCGTTTCTCGTTGTATCATCTCTGATAACTGAAACAAGCATCTGCGATAAATTGACAGCACCTTTCAGTAAAGTTACAAAACTTCTGTTTAATCTCGATGGTAAATGTCTCAATGCAATAGTTATGTCTATGGTGGGTGGTATGCCTGTCGGCTGTAAGATGGCTTGTGAATTATATGAAAACGGTAGTATATCTTTTTCAGAAAGCAGACGATTGATGTTGTTTTGCTTTTGTTGCGGACCGGCTTTTACAATAAGTTCAGTCGGAATTTTTATGCTTTCATCAAAATCTGCAGGTATAGTCATATATGCTTCGCTGATAATCTCTGCTATGATTGTCGGTATGCTGTCTAGATTTTTTGAAGATGATGATAATATTTATCGCAATAGGATATACCAAACTGACAGCAAACCTTTTTCTGTGTCTTTAGTCGCAGCTGTATCATCTGGTACGACAGCTATGATTGGCATCAGCTCCTGGGTTATCCTTTTTTCCTGTATAAACCGTCTTATTGAAATTTTGTCTTTCAGTGATAATGCAAAGTATTTTTTTTACTGTATACTCGAGGTAACTAACGGCGCACGGATATCGGCAGGGTACCTGAAACTGCCTTTGATTGCAGGGATAATAAGCTTTGGCGGAATCTGCGCTCACTGTCAGGTGATGCCCTATCTTGTCAAAGTGCGTATGAAGTATAAGCATTTTCTTGTGTCGAGGATAGTCTGCGCTGCATTGTCGGTAATTGTCTGCAATCTGCTTCTAGAGATTTTTCCCGTTACTTATAATGTTTTTGCTATGGGTACTCTGCCGAAAGAGACAGTCATCGCCAAATCCGCAAGTGTATCAATAGCCATGATGTTTATGGCAGGATTATTTCTTATAGGAGACAGCACAGTATTCCGGTTGAAAGCAAAAAAAGACCACCGAAATTAATCGATGGTCTGTAGTCATATCTGATTATTTAATTTTGATTGACTTAACTTCGCTGAATGCGCCGTAAACAGTCTCTGAACCAACCTTGGTGTAAGCTCTGACTTTGAAGTAATAAGCTCTGCCGCTGTTGAGACCTTCCTTATACTGCTTATCGGGCCAACCTTTATATGATGCAAGCTTTGTGAATGATTTACCATTTGTTGAGTAGTAAACCTGATATCCTGTCTCAGCTGCAACATCGTTCCAATAGAGTGTTACTCTGCCCTTAGCAGTTGTAGCAACCTTAAGTGTTGGTGTTGGAGGCACAAACTTGAATGTAAATGCTACACCATTCTGAGCGTGGGTAACATTACCCTTAGCATCCTTAGTATATGCTGTGATAGCAATCTTATAGGATGTACCCATTACTATAGCCTTGCTTGCATAGTCCTTGGTAAGTGTATATGAGTTAGTTGTTACTGATGCAACCTTAACTCTTGACTTATCCTTGGTGTTCTTATAAACGTATACTCTGTAGCCTGTAGCACCAGTTACAGCCTTCCAAGTAAGCTTAACAGCATTTGTCTTTGTAGCTTCAGCCTTGATATTTGAAGTCTTGCCGGGAGCAATAGTGAACTTGAGGGTCTTTGAGCCTTCGTATTCACCTACAAGTGTAACCTTGATATTGTAGATACCGGGATTCTTTCTGCCGCTTGCATATGTAATAGTAAAGTCTCTGTCTTTAATGAGTTCCTTACCTTCTGAGTTCTTAACTGTTACAGAAGGAGTTCTCTCTTTACCGTTATATGTACAAACCTCTGTTGAGAGCTTGAATACTGATACATTGTAAAGAACTTCGTCAGCCTGATGGCCACAAATTTTACATGTACCCTTTCTCTTACCATTGGTTGTTGTTGAAGCCTTTTCAAGACTTTCGTAGTCGAACTCGTGACCGAGCATCTCGATAACTTCCTGCTTTTCAAATACTTCACCGCAGAAATCGCAATGGCTACCACTTGTAAGACCTGTTGAAGTACAAGTAGGTTCCTTAGGCAGGTCAGTTACTTTCTTATGACCTGTAGGAGGAATAATTGAAGTTTCAGTGAGAGCAAGGCCGCATCTTGAGCACTTCTGACTTTCAGTCTTACCGGTTTCTGTGCAAGTAGGCTTAACAGCTTCAACAGTTACAGCACTATGACCGAGAGCAGCAACTTCACCGTTATAGATGTCACCGCATACACAATAGAAAGTAGCAGTACCACCCTTTGTACAGTCGGGCTCTTTAGATACAGCTTGGGAATAGTTATGAGCATGACCGAACTTTTCGCTTGACTTTCTTACATCGTCATTATTTGAACCGAATGATATAGTCTCCCATAAGTAGAGAGTCTTGCAATAGTAAACTTCCTTGAGGTTGGGACAACCGTCGAAAGCCTCATCACCGACTGACTTAACACTTTCGGGAATGTAAATTTTGGCAAGTGAAGCACACTGACCGAAAACACCATCATTGATTGCTGTAATATTCTTGGGAATATTTGCTGATACAAGACCTGCGCACTCATAGAACGCATACGCACCAATAGTGGTAACGTTGGGGTATAAAACTACCTCTTTGATTGCATCGCATCCGAAGAAAGCATAGTCTGAGATAGTCTTAAGACCTTCGGGGAAGTTGATCTCAGCAAGAGTTGAGCATCCCTCAAAGGCACTGCTGCCGATTACAGTAATATCAGCAGGAAGAACAACTTTTGTAAGTTCTGTGCAGCCTTCAAAAGCATTGTCACCAATCTTCACAACTTTTTTACCGTTGTACTCAGCAGGGATTTCGAGTTCGCCTGAAGCGTCATCTTTACATTCTGAAACCATAACACCGCCTTCGCAGTTTGCAAAAGTAAGTACTGATGCATCAGCGGCACTTGCCTGCATAGCCACAAAAGTGAAAGCCACAACAAGCATAAGAATCAGAGCTAAATTTTTGAAAGTTCTTTTCATAATTCCACCGTCCATTCATGGTTATAAATTATCTGTTATATAATAACACTAATTTCCTTTTCTGTCAATTGACATTAAGAAATTAAACAGATTTTTCATTAATAATTTATATTATACACCGTTAAGTGAAATCTGAATGAAAAGTTTTAATATTTTTTAAAAATAAAAAAACAAGGCGGAATTTAATCCGCCTTAATATTAATGAAAGAATAAGGGCAACTCTTCAAGGAAGATGATATCATCTCTCTTCGCCGCATCACCCTCAGCAAGAATTGCAGCCTGAGCTACAATATCTGCATCAAACTGTTCAAGAAGCTTTCTTACCGCAAGAAGAGACTCACCGGTACTGATAACATCGTCGAGAATAATAACTCTCTTACCTCTGAGCTGTTCACCCTCAAGTGAATCCATAAAGAGTGTCTGCTCTTTATCAGTTGTGATTGAGCGTACGTTTACGCTGACAGGTGACTGCATATAAAGCTTAGCACCTTTACGGCATATAAAGTACGGCTTGCCGCTCTGTCTTGCCATTTCGTGAGCAAGAGGTATCGCCTTAGCTTCAGGTGCCACGATGAAATCAAACTCGGGGCACTTCTTGATAAGTTCAGCGGCAGATGCAACTGTCATTTCAACATCACCGAAAATTACAAAGCCTGCAATATCGAGATGGTCATTAACCTTGCAGATAGGCAGTTCTCTTTCTAGACCAGCAATTGTCATTTTATATGTTGCCATAAAATTACACCTCTTTTATTTTACAAGCTTTTCGCCTAATTTTTCACCACCTAGAATGTGGAAGTGAATGTGCTTAACCGTCTGACCACCGTCTTCACCGCAGTTATTGATAACTCTGAAGCCATTTTCAAGACCAAGGTCTTTTGCAATCTTAGCGATAACTTCGAAGATGTGGCCTATTACAGCGCAGTTTTCTGCAGTAACACCAAGAGCTGAGTCGATGTGCAACTTGGGGATTACAATAACGTGTACGGGCATCTGAGGTGCGATATCGTGAAAAGCAAGTACGGTATCGTCTTCATACACCTTATTTGAGGGGATATCACCATTTACAATTTTACAAAAAATGCAATCCATATTAATTTTCTCCTTAATTTTCTTGTGAGGGAGTAAATAAAACTTCGCTCCCCCACTGATATTTTTGTGTACGCCCTCGCCGGGCAGGCGTTCTTTTTGCTGGCGCCAAAAAAGAACCAAAAACGCGCTATTATTTAAGCATACCTGTGAGTAATTCTTCGGCTTTATTTACAGCTTCGGGAAGTGCGTTTACATCCTTAGCACCTGCCATAGCACTGTCAGGCTTACCGCCACCTGAACCGCCAGCAAGTTTTGCAACTTCTCTTGCAAGGTTGCCTGAATGAGCACCTGCTGCTACAGCCTCTTTACCACAGCATACGCAGATGTTACCTGTACCCTTAGCCTTCTGTACGCCTGCGATAACGCCGACAAAGTTGTCACCCTTGCTCTTAACAAGGTCACACATACTACGAAGCTCGTCGGGAGTTGTATCCTCAAGGAAAGCAGTAACGAGCATTACTGAGCCAACCTGCTTAGCATTTGAAAGCATTGATTCAGTTTTGATGTTAGCAAGTACACCTGAAAGCTTTTCGATTTCCTTTTCCTTAGCCTTAAGGTCAGCCATTACACTCTGAGCCTTTGTTGCAATATCGTTTGCATTTGCAGCCTTTATAGCAGCAGCTGTATCATTGATAAGAGCGAGCTTGCTGTCGATGAACTTCATAACATTAGCACCGGTAACAGCTTCGATTCTTCTTACGCCTGCAGCGACTGATGATTCAGCGAGAATCTTAAAGATACCGATTTTGCCTGTATTATCTACGTGAGTACCGCCACAAAGCTCAGTGGAGAAGTCGCCTGCTTTTACAACGCGTACAGTGTCACCGTACTTCTCTGAGAAGAGAGCCATAGCCCCCATAGCCTTAGCTTCATCGATAGGCATTTCTTTAATCATAAGATCGATACCTTCGAGGATAATCTCATTGACTCTGTCTTCAACTGCCTTGATTTCTTCCTTGGTCATACCGCTGAAGTGTACGAAGTCGAAACGGCAGAATTCACTGTCAACGAGCTGACCTGCCTGCTCAACATGTGAACCGAGTACTTCACGAAGTGCAGCCTGAAGAAGATGAGCAGAAGTGTGGTTTCTCATTGTAGCTTTTCTCTTCTTGTCGCAGTAAGTTGCAATTGTCTTGTCGCCTACCTTGATGCCATCACCTGAAAGTGTACCCTGATGAAGAACAACACCGTCTGCATCTTTAGTTGTCTTGGTAACTTCAAATGTGCTCTCGCCGATAGTGATGACACCGCAGTCGCCTACCTGTCCGCCACTTTCAGCATAGAATGAAGTCTTGTCGAGTACGATAACAGCATCTGTACCGTCTTCGATGAAATCTTTTCTTTCGCCCTCAGCAATAATAGCAACCACTGTTGCTTCTGTATTATTTTCTGTGTAACCTGTGAACTCTGTAGTTGCGATATCCTTAAGTGATACACCTGAGTTTCTCCAGTCGCTGTCAGCAGCATCGCGCTTAGCAGCCTTAGCCTTTTGTCTCGCTTCTTCAACGAGAGCTCTGAACTTTTCTTCGTCTACTGTCATATTCTTTTCAGCAACGATTTCCTTTGTAAGGTCGATGGGGAAGCCATAGGTATCCTGAAGTTTGAATGCATCCTCACCTGAAAGAATACCACCCTGACTCTTTTCCATCATCTCGTTTAAAAGACCAAGACCTGAGTCGATTGTCTTATAGAAGCTTTCTTCTTCCATAGCGATAACCTTTTTGATGTAATCCTGCTTTTCAACAAGGTTTGGATATGCGTTTGCATTCTCAGCGATAACTGTTTCGCAAACCTCCGCAAGGAAAGGTCTGCCTATGCCGATAAGTCTGCCGTGTCTAGCCGCACGACGGAGAAGTCGTCTGAGTACATAACCTCTGCCGCTGTTTGAGGGAGTAACACCGTCACCAACCATAAATGTTGTGCTTCTGATATGGTCAGTGATAACACGAAGTGAGATATCTTTATTAGCATCATCATGATAGTTGATGCCTGCAATACTGATGATGTGCTTCATAATATTCTGCACAGTATCAACCTCGAAGAGATTGTCAACATCCTGCATTACACAAGCGAGTCTTTCAAGACCCATACCTGTATCGATATTGGGATTCTTAAGTCTTGTATAGTTGTTGTTACCGTCGTTTTCAAACTGTGTGAATACGAGGTTCCACACTTCAATAAATCTGTCACAGTCACAGCCTACCTTACAGTCGGGACTGCCGCAACCCTTTGAGGGACCTCTGACAAAATAGATTTCTGAGCAAGGGCCGCAGGGACCTGCACCATGCTCCCAGAAGTTATCTTCCTTACCGAAGCGTACCATATGTGAGGGATCGACACCAACCTCTTTTGTCCAGATATCATATGCTTCATCGTCTTCGAGATATACACTGACATAAAGGAGCTCTTCGGGGATTTCCATAACCTTTGTGAAGAATTCCCAAGCCCATGCTGTAGCTTCTCTCTTGAAATAATCGCCGAATGAGAAGTTACCGAGCATCTCAAAATATGTGCCGTGACGTGCAGTCTTACCTACATTTTCGATGTCAGGTGTACGGATACACTTCTGACAGGTTGTTACTCTCTTGCTGGGAGGTGTAACCTCACCTGTAAAGTACTTTTTCATAGGAGTCATACCTGCATTGATAAGAAGAATACTCTTATCGCCCTGAGGTACAAGTGAAAAGCTGGGGAGTCTTAAATGCTCCTTGCTTTCAAAAAATGCGAGATACTTTTCTCTTATCTCATTGAGACCCATCCATTTCATAACTAAAACATTCCTTTCGTATAAAGAAAATTATTTACAAAAAAATAAAGCGCTACTACACATCTCGGGGTGAAATAATCCACGGTACCACCCGAATTGTGCAAAAGCACCACTCTATTGCCTTTAACGCAGACACTACGGCTACCCTTTCAGGTGCAACTGATGAAAGCAGCGACTCACTTACAGCATACTTAAGAGGCTTCCACCTGCCCTCTCTCTCTGAAAAGCTACCGTAAGGGTTTCTTTCGTCATAGTCATTGGTATATTAACGGATTTATTTTACTATTTATCATAGGTTTTGTCAAGAAAAACTTTATAAACAAATACAAAAAGCAGAGGAAAGTTATTACTCTCCTCTGCCAATAATCAGATTTCTGTATTTCTGATGATTTCTTTGAGACTTTCAGCACTTGCTTTGAGCGATTCAACCTCTTTTTCGTTGAGATCAAGAATTACCTTACCGTTAACCTTACCCTTACCAACAATATTGAGAAGGCTAAGACAAACATCGTCAATGCCGTATTCACCGTGAAGCATAGTTGATACTGTAAGAGGTGTGTCGATACCACTGAGAAGACACTTACAGATGTGACAAACTGAAGCCGATACAGCATAGAAAGTTGCACCCTTTCTGCCAATAACATCTGCACCTGATTTTCTCACGTACTCAAGCTCTCTCTCTTTGTCGATAGGCTCATATGTTTTGTTGGTAACTGCCTCGTGGTACTTGCTTGTGGGTACGTTTGAAATGTTAGCGAGTGACCAGGGAATAAAGCTTGAGTCACCGTGCTCGCCAAGTACATAAGCATGTACATTCTGCTGGCTTACTGAGAAGTGCTGTGAGATGTGAGTTCTGAGTCTTGATGTATCAAGGATTGTGCCTGAACCGATGATTCTCTCCTCGGGGATTCCTGAGCACTTGCAGAAAGTGTATGTAAGAATATCAACAGGATTACTTACGATAATATATGTAGCATCGGGAGCATACTTTGTAATCTGAGGAATGATGCTCTTGAGAATATTTACGTTAGTCTGAGCAAGTTCAAGACGTGTCTGACCCGGCTTTCTTGCAACACCTGATGTGATGATAACAATGTTTGAGTCAACAGCGTCACTGTAATCACCTGCATAAACATAGCATGAACCTGTGTAAGGTGTACCCTGACGAATATCAATAGCTTCACCAATAGCCTTATCACCATTGATGTCAATCATAATAATTTCTGTAGCGATATTGGCAACAGTAAGTGTGTAAGCAATAGTTGAGCCAACACTACCGGTGCCGATAATAGTTACTTTATTCATAAGTCTTTCCTTTCAAGCCATAGGGCAAAATACATTTGTCAATGTATAATATATTCTTTAACATTTTATACTATATTGTCAAAAAGGTCAATATCATTTCAAAAATAATCCTAATTTTTTTTACAATTGTAAAAGAAGTATTTATATTGACAATATTAACTTTTGTGATATAATACTAAACATACGCGGATGTGGTGGAATTGGCAGACACGCAAGATTTAGGTTCTTGTGCCGTAAGGTGTGCAGGTTCAAGTCCTGTTATCCGCACCAATGTTAAGCAGTAACTGAAAGGTTACTGCTTGTTTTATTAAGAGATTATTCTCATCAGGACTTGAAGTAGGAGCGGTAGTGAATGACAGTCCGGTGGACTGTCAGAGCCGCGAATGACCGAGCACTGCAGTGCGAGAGTCAAGTCCTGTTATCCGCACCAATGTTAAGCAGTAACTGAAAGGTTGCTGCTTGTTTTATTTTAAGATCTAACCAATCAGGGCTTGAAGTATGTGCTTCAGAGTCAAGTCCTTTAGTTGAGAATTAATTGTAATCAAAATTTAAGTTACTTTTAAGTAGTCAATTATATTATGTAACTGAAAGGGAGTGATAATATGGCAAAAAGAAAACATCTTGACGCAAAACAGTTCTTTATTGGTGCTACAATAATGCTTATTGTCTGGGTAATTGGCGTTTTTGCTTCGGGTAGGTTACCTTTTTTGATTGATTATCTGTATGTTTCCGATGGCAACACAACATTGAGCTTTGTGTATCCGTTTTTGCTTCTTGCCTTTTCAGTTTCTTTTGCTGTGGCTTGCAAAAGAAAATCTAAAGATGCAATGTTTTTGGGCTCATACATACTCTTGGTAATTCCTACAGTTTTATTTATATTTTCTCAAATATATTCGCAACTTAATTTTGATTTTTTGGATTATGTTGGTTTTCTTTGGCTTCCGATTATAGTGCTTGCCATACCTGCAACAGCTGTTTTTGACGGTTTTTTTATCGCCTATTACGGCAACACTCGCCCCGTAGGCTTTTCGGATGCACACCTTATTTTTTGCATTATAATGGCTATCGTTGCGGTTTTACCGCCGATTGTATATAAGCTTGTAAAAACAAAATAAGTTTCGTTGCATCCTCGTAAAGTACACTTACTGAAAAAACGACAACAACAAATTTATTGGTTCATATATAAATGTTATCCGCACCAAAGTTAAGCAGTAACCGAAAGGTTGCTGCTTGTTTTATTTTTCCACCTGTTCCCCCGATACAAAATAAAAGCCAATAAATTTGCTTGAAAAATTACTCTTGTTTGATAAAAGCCTTTATTTTGTCGTCAAAATATGATATAATTTCAACACTATTTATTCAGGAGATGAAGATTATGAGCGAAAATCGCGCAATGCAGTATGCTGAAATTCTTTCAAAGCTTATTAAAGTTGAAACTATTTCATCAAGAGAACATCAGGATATCAACAAATTTTTAGGTTTCCACGAGGTGCTTCGTGAAACTTTCCCCAACCTCTTTAAGGAAGCTGAATGCGAAAACTTTGACGGTAGCCTTTTACTTAAATGGAAAGGTACTGACCCTTCATTAAATCCCGTTCTTCTTATGAATCACCACGACGTTGTTGAAGCAAGCGGTGAATGGACTCACCCCGCGTTTTCAGGCGCAATTGCTGACGGCAAGGTCTGGGGCAGAGGTACTCTTGACACTAAGGGTGGTCTTGCTATGATGCTGCAGGCTGCTGAAGAGCTTATCAAAGAAGGCTTCACACCTAAGAGAGATACCTATTTCGTAACCGCCTGTACAGAAGAAATCGGTGGTGAAGGCGGCGACGCTATTTCACAGGAATTAGTTAAGAGAAATATGAAATTCCATATGGTACTTGACGAGGGTGGTATGATTATGCATGAGCCTATCGGAGGTGCTGATGGTACTTTTGCAATGATCGGTGTTGGTGAAAAGGGTTATGTTGACCTTAAGTTTATCGCTAAGTCAAACGGTGGTCACGCATCAGCTCCCGGGAAGAATACTCCCCTTGTACGTCTGGGCAAATTTATGGCTGAAGCTGAAAAAGCTGAGTGTTTCGACGTTTATATGTCTGATACAGTCAAAGAGATGCTTTCACGTTTTGCACCCACAATGAGCGGTATTATGAAGACAGCTTGCAGTAATGTTAATTCTTTCAAGCCTGTACTCAAGAAAGTTATGCCTGCTATTTCACCTGCAGGTGCAGCACTTCTCAGAACAACTCTTGCTTTCACAATGAGTAAAGGTTCAGACGGCACCAACGTTATCCCTCAGGAAGCTTGGGTTGTAGGTAATATGCGTTTCTCACACCATCAGGGCAAGAAGTCAAGCATCGATGCTATTGCAAAACTTGCTAAGAAATACGATATTGAAACAGTTGTTACTGATGATGGTATCGAGTCAGGTATCACAGACTTCAAGGGCGAAGCTTTCAGATTTATCGAAAAAGCAATCAACACTATCTTCCCCGAATACAGACCCGTACCATATATAATGAACGCTGCAACAGACAGCAGATACTTTGCTAAAGTCTGCGATAACTGTCTTCGTTTCGTACCCTTTAAGATTAACAACCAGCAGTTCGACAGTATTCACGGTATCGATGAAAATGTCGATATTGAAACTCTCGCTCCTGCTGTTGACTTCTACAGATACATTCTCAAAGAAGTATAATTTCACATATAAGACGGTGCTCACAGCGCCGTCTTTTAACTTTATTGCAAAACTAAAGACAGCTATCAACTGCCCCGTACAAAAAAATAAGCAAAAAACTTTGTTTTTTGTCTATAAGTCTTGTATTTTTCGTTAAAACATCTTATAATTACTTCATTATCATGTGAAATTGGAGAAATTTATATGGAAATTATTAAAATTGCAGATCGTATGAAAAATGTACACTCCGATATCCGCGGTCCTCTTTTTGTTGAGGCTATGGATATGAGAGCAAGAGGTATCGATGTATTAAGACTTAACACCGGTAACCCCGCAACTTTCGGATTTAAGATGCCCGAAAGTCTTGAAAATGCACTCAGAGGTCACGAACAGAAAGGTGTTGCTTACTGCGACTTCAAGGGTATGCCCGAAGCAAGACAGGCAATCTGCGACTTTGAAAAAGGCAAAGGCATCCAGGATATTACTCCCGACGATGTATTTATCGGCAACGGTGTAAGTGAAGTTGTTAACTTTGCTCTTATGCCCTTACTTAACGATGGCGATGAGGTTCTCGTACCCTCACCCAGCTACTCACTCTGGGGTAACTCAGTTTACCTCGCAAGCGGTAAACCCGTATTTTATGTATGTGATGAAAAATCAGAATGGAATCCCGACATCAACGACATCCGTTCAAAGGTTACATCAAAGACAAAGGCTATCGTACTCATCAATCCCAACAATCCCACAGGTGCTCTTTATCCAAGAGAGATTCTTCTTGACATCATCCAGATTGCAAGAGAAAACAACCTGCTTATTTTCTCAGACGAAATTTATGACAGACTTGTTATGGACGGTCTTCAGCACATATCAACAGCTTCACTTGCTCCCGATATACCTGTCGTTACTCTCAACGGTCTTTCAAAGTCACACTGCGTATGCGGTTTCCGTTGCGGTTGGATGGTAATCAGCGGTCCCCGTCACCTTACAGACGAGTATCGCAAGGGTATCATTCAGATGACATCACTTCGTCTTTGTGCTAACACACTCCCCCAGCTTGTAATTCCTGCAGCTATGGCTGATGATGAGACTCCCTCATCAATGGTTGCTCCCGGTGGTCGTATCTATGAGCAGAGAGAGGCTACTTGTTCAGTACTCGAACAGATTGATGGCATTTCATTCGTAAAGAATAAGGCGGCTTTCTATCTCTTCCCCAAGCTTGATATCAAGAAGTTCAACATCACTGACGATAAGAAGTTCGCATGGGATCTTCTTCATGCTACAAACATACTTCTTATCCCCGGCAGTGGTTTTGACTGGAAAGAGCCTGACCACTTCCGTATTGTAATGCTTCCTGAAGTTGAGGAACTCAGAGCTGCTATGATGCGTATGGGCGAATTCCTTGACGGCTACAAGCAGAAATAAGTGACAGAGCGTTTTTGATTCTTTTTTCGCGCAAGAAAAAAGAATGCCTCCGCGGCGAGCGGAATAAAAAGAGAAAAGTTTCACCCGACAGATTTGTTCTGTCGGGTGATTTGTTATATATAAAATTCCTATTTATTCAGCGACTGTCTCCACTCTCTCAGTCGTTGTTCCCTCAATCTTTTTTGTTTCATTTCTTCGGTTTCTATCGGCTCGTCCTTTATAAGAACCGGTCTAAATTCAGCGCGAGGATATAAACTTATAATAAAATCATAAATTCTTTTACTTACAATAACTTCCCTTACCAAATATCCACCTGGCCCAAAATATTCATGGGTATAATTAAAGTCATGTAGGTCATCCAACACTTCTTTTGAAATATAAATCGGATCTCCTAAATCATATTTTGATCTATGAAACAAATTCTCATCTTTAACAGTCGCCCACACAATATCGTGTTTTTCACAAATAACCTTTATATTATAATCATTTTCCTTATATATTGGTTTAAGAATATGAGTAGGCTCTATAGAAAAAGCTACAATTTCTCTATCCTTTTTAGAGTAAATTGGTCGAAATATATCCTCTGCATCATCGAATCCAAAATCAACCAATTCTCTTTTTAGTTGAGGATTTATTCCGTAAAAATACCAATCTAACTGAAAATACGGTTTCTTTATCTGAGATTTGGGAACCTCAAAATCTTTATAATGTTTAGAAAAACTTTTTGTTTCAGCACAACAAGTTTTAAAATAATCGCTATGAATACTATCATATGAATATGCCATATATACAAAATTCAAACTATATGCTACTGATTTTTCTGCTACATCCGGCCAATTCTTTTGTGCAAAAGTTTTCACTTGATTTTATCTCCCTTTAAAATTACTCAATCAAATACATAAACATCAATTTGAAAAATTATATCATTGAGCATATTTATTGTCAACAACTCAATATTAACTTCTTTGCTTCTTCATTTATCCTAACTAAAAATGGCGGGTAGGGATTAACCTACACCGCCAAAGTTTGTCGCGTACCAACACTATTTTTTTATATTGCACTCGCCGTGCGGGCATTACTTTTCCCCACGAAAAGTAATCAAAAGAACTTTGCTCGCTTAGTCTTCTATTGCGCCGCTTTTTGCCATTTCAAATTCTTTCTCAATTTCAGCTGAAGGCTTCTTTGTGAGAAGTGAAACAACAACGATAAGTAAGCATGAGAATAAGAACGCAGGCATAAGCTCATAAATTGAGAAAATACCGCCAAAAGTAGGCTTAAGGAAAAGCTTCCAGAAGAATACCATACCTGCACCGCCTACCATACCGGCAATTGCACCGGGATATGATGTTCTCTTCCAGAACAGTGAGAAAAGCATAATGGGGCCGAATGTAGCACCGAAACCTGACCATGCAAATGATACTATATCGAAAATTACACTGTCTTCGTCCCAAGCGATAGCAATACCGATAATTGAGATGAGAAGAAGAGCGATTCTTGATACCCACATAACAGCCTTGTCGTCAGCGTCTTTCTTTGTCAGTGCTGTGTAAAATTTAGCTGCCTTAGGTGACTTTTCATAGATGTTCTTTGCAAAAGCTGAGGATGCGATAAGAAGGTATGAGTCTGATGAGCTGATTGTTGCAGCAAGTACACCAGCCATAACAACACCTGCAAGAAGAGCAGGAAGAAGATACTCTGAAAGGTTGATGAATACATTTTCAGCACCACCGCTTGTAAGGAGATTTTCCTTAATCGGGAAGATAGCTCTGCCGATTACACCGATGCAAACTGCTGCAAAGAGTGAAATTACAACCCATACTGTAGCAATACGGCGTGACTTCTTGAGCTCACTTGTCTTTCTGATAGCCATAAATCTGAGGAGTACCTGAGGAATACCGAAATAACCGAGACCCCATGACATAGTTGAAAGGATTGTGAGAAGACCATACTTGCTGGGCTCACCGAATTGTGCAACACCGTCAACAACCTGCTGTACACCGTTAGCATCTGTAATTGGTGAAGCCATTGATGTGAGTGAAAGATAGCCGGGAATAGCCTGAGCATTAGCGATAACTGCATCAATACCGCCTGCGTTGATGGTGCCCATAACAAGTACTGTAACAAGAGCGATAACCATAACAACAGCCTGCATAAAGTCGGATACACTCTCGGCAAGGAAACCGCCAAGGAATGTGTAAACAACAACGAAAATTGCACCGACGATAAGCATTGAGTGATAGCTGTAACCAAAGAGTGTGCTGAAGAGCTTACCGCAAGTAACGAAGCAGCTTGATGCGTACACTGTGAAGAAAATAAGAATAAAGATAGCTGAAAGGGTCATGATGATATTCTTCTTTTCTTTGAAACGGTTTGAGAAGAACTCGGGAATAGTGATAGCATTACCTGCAACTGTCGAATACTTACGAAGTCTCTTTGCAACGATAAGCCAGTTTACATATGTACCGATTGCAAGACCGATAGCTGTCCAGGCAGCGTCAGCGATACCGCACCAATATGCAACACCGGGAAGACCCATAAGAAGCCAACCACTCATATCTGAAGCTTCGGCACTCATTGCTGCAACCCAAGGGCCAAGGGTACGACCACCTATAAAGTAGTCCTCTGAGCTTTTGTTTGAACGCTTGGCATAGAATACACCGATACCGATAACAATAAGCATATAGCCTGCCATAGCAAGAAAAATTTGTAATGTTGATGAATCCATTTTACATCCTCCTTTGAAATATACCTACTCATTATACACTATTATTTTAGCTTTGTAAAGTAGTAAATCATTGAATTTTTGTATTTTTATGAAATTAAATTTAAGCATATATTAAATTTAACAGTTAAACTATAGACTTTAATTAAAAGCTATGTTATCATAGCTATATAACACAATAAGAGGTATAGTTATGAACACAGCCAATAAGCTCACTGTTTTCCGCATAGTTCTAATACCATTTTTCGTATTGTTTATGCTGACGCAGTTCACTGAATATAACCAACTTTTCGCTTTGATTATCTTTATTGTCGCATCGATTACCGATCACTTTGACGGGTATATCGCAAGAAAGCACAATATGGTTACAACTTTCGGCAAATTTATGGACCCTATAGCTGACAAGCTTCTCGTATCATCGGCTCTCATTTGCCTGACTGCTCTTGGTACTATTCCTGCTTGGGCGGTTATCGTTATAATTCTCAGAGAATTTGCCGTAAGCGGTCTGAGACTTGTAGCCACTGAAAATGGTAGCGTTATAGCGGCAGCCGGTTGGGGCAAAGCAAAAACTGCAGCACAGATGACAGCGATAATTATGTTGCTATTACCTATCCCCCAGCTATATAAAATATCTATTGTTGTCTTTTACATCTCAGTTGCACTGACAATAATCTCACTTGTAGACTTTATGCTTAAAAATAAAGAAATTCTTGCAACAGACAAATAAAAAGCTAAAACCCGACAGACTCTTCTGTCGGGTTGTTGTTTATCCGTACACGGGCAACTCACTGCCGGAGCTGTTACCCGCCATATAAATCAGACTAAAAAAAGAGACGGTTACGCATCGAGGACATAACCGTCTTTAAATTTACAGATCAGATACCAACCCATTCTAAAATCTTCTGAACAAGATCTCTTAACCATTTAATGATATTTATAAAGAAGTTTCTCTTTTCTGCTTCTTCAGAGTTATCGGGTTCAGGCTGAGGGAATTCATAGCCACATTCGTAGTCGCAGAAGAAGTCACCGTCTGCATCCTTATGATCGACTGCGCTTACGTAATTGGTGATATAATAGTCACCACATACGCATACAAAGGCTCTGTAACCGCGCTCTGAACAAGTAGGTAATGAAACGCGTGGCTCATAAGTGTGACCTGAAATCATAGGTACTACTTCTGTATAAGTATCACCACAACAACGGCAGATATATGTAATCTCACCCTCTGCTATGTGACTTACAACCTTTGTCACCTCTGACTCATAGAAATGGTTGTGTTCTTCAATGCTTGATAAGTTGTTGAGCTTAACAGCGGGGCAAACACCATAGTTTGTATTATAAACATAATATGATGTGTTTGCATAACCATCAGCATAAACACCACAGTTGCGGTGTGAGTTTGTGCCGGCGGTACGGAGAATCCAGGATGAATTACCGACTTCTTTGCTGCCATTTTCACGGAAAACAGCAAGACCCTGACTCTTAGCATAGTCACTACCCTGAAGCTTGCATATATCATCACGCTCGTAAGCATCCTTAATGAAGCCATATTTGCTTGTATTAATTTCCTTATATGAGAGGAGGAAAACTTTATCTGTAGTGAGATAGCTGTCAAAATCCTCATAGCCGGGGGTACCGATAGAAGTATAATAACCGCTGTTTTCAAGGGCAGCTTCCATAATTAATTCTTTTTCGCTTGCTGTAAATGCTGCGTTGTAGAAATCGTCGTTGAGCCACTCTCTGATTGAGCTGGTAACATAGTCGCTTGCATAGTTATTAAGCTCAGCATCGTTGTAATAGTAATCAACACCGCTGAAAATTGTGTTGCTGTAAGGCTGAGCATCAATGATGCTATCACAAACAATAAAGCCTGACCTTGAGTCAAGTACACGCCAGGTTAAAGGCTCGAAAGCAAACCAATATGTTTTATCCGTCTCGTAGCCGTTAGCGCTCTGCTCATTTGACGAAGATGTACCATACGTATAGCGAGGTCTGTACTGTGTGAATTTTACACCACGATATCTGATGCCGTCATATGTGACATCGATGTATTTCATCCAATCTCCCTGCACCATAGTGCCGTGATCGCCTGTGCCTGAATAATAATCATAACTTGTCCAGGCATCCCAGTCGGGAGCACTGCTGTTAAGAGCAGAAATTATATTTTCATCCTCGACTTCGCTCTGAGGATATGAGCCGAACTGAATGTAATCACCCACTGTGTAATTATAACCTGCTGCAAAAGTCATAGGAACAACACCAATGAGCATTACCGCAACCAAAATTAATGACAAGATTTTTTTCATCGTTTGATTCTCCTTTATATTATTGGTATTAGTCTACCATTTTTATGTTGATTTGTCAATACTTACCAGGCGGGTATAGTGCAACCTTTAGTGTGGACTTAAACGCGTACAACAAAAAAAAGACCCATCGCACAGATGAGTCTTTCTTCATTATAAAAGGTTAAATTATTTAAGTGTAGCTTTAGCGCCAGCTTCAGCGAACTTAGCAACAGCAGCTTCGCCGTCTTCCTTTGACATAGCTTCCTTGATAACTTTGGGAGCGCCGTCAACAGCTTCCTTAGCTTCCTTGAGGCCAAGACCTGTGATTTCACGAACAACCTTGATAACAGCAATCTTGTTGCCGCCAACGTCTGTGAGTTCAAGGTCAAATTCTGTCTTTTCTTCAGCAGCAGCTACTTCAGCAACGGGGCCAGCAGCTACAACTGCAGCAGCAGCTGATACGCCGAATTCGTCTTCTACAGCGTGTACGAGTTCTGAGAGTTCAAGAACTGTAAGAGTCTTAAGTTCTTCAATGATAGCAGTAATTTTTTCTGATGCCATGGTATTTTACCTCCAAAAA
>JAZTWC010000034.1:0-37726 GCA_045635665.1 Acutalibacteraceae bacterium
TATCGCTTATTCCTACGAGGCTTTTCAGCTTTCCGAGTAAGTCGAACATCCTTATCACTCCTTTCTATTTCGTCATAAAGGTTTATTGATTTGAATTTAAGTTCATTCGGCATAAGGATTTCAGAGCGAAGGTAAGCAAAAAAAGCCTTTTCTGCTGTCATACCGTGCCAACTGAAAAAGCCTATTGCCGCAAAGGGAGCTGCACCCAAGATGCACACCCAGCTCAAAGTTTCAATACCGAATAAAGGTTTGAGTAAAAAGTACAAGCCTACGGCAACACCGCAGGCAAGAATTGAAAAGATAAATTGACGAAGTGACAGACCGAAGTAGACACTTTCGGTATAGTCACTGATTTCCCGGTTTATCTTTACTTCCAAATAGCATTCCTCCAATCTTTAAAAAGAAAAGCGCCCACCATTAAGTGAACGCTAAAATCAAATATCAGTCTTTTAAACAACCTATTGGAATTACAAATACTCCGTCGGGTCTTCTGTATCCGTACTGAGTACCGGTTACAACAATTTTTAAATCAGGTAATCTGAGTTTACACTGTTGCTCTTTTTCGTTATACTCTTTAACAAGTCTTTCAATATCGCAAAGATGTTTTGCACCCTCATCAATTTCCTTAGACCCCAATTTGAACTCTAAAAGAGCATATCTTCCGTCATTAAGATGTAAAACACCATCAGCTTCAAGACCGTAACGGTCTCTGTAATATGACATTGCTCCATCAAATGAGGAAGAATATATTTTAAGGTCACGAATACAAAGAGATTCAAAAAGAAAACCCAACGTTTTAAAATCAGTATTAAAATAATCAGGTGACAAACCTAATGCTGCAACCGCAATTGAAGGGTCAATAAGATTACGCTTTTTAGAAGCACGAATAACCGTTTTAGAACGAATTGCAGGACACCATGCATCTATATCATCTATAATATACAGCCTTTCGAGTGCATCTATATAGTCATATATAGTTTGATCACTAACATCATAGTTAGCTTTTACATCACCTTTTATTGTTTTAGTTTCAGCTAAAGTACAGATATTTCTGCTGTAAGATTGCAAAATAGCCTGTGCCCAACGAGGATTTCTTTTCACCTTGTCAATATTTGAAATATCAACAGAATATGTCTGCTTATATAAATCTTTTGCGATTTCAAGTTTAGCGCGTGAAGTCTGATTTAAAAGACCTCTCGGCCAACCTCCTCTGCATATAGCAAAAATCAAATCGTCTATGGTTAAATCTGATTCGCAAGCTTCAAAACTGTCAGGATTGTTAAACAACTCAATTAAAGAAACGCTACCGTTTGACTCTTCACTTTCATAAAGACTCATAGGATACATAAGAAGCTGACTTATTCTTAATGTTCCCGTATGTGGTGTCTCCACCATTTGAGATGTTGAACCAGTAAGTATATACTGTCCGTTAAGCCCTGTATCATCAACATCCTTACGTATTGTACCCCAAAGTTTAGGTGCATCCTGCCATTCGTCGAAAAGTCTGGGCTTTTCACCTATCAAAAGTTTTTTAGGTGCAGCTTCTGCCACAGCTAAAAGATTGTCTCTTACTTCTTCATCCTGAAACTCTACAAAACTCTTTGCTTTCTGTTTGGCAGAAGTAGTTTTACCGCAACCTTTTGGACCCTTTATCAAGGTAGCACCAAAAGCTTCTAGTTTTAGATCAAGAAGATTATCAATTATTCTCGATTTATATTCCACAGAACATTACCTCCTGTCTTATATTACAGTTTTTACACTATCAGTATAACATATTTAAAAAAGCTTGTAAATATATTTTTACACATTTGAGGTGTTTTGTTTGACTAATTTGATATTATTCATTTTACACATTTGAGGCATTTCATTTTACTGATTTGATATTATTCATTTGACTGTTTTGATTAAAGTCCCATCATTTCCTTAACAACACGGTCAGCCATTTTGACAGTGCCGACAAGGACAATCATGTTAAAAATAAGCTCGCCTACATAACTCCACACCTGATTGACAGCTGCCGCAGCCTCATCAACAACGGGCGGAGAATCTGCAAACAGAGAGAAGATTATACAGCCGAGAACTATAATTGCACCTTCCAGACAAACGGCAGCATAAGACTTAATAAAGCTCTTACCAACCGATGAGGAAGGCTCACCTGCAAAGGATGAAAGCGGAACGGGTGCAATGGCTGTATACAGATAAATTTTAAAAAATCTGCCGTATACCGTCATTATCATAACAAAGGACAGTACAGTAATGAAAAGACTGCCGATAAGAGTTACCGCCCACAAGGGAACGCTTTCCCAAAATCCGCAATCCTCAATGGCCGTTACAATACTGTCGGGCAAAACCGCCTGACTTACTGCACTCAATCCCGATGCCGCCATTATTTTTGATACAATACCCTGTACTATATCAATAAGAGCCATCATCAGCTCAAGGCCGTAGTCAATGGATGCTTTGGCAAGTATAAAGCGTATGAACATTTTTACCGCAATTTCAGGTCTTTTCATTTCAGCAAAGCTGCCGCAGGTTTTCATAACTCCGACAACAAAAAAGAGCACTATAAGCGAATATCCTATCGCTTGTAATGCTCCGTGTATATCTGTTATGACATTCCATATTTCACCGCCCTTGAACTGTTCCGGGGACTGTGTTATTAAAAGCCATATTTCGCTTAATTTGTCGTTCCAAGTTTCAAGTGCTTTTTGCAGGTTATCAACAACCCAATTACTTGATTCCATTGGATTCCTCCCTTCAATGTGCGAAAATGGGTTATTATCGCACGAGTTGTTTTACAACTTTTCGGGATTTAGAACATATATTTTTTTGCCTTTTTCTTTGGCGAAGTTTACTGTGTATCCTGTACCTGAAGTAGAACCATCCCAAACAGCAATAACAATTTCTGATTTTTCTACCATATACTCGTTTCTTTTGTGCATACAGTCAGATGTATATTGTTCCTGAAGTACCGTTTTGCAGTCGCTTCGATTTAAAATACTGTAATATCTGTCCTTCATCTCATTTGACCATCTGTCAGGTTGACTTCTGCAAGGTATGGCACATTCTAAAGTAATGTACTGATATTTTCCCTTGAGTTCCAACACGATTTCACCACAAATCATATCCACTCCGATAGCCATACCTGAAATAAAATGAGTTGCACCGTGGTTTACAATTAAATCTTCTATCTTTCTACAAAGCATTCTTTTCATTTTTATACACTTTGGGTCTTCTTCATTAAACCTAAAAGGTAATTTTTGAAGTCTGTGTCCAGTAAAGCATACTGTAGTTTGTTCATGATGCATCATGTTTTTACACTTCCTATATAATCATTTACAAATTGATTATACAGCAGTTTAATGTCGAAAACCATCGAAAAATATAAAATTATCTTATGTATTTATAGTTTCATCCATCCCGAAAAGTAACATAATTTTTTTACTTAACCAGTGATAAGGTCAAGAATTTCCTTTGCAAATGTGATAATGATACCGCCGGCAACTGTAAGGAAACCGTTTGCTCTCTGTGAGGGGTCGTGTGACTTAAGTGAGAGACCGACCTGAACAACACCGAATCCGAGAATAATCATACCGACCGCACGGATAAGACCGAAGATGAAGGTTGAAAGGTTATTTACAACGGTTACGGGATCATCAGCCGCAAAAGCTGTAAGACCGAGAGAACAGAACATTGTGATACAAAGTATAATACCTACATAGGTCTTATATCCTTTTCTTACCTTGCCCTGCAAAGGAGATTTAGTTGTTTTAGTGATTAAATTTTTGTGATTCATAAAATAGTTCCTCCATAGATTAAAATTTAGATATTAAGATATTCTTCTATTTCTTCTTTTGAGTAAATAGAAAGATTGATTTGTTGTGGTTGTTCATCATCCTTGTCGTTTTTAGAAAAAACAGTGTAATCGATATCTTCGAGAGAATAATCATTAAAACCGTGTATATAGGGGTTGCCTGTTCCGTCTGCAGTTTTATCAATATTCGGATGCTTAAGAATATCATATTTCAAATCCTTTATCGGTCTTTCTCCACGAACAAATAAAAGTGCATACTTATTATCAAGGAGTCTTACCTCATCAGGTGTAAGAAGTTCTCGTCCCGATACTTGGTAATTAGTAGAATAATTACCGTTTTTACCCTTTGATTGTCCGTATGTATTTGTATCAATGGTTTCTTTGCCGAGCAATTCGCTTACATACTTATGAGTACTTTGCTCATTGCCACCCAAATAAAGATATTCGTCACAGTTACCGACAATACTTTCCCATTGTTTCTCAAAAAGAGCCTTTAACTGTGCCATATTTTGAATGATAATTGAAACTGATATTTCTCTTGAACGCATCGTTGATAAGAGCTTGTCAAATTCATCAGGCAAAGCAACATTGGCAAACTCATCCATTACAAAGTGAACATGTACCGGTAATCTACCACTGTGTACTATATCCGCTTGATAATATAACTGCTGAAAGAGCTGAGTATAAAGCATACCGATTATAAAATTAAAACTGCTATCATTATCGGGAATTACACCGAAAATAGCAGTTTTTCTCTCACCAATCATATGTAACTCAAGCTCATCAGTTTGAGTAATACCTGAAAGAGAGTTAAGATTAAATTTTTCAAGTCGTGCAAGTAATGTTATCTGTATAGACTTTAGAGTTTTACCTGAACCACTTCTGTATGCTCTGTAATATTTCAAAGCTACATGAGTGGGATCTTTATCTTCAAGTCTTTCAAACAACCTATCAAGAGGACTTTTAAAAGAATCATCTTCCTCTCTTACTTCACCTGCTCTTATCATATCAAGCACCATAGCAAAGTTTTGTTCTTCCACAGGTGCCTCATAATGCAGAAAAAATATAAGAGCTAACAACAGCATCATTGCTGCTTGGTCCCAAAAAGGGTCTTGTGTCTGTGAACCTTTAGGTGTTGTATTCTTAAACAAGTTTGTAACAAGCCTTTGAATATCATTATCATCTCTTAAATAAACAAACGGGTTATAGCAATCGCTTTTATCCATATTGATAAGGTCAATAACCTTGATTTCATAACCTTTTGCTTTTAAAAGATTCCCCGTATCACGGAGAATTTCACCTTTAGGATCAAGAACAACAAAGGAAGTATTAGCTTGCATAATGTTAGGTTTAGCGTAAAAGCGAGTCTTACCTGAACCAGAACCACCACACACAAGAACATTCAGATTTCTCCTGTGTTTTCTTCCATCAAGACCTATAGCAGTGTTTTGTGTCAACACTTTGTTTTTCTCTTTTTCGGTATCTGAATACTTTTTTAAAATAACTGCGGGTTTTCCCCATTTTGCAGAACCGTGTTCTTCCCTGCGACGATAGTTTTTTTCTGAAGATACATATATTAAGATTCCTAAAGCATATGTAACTAAAAAAATAAGAACAGTTTTCAGACTGTTCTCGCAAAAGACTATATTAAACGGATTAGCAAATGCTTCGGAAAGATTTTGTATAATTTCAGTTATACCACCATTTGCAAAAGGAGCAACCAATAATGCAAACCATATTGTCGGCAAAATTCCTAAAGCATAAAGTATAAGGTTTTCTTTAGAAAGTCTGTCATCTCTCAAAAGCTTTTTTCCTTCTTTCTTTATGTAAAGGTGCTTCGATCATTCTCATTAGAAGTCTATCAACATCTTCTGTAGGCTTTTCTTCCTCCAACAAATCATTGCGAAAACGGTTGATGCCGTTAATAAGAAGATTGTGATCGAAATCGTCAACAATGATAATGTATTTATCTTGTTTCATTCGTTACCTCGCTTATCTTGCATCTCCCGATTTTGCTTTAGGTTTTAATTGTCTGTCTATATTATTACAGATCGAGTTAGCTTCACTTCGGATTTTACCGAGTTCTGAACGAATCGCTTGTGCATTAAGACCATCAAAAAGCTTGGATTTAAAATCAGATCCCGGTGGTTCAATATTATATCTTTTACAAACAATATATGACACCGCATATGCTCGTAATGCTGTCATTCCTTCTTTAGCAGTTTTTTCACTACCGACTCTTAATGAAACTATTTCTTTAGAAAGCTCCCTGACTATCTCATCAGCAGGTATTCCCTCACGAATAACAATAGCATTATCTCTGCTATTAAAATATACATTCTTATCATCCGGGAGAATACTGCTTCTGCATACATTTACAGGTGAACTTCGAATAAGTGAAGAAATAATCTTTGAAATATCATAGTTTTTAGGCTCCCGAGATTTCTTTTCAGCAGTTGTCTGTGAAATATCAAACACTTTTTTTGCGTTATAGTTTACACCTGTTGAGCCATCCTCTCGTTTGAATTCCTCGCCAGGTTCAAGAATAGTGATACCACGCTCTCCTTTCTTAATATAAACACCATTCTTCTGCCAAGTTTTTGCATCTGCAAGCTTCTCAGCTTCAGGCTTACTTGCCGCTATAAGAACAGCATTTCCTACAGAATACTTGTCGAATCTGCTCTGTACATTAAGATAAGTATTAAGTTTGTCTATATCAGTAAACTTTTTAACCTCACTATCAATACTCGCAAACGCATCATTGCGATCCTTTTGTTTCTGTTTAAGCCAAGTATCTTTATCAAAAGATTCCTGCACTATTTCACTCTGCTGTGTATAGTTTTGATTATTATCTGACATTTGATTTACTCCTTTTCTTTTTTGATTTGGATTTGTTTTGTGTTATCTGACCCTTGTTTTTCATCTGAATTTGTTTATCCTGCTCTTGCTTTATTTCTGCAAGTTGCATTCTTACAGATGGACGGTCAGTAGTGTTCAAAGTTTTGCGGACGGTATTTGTACTGTTCGCCGAGATAACCTCGGACTGACGGGATTTTTCCGTCCTTACTGCAAAAGGGTTATCGGGATTTACTCTTGCTGTCTTATCAGAGTTTTTCATTAACTCTTTGACAAACCTTTCAATATCACCAACATCACTTTCGGGAGATACTTCAAATGGTCCCTGTGCTTTTTCTAGACTTTGTTTAATAGTTGCCTGATTATTTGCACCGAGATTAAATCGCTCAAAAATACGGTTTACCTTTGATGCATCTTCTGCTCTTACCATAATGTCACATCTGTTATTACTATCATCATGATCTTTAAGTATATGATACATTACACCGTACTTTTTTGCTTCTTGACAGAACTTTCTTAAATCTTTATCCTCAATTTCAAAAACCTTTATAGGTTTCTGCGACTTAAGCATAGTGGAAAGAGATGCTCTGCCTTTCGTTCTTTTGTTGGTGTCTTTTAATGCGAGTATAAGAAGTTGAGCAAGGTGTTCTGCACCTTTGCCTGTTATCTTTGCCGCCACTTGTACACCATCAAGTGTCATGCGCACAACTTGTTCTGCTGCGTCACCTGAAGCGTTCATAATTGTTATGCTCCTTTCTTTGATTTGTTTTTGAATAGTCTTGTATCTGTCTGAGTTTTTCTTCTACCATAGGTTTGTCCTCGAGTATTCTTTCACACACCGTAACATCCCTGCGATACTTTTTTATTTTTTGGCTAAGCACAGATATGTGATACTTAAGTTCCGACTGTTCCGCTGTATTACCCATCCTTACGGCTTTTTTAAGATCGTTTCTTAAAATCCTTCTCGCTTCAATAAGCTCCGACATTTCACTTTCTGCTTTACCCTTATATTCAAGGAGTTGCTCTCTCGTATGTATATCATTACCACACAAAAGATTTTGCTCCTCAATAAGACGATCCAACTTTAAAAGTTCGTCTTTTAAAAGATATTGCATTTGACGGTTACTGTCAGGTCTTTCCTTTACTGCCCTTATGCCACAAACAAAGTGAACATACATTACACGATAACTTTTAAAAACATCGTTTCCTTTGTTACCGAAAAATATTATTTGCTCATCCTCTTGTTCGGGTAGTATTGAATTTTCACTATGAGTGTTTTTCAATATTCTGTTCTTGATCATTACAGGCATATAGTCATCACCAAGTGTTTTAAGTCTGCGAGCTTTCGGAAAATTCGGATGTGTAATTGTTGCATATTTGCGAGAAAAATTAAAATCATAACCTCTTTCTTCCATTTTTCTCAAGAACTCTTGAGTAGATAATGAAGAACTTATACACTCGTCAATATCTCTTTTTATGATACTGTTTTTTGTATAACTTCCATTCTCTTCTGCCAGATATTCAGTACGACATTTCTTAACCGATGGTTTAGGATTACGAACAACTGATAAACTATATTCATCACAAAGTCGGTCGGAGATTTTACGAATCATACGATAAGTTTCATTACAGTCATTGTACTTTTTACCATCAACATAGGAAACTGAGTTAAGAACAAAATGATTATGTATGCAATGGGAATTAACATGAGTAGCAACAACAACTTCAAATCTTTCTCCCCACATTTCTCTTGCAAGTTCAACACCTATCTTATGGGCTATATCAGGTGTAACTTCATCTGGAGCAAAAGATTGATAACCGTGATAAGCTACTATACCATCCGTTTTGCCTACTCTCTTTTTTGTTTCGGTCATCTGCTGTCTTGCCATTTCAGGCATACAATTAATACCGCTTACAAAATATTGTTTCTCAGTTTTGTAGTCATCCATTGTGTAATCCATTACATCTCTAAGACATTGCAAATCATAGTCTGTGTACATTTCATTTTTAGTTTTAGATGGATTAGAAGCATAAGTAATAACCTGATCAATTCTACCTTTAATATCCCATATTTTAGTTACTGCCATACTTTCAATCCTTCTTTACAGTGAAAACAAGATTGACTTGTCTTTCCGTTTTGATAAGATCATCAAGTACTTTTTGCAGTTCAGAAGTGTTTATATACTGAACTGCACGAGCGTGTTTCAACAACTGATTAAGGTTGTTACCAACCGCACGAAGCTCTTTTATAAGTACGGGATAATTAGCCGATGGGGCAGTTATAGGTTTATAACCGTTTATCAAAAGTCGAAGATATTTCGACTTTGAATTACCTGTTGATTTAGCTAATTCATTCAGTCGTTCTGCTTCTTCCTCATTCAGATATAAAAGAAATCCTATCTTTCTTTTTCTCATCACATATATCCTTTCTTCTTGAGATATTCAATAAAAACGGATTTAGCAACAAATGAAAATAAAGATAGGGTTATTAAAACAATGTAATTTACTGTGTTTATAAAAATCCTCCTTTCTCAATCAGGGGTATTAGGGGCATTCCACTAACGAGGGATTTGGTATATACAAATCCAGTGCTCGCTAAGACAATACCACAAGCCTATACCTATCTTGAGAAGTCTTTTGATTGTCGTATGGGAATACTCTTTATTTCTTCACCTATCTTTACAAATTTCTCAGGATACTTGAATTTATCACAGTATTTTTTGAGTTGTTCGTCACTAAGGGAAGAAAAATCTTCTCCGGAGCAGCTACATATAAAGGCAGTGCCTGCGATGATATCTATCATCTTTCTGCCATCTCCGTAAACTGCACGGTTAAGAGGTAACCCAAGCATTTTTCCTTCTCTGTTTTGAAGAATACAAACAGGTTCTTCAAAATACTCTCCGGGTTCAATATTACCTCCGACAATCTGTTGCATACTTTCAAGAGAAGCATCTATCTCTGCAATACGAGCGAGTTTAAAAGGTTCAAGAAGTACCACTTTCATTCTTTCAGTTTGCACTTCTTTACTCTCAAACTCCACACCATCAAAGCAGTCAGCATCAAGGATATGCTCTCCGCTATACCATTCATCTGTTACCAACTGATTTGCTTCTTCGGGACTTTCAGCTTCAACTTCAACGGTCTTTTTAAGTGTTTCCACTATCGTTACATTGTACTTTGGCATAAAGCATCAATACTCCTTTCGTTTGAATTTTGGATTGTAAAAAGAAGAAAGTCATTAACATCTTTACCTAGTGGCACAGGTTTGTTAATGACTTTATATTGAGGTGTCAGTGTTTTAATAAGAACGTCTGTCGATGTTTTTCCGGCATAATCATTATCGAGATGAAGATAAATTTTTCTTATTTTCTTGTTGTTTTCCAAAAAGTTTGTTACCACAACCGGTGGTTTTTGAAAATCCTTTTTACTCGATGGTCGATACACACCTGACAGCGAAACAAGATTCGTTCCTCTCCAATTTTGACCTTGTATCTGCATCAATGTGGCATAAGAGAGTAAATCTATTGCACCCTCAAAAAGATGCAATGAAGAAGAATCACATGTTGTAAATCGGAACGAATATCGCTTGTCACTACCTGCAGAATCGCAGAAAAATTTATCTTTTCCTGTACCTCTGACATTAGCATAACGTGGGATTCCAAACTCATCATTACCTACAAAGACAACTGCATTTCTTGGAATGCTCTCATATATAATACCTTTTTCGATGCACCAAAGGATAATGTTTTTAGCTATACCTCTCTGCTCAAGATAACCAATAGCTGTATCGTTATTAGGGGATGCTCTGGGCAGTATAAAAGGTCTTTTTTTATCAATGGTGTTATTAGTTATAAAAGCAGGAGTAACATCACTTACCTTTAACACTGCCGTAACTGCATCAGTAAAATTCATCCCTTTAACCTTACAAAGATAATCTACAGCCGTTTTTCCACCGATACCTCTTGACCACCACATCCACTTACCATTCGATATCTTCAAACTGTCGTGTGTTTTGGTTGAATAAATACCGGATGTTACTCTAACGAGTTCCAACGGATCTGTCTTCATAAGGTAAGTTAAAACGTCCATTTCCTTTGCTTTTTTTATTGCTTCTGTTAATACAAATGGTATATTATCACCCCCTTTCAGTACAATAATAAAAAGTCGATTGATACAAATATACATACTTAAGTACGACCGATTTCTTTCGTGGTTTCTCTAGATTCTTTTTGATCAAGTATTTCCCCATCAACGATCTCATTGTCCTTGTGGTACATATCAAGCAGAGCGTTAAGCTCAGCCAAGCGTTCACTTTTTTCTTTGAGCTCCTGTTCCTTCGGGAACGGTCTTGCGATTTCAGCCTTTGCATTTTCAATCTGCTTTTCAGTTTCAGCAAGTTTTTCCTTGCAGGCTTCAAGCCTGTCAGGGAGACGAGAGATAAGGTTATCAAGTCGAGTAATATTACCCTGAATATCACCGCCGACTGAAATGCTGTGCTGTAATGCACCCTCAAAAGTTACATTGTATTCCTTTTCAAAGCTGTTAAAGGATAAGTACATATTAAAGCCACGGTAAGTACCGATGTATTTCTTTTCGGGTGATGTCATTGCGTGACACAGTTCATGAATGGCAGAGCCTGCCGCTTTCTTGTCGTTATGTGCGACACCTTCAATCACCATTGTAGATATACCGTCCTCAACCGGGAATGTGTTATCCTTGGCAAGCTGAATGTCATTCTCATAACCTTCAATAAGTATTTCGTATGTCTTTATGTCTGTCGGAAATTTTTTTATCAGCTTATCTTCAAGAGCATACCTCTGACTTAAATGGCTCTGATAAAGAAGCTTAAGCTTTGAAACCTCAATATCCAAGTCCATTTTCTCCTTGATATACGGATTACCCGTAGCAAGAGCTTTAATCTCTGCATAAGATAACGCCTGCTCGTCAACATCTTCTGCTGAACGCACAGGCGATTTGGAAGTCATAATCTGACCGATGAACTTCTGCTTGTTCTCTACAAGCTGATAGAGATAAGCATCAAAGGTTTCCTCTGTAACATAAGAGTAAATCTCAACTTCGGGATTTTCGTTACCTTGACGGATAATGCGTCCCTCTCTCTGTTGAAGGTCGGCAGGTCGCCACGGACAGTCTGTGTGATGAATTGCGATTAGCTTCTTCTGCACATTGGTGCCTGCTCCCATCTTTGCCGTACTGCCAATAAGAACTCTTATCTGTCCTTCACGGACTTTGGAAAAGAGTTCTTTCTTTTTTGCTTCTGTGTCGGCGTTATGGATAAATGCAATTTCATTTTCAGGTACACCTTTTGCAATTAGTTTCTTTTTAATGTCATCATACACATTGAATTTACCGTCATTGTGCGGAGTGGAAAGGTCGCAAAAAATGAGCTGTGTTGATTTCTGCTCTGCTGTCTTTTCCCAAATCTTAAAGACATTATCTGCACAAACAGATACCTTACTGTCAGGTTCATCGGGAAGCATCTCATTAGTAAGGCGTTGGTCGAGTGCCAGCTTTCTGCCGTCATTGGTTATGAGCAGCATATTATCTTGGCTTGAATCAACCATTTTGTTTCTTACCTTTTCAGCTCGCTCACTGAGTGAAGCTACAATCTCTTTCTGAATATCCGTAGGCTTAACCGCAATGTTCTGGTAATTTGCTTTTGGAACGGGAAGATTAAGCATATCCGCCGTTTGAATGTCTGCAACCTGCTTGAACATCATCATAAGCTCAGGCAGGTTATAGAACTTGGCAAAGCGTGTCTTTGCTCTGTATCCCGTACCTTCGGGAGCAAGCTCAATAGCAGTAACGGTTTCACCAAAGGTGGATGCCCAAGAATCAAAGTGCTGAAGCCTTTTATCAGAAAGTGCGTCATGCTGCAAATATCTCTGCATAGTATAAAGCTCTACCATTGAGTTTGAAACGGGTGTACCCGTAGCAAACACAACACCTTTGTTCCCGGTGACTTCATCAAGATAGCGGCACTTCATATAAAGGTCGGATGACTTCTGTGCTTCCGTCTGTGCTATACCGCCGACATTTCGCATCTTTGTGTACAAAAACAAATTCTTGAATGAATGAGCTTCGTCAACAAAGAGTCTGTCAATGCCCAATTCTTCAAAGTTGATTACATCATCCTTACGGCTTTGGTCGTTGAGCTTATCAAGTTTTACCTCAAGGGATTTCTTTGTTTTCTCAAGCTGCTTAATGGTAAACTTCTCACCTCTGTCATACTTTGCCTGTTCAATACCGAGAGTGATTTCATCAATCTGCTGTTCAAGCATATACTTCTGTCTTTCAATGCTGATTGGGATTTTTTCAAACTGTGAGTGACCGATAATAACTGCATCGTAATCACCCGTAGCAATTCTCGCACAGAACTTTTTTCTGTTCTTGGTTTCAAAATCTTTCTTTGTTGCTACAAGAATATTTGCAGACGGATAAAGCTGTAAATATTCAGTTGCCCACTGCTCTGTAAGGTGATTAGGTACAACGATAAGCGACTTGTTACAAAGACCGAGCCTCTTGCTTTCCTGTGCCGCCGCAACCATTGTAAAGGTTTTGCCTGCACCGACCACATGAGCGAGAAGCGAATTGCCGCCGTACATAATTCTTGCGACGGCATTTACCTGATGCTCTCTCAACTTGATTTCGGGATTCATTCCGCTGAAAGTAATATGACTTCCGTCATACTCTCTCGCTCTCATTGAGTTGAATGTATCGTTATACATTCGGCAAAGTCTTTCCCGTCGCTCCGGATCTTTCCATATCCAATCCTGGAAAGCCTGCTTAATCATTTCCTGCTTACCCTGTGCTATGGCAGTTTCCTTTTTATTGAGAACGGGTTTACGGTTTCCGTATTCATCCTCAACATAGTCGAAGATACGAACATCCTTAAGATTAAGAGTATCTTCAATAATCTTGTAGGCGTTAATTCTCGGTGTACCGTAGGTACTTTCTGACATAACATTCATTCGGTCATAGCTCTTGCCCTTAATTGCCCATTCACCTGTTATCGGAGAGAAGTTAACCTTCATATTGTACTGACAATATCGGGGTGTCCTTAATGTTTCAAATATAAAATCCTGAACATCATCAGTAGGAATCCAAGTAGCACCGAGACGGACAGAGATTTCACTTGCATCCAAATCCTTCGGCTGTACCTTTTCAAGATATTCAACATTGATGTTGTAATCTTCGGGATAGAGTTCGGCACTTCTTTTGGCAAGTGCCAGCTTTTCACGGACATTACCCGAAAGGTATTCATCTGCGGTGAGATACTTGTCCTGACCGTCATGCTCGTGGGTGTGTAAGGGATTAAGGAAGATTGCACCCTTCAGCTCTTCAAAAAGCTCCTGCTCCGTCTTACCCGAAAGAGAACACATATACGGCATATCTACTCTTGCCTTATCTCCGATTGAAACGGCCAGTGCTTCACTTGCAGTTTCTACGGAGGTGACCTTAATATGCGGCTTGATTGTTCTCTTGGTAAACATATCTGCTTTTCTTTTAAGCTCACCGTTTTCACCGATAACCTCAAGGGAACAAAGAAGATAATATGAGCTGTCATCAGAGAAAACCAAACGGTTAGCTCTTGAATTTATAAGGCCGTATTTCTTCGTAAATCGGTCATAAACCTCATTGAGCTTATCCTGTGCTGATTGTATAGCCGAGTCGGGATAATCCTCAGTCTGAAGCTGTATAAGCTCTCTGACGCTATCTCTTATCTCAACCATACCCTTGATACGGTTTTCTGCAGTTGCAGAAACTTCAACAGCATTCATACGGCTGTTTTCTCTGTAATACACCTGACCGTCAACAACAGTAAAGCTGAAATTCCTTACATTGGGGTCTGCAGGTATTGAGTTGTTAACCGCTTCTCCCGCTCCCTGAATTTCAACCTCTGTTATCTCTGCGTGGATATTCTGTACTGCTTCACTCAAAAGGTCAGAAAGCTCTCTGTCCTCATAAGGCTTGCAGGTAAGGGACTGACCGAACTGTGATGATTCCATAACCATTTCGCCAAGCACCATTTCGGGATGGTCAACGAAATATTTGTTATATTCATTACCGTTCTCATCACGGTCAAGATGCACCCAATCAGGCTCCTCGGTCACAAGGGTATCTCTCTTTTGCAAGAAGATAATATCCGATGTTACCTCCGTTCCTGCATTAGCCTTGAAAGTGTTATTAGGCAAACGGATAGCACCGAGAAAATCAGCTCTCTGTGCTATATACTTTCTGACATTGGAGTTTCTTTTATCGAGTGTACCCGATGAGGTAATGAAGGCAATAACACCGCCGGGGCGTACCTTATCAAGTGTCTTGCCAAAGAAGTAATCGTGAATAAGCCAATTATGCTTGTTATACTTTCTGTCGGACACACCAAATTGACCGAAAGGCACATTACCGATAGCTATATCAAAGAAGCTGTCGGGCAGGTCTGTTTTTTCATAACCCTGTACCACTATGTTTGCTTTCTGATAAAGCTGCTGTGCAATTCTGCCCGTAATACTGTCAAGCTCGACACCGTAGAATTTACTGTCCTTCATACTTTCGGGAAGCAAACCCATAAAGTTACCGACACCGCAGGAAGGCTCAAGGATGTTGCCCGTCTTAAAGCCCATATTTGTAAGTGCTTCATACATTGAACGGATAACAACGGGAGGAGTATAGAAAGCAGTAAGTGTGCTTTCCCTTGCGGCATCATACTCTTCGGGAGAAAGAGTAACGATAAGCTCTTTAAACTCATCTGCCCAATTTTCTTTGCTTTCATCAAAGGCATCGGCAAGACCGCCGAAGCCTACATACTTTGAAAGGATTTCCTGTTCTTCGGGTGTAGCAAGTCTGTTTTCAAATTCAAGATTATGCAAAAGGTTTATTGCATCCATATTAGCTCTGAATTTTGCTTTAAGACCGCCTACACTGAGGTTATCATCGATTATGACAAAGTTATGCTTCTGACTTTCGGGAACGTCAGGCTTGAGAAGTTTAGGTTTAGGCTCCTCTTTCTTTTCCCAAGACGGGGTAAGGTCTGCTTCTTCAGTCTTAATTGTCTGAATAACCACATCAAAGGGCAGACCGCTTTTTTCACCTGAAATTTCTTCAACCTTTTCAGTTGCATAGCTTTTTATCGGCTCTGCAAGGTGTTCACGAACAAAATTTATCTTCTCAACACGGTTAATCGGATAAAAAGATGAGGTGTCCCTCATTGACACGTCACCAAAGACGGGGTCAATCTTTTCGATGATGTACTTATCACCGTCAATTATGACCTCTTTACCGATAAGGTCTGCGTCACTGAGGGGAGTAATTCTTGCCTTTTCGTCCTGCAACGCTTTGATTAACACATTGGCAAGGTTAATATCCTTTTCATCCGTGCCGTATTCAGATTTGATTTCCTCCAAGTCTTTAATGGCTTTGTCAATATCTTCGGGAGTCTGTAAATCAGAGGCAAACTTTTCTGCAAGGTCTTCCTTACTTTCTCCCGCTTCAAGAGAATCACGGAAATCAAAGAAATCAATATCCTCATAAAAATCAGCGAGCTTTTCAAAAAGGTCTTTACTGAGATAAGGACTTGGTACTGTTGCAAAACGCTGTGGTGGATTGAGCTCATTTAAAAATTCAATGGGAATTGTTTTTCCGTCCTTGTCCATATACACAGCGATAAACATTGTTTCACCGGCTTTTGTATCAGCTTTAATGTCCTTTTCAAAGCTGTCTGCATCGGTGTATTCTATGGTATCACTTCTTTTACCGTCAGCATCAAAGTAATCTATTCTGCCGACGGGAGTTGTTTCCTTCGGTTCTTCCTTATGAATTGATACCATTGTAGCCGTATTTCTTTCACCGTTTTCAAGCGATGATACAGTTACATCAAAGCCTCTATCATTAAGAAGGTTGATATATGTTTCAAGTGCGTGCTTCGGCAATCCGACAAGCGGAGCCCGTTCATCATTTCCAATAGGTCTTGATGTGAGCATAAGGTCAAGAGCTTCCGCAACTTTTTCTGCATCACTATTGTACGCTTCAAAGAAATCTCCGACCTGATAGAGAACAATGGCATCGGGATGCTCCTCTTTAATCTTAAGGTAGCTTCTGTATAACGGAGTTAAGTTGTTGTCTTTTTCATTAGGAAGGGACAATGACGGTGATAGATACCTGTCAATAACACCTTTATCTATCGTCATTACAACAACACCGATATTGTTTTTATTAAGCTCCTTCGCACAATAGCTGAGATTAAAATCAAGAAGTTGGCTGCACGGAGTAAAAACGTTTCCGTAAAGATTCTTTCTTTGCTCTGAATATATAGTGTGTTTACCGAGAGTTTCCGCATCTTTACCGAAAGCAAAATAAAAAGGTCCCACGTGCATAAGAAGTACACCGTCAGGATTTTCTTTTTTAACTTGCTCATACTGAATCAGAAAATCCGGCTTATTACTTTCATCAACTTCTACTTCAGCTTCACCGGTTGAAACAGGTCTTTTAACTTCAATTTCAACTTTAAGGGGACTGTTTGCAGGATTTTCTTTTACCTTAGCTTCAAAATCTGACTTTGAAAATTCTTTGGTAAATAGAGGGAACTTGCTGTCGCTTAAAACAACAGGATCTTCAAGAGAAAGAATAGTGTATTCATCAGCACCTATATATACAGTATCACTGAGCTTATATTCATAACGGTATTCTTTTGGATCTGTCATTTCTCCCGGTGCATCACGAATCAGCTCTCGAATATCGTTCTCTCTTCTTCTCTCTATCTCTTTTAGTGTTTTATCTGCAAGCCACTTAGGATACATTTCTTTTTCTTTAGGATTTAAATATCTGTCAAACCTGATAAGTTCTGAAATGCGTTTTTCAACATAGCTCCATTTAAGGAGAGTTCTTCTTTCAGGCACACTGTAATGGTCAGATATTTCTATACCCTTTGCATCGTGATTTTCCCAAAAGCCTGTACCCGGGATAACACTCGTCCCACCACCAACACCATACTCATTCTTAAGAAACTTTATATTATCTTCCTTTGAAAGACTTTCAGCAAACTGACGGTAAACACGCATTTTACCTTCACTGAATCTACTACCTGCTCCAAGTATGTAATCGATGGCACCTTGCGGTAAGTGAAGCGGTGCAGCTTTTACTTTATTACCAATAAACTCAAGTTGTTTATCAACACTAGGTAAAAGCATAGCCTGTGGCTCCGTCCATTCCTCCATAAGAATAAGACCATAGACATAGTCGCTTATTGAAAACCACTTTTCCCATGATTGTTGTTCAGGTTCTTTACTGTCACCGCGCCAAAATCTCATAGCGTCGGAATATGCATCAAAACCTGCCAAGTCACCATTTGAAAGCACACTCTCATAGGGTTTGGAGTTGAAGTAGGATTTAAGAAAATCACCACGTTCTTCTCTGCCTGTATGGCTTTCAAAAAACGCAGTGATTTCTTCTTTATACGGAGCCAAATATGACTTTATCAGCTCACTTTTTTCTTTATCTTTGAAAAAATACTTAATGTTGCTTCCACGGGCATCAAAATCATGATTACTTAACTGTAAATCAGATCCTTCAGAACTATTTCCTCTGCCGAGTGTCTTATATTGTTCATCATCTGCACCCAAAGCAACTGATTGCTCTCCTTGAGTTCCTCGGTCACTCCCTGGGATTTCATCATCTGTTCTGTCAGCTGCTCCATCATCTGCGATGCTGTTTCCTGGGTTTCGTAAATGTGTTTCATCAGCTCGCCCTTGGTCAGAAGAATGTCGAAGAACACTTTTCTGTGATTCTTCAGGTAATTCATCCTCATTGTACCGTACTTGCCCAAGGGCTTCTTTTCCTCTTTCGGCAAGGTCAGATTGGGAATCAAATAGTCTCCCACCTGTCTGTAAGTGATTTCTTTCATAATCTGTACCCCTTTCGGTATTGATTTTATTTTTTGCACCTTTATCATACTCCTCATCTAAGCTATTAACAAATGTGCGATTTGCTTTTCTTTCAGATTTTTGAATTGATTTTACTGTGCTTTCTATTTCACGAAGTCCCATTTCAGCTATATCACTTGTTGCAGAACCAAGAGCCACTATAGTTTCATAAGTATTGAAATTAAATATGTCTTTAAAATCTTCAAAATCATAATAGCTATCTGCGTCAATACCGCATCTCACCATCATCATATATCCAATGCTACTGGCAAGTGCATTTTTAAGTATTACTGATATATTGTGTTCATCAAGCTCTTCAAGAAAACTTCCTTTTTTTATCTTTACAACTTCGGAAACATAATCAATGGTATTATCTTCAACCATATTTCTCGCAGTATCATCAATTACCGATGCGAGGCTACCTTCAGCTACTTCACCAAAAGCATTTGAAAGTGCATCGCTGATTTCTTGTTCGTAATGAGATTTGACCTCCCACAAAGAGAAATCAGCATCATAACGAGAATTTGTATCTGAAACATCAAACACATAGAATAAACGAGGATAGTTATTAATTGTTGTAACAAGAGCAATACCTTTTGCTCCTCTATTTACCCACCTGTCAAATTGATTGTTCCATACACCTATCTCAGCACAAGCTGTAGCATAAGGTTTCTGAGCATAAATAAGGACCTGGTCTTTAAAACTGTATTTATAATTATTGGCAGCTGTTTTAAGAAAGTCTGTCCAATTATCCTTAGTCTTTGTTGATTCAATAATTGTTTCATTCAAAGTTTCAAGGATTAATTTGAGTTTATTCGACATATATCAAACCTCCAAAACTTACTCATTCAAAGCAAGGAAAGTCATAACCGTACCTTGTCTGAGATTGTCCCTAAGGTCACAAAGAATCTTCAGTTCAGTTGTTGTGATACCCTTTATTTTCAGCATATCTTCCGGTGATATATCACAGATTTGTTTATCTGTTACAAGACCAGTTTCAAAAACCTTTTCAAGAAGCTTAAATTTTCTTTGTCTTAGCGTTAAAGATCGTGGCATTTAAATTTACCTCCTTATTTCAGATTCAACACTCATAATGATTTGTTCTCTTTTTTCTTTCGCCCAATCAGGAAGGCTTTCCGGTTTGACAACACCAAGAATATCACGACGCTCAATGCGTTTCCTTTCGCCTGTATGTATGTTTATTCCGAAAACTCCACCACCTTTTGAATAGGCAGCAGCACCATATCCACCGGTAATATAATAAAGCTGTCTATCTGCTCTCTGACTTTCAGGATAGAGTACCTGACTTTTAATTGCTACAACCTTATTTGCTATGTTCGTTGTGTAGTCGTCAATTATGCAATCGTTTTCCTTAATAACTGTTATAGGAATACCCATATTGCTAATTGTATTTTTCAGAAGAATAGCTTCAAGCTGAATCTTCTTGCCAAATTCCTTAAGTATTTCAAGATAATTATCACCCGCTATACAGTGAACATATTTTTCTGTCTCGCCATCCCAAACCACGACACCGCACAAATACTTTTCTTCATCTGTATCTTTAGGGTTTCCTGCTAAAAACACCTCTCTTGTTCCAATCATAAAGGTTGATAAGACCTCATAAGAACCTATCATTCGTTTACTACTCATAAAAATTCCTCCTTATCTTGCATAACTGTTACGAGTTATCATAGGTTTTAATTTTGCATTTATATCATAATTCTCAGGGTTTGCACCGTGAGTATCCCAACCTGCTATCAATCCTGCAAGCATAGCAGCAGATTGTTGTTTTGTAACACCCATTTCAGCATTATGTTCATTTGCGAGCTCTCTGTTTTTCTCAGGACTATCATAAGCGTTGCTTACATCAGTGTATTTTGTTTCACCCTTTTGAATAATAACAAGTCGGTCACTTGTAGGCATTACACCATAACACCTTTCAGGAAGCGAGGAACGAAGAGGAATAACCTTGTAGTTATTTTCTTTCATTTTTTCTGCAAATTCACAAATATGAAAAAGATTTTTATCTACTAAAAGGTGATAATCATCAATGTATCTGCATACTCTGTCCATTTGTTCGCCTTCGGGTGTAATAATACGGATTTTATCCCCATCTGATATTGTGAAAACAGGTTTATATGATGGAGTTATGAAACGGATACCTTTACTTGAATGTATAAGATAATTTTCAAGAACCTGCTTATCATAGCAATAACAATAAAGATTGTATTCTCCTTTGTTTGGATTAAGCCTCAACAAATAAGAGTGATTTTTTGTATCCACTCTGACACCGTAATATTGATTATCAGCACCGCTAAATTGCTTGGCATTACTATGACAATACTGGGAGAGCTTTGTTCTGTCATTAAGCATTCTCCCAAAGGTTTCATCAAACCTTAAAGCATTAATTACATCATCAAACTCTCTTGAAAACTCTTCTGTTTTAAAAGCAGAACAGATCTCATTCCAAGTAGAATGGAATTCTTTACCACTTGTCCCGAGATCCGCACGAAGATATCCAATGCAACCCGATTGCTGATATATATGAACATTCTGACTGAAAGTATATTTTTCAAGATTTGTAGAAAATGGTTTTGCCGATAAATCTGTCATCTTACATTTCTATCCTTTCTTTGTTTTTCTTGATTGTTTTGTATTGTAGCCAATTTTGCTTTTGCCCACTCAGGGAGATTTTCCTTTTCAATTACGCCAAGAATATCCCTACGTTCAAATCTGGATTCTGTTCCTGAATACAGATTAGTACAAAAGCAAGCTGAACCTCTTGAATTGGCTTCTGAGCCAAAGCCTCCCGTACACAGTTGTAACTGCTTTATTGACAACTGATATTCAGGCTTAAAAACTTCGGCACGTATAACCACAACCTTATTCTTTATTGTTTCTGCATAGCTCACGGCTTTGCAATCATCAATAGTAATAGGTGTAATATCAACTTCTGTTTTTGCTATCTCCGTTTTTACATTGATAGCTTCTTCTTCAATTCGTCTTGCAAAGATTTTTACTATTTCCAAGTAATCATCACTTACAAGAACATCTGTATATTTTTCAAAAATACCATTACATTTGCAATTTGCTACACAATAGCGTTCTTCGGGGGAAGCATTTTTATCTTCACCCATAACAACTTCTTTTGTACCAATTTCAAACGAGTGAGTAATTTCATAAGTTCCTGCCATTCTTTTTTCTTCATTGGTCACTGTAATCATCTCCTTAATTTGATTTGATATTAAGCATTAATGTAATTCCGTTTGGAGTGAATGCATAACTTTTTGTTCGATCAAATTTACTTTTGTTGTTTTCCAAGCATAGGATATATCCACGCTCTCTCAATCTTCTCAGGGCATTTGATATAGCATCCTCACCCATAAAAGGAAAGACATTTCTCAGAGTGCGAATGCTACACCTTATCCAAATTCTGCCCTGAATAATATTTCCCTTGGTCTTTTGCTCATCCCATAAATACCCTGCAACTAAAGCAGCATTTATTCCGCAAGAAATTGCAATAGTGTTACTGTACTGACAAATCATAATTCTATCCTTTCTTAAAAATATTAAGGGCTATGTTTTTTACATAGCCCTTATGAAATATCTGTTTATCTTCCTACATACCAATCATCATACGCCGAATCAATAATACGTATAGGATCAGCCTTAGAAGATCTTGTAAGCATACCCGAAGGTGTCCAAAAATCTCTCTGTTCAATGCATACTGTATAGTCACCATCCGGATACCATAAAGGAGTAAAGTGTACAAAACCATAAGTGCCGTTTTGTCTGAAACGCCATTTTCCTGAAGAAAGTTCAAGCGTTCTGAATTTCTCCTCTGTTTTTTCATAACCAAATTCGGGGAATAATGCTCTTGCATATTGTGAAGTAGTGTAACTGTCCGAATTAGGAATACTGTATCCCGTAACAGAACTTGCAGAATTTGTAAGAGAAAGAGATACGCCATAGCCTGATTTCATATTCCATAAACCGCTTACCTTTGTTGCAGTTTCACCCGTTGCAGGAGTAATGTTAGGTGTTGCATTGGATATACCAATAGCATATTCATATTTCACATATGAACCGTCAACATACTTCCATAACCACCAGGATGCTGCACCACTTGTTGTTGCAGGCAATATAGGTGTACTGAATCCGCTAGGCTTTTTCTTCTCAAACTGTGTATCAGGGGTTTCCGAAATTATATACGGAACAGTTGAGTTATACATATTTTTTAGGTTGTAAGAAACTCCATCCTCGATAATCTCACCCGTTATCTTTACCTGACCACCATTAAGTCCTGTAGGCACTCTCCACTTGAAATAAAGAAGATTTTTATCACTACCCGGCACAACAACATTCTCAATTATTTCCGTGTGAAGAAGTGTGCTGTTTCTGTAAACTCTGAAACGAACATCTACTCCATCAGATGGAATATAATTATCTGTATAGTTGTTTTTAAGCCAGAACGATGTAACAACCTCTGTATCTTCTCTGTATGCTGCATTAGGTGTAATCGGTACAAGAGTTAAAGGATGATTAACCTTACAGGTAAGAGTTAATTCATTGTTTGTTCCATCACTCTCATAGGAAGTATTGCCCATACCCATACCTTCCTGATAAATACCACCCCATATTGTAAAGGTTCGTTTATTTGGAACAGTAATTGTTTCACCCCATAAACCAGCATAACATTTAGCAGGTATTGAATAAACAGCGTTGTTTATTTTTTCTTTGCTGTTGTTATATGCCTCGTTATACACTTTTGCATTGGTGTTATTGTAGTAGATATATCTAATCTTTACTTTCTGACCCGCTTCAAGGTTATTGGGGTCAAGCTCGCGATTTGTACTGGCATCATACAACTTAATTTCATCAAGCTGTAAGTCGCAAGGTTCAACCGGAAGCTCAATCCAAGATGATTCCTCAGTGTGTTCTTGGTCATTCATCCACCAAGTTATAAGATTAAATCTTAACTTGTTCTGTGAGGTTAAAGGTACTGTATAAGTGTTTAGTGAACTGCTGAGTGAGGTAACGCCTGCCTTTGATAGAATAGCCTTATTTCTTGCTACATCATATCCATCATTAGATGTATATGCATTAACCCACTTTGAACCGTTATAGTAATACAAAGCACCTCTCAAATATTGAATTGGCTGCCATGTGTTACCACCCTTGAATTTATAAGTCAGTTTTACATGCTGACCTGAATATAAAGTACCACTTGAGCCATCCATACCATTGTACGCTGTTACTACACTTTCATAACCCCTTGCCTCTACTCTGTATCTATAAGCAACAGGCTTTACAGGTATATAGAAAGTTTTTACCGTACCACTTTTAAGAACATTACCGGAAGCATCAATCCAATCGGTTTTTGCTTCTATTTCATAGTAACCTATACTATCGGGAACGGTCATATAATTGCCTGTAAACTGTATAGGGAAGTACTGCGATGAAGAGTCTGAACCGCTGAGAGTAACATCTCTTGTGGTCCACGAACCACCCTTGTATCTTACATACTGTCTTGCTTTAAAACTTACAGATTCAGAGGGGAAATATATGTTGTACCAAATAGTATCTCCAAGAACAGGATAGTTTGTTTTGTACACATAATCATCAAAAACATTTCCCTTTGTATAACCGAACAGGGTTGATTTGTCGCTCTTTTCGCCTTCATATACATTGCACTGTTCAACAAGAAGAACGGGATCATATTGCCACTGAGCATAAAGATTTACAGTTGCTCCGTCTGTAGTAGTCAAGTTTTTTACTGACTGCTTATCCGCATACGAGGTACCACTACCGTCTGCCTTTGTATTCCATTCGACAAACTTGTATGATGTTTTGGCAAATCCGTTTGCAGTAAGATTTTTGGCTACATCATAAGTCATACTCATAGATGAAGTCGAACCGCCTGTATAACCATTACCATTAAACTTGATAGTATAGGTAATAGGTGTCCACTGTGCATAAAGAGTAATAGAGCCACCGTTAGTAGTACTCAGATTTTTAACCGATTGCTGATTTGAATAAGATGTGCCACTGCCATCTGATTTAGTATTCCATCCAGCAAACTTATAACCCGATCTAACAAATCCGTTTGCATTAAGATTTTTGGCTACATCATAAGTCATGCTCATAGATGAAGTTGAACCGCCTGTATAACCATTACCGTTAAACTTGATAGTGTAGGTAATAGGTGTCCACTGTGCATAAAGATAAACAGTTGCGCCATTTGTTGTAGTCAAATTCTTAACCAACTGTTGATTTGAATATGATGTCCCGCCATTATCAGACCTTGTATTCCAATGTGAAAAAGTATAGCCTGTCTTTGAATAACCATTTGCAGTAAGGTAGTTAGATGTGTCGAACTTCATATTCATACTCGATGTTGTACCACTTGTATAACCATTACCATTAAAAGCAATAATATATGAATTCGTATCCCACTTAGCGTAAAGAGTAACTGTACCACCATTAGTAGTTGTTAAGTTTTTAACTGATTGCTGATCATAATAACTGGTACCACTACCATCTGCTTTAGTGTTCCAACCTGCAAAGTGATAACCTGACTTAGTAAAACCATTTGCAGTAAGATTTTTAGCCGTATCATAAGTCATACTCATAGATGAGGTTGAACCACTTGTATAACCGTTACCATTAAAGTTTATGGTATAGGTAATAGGTGACCACTGAGCATAGAGTGTCATACTAACATCACCCGTTTTAATTCCCGAATTAAGGTCTGTGGGTTTTAGAGTATTATCACTCTGACTGAAAATCGTGCCACCTGATGATGAAGTTCCCCAAGATGAGAAAGTATAACCCGTCCTGTAAAGGCCAAATGTACTTGCATTTGTTATGCCGTTATCCTTGGTGTTATTATAAGTCCATGTCTGAATATATTTTGAACTGTCAGATTCCTTATATACTACCTTTGAAGAAAGATAATAAGTAGTTGAATCTACAGACCCTCCGTTGGCGTTAAAGCTAACTTTCAACTTATATGGTGTCCACTGTGCATAAAGATTAACTGTTGCACCATTTGTTGTAGTCAGATTTTTAACCGACTGCTGATTTGAATAATCTGTGCCGCTACCATCAGATTTGGTGTTCCATCCTGTAAAGTAATGTCCCGTTTTTGTAAATCCGTTTGCGGTCAGATTTTTTGCAGTACCATAACTCATACTCATTGATGCAGTTGAACCACTAGTAGAACCATTACCATTGAACTTAATTGTATAGGTAATATTAGCTGTTTCATTGTATGCAATACCTGCACCATAACCTTTGGTGAGAATGTTATTGAAGGTTGCTTTTGACGAACTACCGATTTCGGTAGCAGCAGTCCATAACCCCTGACCATTGGGAGTGTAAAGCTTATTAGGCCATATACGATTAGTATATACCGCTATAAAGCCCCAGGTGGAAGATGTTCCATTACTTGTTCCGCCGGTTGATGTTCCGCCAAGTACACTTCGTCCGCAATATGCCATTTCGGTTACAGTCAGTGCCTGATATTCACCTGCAAGGCATATATCGAAGAGTGGCTCGATAATAACCTTATCTCCGTAAACCATATTATCAACACTACCGATACCAAGCTTTGAAAGCACTTGGTTGATATTAGATTCATAACTTTGCCAAGTTTCAACGCCACTGGGATTTGGAAGTGATGTTACAAAACTGATATTAGATTCTTTATAGCAGTTTGTAGTATTGAGTGTAGTTGAAAGAGTTGCATTTTTATTCTCAATAACACCGAGCTTATTATACTTCTTAGAAAACTTTGCCGAAGTCGAATAAGCATTATTACCATTTGCTGTGCTTCGGAATACGTCAATTACCTTTGTCACTTTCATATTGCCATCTGCATCAACTGCAGAAAAGCGATACCCAACAACACAGTTTGAATCATTAGTGTCTCTAATTACATAGCCGGTATTGCTACCATTTACAGCATCAATACTGCCACCTGCACTGTCACCATCCCAAGAAAGAGAAAAAGCCGAAATGGGAATCGATGAGAAGAAAATAAGAATTACAAGAAAAACTGATAATATTTTTTTAATAACTATCATCCTTTCTGATAAAAGTAAAAGCCCGACATCGCTGTCGAGCTTTCATTTTAATTTTGGTTTTAATGTGTATGACAAGTTCTTGCTTTGACCGCTTTACCACAATCAGAACATTTGGTATCAACCGTAAATCTTACACAAGTACCTTTTGAACCGTTACCGATTTTCTTGGCACATTCATCACAATATTTATTGGGATCTTTCCTTTCTGAATACTTAGTGCACTTTGAAATATCATAACAGGCATTACCCCATTCATCAATAGCATAGAAGCTCTTACATGAATGTGAGCCACAAATTGAGCATCCTTTCTTTTCAAGACTTACAATAAATGAATGTGTTTCTTTACTTTCACAGTGATGTCCTGATTTACCACAAGAATATTCTTTTACACTATCATTATCTGAAGCAGGTAAAGAATACTCCGTTGTTGGTGTTTTATTTGTAGTTGCAGGTTTTAAAACCTCTTCTTTAGAACCTGTCTGCTTCTTTGTTGTTGAGGGTGTTTTAGTTGTATCTGCCTGTGTTAATACCTCGTCAATAACGAGCATATTTTCGTCGGCTTCCATTTCCGCAACATCTCCCTCATTTTCGGATTCTTCCGTAATATCCTCAAGAATAAGGTTATCACCGGTAGTTTCCATTTCGGTTATCTCGGTTGTAGCTGTATCATCACCGTTTTTGTTACGAGTGGCAGTTACTACCAACACACCGATTAAGATACACACTATGATTATTGCAGCGATAAGACCTGCAACAACCTTATTGTGTTTATCTCCTTTTACTGCTAAAACTGTCATTTTGAATTACCTCCTGAATTTAAAATTTTTCACTTAATACAGATACAATTTCTATGGGTACATTAGCAGTATCTATTTTATGACCTGCAAAATATATAGGCACAGAAATTGTGTAGCGAATTACAATCTCAAGTTCATTTTCTTGCCTGAAACTCATCTGAGGTTTAGTCATAGAATATGTGAGATTTCCTTCGCTGTCATAACAATACAGCATTGATGCCGTTTCGTCCAATGTGCAAAAGTCACACAGCGAATATGTAAATTCTGCTGCGTTAACACTTTCGGTATAGTCATTGCCCTGCTTTATACTGTCATAAATTCTTGTAGCATTCTGTGTTACAAAGCTATCAAGAACAACCTTACTGTTTTCTCTCGAAGTATCGATAAGAGAAACCGTAGAAGCATAGACGAAAATGCCCGAAAATATCATTACTATTGCAAGAATGAGAACACATACAGAAACATAAGTTTCTGCATTTTTATTTTTTAATATCTGCATATATTACCCCTACTTCCAATACTTTTCAGAAATGCCCGACCTTGTAGTGCTTACGGTTATAGGTATCCTGAATGCACCGATACCTCTTACATAAGTGTGAACTGAAACTGTAACTGACATTTTATCACCAAGTTGGACACGCTCATAGGTAGAGTTGTAATATTCTTCAGCAGATGCCAAAACATCAAAGTCAAAAAATGAATTTTTAAGTTCATCGCATCTTTCATCAAACTCTTCACCAAACGAACCTTCATAAGTTGCAGTTTCAATAAGGAATCCACTAATAGTGTCCAAATCTTGTCGCAACATAAAAAAGGTGTAAATATTTAATGTTACAACAAGCACCATCATAAGTGCAATTATGCCAACAGCAATATCAATATAGCCCTCGGCTTTGCGGTTTAAAAGTTTCTTTTTCATGCACATTACCTCCTTAACCGAAAAGCACACCGACAGAGCCCATAATCTGTGCAAGGATTACCACTACATAAATGAGCATAAAACAAAAGAGAAGACTCATAGAAAGTTTCTTTACTCTCTTAGGTATCTTTTGTGCTTCAAGTCTTAAACGCTGTCTGTGAATATCAGAAAACTTCATGGCCAGATTCGACCAATATACAGGAGCACTGTCACCACGTATCATACTGATAAATCCTCGGCATACATCACTCATCATGCTTGAACCTACTCTTGCCTCAAGTCTTGTAATAGCAGCTTCCGCATTACCGGAATTCATATCTGCTATAGTAATATCAAGCTCGTGCTTAAGTTCAGGCCCGGCATTACGTGAGTATTCCGTAAGAATCGATAAAAGGCTTCTACTGTGTTTCAGGGTCTTTTCAACATTCGCAACAAGTCTTGGAAGTTCATACTCTATCTTCGATCTTTTCTCCTTTATCTTATTTCCTACACTTTTCATATTGATTCTGTACAGTATAAAAGCAAGGAATATGACAACAGGACAAAGTATCGGAAATATGAAATACAAGGGAACAGCGAACACACCTATAATAGATGCTTTTACAATGGCATTCGCCATAAACATTTCAGGTGTAATATTCATCTGTGCAGTACGAAGGTCTGTTTCAAGCTGCATTCGCTTAAACTCATTCATAGGAATGTGTTTTGCTATTGCTCCTGCAAAACCACCTAACCACACATCAATACTGCTTGTCTTTTCCTTATGCTGTTTGGCAAGATTTGTAATAGCCTTTGATGTTCTCATATACGGCACTTTGAAAATATCAGCAAGGATAAAATAAAAGGCGATACCGAAAAGTACGCCCACAATAATTTTAATCATTTTACTTATCCTCCTTAAGCCTTATACTCAATGGGTTTAGTGAATTTGAGAAGGAACATATATGTTACAAGAATAACAGCACCACAAATTCCCAAAACAATCTTACCCGGAGTTTCGTATATGAGTGTATGAAACCAGTCCTTGTTAAGAACATACAAAAGAGGAATATTACCCACTACAAGACCAACCATTGTGTAATACTCTGTTCTTACTGCTGCCATCATGGTAGAAAGTTCACTATTTACCACTCGTACATCCGTAAGTTTTGCAACAATGGGATGAAGTGTATCCACTAGTGCTCTATCATCCTGACAGCGAATAAGTGCATCACACCACTCACGGAAAATCTCATCATCAACCTTTTCTTTCAGATTTCGCAAAGCTTGTTTCACATTGGATGATACAGCAAAAGAGTCACCTATAAAAGCATTAAAACAATCTCTTAAGGGCGGCTTAATATATGCAAGATTTTCCTTAACTGCAAGTATAATATCCTCATTTCTTATGTATGATGTAGTGATAACTGAAAGTGTAGTTTCAAGTTCATCTTTGATATGTTTCTCATAATGAGAAAGACTGTTTCTAACATAGATAAAAGGAATCATAGCAAAAGCTACTGACAAAACCGGCACGAGGAATACATTATCAATGATAATAGCCACTACGGCACCTGAAGCAAAAAGCACAAGTGAAATACAGCACACAAAAGCGAATTTGCTTTCTTTACCCATTGCCGCAAGAGCTGATTGAGTATATGCAAGCCTGGAGCCGAGGCTCTTTTTCTTTTTACCTGCTCTCATATTCCTTGCTTTTTCTCGCATTGTAACTTTAGGTGTTGTCATTCTCAAAAGATCCTCGGCAATTTGCTGAGGAGTTAAATCAAGAAAACATACTATTGCAATAATGAGAAGTAAAGAAGTAACTGTAGGCATTATCATTTGTAATCAGCCCCCTTCTCCAAAAAACTTGAAAGCACATCTTGCGGTACACCAAACTGCATAAGCTTCTTTTTAAGGCTGTCGGACATTATCTCAGGCTGTTCAAAGTGTCCCTCAGTAATGTTCTTACCCTTTTCAATAACATTCTTTGTAATATTAAAACGAAAAAGAGTATGGTATGCTCTTTCGCCGTTGGGCAGTATCTCGCACTCGGTAATATCCATTATCTTTCTCTCGTTGTTCTCAAGCTTATGAGTATATACAACTATAGGGAAAGCCTGACCTGCTTGCATAAGAGAAGTTTTGAAGTCGATCGGGAATCTCTTCTGACAAAGAAGTGCAATTCTCATATGTGCCGCATCTGCCGCTGAAGCATGTACCGTTGAAACAACGGTGTGTCCTGTAAGACTTGCTTCTACAGCCGAATAGCACTCAACATCTCGCATCTCACCAACACAGACAATATCGGGATTAAAACGAAGAGAAGCTACAACAAGATCTTCCTGAGTAATGTCATAGGCTTCATTGTCCGATGGTCTTGAAAGAGTATGAACTACATTATTAACAACATTACCTTTCTTATCTTTCCTCACAAGAGCCAATTCTCGGGAACCGCTTTCAATAGTGAAAACTCTCTTGCCATCGGGAATGGTAGTAAGAAGTGCATTAAGCAAAGTTGTTTTACCTGATGATGTAGCACCTGCCACTACTACAGAAACACCGTATCTCATACAGGTACAGAGGAAATCAATCATCTTTTCTGTTGCATTGCCTGACTTGATAATCTGTGTTTTGTTTACTCTTGATGGGTGAAGAAGTCGGATAGACACGCTCACACCAATCTCATCATCAACAACAGGAGCTTTAAGAGCCGTAATTCTTGTGTTGTTCGGCAAATGCCCCTGCGACATTGGAGATGCATTGTCGATAATCATACCTGAATGATGAAGAAGTCTTTTAACAATATCTGTAGCGTGTGTAGGAGAATAGAAATGCTCCTTTACCTTTTCAATCTTGCCGTTTGTGTAGGTTATAGCAACATCGTTCCAGGCATTGATATTTATTTCTTCAACATTATCTCTGCCAAGAAAGGGTGTAAGTATGGAATACTCAGCCATTTCGGAATAAATTTTGTCGCAGAGCTTTTCATCCGTCATACCTTCAACGGAATAAGCCGTGTCACGCAGATACTTTTCAATGTAGGATTTAAGCTGTGAGAGCTTTGTTGTATCAGTAAGTGTTGCGGCATATTTTGAAGATATGTGTTCCTGCACCATAGACAAAAGAGTAACAAAATCAATTTGACGATTCATTTATATCACTCCTTTAAATAACTCTGTTCACAAGTCCCGAAAGTCTTTTCTTGTATTCTTTTGCAGTCAGCCTATCATACATTCTTCCATCAAGAAGTTGCTGTCTTACCTGACGGCAATAAGGAAGAACACAAGCAACATTTTTAAGGTGCGTACATACATCCTCCAAAGGTATATACAGTTCGTTTTCTGTAATATTAACAACCTTTATGCACTGCTCTAATCCCGCTGTAATTTTATCTCCATAGGAATTGAGCCAAGTCATACTTTTAAGATCAGGAGTTATAACCTGAATAATATGATCAGCTCTTGCAATAGCTTGCTTTGATATAAGGTCACTATCATCGTTTGAGCAGTCAACAAACACATATCCCTCTGCTGCGGAGAGTACATCAAGAAGATTCATCACCTTTTCTTTTGTCGGTGTCGGGAAACTATACTTGCTGTCACCTGACATAAATCCAAGGCAACCGAAGTTTTTCATATTCTTAACAGTAACAAGATTTCCCATAATAAGATCATCAGATATATCAGTACAATCAAGAACAGCACTCAGAGAGAAAAGTGAGTCTGGCGTGTAATTAGGAAAAAGCATACCAACAGAAGGAACAATGATGTCAGGGGAAAGGAAAGTAACAGAGCAATCAGATGTAGAGAGATAAATCTCTTGAGCAAGTTTGAATGCAACAGTTGTTTTACCGCTTCCCGGTGCCCCGCAGACAGCAATAAGTTTAGCCATTGTTATCAGCACCTTCCTTGTCAGTTTTAGTTTCAAGGAACTTATCTTGTTTATCAAGGAATTTTTGTGCCTTTTCAGGTTCGCCTCTGTAAACAAGAGCTACATGCATTGAAGCACTTTCCTCATAGTTTGCAAGAACTGTAGCCTGCTTTACAGATACAAGCAGCGTGATGGTTGAAGGAAGCTCAAAACTACCATCCTCATTCGGTACTACCTCTGTTTCATCAACACCACCTGATGTAGTAGTTGTTATAACCTTAACATATTTAAGTTCAGCAGGTACTTTCGTTTCGCCTTCTTTATCAGTCACATATACGCTTACTATGTCACCGTTTTCGAGTTTACCTGAAAGACCACCCGCAAAAGTATTAATGGTTATACTCATCGCTACTTTATCTCCGTTAAGGGAACCGAATATATTTTCTACGGAGTTTTCATCATCGGTAATCTTTATTTCTGTTGCAAGGTCGCCTTTGAATAAATCAGCCTTTGCATATTTTCCTACTACAGCATCCTTTGTTTTAAGTACCTTTTCGGGAACGCTGTTTTTTGAAAGCTTCACAATTTCAATATCAGTTTCAGCAATCTTACTGCCGTGTGAAATATCCTTTATGAAACGTATTACATCGGTTTTCTGTTCGGATACTCTGTTGACAAGTGGTGAAACAAGAAATGTCACCGCAACAGCCAAAATGATACAGACTATACCGATCAATGTTCTGTTTTTCATTTTCATTAACTTAAATACCTCCTTTAAAGATAAAAGCCACCATAAAACCTATCGCTAAATAAGGTACAAGCGGAAAACTTATAGTTTTCTTCTCTTTTCCTTTTGCTTTGATGAGGTTATGAATAACAGCAATAAACAAACCTACAACTAAACCTGCTGTAGTGTTCCATACTCCCAAGACCATTGCGGAAGCTGCGGTTATTTTCACATCAGCACCACCTAAACGATTGTTTGATACCATAGCACAAACAAACATCATACCACCTATAAAAAAAGCTGATAATATCATAGATGGTAAATCTTTAGGTTCTGCGCCAACAAAAGAAACAAGTACAACCATAACTGATGCCGCATCGCACAAATGTCTTGTATGAACATCACTAACCGATGCCCATAAAAGAATGAGATAAAAAGCTGTACCTTTAATTAGGGTATCCGATATACCGAACATCAGAACCATTGCCAGTGAAGCAATAAATGTAAGAACATGGCAGACTATCATTTCCTTGTCATTCTTTTCATATGCCGGTGTTCTTTTAATTGCTATTCTCATTAATAAATGAATAGCAAAAAGATAGATAACGGATGCACAAAAATTCAAAAAAGTTTCTTTGTCTGAATATGCAACGCCCGAAACATTACCCAAAGGCAACAGAGGAAATATGGGGTAAATAAACATTTGATTTATCATAAAAATCAGTCCTTTAAAAGAAAACACGGGGTAGCTTTTATTGCTACCCCGCATAAGTTATTTAGCCAGCATAGTTAAACAGTTCTGTGATTTTCTGTGTAACCGTGGGCATGATGGTTGTGTTAAAGAGAGCGTAAAGACCGCCGAGAAGAAGAGCACCGAGAACTACAGCGATAAGGATTTTTACACCTGTATCGACATAAGCCTCAGCCACTGTACCGTCAAGAACTTCGTGGGCTTTTGATGAAGTTACTGCTTCTGCTGCTGCAAAGGCACTCTTAACCTTTGCCGCTGTGTTTTTTGCGAATGTTTTGATTGAATTAAACATAAATTAATACCTCCTGAAAATTAATTAGCCTGCGTAGTTAAACAGTTCTGTGATTTTCGCTGTAACCGTGGGCATGATGGTTGTGTTAAAGAGAGCGTAAAGACCGCCGAGGAGAAGAGCACCGATAACTACAGCGATAAGGATTTTTACACCTGTATCGACATAAGCCTCAGCTACTGTACCATCAAGAACTTCGTGGGCTTTTGATGAAGCTACTGCTTCTGCTGCTGCAAAGGCACTCTTAACCTTTGCCGCTGTGTTTTTTGCGAATGTTTTGATTGAATTAAACATAAATTAATACCTCCTAAAATTTAATTAACCTGCATAATCAAAAAGGCCTTCGACTCTTTCTGTTACGGTAGGCATGATTGTGTCATTGAAAAGTGCATAGAGAAGTGTGAGAAGAAGAGCACCGAGAACTACACCGATAAGGATTTTTACGCCTGTATCGACATAAGCTTCAGCTACTGTACCGTCAAGAACTTCATGTGCTTTTGATGAAGCGACTGCTTCTGCTGTTGCAAAGGCATTCTTAACCTTTGCTGCTGTGTTTTTTGCGAATGTTTTAATTGAATTGAACATAAATTAATACCTCTTTCTTAATAATAAAATTTTTGTTGTTTTGAATTTTTTTGTTTTGATTTTATGTATGCCGTATATACAGCATCATAAATTGCATTACCCGCCGAAAGAGAAATCGGATGGCATATTGCTCTGAATCGTTTCTGACCTTTATCGTCATTCCATTTTTCAGAAGGCATACCGATATAACTAGCGAATTTCTTTTCAAACAGGCGAACATTATGAATTACAATTGCTTCATCAATAACGATATCAGCAAGAGCTTTGAGGTTTCTACCTTCATAAGTCCTGATAATCTTTGCTTCAACTTTCATAAGTTGGTTATCCTTTCTCTTTAAGTGAATATCTACCTATAACTCTTATCTTCTTTCGGCTGGTAGTGCCTGTAATAAAAAAGAGGGATAGGTGTGGAAAGGGGGAAAGAAAAAAATTATCGCTCCTGACCTCTCTGTTTGTGCCTGTTGTAGAACTGCAGTGCCTTTATGACATACTCGCACTGCCTTTCATTTGACAAGCTCGGTGGAATTAGCTTAGTTATGCGTTCATCTCTGAACGCAGGTTTCTCACGCTGATTAGGTTTTTCCTCGTCCATTATCGAATCTATAACCTCTCGGGTGAGTTTTCCTTGATCAAGATACTTTCGCATCTTAATCGTCTGTGCATGTGACGGAGTAGCATCCTGACATTCGATTGCATCAAGAAGCCAATACTGCATTTCTTCCGGTAAGTACGAAATCTCTACAGCAGGGCGCATTGCAATCTTTTTTTCATCAACGATTTCCAATAACTCAGGGATAAGATATGTAAGACGAATATATCTTTTTATCTGCGTTTCACTTTCGTTTACTTGCGATGCTAACTCTGAATTAGAACGAAGTCCTGCTAAATTCGGTCCCTCTGGGCCCGAATTTTCTTTAGAAGGCCTTCCTGCTTGCCTCTTTAATGCTTCAAGCCTCATTTTGTATGCAAAAGCTTTCTCACTTGGTAAGATTTCTTCTCTTTGCAGATTACTGTCTACCATCGAAAGTATTGCTTCATCCCTTGTCAGCTCTGAAACTCTCGCTCGAATTGTGTCGATTTTTGCAATTTCAAAAGCTCTTTTTCTTCTGTGACCTGACACCATTTCATAAGTACCGTCATCCAAGGGTCTTACAAGTACAGGCTGAAGCAATCCACGTGTTAGGATGCTTTCTACCAACTCCGCCATATTTTCATCATCCTTTACGTGATAAGGATGATCAGGGAAGTCCCTTATATTTGAAACAGGAATATCCATAAGCCTTTCTCTTTTCATATCGGCTCTGCTCTCATCTGTTTCAAATAAATCATCGAACGCTTTCAGTTCGATATCGTAAGTGCCGTTCTTTGCCATCGCACAAAACCTCCCTTGTTAATTCCCCGTAAGCTCTTGCCACACTTCCTCGTGGATCATGTGTGAAAATACTTACACCATAGGCACTTGTTTCTGCAGCTCTTACTGAACGAGGAATAGCAGTATTAAATACCTTGATGTGTTTTCCGTACATTTCTCTTATGAGGTTTGCAACATCCTTTGAATAGTTAGTTCGGCCATCAACCATGGTTAAAAGAATACCTTCTATCTTCAAGTCAGGATTAATTCTTTTCTTTACCCTGGCGATTGTCCCGAGCAGGTGTTCTAAGCCTTTAGCTGACAAGAACTCCGGCTGTGTTGGGATGATTACTCGGTCTGCGGCACAAAGAGCATTGAATGTCATCATTCCAAGCGAAGGATTACAGTCTATGAGAATATAGTCATATCTGTCCTTTACGCTATCGATATAGGATTTCAACACTCTTTCTCGGTTCATCTCATTTACGAGCTGAACTTCTATGCCGCACAAACCGATATCAGAAGGCATAAGATCTATACCTTCTTTATTTTTTAAGACTTCAAACTCTTCTGAAGGCTCAATATCTTCGACAATTCTTTTCATAACATTTGTCAATGTACAATCGAGCACATCAGGATTTTTGAAGCCAAGGGAAAGGGTTAAACTTGCCTGAGGATCTGCATCCACAAGAAGAACCTTCTTTCCATTTCTTGCAAGTCCTATTCCAAGATTTGCAGCAGTGGTTGTTTTGCCCACACCACCTTTTTGATTAGTAAGGGCAATTACGATACAATCACTCATTCCTTAGCCTCCTCAACCGAACACGTTGAAGAAAACCTGTAAGAACGCAGCTACATATAATCCGGGAAGTACAAGAAGTCCGTGAATCATAATTACAACATCTCCTTTACATTTATTTTTTTGTTTAACCTTTTTGAATTGAATACACAGCATTTGTTCTAAACACCCCCTGTAACGGCAATTCAAACCTTAGGAAATCATCAGACGTTCAGTTGCGAACTGAATCCATAGGAATCTCACCTCTGCCGGGTTCTCCGCCAGCCGCTTACGGAAGTATCATTATTCCTTGTGTCTGTCATCGCCACCACCAAGAGCAACTCGGATTTCGTTGTATAAGTTTTATCGCTCGCTTCCAATCGGAAGGTCTTGGCGCACCTACAAGCACGGCTCGACTTTTCATAGTCAACACAAGTAACGTATCTGATGAAATGTGTATTCAATTGTTCAGGTTCATTGAGGACTTTCTATCCCCTTTGAGAAGCAACGTGATGAACTTCTCACCTATACGCACTGAGAGAGGCCATTTTTACAGGGGGAAATCGATTTATTTACAAATTGTTTACAGAAAAGGCGGTTTTTGAGTGCTTTTTGCTATTTCGGGTAAAAAACTAACCCTGCTCTTAACGAGCAGGGTCTTAGCAGTCATTATTTTTGTTTCATATACATTTCTCTTATATTGGTGATATCTTCATCAGAATTTGATTGATAATTTATCCTACATTTTTCAATTATTTTTTTGATTTCATCTACTAATTCTATCTTTTTGTCCTTTTCATATCGTATCTTAATAAGACTTATGCCTCTCTTATTACACATAAACATCTTTACTTTTTCTATCTTATCAGGTTCATTGGAAAACTCTATTGCAATTCTTTCATCAGGTATATACAATTCAAGCGTCAATCCAATTACTTTATCTTCATTAAATATTACCTTACACCCACTTTTACGAAAATAATA
>JAZTWC010000035.1:0-35203 GCA_045635665.1 Acutalibacteraceae bacterium
ATGATTTTATCTGTTACAACAGAAGGTGAAGTTTTTGTCTGTGTAGAAAACGATGTCCGAAATTAAAGAAGGGATAATTTGATGTATGTTATATTGCTAAGACCGAAAGAAAACAGCGTGAAATATATTTGAAACAATAAGATTAAATAAACATATATGCAAAAGACTCACCTCGAAAGGTGAGTCTTTTGCTATTAATAGTGAGAAATACCACAAGAACAAATCTGATTAGTTTTAAAGAGCTTCTGGAAGAAGTTGATTATCATCCAAATGAATCCCATGAAGCCTGATTTGTGACACATGCAAGAACAATCGTCAGCACTGTCATCTGCAGTTTCAGCTACTTCAACAACAGCATAATAACTGAAGTGGTCTGTTTCGAATGAAAGATAACCATCTGCATAGCTTGTGGGAAGCTTTTCTATGGTATTATTATCTGTATTGAGATAATAAATGAAGCACTGAGCAGGATTATATCCTTCGGGTAAGGGGATCTTAACAGTGATCTTGCCGTTGGGCTGTACTGTTACACCGTCAACTGACATTGAAATATCAAAAACAGTAGCCTTCGATGCACCTACGGTTGTATCAATAAGCTCAAAAGCCTTACCGTCAAATGTTTCTTCAACTTCAACTTCAACTTCGCCGTCGTAATCATCTGAATCGAACTCGATTGCAACACCTGTTTTATCGTCTGCAACAGTTACTTTTACGAGCTTAGGCATAACTTCTTCAGCTAAAAGCTCGCCACAACCAGTACATCTCTGTTCCTTTTTACCCTCAGCTTCGTATGTAGCTTCAGTAACAACTACCCATTCACCGGGAGTGTGTACGTGAGCTGAGTAATTGAAGTGGAGTGCAATACCGTATTCGGGCATGTCAACGTATTCTTCCATACCAAGAGCGTACCACTGTTCTTCTGTACCTTCGTAGTATATATCTGTCAGGCTTTCGCATCCCTCAAAGATAGTTATACCAACGTTTACAACACTATCAGAGATTGTGAAGCTTTCAATATTTGAACAGTAATAGAAAGCCATCGTGCCAATGTTTATCACATTATCGGTAACAACTATACTTGTAAGATTTTCAACACCGCCAAATGCAATATCAATGATACTTGTTACGCTGTCAGGAACAACGTATGAAGTTTCTGTTTTTGCTGCAGGATAAGCAATAAGCTGAGTCTTATCTTTATTAAAAAGCACACCATTGTACACTGTGTAATATTCATTATTTTCATCAACAGCTATCTCTGTAAGAGGAGAACAAGCAAATGCACCTCTTGCAATATTTGTTACACTAGCAGGAATTGATACATCGGTAAGGCTGATACATTCCATAAGTGCACCTTCACCGATGCTTGTTACACTGTCAGGGATAACAACATCTGTGAGGTTATCACAACACCAAAATGCATAATCACCGATGCTTGTTACACCGTCTTCAATAATAACATTTTTAATCTCTGCTGAACGTCTGAAACTATTCTCAGCTATGGCACCTTCACCGCTGATAACGAGTTTACCGTCGCTGTATAAGATCCAGGTTACATTATCACCACAAACACCGGTATCAACAACAAAGATTTCGTTACAGTCATCGCAAAGACTGTCGTTGTCTGAATCGACATGCTTGAGGAAGTGAATTGTTGCATTATCTAAGCAAGGATCTTCAGCTGAAATGTTATTCCAATCTGCTTTTGTACCGTTATAGTATACATCTGTAATGTTATCACTTTCAGCAAATGTATCCATACCCATATATGTAACACCGCTGCCGATTGTTACAGTGGTGAGCTTTTCACAACTGCCAAATGCACTCATACCAATACTTGTTACACTGTCAGGAATAACTACTTCAACAAGGTTAGGACTGCCAATAAACGCACCGTCAGCAATAATTTTCACACCATCAGGAATTGTGTATGAGGTTTCTTCGCTTCCGCAAGTATAAGCAATAAGCTCCGTCTTATCCTTGTTGAAAAGTATACCGTTGTCGCTTGAATAATATTCATTATTTTCATCAACAGTTATCCTTTCAAGATATGGAGTCCAAGCAAATGCAGCTATTCCAATATTTGTAACACTTGCAGGGATTGTTATATTTTCAAGGTAAAACCATTGGATAAATGCTGTTTCGTCAATACCTGTAATACCATCTTCAATAATGAGATGTTTAGCAACAGATACAACCTCATCAAAGCTTACCTGGGGACTAACTACTACTCCGTTACCGCTGATAACAACATTTCCGTTGCTGTATAAGGTCCATGTCGCATTGTCGCCTTCAGCACCGCAGTCACCCTTATTAACAACAAATATTTCGTTACAGTTATCGCAAAGACCGTCTTTGTCTGAATCTTTGTGGTCACAAGCAGTAGGTTCAAAGCGAACTAATGCTTCTAATACTTCATTTTCGCCAATCTCAATGTTATTCCACTGTTCTTCTGTACCATTATAAGTTACGTCTGTAAGGCTGTAAAAATCATCAATCATCCATTCGCCGATATATTTAACACCGCTACCGATTTTTACAGTTTCGAGATTATGACACTCAACGAACATTGCTTCCCCGATATTTTCAACACTGTCGGGAATAACTACATCGACAAGATTTAAAGCAAAAATAAATACACCAAGATCTATATCTATTACACCATCCGGAATAGTGTATGATGTAGCTGCACTCATAGCAGGGTAAGTAATAATCTTTGTCTTATCTTTGTTGAAAAGTACTCCATCGACACTTGAATAATATTCGTTATTTTCATCAACTGTTATATTTTTAAGAAAAATATCATAAGCAAATGCGCCTTCGCCAATATTTGTCACACTGGCAGGTATGAATAAATCTGAAATATTATAACAAACAGAAAACGCCCAATCAGCGATGCTCATAATACCATTTTCAAATGTAACGCTAACAAGTTTGTCGCTACCACTGAAAGCATCTGTACCTATAATTTCAACACTGCCAGGAATTGTTAAGTCTGCTACATCACAACCATGAAAAGCGTTCTCGCCTATACGTGTTACGCTGTTGGCAATTGTTAAATCTGTAATATCAAAACTATCAAACGAGTAATCACCAATACTTGTTACACCGTCTTCAATAACAACTGCTTTAATGTCACTATCATACTCTTTAAACACTGACTCGTTCCAATTAGCATAATCATACATATCACCTTCACCGCTGACAACAAGGTAACCGTCATCATAGAGCTCAAATGTTACATTGTCGCCGTCGGCACCGCAACTACCGCTATAAGCAACTACGCTACCGCACTTATCACAACCAGCCTCGCTGTCTGCATCTTCGTGTTCGCAAATAAGATAGTGAATTGTAGCATTAGTCAATGAATCGTTGCCATCTTCATCGATTGAAATTTCGTTCCACTCATCTACTGTACCGTTATAGTATACATCAGTAATTTTATCGCAATACCAGAATGCATGTCTGTCTATACTCTCTACTGAGCTTCCGATTGTTACACTTGTAAGGTTTTCACAGTTTTCAAAAGCACTCTCGCAAATGCTTTTAACACTGTTGGGAACCTCTATAGATGTAAGGCTTGTGCAACTAGAAAATGTACCTTCAGCAATTTCTCTAACACCATAAGGAATTGTAACTTCTTTAAGTTTTCCACATAAACCAAAAGAAATTGCACCAATATTTTTTACAGTTTCAGAGAATGATACGCTTTCAAGATTGACGAATGATGTAAAAGAATAAATACCAATACTTGTTACACCATATTCAATATCAATGCTTTTAACGGCATCAAGTTCAACTGTGTTGTAAAAACCATCTGCCATCTTACCCATGCCGCTGATAACAAGATTACCGTCATCATAGAGCACCCAGGTTACATTGTCACCGTCGGCACCGCAGTCACCACTGTCAACAACTTCCGCCGCACTCGCGTTTACCCCAAGGCAAATCGCTAAACACAGCATTACCATAAACGTGAACATCAATTTGAATTTCTTTTTCATATTTTTTTGACCTCCAATAAAAATTGATAACACAATTATTAAACAAATTTTGGCAAAAAGTCAACCCTTGATGTAATGAACGGCAACTTTTCGTGTATGAGCGGTAAAAAATGAGATGCTGCAAGCTGCAACATCTCAAAAAATCATTATCTTGAAAAAAGTTTTTTGATTAAAGAAACAATTTTTTTCAAAGCTTCTAAAACAGTCGCGAAGCCTTTTGTTATAAAATTAGGCTCTTCTTCCTCAATTGATTCATCCTCTTCAGGCTCAGGTTCGGGGGATGTTTCATTTTCATTTTTGTCTTCGGGTTTCTCGTCATCGTTGCTTTCGTTGTCTTCTTCAACCTGTTTTTTGCCTAAAACTGCAAACTTATACTTAATACCGTCAAATTCACCGCTAACCAAAATATCGCAGAAATCTTCCATAGCAAAAGACATATACTCGTTACTGCCCGGTTCAATTTCTATAATTGCAAAAATTTTAGTGTTGGTCACTTCTGTCAGCTCTCTGCCCTGCAGAGGACTCAGACTCGTGTATTCGAAAATATAAAAATCTTCAGTTGTAAGCTTATTAAAGATCATATTTACAAAGTTATTGTCAGAGCCATAGTATAAAGCCGATACCAAATTTTTAAACTCTGTTTCAGTTAAGCTCACATCGCCGTCGATCACAGTTTTGTGCGTAGGAATATTTTCGCCATCGATAACTACAAAATCTTCTGCGAAGCTAAATGGTATACTAGATACGTTGCTGCCTGCAGAGGCTTCAACAAAATATTTTATAGATCTTGTATTACCTGTAAAGGCCGTTTCCGCACAATTAAATTCAGCGTAAGAAACTACAACACTTAAATCTGTGCAGCCACTAAATGCACCATTTTCAATTGCAATGCTATTGCCATTGATTATGACACAGTTTACCTTTGAGAAGTTTTCAAATACATTTGTACCAACTGCATCTATCCCATCAAGGATAATCTGCGTTGTAGTGTCAGAATATTCAGATAAAGTATACTCAGCAACATTTCCGATTGATAGCATTCCGTCTGAGCCGGATATTACAAGAATATTATCAATCAATTCAACCTCTATTTTGTCTTCGAGATTCTCTTTTGCAAAGTTAAAATGAATATTCGATTCGAGTAAAGGATTATTATCCTCTATAATCGATATATTCTTCCAATCTTCTTCACTACCGGCATAATAAACATCTTCCAGAGCATTGCATTTATCAAAAGCCGCCTGACCAATATAACTGACATTTTTAGGAATATTGATCGACTTAAGAGAGGGGCAATTTCTGAAGGCCCATAAATCAATATTTGTTACAGTATCAGGAATGATTATCTCACTCAAATTTACGCAGTTTTCAAAAGAGCTATTATTTATTCGGGTAAGCTCGCCTAAAAACTCAACTTTTTTTAAGTTTATACAGTCCTGGAACAAGCATGAACTTAGAGTGTTTATCTTACTACCAATTATAATATACTCAATATTTTCACAGTCCTCAAACGCATAGTAATCAAACGTTTCAACACTTTCGGGAACAGTATAAACTGCCCCTTCTTTAAACATAGGATATCTGAGCAATTCGGTTTTGTTTTTATTAAACAAAACTCCGTCTACGGATATGTAGTTTTCATTGTTTTCGTCAACTTCTATTTTTTTAAGGTTGAAACAATCGGTAAATACCGCTTTATCTATAAAAGTTACACTTGCAGGAATATAAATACTTTCAATTATTTTACATCCCCAAAAGGCTCCGAAGCCGATTTCTTGGACGTTTTTACCTATAGTGATACTAGTTGCAGCTTCACAATAATAAAAAGCCTCAGGCCCTATTTTTACAACACTATCGGGTATAGTTATACTTGTAAGACTTGAGCAACTAAAAGCGTAGCTCGGAATTTCTGTTATACCCTCAGGAATTGTTAAGCTTATTATGCTTGAGCAAGCCCATAATGCTCTTTCTCCAATACTTGTCAAAGCCTCGGGCAAAGTTATATTTTTGAGAGCATAGCAATTAGCAAAGGCATACTCACCAATGCTTGTTACACCATCGGGTATGGTTACACTTATAAGTTTCGTACAAGCCTGAAATGCATAATCCGGTATTTCTGTTACATCTTCAGCTATAATTACACTTTTAATATTCCAACAACCATAAAATGCATATGTACTTAATTTGGTTACACTATCGGGAATTGCATATTCTTCTAATGTTTTATTAGCCGGACAAGCAATAAGATGTGATTTATCTTTATCAAAAAGCACACCGTAGCTATCGTTTGAATAATATTTGTTATCCGGATCAACAGTAATTTTTTCGAGGTACGAACAACCTACAAATACGTCATCACCAATACTTATAACACTATCGGGAATAGATATATATTTAAGACTGAATGCGTTTTCGAATGCTCTGTCACCTATACTAGTCACACTGTCAGCAATTGTTATCTCTGTGAATAAATGCGCAAATGTAAACACGCCATCACCAATACTTGTTACACCATCTTCAATAACAACCTTGCTGAAGTTACCGACATAAAACGGTGTAAAATTCTCCAAGTTATCATAATCATACATTTCACCCGTACCACTGATAATAAGCTCACCGTCATCATATAGCGCCCAGGTTACATCATCACCAACCTTGCCGGTTTCTACAATCTCAGCTGCACTCGCACTTATACCGAAACAAAATATCAAACACATCATTACAGCGAATGTGAATAACAAACAAACCTTTCTTTTCATATCTAAACCTCCGAGTTTTTGTAACAATATTATTATATTCTTTTTAAAAAAAGTCAACACCTAATGTAATGAACGGCAAAGATTTTTCCTTATCTGATTGATTTATTCTACCGAAAACATTATAATATTACCATTCATACGAGATTTTGACCGCTCATACCAAAGCATATTGAATAAAAATAATATAAATGTTATACTTTCAGTTATAATAATAAGGAAGTGACAAACGTATATATGAAAATTGCAATTTGTGAAGATGACGCTTCAATGGCAGAGTTATTGAAAAATTATATTAAAGATTTTTTAGAAAGCAGAGAAATTACACATACAATTAAAATATTTGATACAGCTTTAAAATTTTATAGTTCAACGGATGTCTTTGATCTTGTTTTACTTGACTATAAGCTTCCGGATTCTAACGGAATGGATATTGCCAAAAACTTACGCAAAACTAATAAGAGAACAACAATAATTTTTACTACTTCATATAGTGAGTTTGTTTTTGAAAGTTTTGAGGTTAACACATTCAGGTACCTTGTAAAGCCTATAACCAAAGAAGTTATTAATAAAACGATGACTGCTTTCATTGACAATTTTGATCAATACTCAAAAATAGATGTTCCCACTGTTGGCGGTGAAATTGTAGTTGTCAATCTCCCTGAAATTATGTATATAGAATCAAGCGGAAGATATACAACCGTAAGGCTTAACAGCACAAGTTATATTTCTACAAAAACTTTAGCTACATTCCAGTCTGAAATCAACAGCTTTAAATTTTACAGAACCCACAGAACATTTTTAGTAAATATGAAATACATAGCTGAAATACACGGTAGTACAATTACATTAATCAATGGTGAAAGGGCATCCATCAGTCGACGAAATCTGAATACATTTAATCAGGCGTTCTTCAATTTTCTGAAATTCAGCGATTTATAAAGAGGTTACTCATGACACTCGTAAATATTTTAAACATTATCGGCATATTTCTGAGAGATATTATGATGATTATAAACTTTCTGGTTTTCGGAAAATATCTCCTTAAAGGCGAAATCAAGAAAAATTCGATGCATATAACCATTTTAGTAATCGTATTAGCAATTATTGCGATTATAGGTGAACTGTATATAGTGCCTTGGGATAATGGTGATTATGGCTTCGTGACCATATTTTCAACGATTATGTATATCATAGCGATATTTGCGTTATCAAAGGATGTATCCAAATTGCAATTTGTATTCATCGCTTTTTGTTACACGAGTATTGTAGATATGACTTATACATATTTTCAAGACCTTATTCCAAAAGAGCATTATGTCGAGTGCGTTGTTTATATCGTCATTTATTTTATTATAACAGCTTTCATATTATGTTCAGTAAAAAAAGCTCCCACCAATATCTTTCCGGAGGTAATTTCAACTGTTCCCAAATGGATGTTTTGGTCATTACTCATATTCTGCTTTGCCAGATATTATAACGAAGTAGGAGATTGGCAAACATTTTCCCGGATACTTACAGCTGTATCTTCAGTCGGCATTGTGTGTTGCGTCATTTATTTTATGTATAAGATTTTCAGTCTTACATACAATCAGAATGAAATTCTCAAACAGTTGCATACCCAAAAAGAGTACTCTGAAAAGCTGATCACAAGCGATGAAGATTTAAGAATGTTCCGACACGATTATCGCAATCATATGATAGTTATAAACTCTTTCCTCGAAAACGGAAACACTGAACAGGCAAGAGAATATATGAACACGTTAAACAGTAATCTTGGTTCTGCACTTAATAAGATATCTACCGGTAACTTTATTACTGATGCGATTATCAACAACAAGGCAATTATTGCCGCTGAATCAGATATTCAAATAAATTTCGACGGACAAATACCTGCTAATGTTATCGCTGATGAAGATCTCTGCACAATTTTCGCTAATATTCTTGACAATGCTATTGAAGCTACAAAAAAATCAACTGCTCAGAAAATCATCTATATTGAGTCAGCTGTTCGACTTGGTATGTTTATTATAGATGTTACCAATCCTGTTGACAAAGTCGTTAAAATCAGAAAAGATGGCACAATAAAGACCACTAAGCAAAACAGTGCAGAACACGGATTAGGTATGAGAAATGTTCAGAAAGCTGTAAAAAAATATGATGGTTCAATAAATATCACCTGTGAAAACAAGTTGTTTAATATTGGAATTATGATGAAGCCGATGATTTAAATCAACTTTTTTACTGATTGAAAGTATTTATAGTTTATAAACACTTCTTAATCAACAACCTTAATGCCTTGATTTTTGGCTCGTTGTAAAAGGTCACTGCTTTTTAGAAGCTGATACTCAGGTTTGTATGATACATAACTGATGAGACTGATAATCTGACAATCTACAAATGCAGCGCAACCAAAACAGATGAAAACAAATGAATGATAATTATCAACTTCAGCCCGGAATCCTTTATTTTAAAAGGGTTCCGGAGCTTTTGTTTTATACCGCAATACAAGAGCGGTTATTCACTCTGAAAAGTAAATTTATATATGAGTTTATTGTAAAGCAGTATTTGTTGACATTTTTTGATATATCATATAAAATTATATCATAAGCAATAACCTGGAGGTTGAGCAAGAAATGAGCACTACACTATCACAAAACAAAAAGAAAAATATAATTTTCTATTTTACCGATCAACAAAGAGCTGATACATTCAACTCAGATATAATGCCTTATCTTTCTGAGTACTCTCAGGAGGGCACGGTATTTTCAGATTGCTATACCTGTCAGCCTGTGTGCGGTCCTGCAAGAGCTTGTTTGCAGACAGGTGTTTATGCTACAGAGTGCTCATGTTTTAAAAACGGTCAAGCACTTCCGGACAACTTGCCTCATCTTGCCGATTATTTTAACCGGGCAGGGTATGACACAGCCTATATCGGCAAATGGCATCTCGCCACCGATAGTCACTTTAACTGCGAGAAAACAGCAATACCTGAAGACAGACGAGGCGGCTATAGGTACTGGCGAGCAGCCGATGTCCTTGAGTTCACTTCTGACGGCTGGGGCGGAGTAGTTTTTGATGAAAAGGGCAGTGCTGTTGAGTTTTCGGGGTACAGGCCCGATTGCATCAACGATTTTGCCTTGGAATATCTCTCGAACCGAGATGAAAGCAAGCCATTTTTTATGTTCATATCTCAGCTTGAACCACATCATCAAAACAACAAAAAGCTATACGAAGGGTACCCTGAGACCGTTGATGACTTCAAAAACTATCCTATACCCAAAGATCTGACATTTTTAAAAGGCGATTACAAAGAGCATTATGCAAACTATCTCTCAGCCATAAACCGGATAGATTACAATATAAAATTGCTTGTTGAAAAGCTCAAGGATATGGGAATTTATGAAGATACTGTAATCGTTTTTACAAGTGATCACGGTTGTCATTTCAAAACCCGCAACCTTGAATATAAGAGGTCCTGTCACGATTCAAGTATACATATCCCACTCACTATTTTTGGCGGAAGTTTTGTGGGTACGGGCAAAGATGACAGATTGGTAAGTCTCATCGATTTGCCTGCTACCTTGCTTTCCTTTGCAGGGATAAAGGTTCCTGAGCATTTCAAAGGTTTTGATTTAACAACGGAAGCTTCTCGTGATGCAGTGTATATCCAGATCAGCGAAAGCCAATGTGCCAGAAGCATCCGAACCAAGGATTATAAATACAGTGTCGCCGTACCGACCTATCTTGCTGGTGTAACTTTAGATTCTTCACCGATTTATATAGAAGAGTATTTGTATGACCTTAATTCTGATCCGGCAGAAAAATACAATCTTATTAAAGATCCGACTTATAAGCAGGTGCGAAAAGAACTTAAAAAAATCCTTTTGCGTGAAATGGGGAATGCTGAGGGAAAATCAGCAGTAATCTTGCCTGCTATTATCAGAAAAAATAAATGAGTAACATTTATTAAAGCTAAATTTACAACCACTCTGAATTTACAAAAAAATATCTTCTTAATAATGAACTGAAAGCAGACCTGAAAACAGTGTCTGCTTTTTCTTCTTGTTGCAGAAATACCCCTCCGGGGCTAATTACCTCAGGAGGGGTGTTATTATAAATTATTGAATTATCAGACCACAAGAGTAGTCCCGGCAGAAAGCTCGTATGTCTTTCCTTCGATAACAGCTGTGGCTTCAACGGGGGTGATAATTTCATAATGCACCTTGCCGTTTTCGTGCCACCAACGGGAAGAAACCTTTCCCGATACAGTGTCTATTTCAGCTTTGAGCCAATCAAGACGATCGTCAGGTATGGGGGCAAAATGAATTTTTGTAAAGCCAGGAGCCTCCTCAACTGTGTTGATGCCTGCCATAACTCCGTACATCCAGTCGCCGACGGCACCATATGCGTAGTGGTTATAGGAATTCATGGATTTCGGCCAGATATCACCGTTTGGTTTAATGCCGTCCCAATGCTCCCAGATGGTTGTTGCACCTTTGCTGATAGGGTATAGCCACGAGGGATATTCTTTTCTCAGCAGCAGAGTATAGGCAAGCTCACTATATCCGTATTTTGACAATACGTGCAGAATATAAGGTGTACCGACAAAGCCTGTCTGTATCATATCACCTTGCTTGTGTATAAGCGATGCGAGAGAGTCTGCGACAGCCTGAGGCTTGTCAGTCAGCTCAAACTGAAGAGCCATTATATGCTCAGTCTGAGTTCTGAAATCATCCTTGAATTCTTCTATAAAAGCTTTGCGGATGTTTTTATAAAGCTCCTCGTATCGGGCGACATCCTTGCCGAGTACCTTACCCATTTTTATGAGTATATTTACTGTGTTGGCGTAGTAGGCTGAGGCAACAATATCGTCACGGGTGGGGCCTTTTACCTTGCCGTACTTTCCGCCAAGCTCCAGCCAGTCAGCATAGTGATCACCGCCAATCCATAAATTTGGCTTAGTGGTTTTATGTGAGATGTATTCTACCCATTTACAAACAGGTTCAAAGAGGTTTTCTAAAATCTCTGTGTCGCCGTATGTGAGATAACATTGCCACGGACAAATTGCGACAGCATCAGCCCAGGCGGTACTTATTTTAGGCTTAGCGGGATGTATATAGGGAATGAAGTCAGGTACACCGCCATTTTCGTACTGTTCGGCTTTCATATCATTGAGCCACTTTTTGAAAAATTTAAGCACATTGTAGTTATAGCTTGCAGTGCGGACAAATACCTGAGCATCGCCTGTCCAGCCGAGTCTTTCGTCACGCTGAGGGCAGTCTGTGGGAATGTCGAGGAAATTGCCCTTTTGTCCCCATATTATGTTGCTGAATAATTGGTTGAGCATCGGGTCGGAAGTCTCGATGTACCCCGTACGTTTAAGGTCGCTGTGAAGCACAATGGCTGTAAAGTTTTCAGGTTTTATCTCAGCGGGGTACGCGTCAACTCTGACATATCTGAAGCCGTAGAACGTAAGGTTTGGTTTATAGGTCTGAGTACCGTCTTTGCAGGTGTATTTGTAAAGGGCTTTTGCCTTGCGATAGTTTTCGTTATAGAAATTGCCATCTTTGTCAAGGATCTCAGCAAATGAAAATGAGACTTTATCGCCTTTTTTTGCATCAACTGTGAATTGCAGATACCCCGTCATATTCTGACCGAAATCGAGTACAGTTTCACCCTTTGGTGTGACGATGATTTCTTTTACGCCGAGATACTCGTGTTCTGTTACGATTTCACCCTCTTGCGGTATCAGTAGAGTCTGCGAGTTATCTTTAGCTATTTTTGCACGATGTTTAAAAGCGGGAGTATAGTCGGCTTTATATTTGATGCCGTTATATAAATGGCAATATCGAAGATTGCTTTTGGCCACAAGCCAGCTATCATCGGTGCCGATATCCTCGGTGGTACCGTCAAGATAGGTAATATGCAGTTGCGCAATAACAGCCTTAGGCTGAGGATTTTTAAGTCTCCAGAACCAACCTTCGGCAAGATGAATAGTCAGAGTATTGTCGGCTTTTAAAAGCTCAGTTACATCATATGACTGTACCTGCAGTCGGTTATGATATGATGTCCAACCGGGTGCCATAATAAAATTGCCCACACGCTGAGAGTTGAGAGTTGCCTCATATACGCCACGGGAAGTTACATAAAGAGTGGCATTGTCGATTTCCTTGTCAACAGAAAAATCTTTTCTGAAAATGGGGCATACCTTGCTGAGTTTGAAGTCAGATTGTATCCAGTTCGCTTTTAACATATTGCTCACCTCATTATTGATTTAGCATTAAGGTTGTCGGTTTTATTAATGATATAATATTTGAGTGCATATGTCAATTAAATTGTATTTAGGCAGGCGAATATGCTTATTACTCTTGCACTATTTCTGAATCAGATATATAATATGGTTATACATTATAACAAAATCACTGTGCGAGGTAAACTATGGCTAAGATTATATCTACAAAAACTCATACAAGCGGTATCGCCCTGGGTGGTATCGGCAGCGGTAGTGTTGAGCTTTTTCCTGATGGAGAGTTTCATTATTGGTTGATTGCAAATCAGCCGAGAATTACTACATCATGCTGTGAAAGCAAGGTTGACGACGGAGAGGGTAGTGCAGGTGCCTTGTCTTTCTGGGTGCGTGAGTGCAAATCCGACAGCAAGCCTGTTATCCGTAAACTCGGTATGAAAACCGAGCCTGAAGATTTTACATACCGTATGTTTTCCTGGAATAAGCCCGTAGAAAAGATTGAGTTTGACGGCAGATTTCCCGCCTGTAATCTGAATTATATCGATATTGCCCTGTCTTGTAAGATTTCCCTCAAGGCAGTGTCTCCCTTTGTACCACATAATAGTGATGTATCATCGACTCCCGGATTTTATATGGACTTTTCCGTGGAAAACCCCACTGACAGCGAGATTAAATTCAGCCTTTTAGGCACTCTTGAACCGAATTTCGCCAACAGAAAAGAGGGTAACAGAAACTCTCTTCATAAAATCGCTGATGGTATTGGTATCCATATAGAGCCAGCTAAAAATTCAGCGTCTTCATCTTGCGGTAACTTATGCCTGAGCGTAGGCGGTGACGGTGAGAAATCATATATTACAGCTGATTATTACCGCTTTATGAAAGAGTATGTTGCTAATTCAAAGTTTGGTGTTAGTCAGGAATCTGTGCTTTTCGGCTTCAGAGAAAAAGGCAGTCTGCCGAATAGTGATGTCGGTACTAAACCTAATACAATACCTTTAAATCTTGAATTGCTCAGCAATGCCAAGCTTGAGGCGCTGTGCCGTGAGATTACTCAGTATCCTTTTGCCGACTCTCTCTTAAACCGTATCAGACACTGCAATCCCGACTTTCTGACTTCAAGAGAAGATAAGATAGGTTTCCTCAGATGCTGTCAGAGACAGCAGTTCAAAATCGGTAAGGATTTCGGCTCTTGCGCCCTTTGTTCAGAGGTTACTCTCGCTCCTCACGAAAAGAAAACTATCCGTTTTATACTGACCTGGTACTTTCCGAATCTTAAGAGTAAAAAAGGTGAGACCTTAGGTCACTACTATGAAAATCTCTACAGCAGCTCCCTTGATGCCAACAGATTCCTCGCTGAAAATTACGGCAGTGTTTATAAGTCAGCTGCAGATTTTGCTGACCTTATGTACTCCACAGACCTGCCTGAGTTTTATCCTGATGCCTGGACTTCTAACCTTTCGCCTATTGTAAAAAGCTCGGTTTATCACAAAAACGGCAACTTCGGCTTGTGGGAAGGTCTTGGTTTCTGCGGACTTCACACTACAGATATAACTTATCACGCTTCCTTTTCTCTGATAAGCCTTTTTCCTGATCTGCAAAAAAAACAGATGAAAATGGGTGCTGAATTCCAGAGAAAAGACGGCAGGGTACATCACCTGTTCAGACCTGATATGAAAACTACAGACAACAGCTTCGAGCGTGTTGATATGAATTCACAGTTTGTGCTTATGGTGCTTCGTGACTATCTTTTCACAGGTGACCGACAGTACCTTGTATCTTTGTGGGGTAATGTCAAACGGGCTATGGAAGCTTCGGAAAAACTTGATACCGACGGTGACGGACTTCCTGATAATGACACGAGACGCAATACCTATGATGCATGGAACTTCTCGGGTATACCCACATATATATCTGTGCTTTGGCTTGCCGCTTTGAAAGCAGGTGCCATCATTGCCGGCAGAGTTGGGGAGAAGTCTTATGCTGACAAGTGGAATGGAATTTTGGAAAAAGGCAAAAAATCTTTTGAAGAAAAGATGTGGAATGGTGAATACTACGATCTTTGGAGAAATAAGGATGTAACTGATGAATCGCTTATGACAGATCAACTCGATGGTGAGTGGTTCCTTCGTATGATGGGTATTGAGGGCAATCTTAGTAATGAGAGAGTCAGTGAAGTGCTTAAGGTGATTTTTGAACATAACTTTGACAGTGAGTCAGGTCTTATCAATGCGTCTTTCCCTGAGGGTAAAAAGACAACTATACATACATATGACAACTGTCAGGCAGTGGCCGTCTGGACAGGTATAGGCTACGCCTTTGCCGCTCTCGCACTCTCAGTAGGACTTAAAGATATAGCTGATACCGAGATAAAATCAATCAATGACAATCAGATGCGATTAGGTAGTTTCTGGGATCATTGGGAGTGTGGACACCACTATACCCGACCTATGTCAAGTTGGTCAACCCTCATTGCTTTATCCGGAATGGCAGTTGATTATGAAAAGAAAAAGCTCACTTTGAGTCCCATAGATAAAAATATTACTTTCCCTCTTATCGTGCCCGATGTGTTGGCTAAAGCTGTTTATACCGATGGTAAGCTCTCAATTGATTGCATCGAGGGAAGTCTCGAGGACTGGGAAATTACTGTAAAATAAGGAGAAACTTATGACTAAAATAATGTTCGTCTGCCACGGCAACATATGCCGTTCGCCTATGGCTGAGTTTATCTTTAAAGATTTAATCAGCAAGCAAGGTGTTGAGTATGATTTTTATGTCTGCTCATCAGCCACAAGCACCGAAGAAATATGGGGTGACGTTGGCAATCCTGTCTATCCTCCCGCCAAGGCTGAACTGAAAAAACATGGCATTATGTGCGATGGCAAGAGAGCGGTACAGCTGAAAAAGAGTGATTATGATAAGTACGATCTTTTTGTTGCTATGGACAGTATGAATATCAGAAATATCGGAAGGATTTTCGGCTCTGACCCTGATAATAAAGTACATAAGCTGATGGACTATACTGAGCGTAAAGGTGACGTCGCAGACCCTTGGTACTCCGGTAAATTTGATGTAGCTTACAGAGATATTTATGAGGGCTGTGTAGCTCTTCTTGAAAGGCTGAAATAATATCGTTCAAACAAAATATCAATTATTGTTGCATGTTTGAAAAATAGTGCTATAATAGTTATAGGAGTGCTTTAAAGTACTGCTGTTTGAAAGGAATGGGAGAATATGAAAAAATATACTAAAAGAGTACTGTCTCTTATGCTAGTGCTGATGCTTTTATTCAGCACAGTACAGATGAGTGCAGTTGCTTTGTTTGACTTTGGCAAGACCAAAGATTTCACTGTAAATGTTACCTCTGAGGAGTTTGATGTTGAGGATTATAACGAATCAGCTATATTGCTGTATGATGTTAACGGTTACAATGATTCATACGGGGCACAGCTTGACGATTTTTCCAAGAAAATTTATGACGATATAGTCGAGGCCTATGTTACCGACAAAAAATCAGGCCCAATAACAGTAAGCTTTTCTGAGCCTGTTGAGTTTATTACAACCCTTATAAACGATGAGCTTGACGATAATGATCCGGAATATGTAGCAGTTAAAGAATTTCTCAATGCGGCACATCTGAGAGCTTTGTATGCTTTGCTTTATGACTATCCTCAGCAGTTCTGGTTCAAGAGTGCCTGGCAGAATTATAGTATTCAGTTCAGTTATGTCAGCAAGAATGTTTATAAAGGCACAATCAGTGCTATGATATTTGGACCTGTAGAAATCACAACCGGTGCTTCGTCAAAAATCGCAGCCTTTGATAATGCTGTAAACAATGCCAAAAATATTATAGAGGCAAAGTTCGGTGCGAACGCAACAAGGCAGGAAAAGCTGAAGATTATACACGATTATATCTGTAATGAAACAAATTACGGTCAGCCAAACAATCCTGCCGCACATACTGCAGGTGCATTTTTCCTCAATGAGTGTGACGTTGTCTGCGAGGGCTATGCAAAAGCTTTCAAGATTCTCTGCGACAGATTTGGTATACCTTGTGCTTGTATATCGGGTTATGCCGGAGAAGCACATATGTGGAACTATGTTCAGATGGATGACGGCAAGTGGTATCTTGTAGACGTAACCTGGGATGACCAGGACAACAGAATCTACGATACATACTTTCTTGCTCACAAAAGCAAGAAAGTATTCAATGGTAAAGTCCTTTCAGAAGAGCGAACAGAAGAACCTCTAATTGACTATTTCAAGTACCCTGTACTCAGTGCCACAGCTTATAAGCCACATAGTCATAGCTATAGTGCTGTTGTAACGTCACCCTCTTGCACAAATCAGGGGTACACAACTTACGTGTGCACTTGCGGTGATTACTATCTTGGTAATTACGTCTCTGCAAAGGGCCACACAATAATCAAAGTTGCTGCAAAAGCTCCTACCTGTACAAGTGGTGGTTACAAGGCTTATGAGTACTGCAATGCCTGCGCTTACACCACATATACAACAGTTCCTGCTAAAGGTCACAGCTATACCTCTTCTGTAACCAAAGCTGCTACACATCTCAGTGATGGCGTAATGACCTACAGATGCACTTGCGGTGACAGCTATACAAATTCAATCCCGAAGATAAACGAACACAGTTATGTAGTGTCGCAAGTAGTTGACGCAGGCTGTACCGTCGGTGGTTATAGTGTTTATGTCTGCGCTTGCGGCAGCACATATAACGGCAACTATACAAATGATCTCGGTCACGTTTTCAAAGATGGTATTTGTAGACGTTGTAATTATAATGCAGTTAAAGATTGCGGTCATATGTGCCACAAAAACGGCATTATCTGGAGATTCATCTGCTTCTTCCTTAAGCTTTTCGGCATAAAGCAACAATGTAAATGCGGTATGGCACATTATTAATATTCAAAAAATTAAAGCTCCGTTTATCATAAACGGAGCTTTATATATTATTCCATCAACTCACGATCTGCTATCTGCAAAGCTCGTTGACGGGTTATGAATGGGAATGCTTTATTTGAGCCGTCACTTTGACGCTTTTCTTTAGCTGTCTTAGCCGGGTACTGCAGAAAACTTTCCTGATGTGTGTAATTGACCCAGGAGTCAATTACGGACGATACATCACCTTTGTTATCAGCAATTCCATAGGTTATATAACCGCGCTGTTTTTCACCGTTGTTTGGAAGTGAGAATGTAGCAAAGACATCTATGTTAGTTACTTGCCCCCACATAATAGTGTCTGTGGTATAGGTTTCGCTACCGAGACTGTGATAAGGTGAAGCATAGTCGATACCATCTTTGGTATAAAGCACACGGCCTGAAAATTCATCGTTGGCTACATAGCTGTCCAATTTGCGATAAGCGGGCCATATCTGTATACACTCTGTGCCGTAAAAGCCCGGGTTAACATCCCAACAGAAGTGATGGATAAGCTGCCAGTCACCGTCGCCCTCTGATTCTTCGCTAAGGCAGACACCTATACCTGTAAGAGTCATTTCTTCGACCTCATAGATATTCACTTGTTCTATTGATGAGAAATAGGGCGTTTTTTGCACCTTAACAGTTTCAGTTCTGAAGTTGTCATTGAAGGGAACCTTTTCCTCATATACAACAACCTTTGTTGCACCTTCGCAGGAAAGTATATCCTCAGCTGTCATATCATCGAGAACACCTTCAGGGAAACCGAGTGACAGAAGATGCGTCTTAACTTGCTGAACTTCAATATGCTCATTTTTGTCTTTTACTTCCCACTGCATTTTATAACTGCCATCAAAAGCGTATCCACAACCGATGCCTGCAACGAGAGTTATAACAATGAGAGCTGTCATCAGACCATCGTTGATTTTTACGGGAGCATTTTCGATAGTATAACCAATCTGATCAATATCTTTGGCAATTTTGTTGAGACTTACCAGGATAACGATAAATCCTATAATCATAACCCATGGAATTATAAAGCCGTGGAAATTTATTATAGCCAGGAAAGCAAGTCCCGCGTACCAGATAATAAGAGCTATCATAGGTAATTTGCGAGGTTCTATATCTGACTTTTTCTCGACAGAATAAAGTGATATGCAGAAGAACAGAATGTTAAGAAAGGTGAAAATCAGATTAGTAGCTACCAATACCGCCTGAGGAATCCTTTCAATCAGGTTTATTGTGGCATTCAGAGAAAGAGTGGCTACAAAATATACTCCACGGATTATGTTCAGAATGTAATATGCCTTGAACCACTTAGTCTCGTTTCTAAGAGTTCTGAGACCGAGAATTGATAGTATAGTGCCGACAAGAGGGAGGATATAGTTAAGATAAAGAAAGTTCAGTGTCAGAGTATTCAGAGCAAGACCCCATATGACTCGCTTAAAAGCCTTTTTCCAAGGGGTAACAGCTTCAACTATTTCTTCGGGCGGTTTATAGGGCATAGATGATTGAATCAAACCTTCAAAAGCATCGTCACTGATTAATCTGTAATCATTGTTATTCATATTCTTCACCTCCCAATAATTTTCTCAGCTTCTTCTTGATACGATATAGCTTGCCTTCAACCGCTCGCTCTGTGGTACCAAGCTCTGCGGCTATCTGAGCTGTTGACTGCAAATAATAGTATTTTCTGTAAAAGAGTGCCCTGTCTTTCTGCGACAGCTTAGAGAGAGCATTCATGAGCATCTGCTCTCTTTCTTTCTGAATCAATGCTTCTTCAGGTGTAGGATCGGGTGATGGTAAATCTGCGGGGATATCTTCGGTGCTGATAGTAGGTCTTTGTTTTTTCGCACGGCTGAGAGCTGTGTTACGGGCTATGGCTGTTATCCAACCGTTAAAACTGCCTTTGCTGTTGTCGAAGGATGCGATATTGTTCCAGATTTTCATTGTGACTTCAGATATGCAGTCTTCCTGCTCAGATTTATCCTTGAGTATAGGTGAGACTATGTATCGTATAAGCGGTGTGTAATAAATCTGCAATAGTCTGAGTCCTTCTTCTTCCCGCTGTAAAATCAACTCTATGATTTCTTTTTCGTGCATTGTTCCGACCTCCTTTCAATGTCCTTTCACCTAATTATACACTGCATTTAATAAAATCCCACGCTTTTTGACAATTTTTTTAATTATATATAGGCATAAGTTACAGTTTGTTAAATTTTTAAAAAAATATTCTGTAACAATTTACAAATGCTGCCTTTTATGTTAAACTAAAAAGCAAGGGGAGTACCCCAAAATAACAGAAAGAAGGAAAAAATATGGATTTCACAACAGTAATTATGTATCTTAAAGACCTTTTTGCAACAATTATGGTGCTTCTTATGATGATGTCACCTGCATTTGAAGGTAACGGTGTAGCTTATCAGGCAGAAAGACCAGATGAACTTATCACAAGCTTTGCCGTTGTTTCAGACATTCATGTTGAAACTAACAATCCTAAGGTTTATGAAAGACTCAGCGATGTACTTTACGGCATCAAGGCTGGTGAAGATATCAGCACAGTTGTTTATACAGGCGACAATGTTATGAACGGCCAGGTCCTCGAAGATGTATTCTTCTACACCGCTGTAGCATCAATGAAACCCGCTGAAAACAATCTTATAGTTGCAGGTAACCACGACTTTGGTAACGGTGACGGAGACTATGAACAGCTTCGTAAGAAGTTTGTTTTCAATAACAATATCTATTTTGGAAATAAGATTGAAAAAGAATACTATTATAAAGTTATTGACGGTTGCTATATGATAGTTCTGGCTTCAGAACACGGCTCACCCGATAATTTCAGCATCAGTCAGGATCAGCTTGATTGGCTTGAAGGTGTACTTCAGCAGGCTCAGGCAGAGGATGCTCCTATCTTTGTTTTAGCTCACTTCCCCGTATACACTATCAAGGATCACGACTACAGAGCGCTTGCTTGGCTTCTTGCTAAATACGATACAGATCTCTATTTACACGGTCATTACCACAACGAGCTTAAGCCCTCCAGCTTCTACGAGTGGCACGGTGTTGATTGCATCAATGTTCCCCGTTGCACTGAAGGCGTTGATTATGAACCCGGTGACGGTCTCGTTGTTGAAGTATACGAAGACGAAGTCGTTGTAAGAGGCAGAGACTTCATCAAGGGTGAATGGATTGATGGTATGAGATATACATACGACATTGGCTGATAATATGAGTAAATTCAGATGGTGTTTTATCGGTACGGGGTCACTTGCTAAGACGGTGGCATCACAGATAAACAAAACAGGCAAACACGAGATTGTTTCCTGCTACAACAGAACAAAGAGCCGTGCCGATGATTTTGCATTAAAATATGGCGGTAAAGCCTACGATACTGCCGAGGAAGCTATGTCAGCTGAAGGCGTTGAGGGTGTGTACATTGTCACACCGCACAATTCACATTTCAGATACGCAAAAATGGCTCTTGAAAAGGGCATACCCGTATTCTGTGAGAAAGCTTTCACTGTTACGGCAAAAGAAACTGACGAGCTTATATCTCTCGCAAAAGAAAAGGATGTATACTTGTGCGAAGCGATGTGGACATGGTTTTCAGCCTCTGCAAATCAGACAAAAAAATGGATTGACGAAAACAAAATCGGCAATATACTATCTGCTGATTTTAAGTATCACGTCAGAACTATAGGCTATAAGGGCAGACATACTGACCCGCGACTTGCAGCAGGTGCTCTGCTTGATATTACAGTTTATCCAATCACTTATGCCTACAGACTCTGGGGCAAGCCCGATAAAATCACAAGCACAGCAGTGATAAAGGGTGGAGTAGACCACAGTGAAAAGATAGTCTTTACATATGACAGCGGTCTGACTGTCAATATCAGCGCCTCAATAGCTGATTACCACGGCCTTGAATATATGTCCATTAAAGGCGACAAGGGTGAAATCAAAGCACCTTTCTTCCATGCACTTAACGGCATAACCTGTAAAAAGGGTTTGTTCAGAAAAGAGACTTTCAAAGGTGACGGGCCTAAAATGAACCCTTATACCGATGAGTTCAATGCTGTTGCCGAAGATATCCGAGCCGGCAGGAAAGAGAGCTCAATGGTGCCGCTGAAAGCCACATCCGACGTTATGCATATAATGGACGAAATCAGAGAGCAGATAGGTCTACACTACGATAATCTCGAATAAAATCAGTGTCGGGTTTGCATAGTCAGACCCGACATTTTATCTTTGTTGCAAGTCACTCTTGACACAGATGCTATTTTGAGTATTATTAAACTATATAGAGAAAAAGGAGAGAACATTATGAAAACTAAAAAGAATATACTGAAGTCTATAGTCTTGCCGGCTGTTATGCTTGTGTTTGCTGTAGTTGCTCCCATACTTTCTTATGCGGCGAGATCTACATGGATTTTTGTTAATATTACAGTAAAGTTCGAGTATTTCACCTATATCCTGCTTGGTCTTATGATAGTCAACGCCGTTGTTTTAGGTGCATTGGCAGCTATCAGAGCCAATAAGTTTGACAGCATATACAGCAAGAAATCATTTTCGGTTGCAATTGCAATCACCTCGCTGCTCAGTATAATTTTCTTTATAGCAGGTCTTAGTTTTTCTTTCGGTATGCTCTCAAGTGAATCTGCTCAGGTTTATACACTTTACCTGAAAAAATCTTTTGAAGATGCAGTGTTAATTGCGCTTCCTCTTTTCCTCGTGCTGTTTTATCCTGCCTTTAAGTGCAAGACAAAAAGAGTTATCCTCGCTCTTGTTGTGATAGTTATATCTATTCTTGGTTTATCCAAGCTCATTCCTCTTAATACTTATAAAATCACCTGTGACCCGTCAGTTCTTGACACAGGTAAAGACTACAGCATAGTCTTCTCGACAAACGATTTCGGTACAGGTTACGTTGAGTATGAATATGAGGGCAAAACCTACAAGGTTTACGATCAGGACGGCGGCAGACTCAGCAGCGACAGCAAGATTCACTCTGTCAACGTACCCTATGAGCATCTTAACAACAACAGCTACAAAATCGGCTCAGTACGCGTTATCGAGCAGTTCAGTTACGGCAGCCGTACCGGTCAGGAAGTTGTCTCAGATACATACACTTTCGCTCCCGTAAAAGGTGATGATATAACCTATCTCGTTATTTCAGACTGGCATACATACCTCGACAGAGCTCACGAAGCTATCAGTTATATCGGTGATTATGATGCGGTTATTCTTCTCGGTGACGCAACTCCCGGTGTAGACTTTGAAGAGCAGGTTGTTTCAAATATAGTTGAGTTTTCAGGCGCACTTTCAAAGGGTACCCTGCCGACACTTTACGTCAGAGGTAACCACGAAACCCGCGGTGAATATGCAGGCAAAATCCTCGGTGCTCTCGGTCTTGATGAGTTCTATTACACAGCCGATATGGGCAATTATTCATTCGTTGTACTCGACAGCGGCGAAGACAAAGAAGATTCCCACCCGGAATACGGTGGAATGACAGACTATAACACCTACCGTGCGAATATGATTGAGTGGCTTAAGGGCGTTGATGTTAAAAATGATAAGGTTATCGCTCTGTCACACTCTTGGAAAATCAGCGATGTTGAACCTGAACTTTCAGTTGCAGGTTGGAATGAAATTGACAGACTTGGCGCCAAACTTATGATTTCAGGTCATTACCATCAGTGCAGACTCATTGGTGCAGACGGCGGTGAAGAGGCAGAGTTCCTTTCAGCTTATCCCGGTATCACAGCTTATCTTGATGGCGGCAATATGAGCGGTACATATGTTGCTTCAAAGATGACACTTTCAGAGGATACTATCTATCTTGAAGCCTATAGAAATAATGGCGAAAAATTATTCGAACACACAATTGAGTGGTAAATAAAAAACATATAAAAGGGGATTACATATGAAAACGATTTCAGTTATAGGCCTTGGTAACAGAGGCACAGAGTATATGGGTTTTATCAAAGGTTTTCACTCAAAGAAAGCTGAAATAGTTGCTCTTTGCGACATTAGCCAGCAGGCACTTGATGATATTTCACCAAAGTTCGGTATACCCAAAGATAAGCAGTTTATCTCAACAACTGACTTCTTCTCTAAAGGTGTGATTTCAGACGCGCTGTTCATAACCACACAGGATGCAAGTCACTATGAGATTACAAAAGATGCTCTGCTTACAGGCTACAAATACATCTTGCTTGAAAAGCCTGTCAGCGGTGTTGAAAGCGAATATAAAGAGCTTCGCGACCTTGCCGAAGAAAAAGGGGCTTTGCTTATCATCTGTCACGTGCTTCGCTATTCTAACTATTACAGCAAGATTAAAGAGATAATATCAAGCGGTCAGATTGGCGATATCGTATCAATCAACCACACTGAAAACGTCGGTTATTTCCATTTCGCTCACAGTTTTGTCAGAGGTAACTGGCACGTCGAAGAGGATTCAACTCCTTCAATACTTGCAAAGTGTTGTCATGATATCGACCTTATCGCCTGGTTTATGGACAGTCCCTGCGAAACAGTAAGCTCCGTGGGTTCAGTGAAATACTTTCGCAGTGATTATGCACCTCTCGGTGCCACACCGACTTGTATGGGTGGCTGCAAAGCTAAAAAAGACTGCCCTTACGATGCTGAAAAGCTTTATATTACCGACCCGTTCTATAAGGCAAAGTTTATCAAACATATGAAGCGCACTCTTACAGGCAAGGCGCAGAACTCTAAAGAAGACATTATCAATGCCATAAAGTACGGAGATTACGGCAAATGTGTCTTCCTGAATAACAACAACGTCTGCGACAATCAGATGGTTATGATGACCTTTAAAAACGGTGCATCGGCTGTACTTAATATGAACGGCCTTTCAGACAAGATGTTCAGAGAGTGCCATATTGTCGGCACAAAAGGCGAGCTTATCGGCTACGGTACCAAACTTGAAATGAGAATTTTCGGTGGAAAGTCAGGTAGTGTCTTTACAGGAAGCCCTGCTGTCAGCGGTCACGTTGAGGGCGATATAAGACTAATTGCAGGTTTTGTTAAACTTCTCTGCGGTGAAACCACCGACCTTACCGACATTACTACTATTGATGCTACAGTTATCAGCCACGATATCGCACTTGCAGCCGAAAAATCAAGAAAGCTCGGCGGTGAGCTTATCAGACTTGATTAAGGAGACTAAATATGATTTATAATTTTTATCACGTAACAGATACACATTACTACAGCAAAAGAAACTATAAATATGACTATGTAAACGCTCCTCAGGCAAACACTGAAATCTGTATGAGAGCCAGTGAAGAGTCTTTCAAAAAAGCTCTTGATATTATAGCCGGAGACGAGGACACCAATACTGTTATTATTACAGGTGACCTGACAAATCACGGTGAGTCATACAGCCACGAAGAGGTTACAGCACTTTTAAAAGAAGTGACAGAAAAGGGGCTTGATCCTTATGTTGTAACCGACTCACACGATTACCCTGATTTCAATGTGCACGATATTGATGAAAACGGCAATAAAATACCGGCAAAAGAGCATCTTCCCAGAGAAGAAGTTGTGCCTATGTACTATCCTTTCGGCAGAAACAAGGGTTTTGACACTTTTACTGATGACACAACCTACATAGCTGAAATTCTCCCGGGTCTTTATTATATAGCTATGGGTTATGACTTTGACCCTGAGGGTCGCGGTCCTGTGTTCTCCGATGAGCTTATGGCATGGGTTAAAGATCAGGTTGAAAAAGCAAAAGCCAAAGGCGGGGTAGTGATTTGCAGTACCCATAGACCCATCGTCTCACCGTCACCGGCTTATACAGTTATGGGTAAGGGTAATGTATTTTATGACGGCGAAAAGCGAATAAGAGAGCTTGCAGATATGGGGATAAGACTCTTCTTCAGCGGACATACTCACATTCAGTGCATGAAAGAAGTTGTCAGCGATAAGGGAAATAAAATTTACAGTGTACAGACCTCATCCCTTGCAGGTTTCCCGCCAAAGATGAGAAAAATCACCATAGATACAGATACAGGTACAGTTGATATACGCACTATTGATATTGATTTGCCTGAGCTTAATCTCGGTATGAGCTTCACTGAATATGCAAGAAAAGGTTTCCTCGGTATTGTTGAGAGCATACCTTACAATATGGAACACGATCTTGATGCTTTCCTTAAAACTGACGGCGGCATCGCACTGCCAAAGGATCTTGTTCTTAAGTATCCTAAGGTTGTTATGTTCCTCGGCAAAAAGCTTAACGGTCTTACATACGGCAAAGTAGCTAAATTCTCAAAGAAATACCACAATCTTAAAGAAAGTGATTTGGCACAGGTTAAGGATAAAAAATTCGTTGATCTCGTATTTAGCCTTGTGGCTAATCTTTATCGCGGTAATGCCGCTTATGCTCCAGACTCACCTGAGTATAAGATAGTAATGGGTACTATGGAAAAGCTTGAAAAGCTCCTTGCGACTTTCCGGGTAAATATAAGAGATACTCTTAGTGGTTATACTCTCTCTGAATTTGTTGAGCCACTTCTTTATAACAGCGGTCTCGATGACGACAATGTAACCTTGCGAGTTGATTTTAACTAAAAAGCGACCACCCGATACGTTGAGTAACGGGTGGTTTTGATATTTTATCTGAAAAGATTTTTTAAGAAGCTTGTGATTTTTCCGATAAGATAGCGGAATGTGTTTAATATACTCTTGCTATCATCTTCGGTGTCGGTTGAGCCGTCATAATCACTTGTGAAGCCTGTCATCCACGAAATGACTCCCTTCGGATAAGTAAGTGTAACAGTCTTACCGTTTCCGTCAACAGTTGACATCATAGGATAATTGCTGTCCTGCGAGGAAAATCCGTCGTAAGTCAGAGCGTGCCAAGAACGGTGCCCGTCGGGTGAAACTCTTCCGTCGGGATAAGTCGTTTTTTCAAGAACCGAAAAACGGCATTTCTCAGGAACATTACTCTTGGAGATAATCTTTTTCCATATGGGAGTAACAGTTGTGTAATGATTGACAAAGAAATCGTTTTTACTGCTTACAATCCACACGGGAATATCAGCAATACTTTTGGCTGTATTATTATCAATTCCCCATGGTGGACAAGCGACGAAAATTGCAGCAATCATTTCGGGGTACATAGCAGCGATTTTAAAGCTCATCCAACTGCCTATTGAGTAACCGCCGAAATAGATGCGTGTAAGGTCAATATTGTCTTTGTTTTTTGCAATAAAATCATCAATACAGGCTTTTAACGGGTCCATAAGCGATTTATCCCAACCGAAAAGTTTAGGTGCTCGGGGGACAAATACAAATGCTCCGCCACTGCATGTAAAACGCTGTTGAATTTCATCTGTAGCCCAGGCTACGATATCACTTCCCTCTAGTTGATCTCCCGGTTCGGCATTATCGCCTCTGCCCTGAAGCCATATAACAAGAGGATATTTAGTACTGCCACCGTCTTTGACTGGGGAGAAGTATTTATAATCTAAGGCGTAGCCTTTTATTTCGGGGCCAACACCGTCGAGAAAAGATGCTTCTGCATCACCGAGATGGTTGACAATGTTCGCATATCCGTCACCTATACAAAAGGAGATGACAGGTAATGTGCTTAAAACAATTATTATAACGAGAATTAAGCTGATAATTTTTTTAATTTTCATATCTGATACTTCTTAGCCGGTTATTATTTTTCCTTTTTCATCACGATGATTTTTGATGAGAGTGCATGCCATATATCAAACTCAAGACCTACATTCATAAGATAAGAACCGCTGTAGGTGTATTCTTTATCATCAATTTTAAACTTGTAGTTAGCCTTTTCGTCGAGACCGTCAAGAGTGAAGCGCATATAGTTATCGTTATAGAAAAGATTAGCGTTTTTGCAAAGGAATACTACACACTGCTCATCATCAACATACTCGGTAGCATAGAACTTATCCTGCCCGAAGTTAGCAAGTCTGTAGAATCTGCCGAACTGGACTGTGTTTCTGATTTCCTTATAGAGCTTGATGTATTTTTTGTGGATGTCAAGCTCTTCACTTGAGTACTCGGCAAGGTTACCACCGATGGAAAGTGAACCCTGCATAGTGACATTGAAACGGAAGTCCCAGTCATTAGGTCTGATGTTTCTGCCGGTATCGGTTACCCAGGCGCGCATACACTTGATGGGGTAAAGAAGTGAGAAGCCGTGCTGGATTTCAAGTCTGTCGAGGGGGTCGGTATTGTCGGAAGTCCATACCATATCGAAGTGAGAAAGTGAGCCGAGGTCAACTCGTCCGCCACCTGATGCACAGCATTCAATCTGCAAATCGGGATGCTTTGCCTTGAGTTTGTCAGCGATTTCATAAACAGCCTTGGTATGACGATACCAGAGCTCCTGAGAGTTTTCCAGGTTCTGAGCGCCTGTCTCGGAATAAGCTCTGTTCATATCCCACTTTATGTAGCTGATGTCATACTCGCAAAGCATATCGTCCATTGATCTGAAAACATGCTCCTGAACGTCTTCTCTTGTAAGGTTAAGCACCAACTGCTGACGAAGCTCATTGGATTTACGAGTCTCATAATGGTACGCCCAATCAGGATGAGCACGGTATAAATCAGAATCGGGGTTAACCATTTCAGGCTCAAACCACAGACCAAATTTCATACCGAGACTTGTTACTTTATCGATAAGAGGCTTGAGACCGTTAGGGAATTTATCTTTATTTACATACCAGTCACCGAGACCTGCCCAGTCATTCTTTCTCTGACCGAACCAACCGTCGTCCATAACGAAAAGCTCACAGCCGATATCAGCAGCCATCTCAGCCAGCTTTTGCTGACCCTCACAGCTTACGTTGAACCATGTAGCCTCCCAACTGTTATAGAGCACGGGTAAAGGCTCCTTGGCGAAACGCTTTGGCAGGATATGCTCCACAGCGAAAGCGTTCATCTGGTTGCTCATTTCAGCAAAGCCCTTTGTGTACCCGCAGAAGACTGAGGGGGTGATAAACTCTTCACCGGCGTGGAGATTATATGAAAAGTCGAAGTCATTGATACCGATAACGGCTCTTGTGATACCTGCATAGTCGCGTGAGATTTCAGTTTTGAAGTTGCCTGACCAGGTGAGTGCACCGAAGTAAACATCACCATACTTTTCATCAGCATTCTGTGACAGGATGAAAACGGGATTCACTGTATGGTTGCTTCCGCCCTTTCTGCTGTCATAGGTGAGTACACCGTTTTTAACCACAGTTTCTTCCTTACGGAACTCAGCAAGCCAAGCGCCGTTGAAGTTGGTTGATGTATAAGGTCTCAATGAGGGTACATTGAATTCACCTGAGGAAATCTTGTTGAGTACCACAAGAGAGTCCGAATTATTCTTGATTTTTGTGAATCTTTCAATGATGTCGGTGCCTTCTCTGACTTTATAGCAAAGAGTAACATCCACATTGTAGGGCTTGTCTTCAAGAATAACCTCAAGCATAAAGCCGTCATCAAACTCGCTGACATTAAAGTCTTTGTAAGTCAGCACTGACTCTCTGCAACCGTCAGAGAAAGTTGCCATAAATGCAGGAGGTCTGTAAACAATACCGCCATAGGGGATATACTCAGTTTTGCTTATATCTCTTGCCGAATGGTTAGAGCTGCCGTGACGACCTGTGTATGTGGAAGCGTAATCGTTGATTTCGCACTTTCCTCCCCAGTGAAGATGTGTCAGCACACCTTCTTTGTCAACAGCCATAACATAGTGGGTGTTTTTTGTTTCAAGTATAAATACTCCGTTGTTTTCTAAAATAAGCATATTTTCTTCCTCCGTTTTTATTTTATAGCTTCAAAGTCGGATGCAGGGTGCTTGCAGAGAGGACAGATGAAATCTTCAGGGAGCTTGTCTCCCTCATAAACATAACCGCAGATTTTACATACGTAGCCTTTTTTACCCTCAGTCTGAGGCTTGGGTTTTACGTTTGCGTGATAGTAGTTATAAGTCATTGTTTCTCTGTCTGAGAGTACTCTTGCTTCTGTTACCTCGCAGATAAACATACCGTGAGTATCAAGGTCAACATACTGCTCAACCTTAAGTGACATGAATGAGTTAATGTATCTTGGCAGGAAAACAAGTCCGTTATCTGCACGAAGAACTTCTTCACCCTCAAACTTATCTACAGCTCTGCCGCTTACAAAACCGTATTTCTCAAATACTGCAAAAGGTGCATCTACTGTCAGACAGTTAATATTCATCTTGCCGGTCTGCTTAATGATGTGGTGTGAATAGTTGTCTTTGTTTATGGTAACAGCTATTCTGTTGGGAGTGTTTGTCACCTGAGTGACAGTGTTGACAATAAGAGCATTGTCTTTCTTTCCGTCATTCGATGTTACCACATAAAGACCGTAGCCGATTTTGAAAAGGGCAGTGAGGTCGTTTTTGTTAGCTGTGTCATCACCCTGAGCGAGATAGTCTTTGCAAAGCTCGTTTGCAAGGTCATCAATCTGCTTTTTGCTCTCGTCATTGAGAGCTGACATAATGCTGACGGTTGTGTCGGTATAAACGAGATTTTTGCTGTCCTCAAGCATTTTCTTCATTACTTTTGCAGCAAGAGGTGCCCATGAGCCGTTTTCCATAAAGGCGACAGTTCTGTTTTTGTAACCGCGCTCTGTAAGGTGATTGATAAACTCTCTCATATGGGGGAAGATTTCTGCGTTATATGTTGTTGTAGCCAGTACAAGTTTGCTGTAACGGAAAGCATCTTCGACACATTCAGCCATATCACATCTTGCAAGGTCATTTACAACAACCTTCGGGCAACCCATAGCACGGAGCTTTTCAGCAAGAAGCATAACAGCTTTCTTTGTGCCGCCATAGATTGAAGTGTAAGCAATCATAATGCCTTCTTCCTCGGGCTGATAGCTTGACCAAGTATTATAGAGACCGAGGTAATAGCCAAGATTATCTTTAAGTACAGGGCCGTGGAGGGGGCATATAATCTGAATGTCAAAGCCTGATGCTTTCTTTAAAAGATTCTGTACCTGTACACCGTATTTACCTACGATGCCGAAGTAATATCTTCTTGCTTCACAAGCCCAGTTTTCTTCAACGTCTAAAGCTCCGAATTTACCAAAGCCGTCAGCTGAGAAGAGTACCTTATCTGTTCTGTCATATGTTACCATAACCTCGGGCCAGTGTACCATAGGAGCACCGATGAAAGTAAGGTTATGCTTACCGAGACAAAGTGTGTCACCCTCAGCGATGATAATCTGATTGTCAGTGAAATCAGTGCCGAAGAAATTATGCATCATTTTAAAAGCTTTTGCAGATGCCATAATCTTAACATCGGGATAAGCCTTGACGAAATTCATAATATTAGCTGAATGGTCAGGCTCCATATGCTGAACTATGAGATAATCAGGTTTTCTTGAGCCTATGGCATTCTGGATATTGTCCATCCATTCGTGGGTGAAGTTTGCATCTACAGTGTCCATAATGGCAATCTTTTCATCAATAATGGCATATGAGTTATAGGCCATACCGTTGGGCACAACGTACTGACCCTCAAAAAGGTCAATCTTGTGGTCGTTTACGCCAATATACTTAATATCATTAGTAATAAACATTTCAATTTCCTCCATTTCGTAAACTTATAAATTACCTTTCTATTATATTATACATCTGTTTCTAAATCAAGCCAAACTTGTTAAAAACATTTGGCACTTTTACAGTCTTCGACCTTATCGCCTTGATAGCAAAGCTCATTTTCGCACTGCCCGTCTCTGAAAAAAGCAACGATGTTGTTAATTGTTGTCTCTGCGATATTATCGAGTGCTTCCCGGGTCAGAAAAGCCTGATGAGATGTGACAATTACATTTGGCATAGAAATCAGTCTTGCCAGAGTGTCATCTTCGAGTATATGCCCCGAGTTATCCTCAAAGAAAAGGTCGCTTTCTTCTTCGTAAACATCAAGGCAGGCGGCGCCGACTTTACGTGACTTGATACCTTTGAGTAAAGCTTCAGTATCAACGAGAGCACCTCTCGATGTATTGATGATAACCACACCTTTTTTACACAAGTTAATAGCATTTTCATTTATAATATATTTCGTCTCATCTGTAAGAGGACAGTGAAGAGAAATAATATTACTGTTTTTCAGCAGGTCGGGCAGGGTAGTATATTTTACATTGACTTCGTCGGCTATCTCTTCGGCTGGGTACTTATCATAGGCTAAAACTTTCATCCCGAAACCGCGGCATATATTGACAAAAACTTTACCTATTTTACCCGTACCGATTACACCAACAGTTTTGCCGTAAAGGTCAAACCCCGTAAGGTTGTTGAGACTGAAATTAAAATCTCTTGATCTGATATAAGCTTTGTGTATGCGTCTGATGGATGTCAGCAATAAAGCCATAGCATGCTCGGCCACAGCATAAGGGGAGTATGCCGGCACACGCAGTACGTGAATTTTGCCGGAAGCGTGTTTGATATCCACATTGTTAAAACCTGCACATCTGAGTGCAAGTACCGTTACACCCATATCGTAAAGTTTGTCGATAACTCCAGCATTGACGTCATCATTGACAAAGACGCATACGGCATCATAGCCGTTGGCAAGATAAACAGTATCCTCATTAAGCTTAGTTTCAAAATATTTGATATGGATATCCTCTTCGGCAGTGTACCTGTCAAAGGAGGGTTTATCATAGGATTTAGCATCAAAAAAAGCCATTTTCATAAAATTACTCCTTGCAATCAGCATTATAATATAGTATAATCATTTGCGACCTATATTAAACATTCAGGAGGACACAACAATGTCTAAAGTTAAAGTTACAATGGAAAATCATGGCGAGTTCCTCATCGAGCTCTATCCCGAGTTTGCTCCCGCAACAGTTGCAAACTTCCTCAAGCTTGCAGGCAGCGGCTTCTATGACGGCACAATCTTCCACAGAGTAGTGGACAACTTCATGGCTCAGGGCGGCGATCCCGAGGGTACAGGTATGGGCGGTGCCGACGAGACAATCAAGGGTGAATTTGCAGCTAACGGTTTCACTCAGAATACACTCTCACATACAAGAGGTGTTATCTCAATGGCAAGAAGCATGCTTCCCAACTCAGCATCAAGCCAGTTCTTCATCTGCTACAGCGATGATTGCACCTTCCTTGACGGCAACTATGCTGCTTTCGGTAAGGTTATTGAAGGTATGGAAAGCGTTGACAGCTTCCTTGACGAATACAGAACATATAATAGTATGGGCGAAAAAGCTTCACCCGTAGAGCCTATCCGTATCAAGAATATGACTGTAATCGACTGATAAACTACATATGTAGCCGAAATACGACTTAATGGTTGAAATATTTGTGAGATAAGTCAAAAATACTTCAAAAAATTCGTTAAAATTCCCAAAAAACTTTCAAAAAGCCCTTGACGAAGGTGTTATTCTATGTTAAAATAGCACTACCTCTGATGAGGGCTTTATTTTTGTGTCCGAAAAAGAGGGAGGCCTTAAGGTCTGAAAAAGGAATGTTGTAGCTTTTTTCAGATTAAAAATTCCGATAATGGAGGTGCCGTTCATGAGAGTAAAGATTACTTTATCTTGCACAGAGTGCAAACAGCGCAATTACAACACAATGAAAAACAAAAAGAACAATCCTGACAGGTTGGAGATGAACAAGTATTGCAGATTCTGCAAGAAACACACTCTCCACAAAGAAACAAAATAAGAGCGGGAGGTAAGAATGATGGCTGACAAAGAAAACAAGGTCACCCAGGATTCAAAGGTTGAAAAGGCCACAACTGATGAAAGCGCAGCAGCTGCTAAGGTAGCTAAAGCCGCAAAGGGTAACAAGAAATCAGACAAGCCAAGCTTCTTCACCCGTGCAGGCAAGGGCACCAAGAAGTTCATTAAGGACTTCAAAGGCGAATGCAAGAAAATTGTATGGCCCGATGCAAAAACTGTCTTAAAGAGTACAGGCGTAGTTCTTCTCGTAGTAGCAATCGTTGCTATTGCTGTTGGTGTTATTGACTTCGGTCTTTCAACAGGTGTTACAAGTCTCAAGAACCTTGCAATGGGTGAGACAACAACACAGGCTGTTGAAGAAAACCACGAAGGTCACGACCACGAAGACGAAGCTGAGGAAGACAAAAAGGACAGTGAAGAAGAGACTACTGAAGCTAAGGCTGAGGAGTCAACTGAAGATAAGGCTGAAGATACAACAGCTGAATCTGCAGAATAATTCGATTGTGGAGGTGTAACAATGGCTGATAATGCCAGATGGTTTGTAGTACACACCTACTCAGGCTACGAAAATAAAGTAGCATCAAACATCACTACTGTTGTTGAAAACCGCAAGATGCAGGATCAGATTTTTGAAGTCCGTATCCCAACCGAAACTGTTACAGAAATCAAGGACGATAAGGTGCGCGAAGTTGAGCGTAAACTTTTCCCTGGATATGTTATGGTAAAGGTTGCTTGCATTTACAAAAAACGCAGTGAATTTGAAGACGAAGAGCTTTCAATGACTGACGAAGCTTGGTATGTTATCCGCAATACCCGCGGTGTTACAGGTTTCGTAGGCCCCGGAAGCAAACCCGTACCTCTCTCAGATGAAGAAGTTATTAACCTCGGCATCGAGAAGAGAACAGTCGAAGTCAACTACAAGGTAGGCGATTTCGCAAACATTTTAAGCGGCCCCTTCGATGGCTACAACGGTGTTATCGACAGCATCGACCTTGAAAAGGAAGTAGTCGTTGTAATGATTTCAATGCTCGGCAGAGAGACTCCTGTTGAACTCGGCTTAAATCAGATAGAGGTTGCAGAATTTTAATCACAGATAATTTACGGTAAAAACCGCCGTTTATTATTGAGGGAGCATCGCTCCCGGTGGGAGATTTGTAAATTTAAGACAAATCGATCAACCACAAAATTTGGAGGTGCAAAAAAATGGCTCAAAAAGTTGTAGGTTTAATCAAGCTCCAGATTCCTGCAGGTAAAGCTACTCCCGCACCACCTGTTGGTCCGGCTCTCGGTCAGCACGGTGTTAACATCATGGCTTTCACAAAGGAATTCAATGAGCGTACAAAGAACGACATCGGTCTTATTATCCCTGTTGTAATCACAGTTTATGCAGACCGTACTTTCTCATTCGTAACAAAGACACCGCCCGCAGCAGTTCTTATCAAGAAAGCTTGCGGTATCGAAAGCGGTTCAGGTGTACCCAACAAGACTAAGGTTGCAACAATTACCAAAGAACAGGTAACTAAGATTGCAGA
>JAZTWC010000036.1:0-6265 GCA_045635665.1 Acutalibacteraceae bacterium
AAGGTTATCGAAAGAAATACAACTATCCCCACAAAGAAGAGCCAGATTTTCTCAACTGCAGTTGACAATCAGCCTTCAGTAGAAGTACACGTACTTCAGGGTGAAAGAGAATTTGCTAAGGACAACAAGACTCTCGGCGTATTCAGCCTTGACGGTATTATGCCTGCTCGTCGCGGTGTACCTCAGATCGAAGTAACTTTTGACATCGACGCTAACGGTATTGTACACGTTTCTGCTAAGGATCTCGGTACAGGTAAAGAGCAGTCAATCTCAATCACATCTTCAACAAATATGTCAAAAGAAGACATTGAAAAGGCTGTAAGAGAAGCTGAACAGTTCGCTCAGGAAGACAAGAAGCGCAGAGAAGATGTTGACACAAGAAACGAAGCTGATCAGATGGTTTACCAGTGTGAAAAGATTCTCTCAGAAGAAGGCGCTCAGAACCTTCCCGAAGAAGATAAGGCTGAAATCCAGTCAAAGATCGATGCTCTCAAGAACGCACTTAACGGTGAAGACATCAACCTCATCAAGAATGAGAAGGAAGCTCTCACTCAGGCTTTCTACAAAATCAGTGAGAAGCTCTATCAGCAGGCTCAGGCTGCAGGCGCTCAGCCCGGTGGCTTTAACCCCGAAGACTTTGCAGGTGCTCAGGGCGGTTACGCTGATGGCGGTGCAGGTGACGGTTATGCAGATGCAGGCTACACCGATGCAAACTTCACAGATGCTAACTAATTGACTTTTCGGAGCTGTCCGATTTCGGGCGGCTCCATATTGTGGTTATAAACCCAATGAGAGGAACATAACAAATGGCAGAAAATAAACGTGACTATTACGAAGTCCTTGGTGTCAGCAAAGGCGCTTCGGACGATGAAATAAAAAAGGCTTACCGCAAAATGGCAAAGCAGTACCATCCCGACCTTAACCCCGGTGATGCAACTGCTGAAGCAAAGTTCAAAGAGGCAAATGAGGCTTATGAGGTACTCTCTGACTCTGACAAAAAGGCACGTTATGACCAGTACGGTCACGCAGGTGTAGACCCCAACTTCGGTGCAGGCGGTTTCGGTGGAGGATTCGGCGGTTTCGGCGATGCATTTGACCTTGGCGATATCCTCGGCAGTATGTTCGGCGGCTTCGGCGGAGGTTTCGGCGGCGGTTCACGTCAGCAGAATCCCAATGCTCCCAGAAAAGGTGCAACTCTTCAGACAACAGTTACCATCTCTTTTGAAGAGGCGGCTAAGGGCTGTAAGAAAACAGTTAACGTTGTAAGAGATGAAGTCTGCACAGAGTGTGGCGGTAACGGCTGCGCTAAAGGTACATCACCTGAAACCTGTAAAACCTGTAATGGTCGAGGTCAGGTCAATGTACAGCAGAGAACACCTTTCGGTGTAATGAGTACTTCACGTCAGTGCTCAGACTGTGGCGGTAAAGGTAAGAAAATTAATAATCCTTGTTCCAAGTGCCGTGGTACCGGCTTTGAAAGAAAGAGACAGACAGCAGAGATTGATATTCCTGCAGGTATCGATGACAGACAGACACTCAATGTACGCGGTGGCGGTAACCCCGGTGTAAACGGTGGACCCAAAGGCGATTTAAGAGTCAATGTCAATGTAAGACCTCATCCTTTCTTTGAAAGAGACGGATTTGATGTATGGTGCGAGGTGGCCGTTACTTATGCTCAGGCGGCTCTTGGCGATACACTCTACATTCCTACTCTTGATGGCAAGGTTAAATACGAGCTTCCCGCAGGCACACAACCCGGTGAGGTTTTCCGTTTTCGTGGCAGAGGTATCCAGCAGCTCTCATCAAGAGGTAAGGGCGATCAGTTTGTCAAGATTGTTGTTGAGGTGCCTAAGAATCTTTCAAACAAGCAGAAAGATATGCTCAGAGAGTTTGACAACACTCTCGAAAACAAACCCAAGAACAATATCCCTGATGGCAATGTTGTGGGCGAGGAAAAGAAGAAGTCATTCTTCGATAAATTTAAATAAAATAAAATTAAATTAAATAAAATTAAAAGCAGTCGTTTAAATGAAAAACGGCTGCTTTCTTGTTGCGATATACGACAAAATGTGATAAAATGTTACATAGCAAACTTTGTCCGGAAAAGAGGTGAGACTGTATAGTGGAAAATCCGAGACTTTATTATCTTCACGAAAAAGCATCGAAGTTGCCGATGACTCCCGGTGTATATATTATGAAAGATAAGAGCAACAAGATTATATATATCGGCAAAGCTAAAAAACTCAAAAACCGAGTGGGGCAGTACTTCGCATTTAAAAGCTCCCACACTCCCAAAGTTGCTAAAATGGTGGAACATGTTTACGATTTTGACTATATACTCACCGACAGTGAGTTTGAAGCACTGGTACTCGAATGCAGTCTTATCAAGCAGAATATGCCCAAATACAACATACTGCTTAAGGATGACAAGGGTTACAGCTACATCAAGATTACTCCAAATCCTTGGGGCAATATCAGACCAAGCTTCAGAAAAGATAACAAAGATGCCGAGTACCTCGGGCCTTATATGGGTAACTACAGCGTGACCAATGTTGTCGAGCAGGCGAGAGAGATTTTTCTGCTTCCCAGCTGTAACAAAAGCTTCCCGAAAAATATCAACCCTCACGCGAGACCTTGTCTCAACTACTTTATCAAAAAGTGCTCTGCTCCTTGTGCGGGAAAAATATCTCAAAGAGATTACGAAGACAACCTTCAGCAAGCTGTTGATTTTATCAAGGGTGGCAGTGGTGAGATGCTGAAAAAACTTCAGGCACAGATGGAAGATGCAGCAGAAAATATGGAATACGAAAAAGCTGCAAGATACCGCGACAGGATACGCGCTATAGAGAAAATAGGTGCAAGACAAAAGGTTGTGGTTGAGGGCAGTATCGAAGAAGATGTATTTGCTATAGCTCAGAGAGGTAATAAGGCCTGCCTTGCAGTGCTTTCATTCAGAGAGGGACTTCTTGTTGCGACGGAGCACTTCATTATAGATTACTCTGAAAATCTTGCCGACACACGATATGAGCTTATAACTTCATACTATTCTACAGGCAGACAAATTCCACCGCTTATCGTTGTTGACGGTGATGTGACAGATAAAGATCTGATTGAAGAGTATCTCACAAAGACCCGACAGAAGAAAACTGTTATCCTTAAACCTCAGCGAGGTGAAAAGGTCAGAGTTATGGAGATGTGTCTTCAGAATGCAGCACAAAAGCTGGGTGAATATCTTGGCAGAGCCGGGCGAGAGACAGCTGTGCTTGATGAGCTTGCAAAACTTCTCGGTCTCAGCAAGACCCCCGAATATATCGAGTCATATGATATCTCTCATACTGCGGGTAGCGACAATGTTGCAGGTATGGTAGTTTTCAAAAACGCTCAGCCCTATAGAAAAGCATATAAACGCTTCAGCATCAAAGGTTTTGAGGGTCAGGATGACTTGGGCTCAATGAGAGAGGTTATCTCAAGACGATTTAACAGGTATGTTGAAGAACAACACACGGGAGAGGGTTTTGGCAGACTTCCTGACCTTATACTTCTCGACGGTGGTCAGGGTCAGGTCAATGCGGTCAAGCCCATTATTGAGGCTTTCGGGTTAGATGTACCCGTTTTCGGTATGGTCAAAGACTCAAAGCACCGTACCAGGGCCATAGCCTCAGGCGGCGAAGAGATAAGCATCAACTATGGCAGAGAGGTTTTCACTCTTGTCTCGTCTATTCAGGAGGAAGTGCATCGATTTGCTATCTCATACCACAAGAGCAAGCATACGCATAATACTATCAAAACAGCTCTGACTCAGATTGAGGGTATAGGAGATAAGAAAGCAAGCAATCTGCTTCTTCATTTCAAGACAGTGGCTAAAATCAAAAACGCTACACCCGAAGATCTCGGCAGAGTACCAGGCATAAGCAACAAAGATGCACAAAGAATATATGATCATTTCAAAAGATAAGGATGTGTTATTTATGGATATTACAGAATCATTGAAAAGAATCAGGAAGCAATATAAAATGACTCAGGATGATGTGGCTAAATTTCTCGGCATAAGCAGAAGCGGTTATACCTACTACGAGACAGGTAAGTCACTTCCCTCTATAGATACGCTGAAAAAGCTGGCGGCAATTTACGATACAACTATTGATGCTGTTGTGGGTAATACGGTTAAAGCCGGCTCTTCAAGAGGCGGCAGAGTCGGTGCTGTTATGGAGGATTGCTCTGACCCTCTGATGTATATGAAAAAAGAGGAGCAGGAGATTATTATGGCATATCGTCTTTTAAGTGATGAGGCGAAAGAAAAGTTCAGACAGTTATCTTTGGATATGTTAGACGAAAATCAGGAATAATATATAGTAAGATTTAACAGATATTTCAGAAATTACTTGACAAAAATCCCCTTAATAGGATATACTTAGGTTACTATATTAAAGGAGGCAAATAATATGAAAAAGATTATTGCTTTATTACTCGCACTCATTATGACATTTTCAGTTGCTACAGTAGCTTTCGCTACAGAAGCAGAAACAGACGCTCCAGCAGTTGAAGAAGAAGTTCCCAGCAACATCGCTGATGGCCTTAAGGGTATGCTTGGCGAATATGCTTGGATTCTTGATCTTCCCTTCGAGACAGTTGGTCCCGCTCTCTGGTTTGCTAAGATGGCTGTTAAGTTTGTTATCGCTTACATCAGCTTCTGCAACAAGCTTGGTATTGATCCCGCTGAGACAGCTCAGAAGATCTTCGATTTCGCTGCAAGCCTTGTAGAAAAATACAAGCCCGCTGAAACTCCCGAAGCAGCTCCTGAAGTAGCTCCCGCTGCATAATTGCAAACAAACTAAAGCCCTCTTGATGAGGGCTTTTTTTAATGCCAAAAGGGTAGTTTTTGTTGTTGGTACAGGGGAATTTTTATACAAAAGGCTAATTTGTGCATCTTTGGTAAATGTGCACAAAAACACAAGGCTGATATTGTACATATAGGTCAAGTCTACAAAATTTCATCTGACAGAAAAAAATGTTGACAAAGCTATTAATATGAGTTATAATAGCGGAGCATGTGATTATGCAAAGTAATTTTTAAAGAAAGGAGATGCTACGATTGCCAACCTTTAACCAGTTAGTTCGCAGCGGTAGAGAAACACTCGTTAAGAAACCTAAGGCTCCTGCTCTTCTCAAGGGTCTCAACTCAAAGAAGAACGTGATGACTGTCCACAGCTCACCTCAGAAGCGTGGCGTTTGCACAGCAGTTAAGACAGCTACACCGAAAAAGCCTAACTCAGCTCTTCGTAAGATCGCCAGAGTACGTCTTACAAACGGTATTGAAGTTTCAGCTTACATCCCCGGCGTAGGTCACAACCTTCAGGAACACTCAGTAGTTCTCATCAGAGGCGGCCGTGTAAAGGACCTTCCCGGTGTGCGTTACCACATCGTTCGCGGTACACTCGATACTCAGGGTGTTAACGGCAGAATGCAGAGCCGTTCAAAATACGGTGCTAAGCGTCCTAAGGCAGCTAAGAAATAATTCAGCCAGAGTTCTGAATTAAAAACCAAATTTTTTTGAAAAATCCGTAGTCAGACGGAAAAACTATGAATTGACAAATCTTCTTGCAGGCAGACAGCTGTAAGAGGCTGTCGGAATGTGAGAGTGTATATATATTATTGTATGCCTCTCAATTTGGTGCCGACGGGAATTTGTCACTCGAGTACCTATGATATCATTATTATGAAGGAGGGAAGCGCAGTGCCAAGAAGAGGCCAGATCGCAAAACGTGACGTTTTGCCGGATCCGCTTTACAATTCAAAGCTTGTAACACGTCTTATTAACAGTGTTATGTACGATGGTAAAAAAGGTGTCGCTCAGAAGATTGTATACGACGCTTTCGATATCATCAAGGAAAAAACAGGTAAGGAACCCCTCGAGGTTTTCGAAGCAGCAATGGAAAATGTAATGCCCTTGCTCGAAGTTAAAGCTCGCCGTGTAGGTGGTTCAACTTACCAGGTTCCCATGGATGTTCGTCCCGAAAGAAGACAGACATTGGGTCTTCGTTGGATCACACTCTATAGCCGTCAGCGTTCAGAAAGAACAATGAAGGAAAGACTTGCCAACGAAATCATTGATGCTACCAACTCAACAGGTTCAGCATTCAAGAAGCGTGAAGATACCCATAAGATGGCAGAAGCTAACAAGGCTTTCGCACATTTCAGATGGTAATCTGCGCATACTATATTTTACTTTTATTAAATTTTTCGGAGGTTCATTATGCCAAGACAG
>JAZTWC010000037.1:0-2023 GCA_045635665.1 Acutalibacteraceae bacterium
ACCGATACCACCAAGAGTTGTGAGAGCTGCTGTACCCTGACGGATCTTCTTGAGAGCTACACCTGCGTCGCCTTCTACGGGGTTACCGTCGAGGTCGATAACAGTACCGGGGTGAATTTCTTCGCCGATTCTCTCGTAGTACTCAACCTTACCGTTCTGTGTGATTGATGTTGCACAGTCGAAGTTGAAGTCGAAATCTTCATCAGTGGGAACGCCAAGTGTGAAGGGGTTAGTACCGAACATACCCTCAACACCGAGTGTGGGAGCAACTGAAGGACGAGCGTTTGTACCTGTCATACCGATACAGCCAGCCTTTGTAGCCATTGATGTGTAGTAACCTGCGATACCGTAGTGTGTTGAGTTACGAACTGTAACCATACCCATACCGTACTTCTTAGCCTTTTCGATTGCCATGCTCATAGCCTTGTAACCGATTACCTGACCCATACCGTGGTGACCGTCAACAACTGCAGTTGTTTCTGTCTCATTGAGGATTTCGAAGTTTGTTACGGGGAACTGAATACCTGCATTGATTCTGTCGATGTATACGGGCTTGAAACGGTTGCAACCGTGTGACTCGATACCTCTTCTGTCTGATTCGAGGATAACGTCAGTTACGATTTCTGCATCGTCTGCGGGTACGCCTACACCGATGAATGCATCTTTGATGAAGTCATGTGTGGTTTTCCAGTCAAGAATAACTTTTGCCATTGTGAACACTCCTATATATTATTATAATTTTTTATATTTTCAAGCCAAAGGCTTAAACTTACTGCATAATATTTTGTGATTGATTTTTATAACTTTTGAAAACTCGAAATAATTGCAGAGTTAATAAAAAGTTATTCTTTCTCTTCCCAAGCCATTGCACGGGTAACAGCTTTCTTCCAGCCGTCATAGTATTTGTTTCTTTCTTCCATTGACATCTCGGGCTCAAATACTCTGTCAACCTCACGGTTAGCTTCGATATCATCAAGGCTGTCCCATACGCCAACAGCAAGACCTGCAAGATATGCTGCGCCGAGAGCTGTGGTTTCAACTGTCTTGGGTCTGTTAACCTTAGTCTGTGCCATATTAGCCTGAATCTGCATCATAATGTTACTTACAGATGCGCCGCCGTCAACACGAAGCTCACCGATTTCGATGCCTGAGTCATCTTTCATAGCTTCGAGAAGGTCTGTCATCTGATATGTGATGCTTTCAAGTACGCCACGGCAGATGTGCTTTCTGTTTACACCTCTTGTAAGACCAACAATACAGCCTCTTGCATACATATCCCAGTAAGGAGCACCGAGACCTGTGAATGCGGGTACAAGATAGCAGCCGTTAGCATCGTCAACAAGTTCTGCAAGCTCGTCGCATCTCTTGGGGCTGTCAACAAGCTGAACTTCGTCACGAAGCCATTTGATAACTGAGCCTGCGTTGAAAGCTGAGCCTTCGATTGAGTATGTTGTCTTGCCGTCAAGACTCCATGCAACACCTGTGAGAAGATTGTTCTTTGATTCAACTCTCTTTTCACCTGTGTTCATAAGAAGGAAGCAGCCTGTACCATAGGTATTCTTTGACATACCGCTTTCAAAGCAAGCCTGACCGAAAAGTGCTGAGGGCTGGTCACCGATAGCACCGCAGATGGGCACACCTTCGAGCTCTTCAAGACCGATGATACCTGAAGCGACCTTGCCGTAAACCTGACTCGATGGTACGGGTGTGGGGAGAATGTTCATAGGTACGCCGAGCTTTTCGCAAAGGTACTCGTCCCACTGAAGCTTGTCAACATCAAAGAGCATTGTTCTTGATGCGTTTGAGTAATCTGTTACGTGAACTCTGCCACCTGAAAGGTTCCAGATAAGCCATGTTTCAACTGTACCGAAAAGAAGCTGACCTGCTTCAGCAAGAGCTTTTACACCGGGAACATTATCGATAATCCACTTGATTTTTGTTGCGGAGAAATACGCGTCAACGATAAGACCTGTGTGCTCCTTGATATAATCACAGAGCTCCTTATCCTTCTTGATTTCCTCAC
>JAZTWC010000038.1:0-3842 GCA_045635665.1 Acutalibacteraceae bacterium
GTATCGTTTACGGTGTTGTCGCTCTTGTTGTAAGTTATACCCTCACTGTAAGCAACATTTTCTGCCTGAGAATAAGTATCAGCTGAATAGAAATTATTGTTGTAAAAGGATGCGTTAGGTATGCACACAACAGGGATTTCACTGTCAGTTATAAAGCTGACCTTGTAGTTGTGAAGATGGCCGTGGAACTGACCTAAAATTTTCGCTGAGTTTTTACCTGAAAAGTTATAGGATACGACTTCGCCTGACTGCATTACAGTATCGATATAAGCGCCCTTGCAATAAGCTTCGAGAATATTGACAGCAACATTAAACTTTCCAATCATATTTATGGGATGATAACCTAAAAGGATAATCCCCCACTCATTTGCATCAGCTTTATCTGACAAGTCAAGACTTGCACATAACCACTGAAGCTGTTCGGGACTCATTATTGCAGTTTCTGATGCAGGAGTCAGTGACATACCGTAAGTATCAGTTGTGTTAAGGCAGATTACTCTGACCTTGGAGCTATCGAGGTCTTTATAAAAGAATCCTCTGTTTTTTAAGTTTTCAGGCACAGTAACATCTGCATTGTCTTTGCCGATGAAATTATTAAGCTCGCTGTTGCTTACATATCTGCCGTTGCGGTAAAATGATTTTAAAAGATAGTCTTCAGTGCCGTGGCAGACAAATGACGGCATAGTGTGCAGTGTCGGGAATAATGCAGAGCGCACCTTCATCATTTCGTTTTTACCTGAAAGTATACTCTTGTTACTGCCGCCCGAAGTCATATCACCGAGATATGCACCGAAGTCCATATGATAGCTTTCTGTGATAAGTCTCATAGCCTGCGACATATGCTTAAGCCCTGTTTCACTGTTGTAGTCACCATTTTTATAATGAGCATCACTTGACACGATAAATACAACTGAATCTTCACTCTGACATTGAGAAACCTTGTTTAAAATTCTTTCGGCTTCATCGCTGACATATGATGGAAGATACTGTGAATCTGTGCCGTTTACCTTTATACTTCTGATGTTTTCATTGATATCACCGAGAATATTTTCAAGAATTTCCTGCTGTGTCATTTCAAGGTCTTCCACAAGGGTGTGAGGCTTGGCACGGGGTCTGACATAAAGCACTGCTTTCTTGATGCTTTCACCGATTTTTTCGCCCTCGGTAGTATATATCCACGCAATAATATCAGCACTGTTTTTCAGCAATTCATCCGGAATCTCAACATAGGCAATTCCGTTAGCTGATGAAGCATTGACAACAATAGCTTCCGGGGTGTTTCTTGAAGCAAAATGCACCTGAAAGCTTTCGGGCATCTCGCTCCAGATAATTTTGAGCTTCTGACCTTTATCCCACTGAGTAAGACCAAAGGCAGATACTTCTCTTGTACTGCTGTTAAAAGTTATTTCAACCATTAATTCAACTCCTAAAAAAAGATTAAAGTGCCGTCACAAAATGTGATAGCACTTCGATTTTAACTTAAACAACAGTTTTTCCTTTTGCGTTGCAGTTCATCACTACAATTTAATTCTATGAGATATTTTCATACTTGTCAATAGTCTTTTTAAAAATAATGCTTTTAGCCTTTTGCACAAATCGGCCCCGATGTTTTTAGACATAACATAAAAAATGAAAAAAGCCCTTTATTTATTACTACTGATATTATATAATTTAGTATATATGATTATATAATAAGGAGATTACATATTATGGCAAGAAATCACGAAGTCACAACTGCTCACGACCTGCTCAATCCCGACGGTACTCTTGCAGAGCCCGGTTGGTCAAAGAGCCTTATTCAGAAATATGACAGAAACGCTATCAAAGCACCTAAATGGCGCATCAAGGAATGGGACTATTATCTCATTCTCGCTGACAAACACGCTGTAGCATTTACCCTTTCAGATGACGGTTACATCGGTATGCAGTCGGCTTCACTTCTGGTATTTGACGAAAAGAATCCCTGGGAGCAGACAAGCTCAATTCTCAACTTCTTCCCTATGGGCAAATATAAGCTTCCCGCTACATCTGACGAGGGCGACATAAGATATCACGATAAAAAGCTTGACCTCGACTTTATTAAGGGCAAAAATACAAGACATATCTTCGGTGAATACCGTGATTTTAAAGACGGCAAAACACTTAAGGTTGATATCACTCTTGAGCAGCCGCCTATGGACACAATGGTTATTGCAACTCCCTGGAAAGAAAACAAAAAAGCGTTTTATTACAACCAGAAAATCAACTGTATGCGTGCTTCAGGCTATGCAGAGTTTGACGGTGTAAGATATGAGTTCAACCCTGAAACAGACTTCGGTACTCTGGACTGGGGCCGCGGTGTGTGGACATATGACAACACCTGGTATTGGGGCAGCGGTAATGCTGTAATCGACGGCAAACCCTTTGGCTTTAATATTGGCTACGGCTTCGGTGATACATCAGCTGCCAGCGAAAACATTCTTTTCTATGACGGCAAGGCTCACAAGCTTGACGATGTAACCTTCAATCTTCCCGAAAACGGCTCATATACTGACCCCTGGACCTTTACATCAAGTGACGGCAGATTTGAAATGGACTTTATCCCCGTAATCGACAGAGCCGCAAAAATCAGCCTTAAGCTCATCGAAACAGATCAGCATCAGGTGTTCGGCAGAATGTCAGGTAAAGCTATACTCGATGACGGCAAGGTACTCGAGCTTAAAGATGTAATGTGCTTTGCTGAAAAAGTTAGAATGAAGTATTAATTACAGGAGGACAAAAACATGAATATTATCGTTGCTGGTGCAGGTGCTATCGGTGGTACCGTTGCAGTATTACTCAAAGAGGCGGGTTATGATGTGAGCATTATGTGTCACTCAAGCGCGTCCAAAGAAACAATCGAAAAAGAGGGCTTCTACCTCAACGGCGCAAAGGGCGATTACTACACACATTTTGATTGCTATTGCAGTGCTGAAGACCTTGGCGACAAGAAGTTTGACATCGTAATTATCGCTACAAAATATGCTCATATGGCTGAGTGCGCAAAGACTATGCTTCCCTTTGTGGCTGAAAACGGCCTCGTTGTGGGTATGCAGAACGGACTTCTCACAGAAGAGCTTGGCGAAATCGTCGGCAGAGATAAGGTTGTGGGCTGTATGATTGGCTTCGGCGCCACAAGAAACAAGGTAAACCATGTAACTATGACAAGCCTTGGCGAATTTTATGTAGGTATGCTCGACGGCAGAAAGCCCAACAAACTCGAAGTTTTTGCGGAGATGCTCAAGTCAGTGCTTCCCACTAAGATTTCTATGGAAATTCAGCGTCAGCAGTACTCAAAGCTCATCATCAACTCCTGCATCAACGCTGTTGCAGGCATCACAGGCAAGGTACTCGGTGAAATTCTGCAGGACGTAAGAGCGAGAGACCTCTTCCTCAATATCGCAAGAGAAGGTATGGCTGTAGCTAAGGCTATGGGTATCAATGTGCCGAAATACGGTGTAATGCTCGAATATAAAATGCTGGCCCTCGGCAACAACAAAGTTTACAACAGCGCTTGCAAGTTAGTTGTGCGCATGGTTGGCAAGCTTTACAGTGATGTTAAGCCATCAACCTTGCAGTCACTTGAAAAGGGCGAAAAGACTGAGATTGACATTCTCAACGGCTATTTTGTTCAGAACGGCAACAAGTCCGGTGTAGCTACACCTGTTAATACTAAACTTGTTCAGATGATTCACGAGATTGAAGAGGGCAAGAGAGAAATGACTTCGGACAATTTAGCAGAGTTTTAAGAGATAAAAATCAGCGCGTTTTGTGTTGCTTTTGGGCGCTAGTAAAAGCAACGCCCGCCCGGCGAGGGCAATAAG
>JAZTWC010000039.1:0-20960 GCA_045635665.1 Acutalibacteraceae bacterium
AAACGTTAACTATGGTATTCACTTCCAGATTTATGGATCCAGAACTTACACCGTAAAGAACAGCAATCTTTCCGGTGCAACCAATCCCTTCTGGTTCTGGGATAAGAGTAACAATACTCACAAGGTTACCGTTGTCTTTGAAGGTGAAAACATTGTTCCTAAGTTCCAGAATCCTATTCCTGCAGGTGCTCTCAAATTGGCTGAAGGTGCAACACTTACAGCTGCTGAAGGTCTTGATATTACAACAGACGTAGCAGATAGCTATGTAGCTTATAAAAACGGCGTTTATAGTGTAGCTGAAAATGTTAAAGCTGCTGCTATCGGTGATGCTCAGTACAAGACACTCGCAGAAGCAGTTGCAGTTGCCGCAAAGGGCGACACAATCACACTTATCGCTGATGTAGCAGAAAATGTTACACTTAGCAAGAATCTTACAATCGACGGTGCTGGTTATAAGTACACAGGTGAAATTTTGACAAGCAATTCAAAAGCAAACTTTGTCATCAAGAATGTAAACTTTGTTGATTGCGATGTTTACGCTATTAAATCTAATGGTGCTGCTAGTATGACTATTGAGAACTGTACTGCTACTAACTGCGGTTATGGTTTTCTGTATGCCAATAAGAGTACTGCCACCATCGTTGTGAAGAATGTTGAAATCGACGGTGCTTCATACGGCCTTCGAATTAGCTATAACACCAAAACAACACTTGAAAATGTTACAATGAAGAATGTTAACTACGGTCTTGAATCACAGACATTCGCCAAAAGAGAATTTAACTTCAAGAACTGCACAATCGATGCTGTGAAGACTCCCTTCAATGCCGTAAATAAAGGTGCAAATGTTCAGACACTCAATTTCAAGGGCGTAAATGACTTTGGCATTGATGTTACAACACTTGAAAGCAACCTTGTTAAGGTTAACGCTGCTGCTCAGATCGGTACTAAGATTTACGGTGATCTTAAGACTGCTGTTGCAGATGCAAAAGACGGTGATGTAATCACATTAGTTGCTGATAGCAAACTTTCTTGTGACAAGGCAGTTGATATTGCTGAATATGGTATGAAGACTCTTCTTTATGTTGATAAGGAAGTAACAATCGACCTTAACGGCAAAACAGTTACTGCAAACCTTGACACAACTGATAATCTTGTAGCTGCAATCTTTGTAGAATCAAAGGGTGCAAACGGCAGCCTTACTCTTAAAGATAGTTCAGAAGCTCAGAGCGGTAAGATTGCAATCACTTCAGGCGAAACATATATCTACTCAATGTTTATGGCAAATGGTGATGATGCAGTTCTCAGCGTTGAAAGCGGTAGCTATATTATCGATAAAGTTTCCAATCAGGGTATGTTCTATGCAACCAGCAATGAGACAGTAAGAATCTCAGGCGGTTACTTCGAGCTTGGCAATATCAATAGTGATAGCGCTCAGGCTCCTTGGTTCATCAATGTTTATGGTAACGGTCATGGTGCAGCTATTGTAACTGGTGGTACTTTCAATGCATATCCCGTACACTACAAAGGTGAAACAGGTATTGCAAAGTGCTACAAAGCAATTGAAAATGCAGACGGTACATGGAGTGTAGTTTATGTTCCCGCTGCTATGATTGGTGAAGTAGGTTACGAAACACTTAAAGAAGCTGTTGCAGCTGCAAAGAACGGTGATGTAATCACAGTTACAGATGATATCACTCTTGCAAACAGCGACGCTGAAATCGCAGACTATGATATGTATGCATATATTTCAGTAACAGATAAGAAGATTACAATCGATCTTAACGGTAAAACAATCACAGCTAACCCCAGCTTTGATAAGAACTTATACGGTGTTATCGTTGTTAACGGTACAGGCGATGTAACTCTTATGGATAGCTCAGAGGCTCAGACCGGTGCTATCAATGTAACAATGGCTGAGGGTACACAGGCTTACGCAATGCTGTCAACTGACGGTGCAACCTCAAAGCTTACTATCGATGGCGGTAACTACTACATTGATAAGGTTGAAGCTGGTTATTCAATGATTTACATTGCTCAGACAGGTACAGGTTATGTAACTGGCGGTAACTTCGTTCTTGGCAATGCTTATACAATCCAGAAGCTGGATGCTATGGCTCCCTGGATCTTTAATACATACGGTAATGCTGCAAACCATGTTGAGGTTACAGGTGGCACTTATAACGTTGATCCTCAGAACAGATGGGGCGAAGTTAAGTTCCCTGCTGGTTACCATGCATATGAGGCTGTAGCAGGTCAGTGGAAGGTAGTTTCAGGTCCTGTTATCCTTACACAGCCCACAGATGTTTCAGTTAGAAACGGTGAAATAGCAACTACTTCAGTTGTTGCTATTGGTGACGGCCTCACATACAGATGGTATATCGCTAATAAGGGTGCTGAAAAATTCAGTGGTTCTTCAATTAAGGATAGCGTTTATACTGCAGAGATGAGCAATGCTCGTGATGGCAGAAGAATTTACTGTGTAATCACTGACGCTGCTGGCAACAAGGTTGAATCAGATGTAGTTACACTTACAGTTTCAAAAGTTGCCGATACTGAGCTTAAGATTCTTAATAACGATGATCTTGACGATGTATACTATGCAGCTAAGGGCGAAACTATCACTGTTAAACTTGAAGCTCAGGGTGAAGGTCTCAAGTACAAGTGGTACAATTGCAATCCCGGTAAGGATACATTCAGCGGCTCATCAATTACTACAGATACTTACACTGTTGAAATGGCTGCTGCTCGTAACGGCAGAAAGATTAAGTGTGTAGTTACTGATGCTCTCGGTAATAAAGTTGAGTCAAAGGTTATCACACTTATAATGAAATAATCATGTTATTAAAGCAGAGGATTTTATGTCCTCTGCTTTTTTTGTACCCTGTCGACTTAACGGCTCAGCTATGTAATAGTAGACATTGAGCATATTTTGTATAAAATAGTCAATATCTGCAGTTTTAACAACAATATTTTGATTGCAAATTGGATTATTTTACCTGTAAATTTATTGACAATATATTTACATAATGATATAATTGTTAACAAGAGAGTGCCCTGAAGCTAAACCGTCAAGCGTCAGGGTTTCAGCTTTTCTGTTTAAGAGAAGCTGAGAAACTTTATTCACCGGTTATTATCGGGAAAGATAACCGATGTACATAATATCCCATAATTCACATTCAGAAAGGAAAATGAAAAAATGAAAAACACTTTCAGACGTGTATTAAGTGTAGCTCTTGTACTTGTTATGGCTCTTTCAGTTATGACAGTTGCATTTGCTGCAGAGGAAACAGTTGCAAAAATCGGCGACGCAGAGTACACAACACTTAAAGCTGCTGTAGAAGCTGCAGTTGACGGTGATGAAATCATCGTAACAGCAGACACTACTCTTTCAAACAGTGATGTTTTCCCTAAGGTTTCAGGTATGTATCCCTTCATTTCAGTAACAGATAAGAAGATTACAATTGATCTTAACGGTAAGACAATCACAGCTAATCCCTCACTCGATGCAAATATGCTTGCAGTATTCTATGCAGGTGGCAACGGTGAGCTCACACTTAAAGATAGCTCAGAAGCTAAGACAGGTACTGTTGATGTAACAATGGCTGACGGTACACAGGCTTACTCAATGTTCACAACTCTCGGCACAGAAGGTGCTAAGATGTACATCGAAAGCGGCAACTACGCAATTGATAAGATTGAATATGGTCAGTCAATGATGTATGCTGGTCAGGACAAGCAGATGTTTGTTTCAGGCGGTGACTTCTACCTTGGCAATGCTAAGACAAAAGACCCCGGTAACGGTGCAATGCAGCCTTGGATTTACAACGCTCACGGCGACGGTATTAAGGTTATCGTTGTTTCAGGTGGTACATATAATGTAGATCCCACTCACTACCACGGTGAAGCTCACTTCCCCACATGCATTGGTGTAGTTGAAGAGGACGGCAAGTATGCTGTTAAGCTTGTTCACACACCTGACATCGAAAAAGCAACTTGCCAGGCAGCTCAGTTCTGCACAGTTTGTGAAGCAGAAATCGATGGCATTAAGGAATGTACATTCGAAAACTATGTATCAAACGGTGATGCTACATGTTATGCTGATGGTACAAAGACAGCTGAATGTATCTATGGTTGCGGTGCAACAGAAACAGTTGCAGACGAAGGTTCAAAATCAGGTCACATCGATGCTGACGGCAACAACAGATGTGATTTCTGTGATGCTAAATTCTGCAGCACTTGCGGTAAGGTTCATGAAAATTGGATGGAAATGCTCTTCTGCCTTATCATTGACTTTATCAGACTTGCAACATCATTTATCGCAAGCCTTTAATACCTGAAAAATCATAATATGACGGTAATCAAAAAGCAGAGGTTAGGCCTCTGCTTTTTTGTGATTTCAATCTTCTACAAACATATCCTTGCCTAAACCACAGGTGGGGCAAAGCCAGTCTTCGGGCACGTCTTCCCACTTGGTACCGGGAGCCACTCCGTGCTCAGGATCTCCAAGTGCCGGCTGATAAACATAGCCGCAAGGGCAGATATAATTTTCCATAAAATCACCTCGGTAATATTTTTGTTATTAGTCAGATAGTTTAAACATAAATAGTACGCAATTATTTCCAAATACTTACAAAAAGTACTCCTTTTTTTATAGACTTTATTTATAGGATGTGTTATAATATAATGCAAAAATTTTCTTAAGGAGTTGGTATAATATGGCAAACAAAACAAAGAAAATTATATCACTTATTCTTTCTCTTCTGATGATTTTCAGCACAGTGTCTGTTGCTTTTGCTGCAGAGAGTGAGGTGACAGTTAATATCATCAGTTTTATGAGAGGTGAACAGGCTAACCTTCGTTCAAGTGAGCTTTTAGAGGCGCACGTAGATGGTTACGACGGTAATGTTCAGGAGTTGACCTACAAATGGTATAACTCACTCGGTACATACCTTTATGTTTATAATTCTCATAACATGTATAATATAAACAATACCGATGGTGAAATTGAAATCTACAACAAAGATAAGGGTATGTCAACTCTCGGCAATATGGAGGGCAGAAATTACGCAAACTCTTTTGCAGGTGTAGGCTATGCCTGGGCTTCAGTTTACGGTGCGGGTATCAGCGGCACCTCACTTGCGGGTACAGTAACTGTTGAAGTTTATGATAAAGAGGGCAAGCTTCTCTGCTCGGACAAGCATGAAGGTAAGTATTCTAATAAAAAGAACACAGGTTTCGTGACACATAACCTCGCTAACGATATGGATAATGTTGTTATCGGCTTATTTGAGGGTGATAAGAGAAATGTAAAAGACCTTCTCGGTGAAAGTGCGATTTTGCATATCACTTGCACAGCAAGTACAGTTGCTGACGGTAAGGTCAGATCCGGTGGTGAACATATCAAATTAGATAAATCAGGCGACTACTACATTACCGGTATAAAAGCCGGTACTAGCACAGATTCAAATGGTGATGCTGAGGTTGATCTTAAAGTTACCAAATCTAACTGTAAATTCCACCAAAACACAAGTGGTACCGCTACTACAACAGTTTTCGTTTTCAAAAGACCTACTACTGAAACAACTACTACAACTCTGACTCTTACAGGCAACCTCGACAGCCGTTGTGATTACTTCATCGGTGGTGTTGAGGGTACAAAACAGTCAGACGGCACAATTATCTTCACCGGTCTTACTCCAAATACACCTTATTCAGTTGAGGTGCGCGGTGAATATAAAGACAACAACAACGCAACTAAGTACGCGTACGCATATGTTTATGACACCACAAAGCCCATTTATAAGGCAACAGTCAAGACATATCTCGATGGCGTAATCACTGATATTTCTGATATCCACGGCGAAGATGTAAGTCTTTACCTCCACGAAGATAAAGAAAATGCTGACTATATCGAGCTTACAAAAGATGGTGTTGGTACATATTCAGCTGAAGTTGTAAATGGTGTATACTTCCCCTGGCATATTGAGGCAGGCGACCACTATCATCAGGCAAGAGAATATAAGCTTATCGTTGAAAATGCCAATGCTGAGCTTAATCTCCACCATTACAGTGTAAAGTATTACTACGATGAGACTGCTTTCAGCAATGGTGAAGAATTAGCAAAAGACATATTCTCAAGCGGTGCTTCTGTTAAAGTAGCAGCTGATGTTCCCGTACGCGAGGGATATATCTTTGCAGGCTGGAAATATGACAGCAATATCTATACTTCAGGTGAAGAAGTAACATCAAGTATCTATGCTCCTATCTCTCTTGTTGCCCAGTGGGAAAAGGCCGTTAATGTTACTGTTAATGTGACTATTGACCACACAGGTGCACAGGGCGGTTATGACCATAATGCAAACAAAGATGAGCTCTTAGTTGAATTCCTCGAAATGCCAGCGGGTGCTCCCGCTTTCGCTGAAACAGGCGACAAGCTTAACTTCTCAAAAGAGGGCGTTACAGACGAAAACGGATACAGCAAAGATTACACTTGCATAGAAGAAACCACCAACGGTACAGTGCTTAAAACAATATATAAGGCTGATAGCTATACTTATACAGGTCTTCTTGACAGCTCAGAATTCGGTGCGGCTGTAAGCAAGTCAGGTTATGACGTGCTTGAGGTTAAAAAGACAAAACTTGAAAACGGTGATTGGGAGATTGATATTTCTCTTAGATATAATCCTGATGACTTCGACCTTGGCTTCAGTGTAAAAATGGCTGATGATGTACCTAAGGAGCTTTATCCCGATGCTGTAATTGTTAAGATTGCTTGCTGGGACGAAACTACAAATGAATGGGTTATCATTTCACAGCAGAGAACAACTGATAAGGTAAGACCCGGTGTACGCGTTGATATCGACAAGACAACAGGTGAGGGCTCAGGCTCATACCCCGTATGGAAACACAAGGCTGACGGCTCAGTTTACGGCTACAGAGCAGTAGTAACAGGCTTTATTTATAAAGACTCAACAATTATCGTTCCCACAGAAAAAGACCATAGCAAAGATGGCGAGGTAATTGTAACTTATACTGACGGCAACTATACAGCTACTATGGGTAATGTTGATGACGGCCAGAGGTTCAGCACATCACTCAACGGTGCATATTATAACGATGCAAAAGATGCTCAGCAGGGTACACTTGATGCTGTAATAACAGTTGAAAAGTACGATGTTACATTTGATGCTCAGGGTGGTAAAGTTAACGGCAAAGAAAAAGATATTGCTGAAAAGCAGTACTATATACCCTCATTTGACGCCTATAAGCCCACTATGAGTGAGCATAATTTCCTCGGCTGGTATCTTGATGCAGCTTGCACAGAGCCTGCTACTGAGGGCGTACTTCTCACTGAAGACATCACAGTTTATGCCAAGTGGGATAAAATCCTTACAGGTACTCTTATCGTTGACGGATATTATGACAGTGAGCACCCTGTAGATGATGCTGACCGTGCAAAATATGCTCTTATTGAGCTTGAAGAAATCACCGATGACGGTACATATAACATCGCAGGTCAGACTGTAACAATCAATTGGAACACTGAGGACCATTTCAGTGAAAAAGTAAACTATAAGTTCACAGGACTTGATCCCAACAAGACATATCGTATAGATGTTTACCTTACTAACTATACAGCTTTTTATCAGAACTCAACTACAGTTATCAATGGTAACGATGACCTTCACGATGACTACAACGATAAAGACTATACTGCAATTTATCCTGAAACAAGCAAGCTTGAAACATTTGTAAACACATTCCTTCACTTTGAACCCGAAGAGTATATGCTTAATGTTGAGGTTGATTCAACTGCACTTGGTGAAGCATTCAGACCTGAAGGTGCTCTTGTTAAGTACTACAGCGAAGAAGTAGGTGTTAATGACGAATATATACTTATAGTTCAGCATAAGGATGAAAATTCCGGTGTTCATGTTGGCATTGACAAGACTACCGGTTTAAATGACGCTATATACGGCGATTACATCTGGAAAAAGAACTACACCGGTAACCTTTATAACTATCAGGCTGATCTTGCAAAGCTCGACGGCAAGGCATTATCAGAGTGGCCCGTAATTGTTTACTATGGCGACAGCGTACGTTGGAGTCCCCTCAATCAGGCTCCCACAGATTCTCTTAAGGTTACAATTATTCCTATGTGGTACAAGGTAATATATGACCTTAACGGTGCAACTGATATCGACGGTAATGAGAAAATTGAAGTTGCACGTGGTCACTATTGGAGCCACGAAAGTGAACTTGATAAGTCTCTTGTACCCATAAGACCCGGTTATGATTTTGGTGGTTGGTACTCAGATCCCGAATGTACAACAGGAAAAGAAGTGACAGTTATTTCGGCCGATGTTGCTGCTGATACAACAGTTTATGCTAAGTGGATTGCAAAATCAGACTGTGTGCTCACAATTGAGCACATCGACAGTAACACACTTGAATTCCTTGATGTAGAGGTAAGAGGTTCACAGACACACGATACTGTAATAAACGCAACCGATATGGTTAAGGACTTTAAGGGTTATACTTATGTTTCAGCAAGTGCTGATAGTATAACAATCGATGCAAACAATACAGCAAACCTCCTCAAACTATATTACACAGCTAATGAGTACGAATATACAGTAAATTATCTTGAAGAAGGCACTGACAAGATTGTTGCTCCATCAAAGAATGAAACTGCAGTTTACGGCACTCAGGCAGTGGAAACTGCTGTGGTTGTTAAGGGTTATAGTGTATCAGGCGATAGTACAAAAACAATAACAATAGATACAGAAAACAACGTTATCAATTTCTACTATACACTTGATTCATATGATTATACTGTAAAATATCTCGAAGAGGGTACAAATAAACCTCTCGCTGATGATAAGACAGCTTCAGCTGGATATGGTGACAGTATCACCGAAACAGCTGCAGAAATCAATGGCTATATTCTTACAGACGACAGTAGCAAGACAATCACAATCGATACAGCAAACAATGTTATCATTTTCTACTACAAAGCCGGCAGTTATGATTATACTGTAAAGTATCTTGAAGAGGGTACAAATAAACCTCTTGCTGACGATAAGACAGAAACTGCAACTTACGGTGCTGAGGTAACAGAGAGTGCTGTTGCAATCGAGGGTTACAGCATATCAGGCGATAGCACAAAATCTATTAAAATCGACACAGAAAACAATGCTATCATTTTCTACTACACTGCATACAGCTGCGATTACACTGTCAACTATCTTGAAAAAGATACAAACAAGGTTCTTTCTGCTGCTAAGAAATCTTCAGCAAAGTATGGTGAGACTATCACTGAAACAGCGAGAGAAATCTTAGGTTATACTCTTGCAGATGCCGACAGCAAGACAATCACAATCGATACAGCAAACAATGTCATCAACTTCTACTACACAGCTAACGACTACACTTATACTGTAAACTACCTTGAAGAGGGTACAAATAAACCTCTTGCTGACGATAAGACAGAAACTGCAACTTACGGTGCTGAGGTAACAGAGAGTGCTATTGTAATCGACGGTTACATTGTGTCAGGTTACAATACTAAGTCAATTACAATTGATACAGAAAACAATGTTATTACATTCTATTACGCTAAGAGAGCTGACTTTGAGCTTAAGGTAAATTATGTAGATAAGGATACTAATGAGGTTCTTTCAACTGAAACAAAGACAGCTCAGACATTCGGAGATGTAATTACTGCTGAAAGTCTTAAGAAGGAATTCAAGGGTTACTCATTTGTCAGTGCTAGTGCAGAGAGTGTAACAATCGGCACCGGTGTAAACGAAATTACACTTTACTATGTAAGAAACAGCTATAGTTACACTGTAAATTACTTGGAAGAGGGCACAAACAAGGTGCTTGCAGAGCCAAAAACTGCCGAAGCCGCATTTGGTGAATCTGTTACAGAGACAGTAATTGCTATTGACGGATATATGTCAGTTGGTGCAACACAGCAGACTATCACAATCAGTGATGATGGTAATATTATCAACTTCTATTATACAGCTGATAAAATCGGTGACGGTGACAACAGTGATGGTATCCCTGATAAGTATCAGAAGAAGGTTATCTTCAGAGTTGTTAATGGTACATGGGCTGATGGTACAACCGAAAACATCGTTGAGGTGCTCAACCTTATGAAGGGTGACAGTTTCTCAGCTGACGGTACAGCAACTCTCACAGCTCCTAAGAACATGAAACCTAATGCAGGTTACGGTGACGGTGAATGGACAATTACACCTCCCGCTACTGTAAAGGGTACAAACACAGTAACTTACACATATACATTCGAGAAGAAACCTTATGACTATGAAATCGAAGGCTCAGATACAATCACAATGTATGAGGAAGAATCTGTTCAGACAGAGATCAAACTTGTTCCTGATAAGGGCACTGATCCCAACACTCTTCCCACGGTGGTCAAGTATGAGTCAGCTGATGAGTCAATCGCAATTGTAGATCAGAACGGTAAGATTACCGGCGTTAAGAAGGGCAGAACAACTGTCACAGCAACACTTTCAGACGGCAACACCTATACAATTCACGTTATTGTAAAGGAAAGAGAAAAAATTACTGTGGTATTCGGCAAGACTGAAGGTATAGGTTGGTACAGAGTATCAGAAGACGGCGGTGCAACATTCAGAACTGTATTCGGCAACTCAACTATCGAGGTTAAGCAGGGTACTCAGCTTATCATCAAAGCCGGCGACCTTATGGGCGACGCATTCACATTCTATGTAAACGGCAATGCAGTTACACCTGACGAAAATAACAGTATAGTTGTAACAGTTGATGGTTACATGCTCATCGGTGCTCTTGGCTTAACTATTATAGTTCCCGACGTAGAAGAGTCACTCAACTGGTTCCAGAAGATTATCAAAGCCATCAAAGACTTCTTCGCAAGACTTTTCGGCAAGAAATAATGCCTTAAACAATCGAAATTAAATACGATACAGAAAAAACTCACCTTTATATCGAGGTGAGTTTTTTTGTATCTTGGCGAGAAGGGGAGCATAACTGCAAAACTAAAAGAGTAGCATTTCTGCTACTCTTAATTGTTGGTATAGGGGAGTTATCTGCCCATAATCTCTGATATGGCGTCGAGGATTTTACCGTGACAGCCGCCACAACCCGCCCCGCAGTTGGTAATTTCTATACTTCCTCGAAGTTCTTTTCGAGATCTTCAAACTTATCAAATATATTGAGTGCATCTTCTACATCGAAGAAGGTTACCTTTTTACAGTTGCAGATTGTGTAATCAAACATTAAATTCTATCTTTTTCTAAAATAGGGGATACGGCTATAATCGTATCCCCTGTCTGTTTATTAACCAAAATATCTGTTAAGAAGACCTTCGAATGCCTTGCCGTGTCTTGCTTCGGCATAAGAATATTTTTATTTATAAGAGGTTAAAGCGATTATCCCAAGCGTATCCCAAATGCGTTGTTTTAATATATAAATAAAATAGAACTTTAGGTAATTTTCTTTATATTAGTCAAGTGCTAATATTGCGTTACGTGATAGCATAATAACCAAAAGAAATTATTGTTATTTGGCATATTGCCAATTGATTTTAATGAATTAAACGAGTAAAATATATTTGTTAAGAATCTTTTCGTTGATTGGAGGAAATTTTATGTTAAAAACAGGAAAGAAAATCTTATGTACTTTACTCGTGGTGGTTATGTGCCTGACAAGTGCACCCCTTAGCGGTTTTGTGGGCATAGAGATGTTTGATTTCAGCGAGAGGTTTGCTGACAAAGCTAGTGCTATCGGCGAATTGGAAACATCAGGGCAGTGTGGTGACAATGCATATTGGGATTTGAATATAGATAATGGCGAGCTTGTTGTAAGTGGTAATGGTTCTATGTGGGATTATACTAATAATGGTGACTGGGTATTCAATTCGCCACTATCGAACAGATCTGATATTAAAAAAGTAGTTATCGGTGATAATATAACTAAGATTGGTGATATGTCATTTGTTGGCTCCACAAACATTGAAACTGTTATTATAGGTAATAGTGTAAAAACAATAGGTATGCTTGCTTTTTGGATGTGCGATAAGCTTGAAAATCTCACATTAGGAAAGAATATAGAAGTAATTGATTATGGTGCATTTTATGGGTGTGCTAGTCTGAAAAACTTTTCATTACCGAACTCATTAATTACGATTGGCGATATGGCGTTTGATCATTGCACTTCTTTAACGCAAGTAATAATTCCCGAAGGAACAACAGAGGTAGGAAACAGTGCTTTTAGTGGTTGCGAAAATGTAGTTAATATCTCTCTTCCGAAAACATTGAACAAAATAGGAAATGGAGCTTTTCTTTTTAGTGTAGATTATTTTACTCCTGAAAAATTTGAGAATGGTGTTTTTTATATTGATTCTTATTTAATTTTTGCAAATAAAGAAACAGGGGCTTATTGCGAAATCAAATCGGGTACTACGCTTATTGCGGATGGTGCTTTTGAATACAGTAATGTATTGCAAAGTGTTACAATTCCTGAAAGTGTAAAATATATTGGCGATAATGCTTTTGACAGTAGTACTATCCAAGAAGTGTATATACCCCGAAATGTAGAAAAAATTGGTAACCAGGCATTTAATGAATGCGAAAGCTTGAAAAGGATAATTGTAAGTAGTGAAAATAAATATTATTCAAGTGATGATTACGGAATATTATATGATAAGAAAAAAACTGAATTAATTACATTTCCTTTAGGTTGCGGTTTGATGGAGATTACAATACCTGAGAGTGTAATAATAATAAAAGATTATGCTTTCGATGAATCAAATATACGAAATATCATATTTGGTTCTAATGTAACAACTATAGGTAAATATGCTTTTTCTTGGTGTGATAACATAACTGAAATTATCATTCCGTCAAATGTTACAACAATAGATAATGGTGCTTTTTCGTATTGTGATTGGTTGAAAAGTGTAGTTATTCCTGACAGTGTAACTTATTTAGGTGACAATGCATTTTCAAATTGTGAAAGACTTGCCAGTGCTAAGTTAGGAATCGGAATAACTAACTTAAAAGATCAGCTGTTTGAGAGATGTATAAATCTTGTTGATATAAATATCCCTGAAACTATAACTAAAATTGAAAGTGGAGCATTTGATGGATGTAAATTGTTAAAAAACATAACACTGCCCCAAGGGCTAAAATCTATTGGATATGCAGCTTTTGAAGGTACTGCAATTGAAAAAATTGTAATACCTGAGAGTGTAGAGTTGATTGACGGACATGCATTTTCTGGTTGTAATAGTCTTGCCGATATAGTCATTGAAAGTAACTATATAGACCTTGAAACATACTCTATTACAAGTTGTGCTTATACCAATAATAAGGATAATTGGAGTGATGGTGCTCTTTATATCGGAACAATTTTATTAGATATAAAAAATGATTTAGAGTTTGATAGTTTTGAAATAAGAAATGGTACGACATGTCTTGCAAAAAGTGTATTTAACACTTCTCATTGTGATAAATTGGTTGAAGTAAGTATTCCAAACTCATTAAAAATAATAAGTGAGCAAGCATTTTTATATTGTAACAATATAACGGATATTTATTATGATGGTACACTTGAAGAGTGGAATAGCATAGAAGTGCGTAGCGGTAATGCAGTTTTAGGAAAGGCAACTATACATTTTAATGATGGTACAACTCTTTCACATACACACAATTTTGTTTTTGTCGAAACATTTTTATGTCTTGATATTTATCAGTGCGTATGCGGAGAAACAACCTACACTTGTCGACATATGGATGATGACGGCAACAAAATTTGTGACGTTTGCCAAGAGACTATAGTGCCTGAACACACTTGTGAATATGTAGAAGAAATTACTAAAGAACCAACTTGCGTAACAAAAGGTGAAAAAACATTCACTTGCGATTGTGGTAATAGTTATACTGAAGAAGTAGCCATTGATCCCAATAACCATGCCGGTAACACGAGGGTTGAAAATTATGTTGCTCCGACTTGTGTTTCAGGCTATAGTGGTGATGTTTACTGTGCAGACTGTGGTGTTAAACTTGAAACTGGAAAAACTTTACCGGCTACAGATGAACATAAATATCAGGAGAAATTAACAAAAAAAGCCAACTGCAAAGAGGAGGGAGAGATTACATATACTTGCACTTGTGGTGACGAGTACACTGTAACTGTGCCTAAAACAGATCATAAAGATAGGAACTTAGATGATTACTGCGACGATTGTAATAAAAACCTTAATGTAGATGACAGAGATATCATTAAAAATGGACAGTGCGGTGATAATGTCTACTATACACTTTACTCTGACGGTGAATTGATGATCAGTGGTACAGGCCCCATGTGGGATTATGATTATTTTACAAAGAAGTCACCTTTTACTGACAATACTGATATTAAAAATATTGTTATAGATAATAACATAACTAGTGTTGGTAACTATATGTTTTTATGTTGTGAAAATGTAATAAATGTTACAATAGGTGATGGAATTATTGTTATTGGTGCGTTTGCTTTCTCTGGTTGTGAAAGTCTGGAAAGCATTGATATGGGTAATAACGTAATAACGATAAATGAATATGCTTTTAATTATTGTGTTAATCTTAAAAGTATTGTTATACCAGAGAGTGTTGTATCTATTGGTGAGGGAGCGTTTTGTTATTGTCTAAGTTTTACAAGTATAGTTATACCAAACAGTGTAACTACAATTGATAAATATGCTTTTTATTATTGTGAAGAGCTTGAAAATATAACTCTGGGTGAAGGTGTTAAAAGTATTGGTGATGAAACTTTTGATTGCTGCTTTAAACTTAAACATATTGTTATACCTGAAAGTGTTATATTTATAGGTACAAGGGTTTTTCAGTCGTGTTACGATTTGGAAAATATTGTAGTTAATGAAAGAAATCTATATTTCTCTAGTGATGAATATGGAGTTTTGTTTGATAAGAATAAAACAAAATTGATTGAATATCCAAGAGGCAATAAAAGAGATTCATATTCAATTCCGGATAGTGTAATAACTATTGAAGAAGGAGCATTTATTTCGTGTCACAATCTTGTAAATATAACTACAGGTAACAATATTACATCGATTGGAAATGAGGCTTTTGAGGAATGCCGTAATCTTAAGAGTTTTATTATACCAGAAAGTGTTAGAACAATTGGTGATAAGGCATTCTTCTGTTGTGAAAGTCTCATAGAAATTAATATACCTAATGGTATTACAAGTATAGAAAATGAAACATTTTATGGTTGCGAAGCACTTACTGAAGTTACTATACCTAATAGCGTTGTAACTATTGGTGACAATGCTTTTTCTGATTGTAATAGTATTACAAACGTAACAATCGGTAAAGGGGTAACCGATATTGGTAACGAAGTATTTAGCAGTTGTGATAGTCTTACAAATATTGTTATTCCAAAAAATGTTGCAAATATTGGATATTGTGTATTTTCTACTTGTGACAGTTTGTCATCTATTGTGGTAGAAGAAGGCAACAAAAACTATTCTAATGACAGTTATGGAGCTTTGTTTAATAAGGATAAAACTGTATTGTTTCAGTATCCAATAGGAAATTCAAGAAAAAGTTATTCTATACCGGATAGTGTGAAAACAATCGATGCCGCCGCTTTTAGTTTTTGCAATGAGCTTACAGATGTTGTTATTGGTAAAGGTGTAACATTTATTGGCAATGATGCGTTTTGTAGTTGTAGTGGTCTTACAAGTATTACTATACCAGGAAATGTAACAACTATATATTGGGGAGCTTTTTCTTCGTGCGACAATCTGGTTAGTGTTATTTTTGAAAATGGTGTAAAAACGATTGGCGATGGAGCTTTCAATTCTTGTACTAGCCTTGAAAGCATTACTCTAAGTGATAGTGTTACAGATATAGAAGAGGGAGCTTTTTATTATTGCTATAATATTACAGATGTTTACTTTTACGGATCAGAGGGTCAGTGGAGCAGTATTGATATAGATAGAGACAATAAAGACTTAATTGAGGCTAACATACACTTTTTAGCTGAAGACGATGATCATATCCACAGTTATACTGAAACGGTAATAAAAGCGTCTACTTGCTTAACAAAAGGCGAAAAGAAATTAATTTGTTTTTGTGGTAAAAATTATACTGAAAATATTCCAGTTAAACCTCATATCGATAATGATGGTAATGGTTACTGTGACTATTGCAAAAGGAAAATGCCTGATATCAATCGTGAAAAAGTTGCGACTGGAGAGTGTGGAGATAAAGGTGACAATGTAATCTGGACTTTATACGAGGACGGTGAAATTGTTATCAGTGGTATCGGCGATATGTATGATAGAGACGGCGATTGGGATGGACCTCCTGAATATTCACCAGAGTTTGATTGGGAAGTATACACCGCAGTAATAGAAGAAGGTGTAACCAGCATCGGAGATTTGGCATTTATATTCTTTGAAGATTTAAAGAGCATAGAAATAGCTGAAAGTGTGACCAAAATCGGTGAGTTTGCTTTTAGAGATTGTAAATCGCTTACCAGTATTACAATCCCTGGGAATGTGGAAACTATCGGTATGTATGCATTTGATATGTGTGACAACCTAACTGATGTATACTTTTTAGGAACAAAAGAACAATGGAATAACAATGTATCAATTGATGAATATAATGAACCTTTGTTAAATGCAAACATCCATTTTCTTGGTGAAGATGACGAATGTAAGCACATACCTGAAACAATTACAGTGCCTTCCACTTGCACAACTCCCGGTATGCAGTATGACATATGCCTTGAGTGTGGTATGACACTTGGTAATGCTATAGTGCTTCCTGCAGCTCATACTCCCGGTGATTGGGAGGTTGTGACTGAGCCTAATTATGAGGCAGATGGCAAAAAGGTTATCAAGTGTACAGTTTGTGGCGAAATTCTTGAAGAGGCAAATATTCCCAAGCTTGAAAAAGTTATAGTTAAAGACGATGATACAGGTGTAGCAATAGAGTTTGAAGGCGACAGGTATAACGGTGAAGTTGATATCATTGTAGAAGAAAGTTTTGATGGTAAAGCTTTCCAACTTATAAACACTGAAACGGGTGCCACGAAAACTGCCGTATATGACATTAAAATGACCGTTGATGGTGTAACAACTCAGCCGAATGGTAAGCTTACAGTTAAGATTCCATTGCCTGAAGGTTATAACGCAAATCGTTGTTTTATCTATTATCTCAATACGGAAACTAGTACTAGCGAAAAAATAGCGACTCGTTATGAAAATGGTTATCTTATTTTTGAGACTGACCATTTCAGTTATTATGCTGTTGTTGAAGTTCCTGATACCGGTAATTGCTCTTGTAAATGCCATAAAACTGGTTTCTTTGCAAAGATTATTTGGAAGATTACAATTTTCTTCAACAAGCTTCTGAGAAGAAACAAAGTATGCCCTTGTGGTATATATCACTATTAATAGTAAAAAACTCACCTCGTTTATAGGGGTGAGCTTTTTGTATCCTGCCGAGGTGGGGAGCGATGTGCCTTATTACAAAGCGGGTAACAATATCACCAAAAGTAAATATTATTATTCGTCATAATGCTAATTGATTTTAAAGAGTTAAAAGAGTAGAATATATTTGTTGAAATGTTTTGACAGGAGGATTTACAATGAAAACATTCTTAAAAAAATCTGTCGCACTTGCATTGACCATGCTGATGCTAATCACATCAATTTCCGTGATGAATCTTGTAGGTGTTGACCTTGGCTTTACTGCTAAGGCGGCAACTGTTACATCGTATTCCAAAGGCGATATTATCGAGTTTGGTTGGTACCCCCAGAGCAAGATAACAGACAGTGCGACTATAACAGCTCTTAACAACGAAGCCCCCGCATGGGAAAAATGGACAAGTTACGGCTATTACTCAGGTACAGGCAGTGTTGGTACAATGAAGCAGGGCGACTGGATGAGATTCACTGATGTTGTGCATAACGGTAATAAATACCGTGGTGTTAAGTTTACACAGTACAGACAATATTTGACTTGGGATGCTTCATCATATACATATCAGGATGACAATGGCTACAGAACCAACACAGTATATTGGTTTAAGTTTGAGCCTATTGACTGGCGAGTTCTTGATCCTGCCACAGGTCTTGTTGTGTGCGAAACAATAATTGATTCACAGTCTTATAGCAATACTATTTATTCTAATGGCGGTGGCATATATGGATATTTTAATGACTTATCATATAAAAACTATGCTAGTGATTACGAAACAAGCTCAATAAGGAAATGGCTCAACACGAATTTCTATAATACGGCTTTTTCTTCTTCTCAGCAAAAGATAATTAAGTCAACGACGCTCAATAACGATAGTTACTACACTTCAGTTGGTACAACAGGCTATGAAAAACTTGATAGTAATGAAACTAAAGATAAAATCTTCCTTCTCTCATATAATGAAGTAAGAAACAACAAATTCGGATTTGATTCAAGTAGTTCAGTGTATGACCCGGCAAGATTTGCACAGGGCAGTGACTATGCTCAAAGTCAGGGGCTTTATGTGTGCAAAAATTTAGGCAGCCCTTACAATAATAACGCTAATTGGCTTCTGCGTTCTCCGGGTGGCAGTTCTGATAGTTGCTGTTGTGTTTTTAGCTATGGCAACTCTAATGATTATTACAGTGTATACAGAACTGACCTTGGTGTTCGTCCGGCTATGAAGCTTAATTTGTCTGCTGAAATTATTAATCCAGATAATCCCAACGATCCTGACGAACCAGTTAATCCTGACAATCCAGTTGATCCCAATAATCCTGACACCCCTGACAGCGACGATGATCCACCTATTTCTGATTCTGAAGTCATAATTAAGTTTGTTAAGGATACTTATGAAGTTTATGTAGGTGAAAAAATCACTGTAAGCGGTAATGTTACATGTAGTTCAGGTATCAATGATTTAGAATTGGAATGGGAAAATCATTATCCCGAAGGGGTAAAAGTTGAAAAACCAGGTTCACAAGTAACAGTTTCTGAAAATGAACTAATTTTTAGCACATATATTCACGGATTGAAAGCTGGTACATATTTCGTAAATTTATGCGATAACAATACAACTGAGTTCAACAGCGTAAAAATAGTTGTTTTAGATTATTATTCCGACGATGAAGAAGACGATGATAATCACAACAATGGGTTCGATTATACAATCTACGATACTAAGCCTGAAATATCAGGCAATTTCGCAAATCTAACATATGACAACGATTTTTGGAAATGGAATACAAAAAAGTTTAAAGTTAGCGGCATTATTAATAATGTATTGTCAAAATATGACACTTGGAACGCTCAAAAAGAATATGAGAAAAAGAAATATTACAATTCTAAAGGTATAAATGAACTTAACAACTTATTTATTACCTTGAAATCTCCCGATACAAAAAAGCTGTATTTTAAAGGTGAAAAAAGTGAAATTACTTTTCCTTTAGGAAGAAATATAGGAGCTGGTTGTAGCGATACTTATGAATGCGATATTTATGTAGACAGAGATTATTATCCGCCAAATGGTTCTGAAGTAGTTACTCTTGAATGTATACTGGACGGCTATCTTGATGGTGATAAAATTAGTGGTGTATATTCTAGTTTTCAAGTTCGCATTACAAACGAAAGTTATAAATGGGGAAAACAATCACTTAAAGAACTTCTTGCTGAACTAAAAGCTTTAGTAAAACCTTATGAATCTTATTACCGAAGCAATGTAGGAAGACTTTATGGCGGAACAGGTTTATTTGAAGATATTACAGCCGTTGAAATGTCATATTCGATAGGAGCTATGGCCAGCAGTCTCGAACTAAGTGAAACTGTCTATGATATCATTTATTATTTTTCTAGCATGAAACTTTCACCAACCAAAGAGTATGGTAAAATGTTTATGGATCAGTTGTCCGAGGATTCCGATAAAAAAGTTAAAGAGATTATCGGAGCCATGGAAAGCCGATTGCTCAGCAACACGTATTTTGATGGTTTCATCGAATGGTGTCGTGTAAACTATGGAGTAGATGCAGGTGCATACGGAAAATATAGTAATCACTGTCCAACTGATATAATAGTAACAGCAGAAGACGGAAAAGTTGTATTAAAAATAATTGAAGATAAAATTGTTGTATGTGATAGCAATATTTTAGCAAATGTATTTGAAAGCAAAAAAACATTCTATTTACCCACTGGAATTGACCACGAAATAAATATAATTGCCACCAATAACGGTACAATGGATTACAGTGTTGAAATTATAACTGAATATGGTGAAAAACGAATCATTCAATACAACAATGTTTCTCTTACCAAAAACAAATCATACACAGCAACCGCACCAGCAAATATATCAAGTGAAACAGATGTGTTTAATCTCGTGTCAGAAAGTGGTAATATCATCAAAGCTGATACCGAACAAATTGCTCACACCTTTGACGATCAAGATGCTACGTGTAAAGATTGTGGTTATGATCGAACTGAAGGCTGTTCATGTCAATGTCATAAAACTGGGTTCTTTGCGAAGATAATTTGGAAAATTAAAATTTTCTTCCAAAAACTTTTCAAGAAAAATCAAGTTTGTTCTTGTGGTATTTATCATTATTAATAGTAAAGACTCACCTCGAAAGGTGAGTCTTTTGTGTGTAAACTTTTTAGACTTGCTTCGGTATGGAAATCGCTTTACTTATAAGGATTTATAAGAAAAATCCCAAGCATATCCCAAAGGGGTGATTTTTATATATTAATAAAATTAGTATTTTACTAATTAATTAGCTTCTTTTCTATGATTCATTTATCAATGTTAATATCATATGCAAGATGAATTTATATATTTACTTCTATGTCATGCAACAATAAATAATTATATCATAAGCGTTAAAACAAATTTTAATATTATTTATCTAAAATGTC
>JAZTWC010000040.1:0-20664 GCA_045635665.1 Acutalibacteraceae bacterium
TTTATTTTCATTTGTTTCTCTCCGTTCAAATAATCTGTGACATATTATATATTATCTGTCACTTCATTTCAATAAGGAAATGTTAATTAATCAGATATTTATATAATAAACATCATTACCGCGTGATTTAATAAATTTAAGCAAATCGCTGAATTTCAACCACACAAATGCAGTATTGTCGTTGGGATGAAAACCAACCGGTATATCAAGATTTTTAAGCTCACTGTCAAATACAAGATTAACATCAGCATCATCGTCATTAATAATACCAAACGGAGAAACTGCACCGGGCATAAGACCGAGATGTTTCATAAGTCTTTCATCAGAGCCGAAGCTAAGTCTTGAGCAACCGAGCTGACTTCTGATATCATTCTGAATATCGGGATGCTTGTCTTTCATCATAGAAACAACGTAATGTGTCTTACCGTTTGCATTGCGCAAAAAAAGATTTTTGCAAAGCTCACCGTCTGTAAAAATGCCGAGAGCATCCATTTCTTCGATAGTGTGTACTTGCTGATGATGTATAACTTTATATTCAATTCCAAGGTCATCGAGAGCCTTATATACTTTTTCCTGTTGTGTCATTGTAGTTCCTCACTGTTTAATATAGGTTGAAAGATTATTATCCTTGATGTTTCTCATCTTAAGACTGTTACCGCTGATTTCATAGGTATAGCTGCCTTTAATTTCTTTGCCGTAGATATAATATGTCAGGCTGAGTACACCGTCTTTGACTTCGTATCCACCTGTAAAAGTACCGTTAACAGGCACATCAATAACAGGGATTGTGATATTAACAAAAGTAACGGATACTACCCCGCCCTCTTTAAACTCGTAACCGCTGAGGTTAGCACTGTCACGCCATACACCAAGAAGCTCTTCATCATAGGTAACATTTGAACTTGTACCCATACGCTCAAAGTTGAATGTGCCTTGCTCGTCTGTAAGAGAGAGATTTGTTCTTGTTACAGCAAAATTGTATTTTTCAGTGATTTTTTTGCCATAGGCTGTGTACTGGATAGTGATTCTTGTATCCTCAGTCACATACACACCGTCAAAGCCTTCGCCATCAATAGCGACAACAACCTTACCGTCATCGGTGAATTTATAGGTTTTGCTGAGAGATTTGTTCTCCCATGAGCCGAAGAGCTCATCAGACACTGAAACACCTGTTGTTTCGACGTTATCAAGTCTGTCTGTACGCACATATTTTGAGGTTTTGAGCTCCTCAATATCATACATCTCAAGCACATCGTTTTCGATAGAGATTTTATAGGTTTTATCAATTGTCGCTGTATAAATTGAATAAGCTATATTGAGCTTGTCACCATCGAGGGTATAGGTACCGTTTTCAACTTTACCGTCAAAATTGAGACCGAGAGCATTGAGGTTAGCATAAGTAAAGCTTGCCTTACCGTTTTCGAAAAACTCAAAACCGCTCATACCGGCACTGTCTGACCATTTGCCGATGAGAAGCTCAGCAAGAGTCGGTGCCTTAACTGTAGTTGTCTCTGTGGTTGTAACCTGAGTTGTCGGCTCAGTAGTCGGATTGACAGTAGCCATTGTAGTGGTTTTATCAGAGCCGTTAGTCACGGCAGTGTACCCTAAGCCGACACAAAGAGCAGCAACGCCTAAAGCAATAATTGCGATCAAAATTTTAGTAGTTTTGTTCATAGTAAAACTCCTTTATATAAAATGCGGGGTCCGAAATGAAACCCCGCTATCGTTCAGATTACGCCTTACTGAGCTGCTGAAGTTGTAGCAGGAGCAGTGTAAGCTATCAAAGTTGTAACAGTATTGTCAGATGTGTCTGTAAGATTGAGAGCATTTCCGTCAACTGTAAAGATGTAATCCTTTGTGAGAGTCTTTGAAAGAATTGTAAAGGTTACACTTACGTGATATGAACCTGCTTCATCTTTAGTAATTGAGTATGTACCGTCAACAGTGCCGTTATAGGGGTAGTTGATAATAGGAATAACTACATCAGCATAGGTGATTTTACAAGCATTGTTTTCAAGGAACTCGTAACCCATAGTACCTGTTGAGTCTCTCCATGCGCCGAGGATTTTCTGTTCAGGTGTGATTTTGATGTCACAAGCAGCAAAAACAGTTACCACCATAACAAGAGCGAGAAGTACAACTGCAAGTTTCTTTAAGCTTTTCATAAATTTTTACCTCCTTTATTCATTGTGTTTATTATATCATATTATTTCGGGTTTGTACAGTGAATTTTTTGTAATATTTATTATTCTGCGTAAATAACCGACAACCCAAGGAATGTGTTGCATAATTCATTTTGATATGATAAAATAAAAAGAACTTAAAAATTTAAAAGTGAGATGAAATATTTGTTTAAATTATTAAATGTTACTCCCCTTTGGGAAAATTTGCAGAAAACCGAAAAACCTATACTCCTTTACGGTATGGGTAATGGTGCTGACATGATAATCAAAGTTCTAGAAAGCTATGGCGTTGAGTATCAGGACACATTTGCAAGCGACGGTTTTGTACGCGGACACAGCTTCCACGGCAAAAGGGTGCTTAGTTTCAGCGAGGCTAAAGAAAAATACGGTGACTTTGTGATTATCATCACTTTTGCTGTGCACGACGATCCGACTATGAACTTTATATCTTCGCTCTCAGATAACTTTGAGCTCTACGCTCCAACAGTAAGCGTAGTTGATGGCGGGCCTTTTACAGCCGAGTTTTTTATGGAAAATGAGGATAATTTCCGCAAGGCTTATGAAATGCTCAGCGATGAAAAATCAAAGAGTGACTATCTCGACATACTCCGCTTCAAGCTCAGCGGCGATGTAAAATATCTGCTTAAAACTCACAGTGAAAAGATGAAGCTTTATGAAGACGTACTCCCCTTGTCGCAAGATGAATTTATAATTGATCTCGGTGCGTACGACGGCGACACTATAAGAGAGTTTCTGAGTGTTACAGACGGAAAATACAAAAAAATTATTGCCCTCGAGCCCGATGAAAAGAACTTCCGAAAACTCGAAAGAAAAACTGAAGGTCTCAATAATCTTGTTCGTCTTAATATGGGTGCCTGGGATAAGGAAGAGACCCTTTACTTTGCAAAGAAGAGCGGAAGAAACTCGCGACTCGAAGATGGCGGTATACCTGTGCAGTTTAACAGTGTAGACAACATTGCAGACGGTGAAGTAACTTTCATCAAGATGGATATTGAGGGAGCTGAGCTGAAGGCTCTCGATGGTGCAAAGGAAACAGTTACAAAATACAGACCTAAACTCTATGTCTGTGCATATCACCGCAATGAAGATATGTTCGCACTGCCGTTTAAAATCAAAGAGCTCTATGAGGGTTATAAAATATATTTCCGTCAGCATCCTTATATTCCGGCCTGGGAAAGCAATTTTTACGCATTACCCTGACGGATACCACAACAAAAGAAAACCTACCGACTTATTTCGGTAGGTTTATTTTTATATTGAGTTGTACCAATACTCTCTCTTTCTCTTGGTCAGATACTTCTTAACCATAAAGAAAACCAACAAAAGGCCGACAACAGCAAAGCCTATATAGATGTGAGTATTGTCTGAGCCGTAAATTCTGATTTCATTCCAGAGCTGAGAAAACATATCGAGAGTTTCCTGAGGCAGATTATGGAAATACTCAACCTCCGGCATATTGTCTTTGTCGGGGTAAAGAAACTCATTGTCTCTCATCTCAGCATAATCGGGATGCTCGAGAACACCTGTATTCGGTGTTGCATAACCGATATAAAGAGCATTTGAAAGCGCAATTTCAGGGTCAAGCATAAAGTTAATATACTTGATGGCAGCCTCATAATTCTGAGTGCACTTCGGTATGCACATAGCATCAACAAAGACGTTTACACCCTCTTTGGGATAGACAAAGCTGAGATCAGGATTTACATCTTTCATAAGGATGTAGTCACCTACATAATAAGGTACCATAGCTGCTTCGCCACTTTCCATCTTGTTATAGATTTCGTCCATAACATAGCCCTGAAGAAGCGGTTTCTGCTCAATAAGCATCTGAGCTACGTCAGAAAGCTCTTTTTCATCAGTTGAGTTAAGTGAGTAACCGAGTATTTTCTGAGGGATAGCGAAAGCATCACGGGGGTTATCTATCATAAGAATCTTGCCCGCATATCTCTCATCCCAGAGTGCAGTCCAGCTTGTCGGTTCTTCTTCAACCATAGTTTTGTTGTAGATAAGACCAACCATACCGACATTGAAAGGTACTGAATAAGCATTATCAGGGTCATAGTACATATCTCTGTAGTCTTCGGAAACATACTTGTAGTTTGGCAGAGAGTCAACATCAATTTCTAGCAGCATATTTTCTGCAATCATTCGCTGAATCATATAGTCAGAGGGAATGATAATATCGTAGCTCGCACCGCCGTTTTTAATTTTCGGGTACATATCCTCATTGCTTTCATAGGTAACGTAGTTGACCTTGATGCCTGTGAGTTTTTCAAATTCCTTGTTTACATCAAGCATACCGTCTTCGTAGGTATCGCTGATGTATTCACCCCAATTAAAGACATTGATTACCGTACCCTCAAGTCCGCTGTAATAGTCTTCGTTTTCGTAGGCACTTACAGATATCGGCAGTGTACAGATAATAAGCAGGATAAAACATAAAGCTAAAATCTTTTTCATTGCTTTACCCCCTTTTGCCTTTGTTGAGCTTGTTGTTCATTTTCTTTTCGCCTCTGACCTGAGCCACGTTGAGAAGCACAAGAAGCAGAAGAATAACAACAAATATGAGAGTTGAAAGTGCGTACATATCGGGTGTAACGCGCTTTTTGGTCATTGAGAAAATTCTGATGGGCAGGGTCTCGAATGAAGGACCCTGAGTAAAGTAACTGATTACAAAGTCATCAAGTGAAAGGGTAAATGACATCATCAGACCCGATACAATACCCGTAGAGATTGAGGGAAGTGTTACTTTAAAAAATGACTGAATAGGTGTGCAACCAAGGTCCATAGCGGCTTCGGGGAGATATTTATCCATCTGACGAAGCTTCGGAAGCACTGACAAAATAACATAAGGCAGGTTGAATGTGACGTGAGCCACAAGCATTGTGCCAAAACCGAGGGCATCAGTAACGCCTATGAGCTTGGCACAGAAAACGAAAAGAAGCATCATTGAGATACCTGTAACGATTTCGGGGTTCATCATAGGAATGTTCGTAACACCCATAACTGTCTTTTTGATAAACTTGTTTTTATAAGCGTTGAGACCAACTGCAGCGGCAGTACCCATAACAGTAGCCAAAAGTGATGATGACACTGCAAGAATAAGGGTATTCTTAAGGGCGTTTATAGTAGCACTGTCGTGAAGCAGGGATTCATACCACTTGAGTGAAAAGCCTGTCATTACGCTTGTGCTGGCTGACGCATTGAATGAAAAGACTATCATTACAACGATAGGCGCATAGAGAAGCATCATAATAAATGCAACGTAAAGTCTTGAAAGAGGTGACATTTTAGTTTTCATATCAATACACCTCCATCATCATCATCACCGGTGAAACGGTTCATAACCATCATACAGATGATAATCAGTACCATAAGCACCATTGAAAGTGCAGCACCGAGATTGTAGTTATTGGATGACTTGAACTGCATTTCAATAACGTCACCTATAAGTGAGAAGGTATTACCGCCGAGTTTCTTTGAGATATAAAAAGTAGAAACTGATGGTACAAATACCATAGTAAAGCCGGAAGCAATACCGGGCATACTCAAAGGAAGAATAACGTTCTTAAATACAGTAAACTTGTTGCCACCAAGGTCTTCGGCGGCCTCAATAAGATTGTGATCCATCTTTGACATTATATTGTAAAGGGGCAGAATCATATAAGGTATGTAGTTATACACCATACCAAAAACAACAGCACCCTGAGTGTTAATCATATGAAGATTAGGCAAATTCAAAGCTGTAAGAACTGAGTTGATAACGCCTGTATCCTGCATAAGAATCATCATCGAGTATGTTCTGATAAGCAGATTCATCCACATAGGAAGCATAACAAGCATCATCATTGTTCTTTGTGTGTTGGCTTTGCTTCTTGCCATAATGTACGCCAGCGGATACGCCAGGAAGAGACTGATAACCGTAGCGATAAAGCCCAACCATATTGAGTTGAGCATAACGTCCTTGTATCTGCCGATATCGGCAATATACTCTAACGTGAAATTACCGTTTGAGTCGGTAACTGAATAGTACGCGACAAAAATCAACGGCACAATAATAAACATTGCCGCCCAGACAATATAAGGCGAAGCGACAAGCTTTTCACCGAGAGAGCGTTTTTTCATTTATCACTCCTCCTCTTCTTCTGAAACATCTGAAAGGCGCTCGAGCTCATCACTGAATGAGCTGTAGTCACCGAACATACCTGAGTATTCGCTCTTTTTCATAACATGAATAGCATCAGGCTCAATCTGAATACCAATCTTTGTACCAACAGGATAATAATCGGTAGTCTGTATCATCCACTTGAAATTATCAATATCAACGATCATTTCAAAGTGTACACCTTTGAAAGTATTTGATGTGATTACACCGCTGATAGTACCCTCACCATAGGGGACAACATCAACGTCTTCGGGGCGTACAACAATATCAACAGCTTCGTTAACCTTGAAGCCTTTGTCAAGGCACTGGAAAATTGCACCTGAAAACTTAGCCTTAAAGTCGTCAAGCATCACACCATCAAGGATATTACTTTCACCAATGAAGTCTGCAACAAAGGCATTTTTCGGCTCATTATAGATATCGATGGGCGTACCGATCTGCTGAATTCTGCCACCATTCATTACAACAACAGTGTCACTCATTGAAAGAGCTTCCTGCTGATCGTGGGTAACATAGATAAAGGTGATACCCATACGCTTCTGAATATTTTTGAGTTCAACCTGCATATCCTTGCGAAGCTTTAAGTCAAGTGCACCAAGAGGCTCATCAAGCAAGAGTACGCGGGGTTCTACTGCAAGAGCTCTGGCAATCGCAACGCGTTGCTGCTGACCGCCTGAAAGTGATGAGATGTCTCTTTTCTGAAAACCTTTAAGATTAACGAGTTCAAGCATTTCGCCGACTTTTTTAGCTATATCTTTTTCTTTCATCTTCTTTATACGAAGACCGAAAGCTATATTATCATAAACATTAAGGTGCGGAAACAGTGCGTAACGCTGGAATATTGTATTAACCTGACGTTTGTGAGGCGGCAGAGAATTGATGTCTTTGCCTTCGAAAATCACCTGACCGCTATCTGCTTCAAGAAAGCCTGCGATTATTCTGAGGGTCGTTGTTTTACCGCAACCTGACGGACCGAGAAAGGTCATAAACTCCTTATCTTTTATGCTCAGATTTATTGAGTCGAGAATAACGTCATCTTCAAATTTCTTTGATATATCCTGAAGTCTGATAATAATATTATCTTCCACTTGCAAAATCCCCTTTCTTGACACGATTATACATCAAAAACTATAGAACAAAATCGCACAAATGTCAACAGTTTTTTTGCATTTTTCCGTGAGAAATCAGCACATTTTTGCCGTACGAATTAGAATTCTTTGATTTTCTTCGTTTTTCTTTATTTTACTCTCAAATGCTCCAAAAAAGTTTTTATGTAAAATTTAATTGTGCACTTTGTATACCCAAGGAAAAATGCAGGCAAAACTGCCTGCATTTATATATTATTGCTGAGCTAAATATGTTGCGTATTTTTCTTCAAGCCACGCCTTTACAAGAGGTCTGCTTTCCTCTTCCATTTCGTATGTAGTGATTTCAACTGCATCTTCAGGCTGCATCTCAAAGCTTTTTTCTCCGAAGTACACTGCCGCCTTAATAAATTCCTGCTCATCGGATTTTTCTATCCATACTCTGTAGTTGAATACATTTTTACCTAGACAACCGAGCATAGGATCGGTACCTTTTGATGATGTGTAGTAGTTATAGCCACCGCCAATTCTTGAACCACCGATTAGCCATGAAAGAAGCGGCACATAAATTTCATTGTTCTGCATAATTTTACCTCACTGCAAGTTTTACACTAATATATTATCAAAAAAGCACGTGATTGTAAATACCAAAAATCGGACTGAACCAAAAAGAAAACCTCCGTAAAAACGGAGGTTAAACTTATGTATAACTTATGATAAGAGTGTAGCAAGGAGATCACTCATAAGCTGCATGCCTGCCTCAACAGCACCTTCTTCTCTGTCTGATAAGAAGAGGAGACCGATAATTGTACCGAATACCTTAACGAGGATATCCATAACTGTATCCATTGCCTCTGGTTCAGCTTCTTCAAGTGCATAGTCAGCAATAAACTGAATTACCTGACCGCCTGTGTAATCGGGGATTGTGTACATACGGTTACCGGGATGAGTAGAATTTGACCAAACACAGTACCAACCGTTGAATACATAACCTGAAGGAGGTGTAACACTGGGAAGTCTTACGGTTGAACCGGGAGTCTGAGCACCGTTTTCAGGGATCATATAGTACATATCTTCAAGGTAGTTTTCTGACCAGCTGAATGAACCGGGAACAAGTTTGCCTGTTGCATCATAATACTCGGGAGTGTAAATTCTTACGCCACCCTTGATTGTGCCGCCATTGAGGTCAAAACTGAGAATTGCCTGATTGTCTCCGATGTTCTCTTTATCTCTTACAGACTCAATGTCCATTGCTGAAGCACCGACTGAAAGAGCACTGAAGATCATCATAATTGCGAGAAATAAAGCTAAAACTTTTTTCATAATTTAATCCTCCTGAATGAATTAGTTGAAAAGGCCGCTAACGAGGGCTACGAGTTCTTCTTCAGACATACCGATCATAGGAGCGATAAAACCTGCTACTAAACCAATAAGTGTTGTGATGATTGTAGCAAAAATGTCTTTTTCAACGGGAGCGGGGCTGTAGAATGCAACGAACTCAATTACACCTTCAAATGAGCTAACACCAAATTTAGCATCACCGGGGATGATATACTTACTACCAGCTGAATATAATTCATCATCATAGTAGCAGTACCAACCGTCAAATGTCTTACCAACAGGAGCAACAACCTGAGGAAGGATTACATAACGACCGGGAATAAGGTTAGTATTAAATGAGTTGATGTTATCAGGAATCATATAGTATACACCTGTAACATCGTCTAAACTCTGGAATTTACCACCTTCATAAACGTTAAGCGTACCGAAGAAAGTGCCGTTCTGTGCGTCGAAAGCAAGAATTGCCTGATCGGAGTTGATAACACCTGTCTGCTTTAAGGTTGTGTATTTAGCTATTGAAGCTTCTGACGGTTTGTAGTCTGTTATGGCTGCTGAAGCGTTAACTGAGAGTGAACCGAAAAGCATCATAACAGCAAGCACCAAGGCTAAAACTTTTTTCATTGGAAATACCTCCTGAAATTTCTTTTATTTTTACTCATTGATTATAGCACCTTACTTTTCAAAAAGCAAGTTATTTTTTAAAGAATTACAATTTTTTTCATTATTTAATATCTTTTAATGGGAACAAATTGACATTTCTGTTGAAAGTGTGTATTTTTTATTACCTAAAATGTAATTTAAGTGAAATGCGTTGACAATAAATCACAAGATGTTGTATAATTATTGATATATATATTACACATATCGAAGTGAGGTTTACATAAAATGAACGATAAATTCGGATGTTTTTTTGGATGGGGACCCTTTTCAAAAAAGTATGCGGGACTTTCAAATATTGCCAAGCACGAAAAATATGCAGGTATAAGATTTGACTTTTGTGTCACTCCTGCTATAAGTGCTTTTGATATAAAAGTACCCAATGTTACCCTCCCAAGCGCATACCACCCATGGCTTTGCAATGAGGACTATTCTTTCTATTCATACAGACACGATTTACAGTGGAAAGATAAAGTCATCTCTGATGTTTCCTATACCAAACTCACAGACAACAGTATACTTGTCAGAACTGAAATTGTCAACAACACTGATATTATCAAAAACTGCGTGGTCAACTATTTTTCATCCATTGAATATCCTCAGGATCTATATACTGAAGTCTCTCTTCCCTCAAAGTGTGTTTATTGGGACGCGACTGACTATAGCGAATACACCTACACTATGACCCGCCCATGGGATCAGCAGAATGCTGACGGCAGAAAGAAAGGCTTATTCCTTGATAAAACTTTTGTTGACGGCAAAGGTCTTGGCGACAGAGCCGAAAAGTGGCATATGCCCCATAAAGTTATCGAACCCTTCGGTGCAACCAAAGGCGATAAAGTTAAGTATACCATAGATGTTGATGAAAATTTTGAAAATGCTGTACTCGCTATCAGATACCGCACAAGTGATATTTACTATGAGCAGGGCAAGCAGGTCGGTGTGCACTATATAAACAGTGACCGCGTTGCAACATTTACCCTCGGAGATAAAACTATAGAGTTCTCCCCTTGCGACGCACCTGAAATCAAATATGTTTTCCTTGGAAAAGTCAAAAAAGGTAAACTCGAACTTGAATTTGTCGGTCAGGGCACAGGCGCTGCTGAATTTGACTTTATGGCTATTACCGAAGACAACGACAAGGATAATATTATAGTATACACAGAGGGTGTTAATTTTACCCCCGAAATCGATAATGCAAAATGCGATAAAGGTTATCTCACCACTCTTAAGTACGAGAAAATTGATGGTGAATATAAGCTTCGTGTGTTTGATAATAACACCCGTTTCAGAGAAATTGCAACAGGCGCACTTGAAGACTGTATGACAGCACGTCTTTCAAATGCCGACGAAACATTTGACGATGTAACCGAGAGTTTCACAGGTGCATTCAATCGCAAACACAGCGATGAAGGCTTCTTCCACAACGCAATCAGCCATACAATTTTCATCGAGCCCGGTGAAACTAAAGTGCAATATGCTGTAGTCTCAAAAGGTGAAACTGAATATCTCAGCGAAGCCGAGTACGAAGAAATCTATCTCAAGGCAAAAGCTACTGCTATTGATATCAATCTCAACCCCTCAGGTGAAAAATACAAGCTCAGCAATCAGATTCTCGCTGCAACTCTTATGACCAATGTTGTTTATCCTATTTACAAGCACGGCGAGTATATCATTCACCACACACCCGGCAAACGTTGGGACTGCCTTTATACCTGGGACTCAGGCTTTATTGGTCTCGGAATGAATGAAATTGCACCTAAATTCGCCGAGTATATTATTGATACATATCTCAGTGATGAGGACAACCCCGACTATGCTTTCCTGCATCACGGCTCACCCGTACCCGTGCAGATCTATCAGCTTTATGAAATGATTCAGAAGTCCGATAATAAGGAGCATCTCCTCTCCTACTATGCTAGAGCAAGACTTTATTATCGCTTCCTTGCAGGTAAAATCAGAGGCTCTACAACAGCCAAGTTCAAAAGCGGTATACTCACTACATATGACTATTTCTATTCCACAAGCGGTATGGATGACTACCCGGCTCAGGTAGCTATGATGAAGCAGAGACTCCGTGATAAAGCTTCACCTGTTATCTCAACTTCTCAGGTTATCCGTTTCGGCAAGATTCTCGCTATACTCGCTGACAGACTCGGCAAAAATGACGATATCGCTGAGTACACTGCCGATGCTGAAAGACTCACATCAGCACTCAACAAATACTCATGGGACGATGAAAGCGGTTACTACAGCTATGTGCTTCACGATGAAAACTATGAACCTGTAGAAATTTTCAGGAGAAACGACGGTGAAAATCTCAACAAAGGTCTTGACGGTATCTATCCTATTATTGCAGGTGCCTGCGACGAAAATCAGAAAGAAAAGATTATCGGTCACCTGACGAACGACAAAGAAATGCACTCACCCTTCGGCATCAGCGCAGTCGATATGACGGCTGGATACTATATGGTCAACGGCTATTGGAACGGCAATATCTGGTTCCCCCATCAGTGGTTTATCTGGAAGAGTATGCTTGACTGCGGTGAAAGTGAAATCGCAAAAGACATCGCACATATGGCTCTTAACATCTGGAAGAGAGAAGTTGACGATACATACTATACATTTGAGATGGTCAACACTGTAACAGGCTGTGGCGGTTGGTTCCACAACTTCGGTGGTCTGTCTACTCCTATCAATATGTGGGCCAAGGCTTATTACTGCCCCGGCACTGTAAATGTCGGCTTTGATACTTATCTCGAAAAGACAAGTTTTAACGAAGATAACACTCAGGCTGAAATCACATTTACTTACTATGGCAAAAATGAGAAGTTTAATCTTCTTTCAGTAATGGCTGAAGGTAAAGAGTACACAGCAACTCTCGACGGAGAAAATATCGCATTCAATAGTGAAAACGGCTGTCTCGAGTTCACATTCAGCAGTAAATACAAAGACACTCACAAACTTATAATTAAGGAGAAATAAACTATGTATGAAAACATCAAGCCCTTGAAAGTGAATATCATTTCAGACATTCACTACTACGCACGAGAAATGGGATGCTCTGGTAAGGCTTTCGATAAAACTAATGCCACAGCTTCAAACGAAATGGTTTACAGCAAGGAAATACTCGAGGCGCTTATGGATCAGCTTGCAAAAGATGATGCTGAAATTGTACTCGTCAGCGGTGACGTAACAAACAAAGCAGAAAAACCAAGTCACGAGGGTGTAATAAAACTCCTGCGCGGTCTCAAGGAAAAAGGCAAAAGAGTATACGTTATCACAGCTACGCACGACTTCAACGGTAACGGTATGACTTACGCATATGAAGGCGACGAAAAAAAGGTTGTACCCGGCACAAAGAGAGAAGAGCTTCTTGATATGTACCGCGAGTTTGGCCCCGATGAAGCAATTGCTCTTCACGAAGACAGTATGTCATATGTTGTTCAGCTCTGTGACGGCTATAGACTTTTCGGACTCAATGATGACAGAAACCACAAGGGTGCAAGCGGATTTTCAGACGACTGCTTCCAGTGGATTGCAGAGCAGATTGAAGATGCTAAGAAAAACGGTCAGTTCATTATCCCTATGACTCATCATCCTATGCTTTCTCCCTCACCTTTCTATAAGATTATCGGTGGCGGTAACATTATGGGTGAAGCTGACAAGCGTATCGATGAGTTCACCGATCTTGGTCTTAACTATATGTTCACCGGTCATACTCATATGCAGGATATCTCCTACAAATATACAGATAATGGTAAGATCTTCTATGATATTACTACCGCAGGTGCCGTTGGGTACCCGGCAGCTTTCCGTCAGGTGACATTTATGCCTGCCGAGGGTAAAATCGATGTAAAATCTGCTGATGTTGACTGTGAAGTAGGCGGCAGAAAGGTCAAAGACCACGTTGAAGACAAGTTCTTCGGTATGATAAGACGAGTCATCGCAAAGGCAGGCAGTGATATTCCTGAATTTGCAAGAATGGCAAACTCATTCAGCGTCAAGCCCGGACTCATCTATAAAATCGGCTGGATAATCAAGCCCTTTGCAAAAATTCTCGGCAACCTGACAATCGGCAACCTTGCTCCTCTTTGCAAGAAGGAGTCAGGTCTTAAGAAAAAGGATTGGCAGCATATCAAGGACGAAAAAGTTGTTGACTTTATTGTATCACTCGTTGCTAACCTTTTCGGCGGCGACAGCCCGTACTCACCTGACACAGCATACTATAAAATCACAATGGGCATACTCGCAATCATTGACAGTATACTGGCAGTCTTTGGCATCAAGATAGGCAAAATCTTAAAGGGTGCTGAGTCAGTTCAGAGTACAGTTGAGCCCCTGCTTTACAACAGCGGTATCTGTGACGGTGAGGCAGTGCTTAACCTTTGGGGCGACCTGCCTGCAAAAGATATGACAAAGCCAAACTTCATCAAGAGTAAAAAAGGTCTCGGTGTGGTAATCGGTCTTGTTCTCGGTGTTGTTGTGCTCTCCCCTGTTATTCTTGTGGCTCTGCTTGTTGGTTTCATAGCTAACTATATCAAGTACCACGATAAATTTAACAGCTATGAATGAGATTAAGCTCGGAAGATATCGTCACTTCAAAGGCAACGAATACGAAGTTATCGCCATAGCCAAGCACAGCGAAACCACTGAGGATTATGTGGTTTACAAAGCTCTTTACGGTGATGGCGGTATGTGGGTAAGACCTGCATCAATGTGGAACGAAACCGTCGAAAGAGATGGCAAAACTTACAAGAGATTCACTTACATAGGCGAATAAGAGCCCGACCCGACGAGCAATCAAAGATTGCGGTCGGGTACCCGGAACCTTGTTGTTTCACAATAAAAAACTTAAGGACAGCTCGGTATGAGCTGTCCTTTTTGCATACGTATGATGATTTTAAAACGCATTTTGTATCATATGAAAAATCTCGAAGAAGCTTACTAACATAAACACTAAGTGCAAAATCAGATAAACTCTCCAACGAGTATCATGTTGTTGCCTATATGTAACAGTCCTGATGATGAAACCCACAACTGCAATTATTCCGTAAATGTGCCATGTAAAACAGTCAATGGTAAATACAACACTGGCAAACGCTGATAAGGTACCTTGCATATTCATCCACTCAATCAGAAGTGCAGTGTTCAGCAGGAAATAGACTGTTACAAAGAAGAAACTCGCCGAAGCTAAGCTTTTAAATTTTGATTCAGATTTCATAATAACAAAACCTTTCAATTAAAACGCAATAATTATAATCATCACTATACTCAGACCTGTAAGCACCCCGTGGGCAACCAGGTTGTATATGACATCATTTCCAAGGAAAAACTTTCTTGTCAGATGCACCTTATACGCGAGCATACCCAAGGCATAAATCAGATAAACTATAGCGATTTTGCTGACTATACCCAATGTCAGAATCATATCGGCAACACAAAGCACATTGAATAAAACTATAAGCGCTAAGCTGAAATTGTAAATTCTGTTGTATCTTGAAACACTCATTATATTACCGCCTTATTTCATATTGTTAATGTCCCATTTGATTACAGTATCAATTGGATTTTTACTCTGTTTAACATAAGGTGCTGCAGCAGACTCTGTTATAATATAAATACTGCCGTCGGGATAAATTGTTGACTCTTCGAGGAAAGTAGGCACCCTGTATTGTGCAATCCTGTCTTTTTTCTGACAGTAGTAAAGAGGCACATCCTGACCTGCAACTTCGATTATCTCGTCAGGCTCGCCTTTTGTTACGTCTTCATAGAGATAAACTCTCGAGTTTGTGACAGCAGTTGACGAAGCAGTGTAAACGATTTTGCCGTCAAGAAGAATACAGATACCCTGCACTTTAAAAGGTGAAGTCATAGCAAAGTCGGGTACAATATTGCCGTCTTTATCAATTTTATCTTCCTTGATACCCCATGGTGCGTTTTCATCTAAAATGAAAGCATTACAGCGAGAGTAGTACTTCTGACCGAATTTGTCGGTGTAAACATTGGTTGCACCCTTCATATCATCAAAGGTGATATCTGTAAACTCACCGATATAGAGCACTCCGTCGCATACGTTAACATATGAGCAGGTGGTATCGGTGTAAAGCTCTTTTTTGATGGGCACATAGCTATCGTCTTCAGCATTGAGAATGTCGCTGAGTGAAAGCACGTGTGTAACACTTGTAGTTGCAACATAAACATTATCCTTAAACACAGCTATACCACCAAAGTGACCAGTAGCATTTTTGCCGGTTTTAGTCAGACAGCCCACAGACTTGACGAAGTTACCATTACCGTCAACGAGAATAACTCTCGAGGGCTGTGCCTTGTCTTTGTAATAGCCTGAGATAAGGAAAATATCATGACCTGCTTCATAGAAGATACCCTGAGGTACAAAACCCTCTTTGAGTCCAGGAATAACAAATCCTTCTTCTGAGTTAGCGTAAAAATCCTTGAGCTGAAGCTCATTGGGAAGCTCCCCTGCAATCATATCAGTCTGAGTCAGCTTAGTTGACGGCTCAGCATCATACTCAGCTATAAGAGGTCCGCCACCACTGAAAGTGAAAATAATTGATGTAATAAGTGCAAAAATTTTGCCTAAGATATCCATAATGTTTCCTCCTTGGATTATTTATTACATTATATCAGTACCGCATTGAAATGTCAAATGAAACAAAAAGGACAGCTCCGAAGAACTGTCCTTAATTTATTATCTGTATGCCCTCGCCGGGCGGGCATTCTTTTTGCTAGCGCACAAAAAGAATCAAAAATGCGCTGTTATTACTGAAGCGCTGCAAGGCTTTCGTCGATCATCTTAATTTTTTCTGTGAGCTTTTCAGCGTCAGCCTTCTGTGTTTCAATTACATTAGCAGGAGCCTTTGCAAGGAAACCAGGATTTGAAAGCTTGCCGTTAATCTGAGCGAGCTTCTTTTCAGCTGCCTCTTTTTCCTTGAGAAGTCTCTTTCTTTCAGCTTCGAAGTCAACAAGGTCACCCATAGGAATATAAATCTTAGCATCAGCTGTAACGATGCTTACACTGCCCTCGATGTTGAAGCTGTCACCTACAGTTACTTCTGAAGCAGAAGCGAGTTTCTGCATAAATACTGCTGAAAGAGCAAAGATATCTTTCTTTTCAGTTGCAATGTAAACGTGAGCCTTTCTTGAGGGAGGTACGTTCATTTCACCGCGTCTGTTACGAATAGCTCTGATAGCATCCATAATGATGTTCATCTGCTCTTCATCTTCAGTGAACACGAGTTCATCACTGAATACAGGCCAGGGAGCTTTCATAATTGTCTCACCGTCGTGAGGAAGTGTCTGCCAGATTTCTTCTGTGATGAAAGGCATAAAGGGATGAAGAAGCTTGAGAGTTTCGCTCATAACATAAACAAGAACAGCTCTTGCAGTTGCAGCTTCGTCGCCACCCTTCTGAAGTCTGATCTTAGCAAGTTCGATGTACCAGTCGCAGAAAATATCCCAGATGAAATCGTAGAGTTTCTGCACAGCAACACCAAGCACAAACTTATCAAGGTTGTCTGTAACTTCCTTAGTAAGTCTGTTGTATTGAGAAAGAATCCACTTATCTTCAAGTGCGAGGTCAGCAGGAATGTGAGGAGCTGCTTCATCTTCAGGAAGATTCATAAGGATAAATCTTGCAGCATTCCAGATCTTGTTACAGAAGTTTCTTGAAGCTTCAACCTTCTTTTCGCTGTAACGCATATCGTTACCGGGGCTGTTACCTGTAGCGAGTGTAAGTCTGAGCGCGTCAGCGCCGTACTGATCAATAACTACAAGAGGATCGATGCCATTACCGAGAGACTTTGACATCTTTCTGCCAAGCTCGTCACGTACAATACCGTGAATGAATACTGTATCGAAAGGTACTTCACCCATCTGCTCGCAAGCTGAGAAAATCATTCTTGCAACCCAGAAGAAGATAATATCGTAACCTGTTACAAGTGTGCTTGTGGGATAGTAGTGCATAAGCTCAGGTGTCTTTTCGGGCCAGCCGAGTGTTGAGAAAGGCCAGAGAGCTGATGAGAACCATGTATCAAGTGTATCGGGATCCTGAGTGATTTTTGTGCTACCGCACTTGCAGCACTTTGTTGCGTCTTCTTTTGAAACTGTGATTTCACCGCATTCTTCACAGTACCAAGCGGGAATTCTGTGTCCCCACCAGAGCTGACGTGAAATACACCAGTCACGGATGTTTTCCATCCAGTTATAATAAATTTTGTCAAAACGTTCAGGAATAAACTTAACCTTGCCTTCACGTACAACTTCAATAGCGGGTTTTGCAAGGGGTTCCATCTTAACGAACCACTGCTTTGAAACGCGGGGCTCAACAGCTGTATGACAGCGGTAGCAAGTGCCGACCTCGTGCTTAGTGGGCTCAATCTTAACAAGAGCGCCTGCAGCTTCCATATCAGCAATAATTGCCTTACGGCATTCCATAAGGTTCATACCCTCGTACTTGCCTGCAGCTTCGTTCATAAAGCCGTCGTCTGTCATTACGTTGAGTACGGGAAGGTCACATCTCAGACCAACTTCGAAGTCGTTGGGGTCGTGAGCAGGTGTGATTTTAACAGCACCTGTACCCTTATCCATCTTAGCGTAGGTATCAGCAACGATGGGAATTTCTCTGCCTATTACGGGGATAACAACCATCTTACCGATGATATCCTTATATCTTTCATCGTCGGGATGTACAGCGACACCTGTATCACCGGGGATAGTCTCAGGACGTGTTGTAGCAACTTCAATGTAACCTGTACCGTCAACAAAGGGATATCTCAGGTGCCAGAAGTTGCCGTCTTTTTCTTCGTGCTCAACCTCAGCGTCTGAAATTGATGTCTTACAGTGAGTACACCAGTTGATCATTCTTTCACCGCGGTAAATGAGACCCTTTTCATAAAGGTTAACGAATACTTCTTTTACAGCCTTTGAGCAACCCTCGTCGAGAGTAAAACGCTCTCTGTCCCAGTCACATGATGAACCCATCTTCTTAAGCTGTTCGATAATTCTGCCACCGTACTGAGCTTTCCAATCCCAAGCTCTCTCGAGGAAGCCTTCTCTACCGAGATCTTCCTTTGAAATGCCTTCAGCTTTCATAGCTTCAACAATCTTAGCTTCAGTAGCAATTGAAGCATGGTCTGTGCCGGGGAGCCAGAGTGTGTCAAAACCCTGCATTCTTCTGAAACGGATAAGAATATCCTGAAGAGTATTGTCGAGGGCGTGACCCATATGAAGCTGACCTGTGATGTTTGGTGGGGGGATTACGATTGTATAGGGATTTTTCTTTTCATCAACCTCAGCGTGGAAATATTTTCCGTCAAGCCAGGTCTTGTAGATACGATCTTCAACGTTTTTCGGATCGTACTGTTTTGCAAGTTCTTTTGCCATAATTACTTTCACTCCGTTCAAGTAAATTCGGAATGCGGAATTCGGAATGCGGAATTGCGTTTAAACAATTCCTATACCCCACTTTTTTTCTCCGCACACCAAAATTAATTTAATAATTTAAGATTAGAACTATATAAATTCGGCGGGTAAAATCACCCTGAAGATGCTTTTTTGTCGCAACTCATAACCCCGAATCATAATTCATAATTAAAAAAGCCCGTCCTGAAAAAATTTCAGGACGAGGCTTTGTTCTCGTGGTACCACCTGAATTCAGTGCCGAAGCACTGCACTCTTTATCCGTAACGTGGAATTAACGTCGAGTTCTACTCTCCCATAAGATTTCTTCCCGAAGCTCGCAAGCTACCTTCATAAGATTTCACTTAAGGGTTTTCACCTGCCACCCTCTCTCTGAAAGCTGTATCTTATTACTCCTCTTGGTCAAAGCTTTTCAAAATATCTATAAGATTTTAGCATAGGATTGACTATAAGTCAAGACTTTAGTGCTAAAAATCATTGTCAACCGAATGTATATCAAAGGTTTTCCATTGTTATTTTGTACGCAAGCTCTTCGAGCTGCTCGATACTAGACAGTGCACCTACCTGCTGACGGTACTGAGCTGCACCGTGTATGCCTTTGATGTACCAGGCGGCATGCTTTCTTGCCTCTTTTATACCGATTCGTTCGCCCTTGTATTCACAGATAAGCTTGATATGTCGCACCATAACTCTCATTCTTTCGGCTACGGGTGGCTCAGGCAAAATTGACTCGTGCTTGAGGTAAGCACTTATCTGACTGAAAACCCAAGGTCTGCCGAGAGCTCCCCTGCCGACCATAATATAGTCACAGTTAGTTTCTTCTATCATCTTTGCCGCTGAGATTCCGTCAACAATATCACCGTTTGCGATTACGGGTATGCTGACATTCTTCTTGACTTCCGCTATCATCTTTCTGTCGACGGGTGGAGCATACATCTGCATTCTCGTTCTTCCATGCACTGTGATAGCATCCATACCTGCATTTTCAGCACGTTTTGCCATATCGACACAGTTGATATTATCAAAGTCCCAACCGAGTCTGATTTTTACAGTAACGGGAATATCCACAGCCTTGCGTACACTCTTCATAATTTTCTCTGCAAGGTCAGGGTCTTTCAAGAGGGCACTTCCTCCCCCATTACCCGCGATTTTTGGCGCAGGACAACCCATATTGATATCGATGACATCAGGATTAAACTTCAGACACTCAATAGCACTTTCAGCCATAATATCAGGGTCAGAGCCGAAAATCTGTGCAGCTGCAGGTCGCTCTTTATCGCTGAGCAAAAGCAAAGACTTACTCTTTCTGTCGCACATTGTAAGACCCTTACTGCTGACCATTTCACTGACAACGTAACCAGCACCGTACTCGTGGCAGATTTCGCGGAAAGCTCTGTCTGCTACACCCGCCATAGGTGCAAGTGCCGCTGTGCGAGGGTCTAATTCTATATTACCTATTTTCATATATAAATCCTCAAAAGAAGCGGTACACTTATCTGTACCGCTTCTCTATTTCTTAATATTCAGCTTCGCCTTCGTATACGAGTACAGCATTACCTGTAAGGAAGATGCCGTCTTCGTTATAAGTTACAGCAAGGTCGCCGCCCTTAAGTTTAACAGTGATTTCTTCACCCATCTCGCAGAAGCCGTTTCTTACAGCAGCAACAACTGCAGCGCAAGCACCGGTACCACAAGCAAATGTCTCACCGTTGCCTCTTTCGTAAGCTCTCATCTTGAGAGTATGGCTGTTAACCACTCTTACAAATTCAGT